>JAHEGU010000004.1:0-32645 GCA_024644945.1 Gammaproteobacteria bacterium | reverse complement strand
AGGTCATGAAATGAGTACTGCATTTCCTCAACCGCTTAGCGGACATTGTGGCGGCAATTTGCCGCCATTTTTATGACCAGGATGGTCAGTATGGCGCGGGCGCAGGGATGCGCAGGAGCGACGAATGACCAGGATGGTCAGTATGGCGCGGGCGCAGGGATGCGCAGGAGCGACGAATGACCAAAATGGTTCGCACGGCGCGGAAGCGGCTTCATTCAGACAAACTTCAGGTCAAATTCAGAACCAAGGCATAGAATGATCCCAACATTAACGGTGCTGTGGTCAGATTGAGTAGTCGGACCAGATGTACCAGCAGATGAGGATCTACCCATGAATCGAGCAAAAAAACTAAAGCTTGTGGCCGTTGGAATATCGCTGATTTCAGGTATGGTAACAGTACCTGCCGCGCTGGCGGAACGGGACTCAAATATGCCTAACAGCCCCTACCATTCCTACAAGAATAATCAACATTACAACAATCAGGAGAGGTGTACCCCATATCGACTTTCAGCCTATGGCGGGGAGGCGGGAATTCGCCTGATGAACAATGTGAAAGGCTTTAAACGCACTGCCCATGGAAGCGTTTCTGGTCGAATTTGTTCTGGTGGCAGAGTCACCGTTGAGCTCTCAAAAAGGCATCCGAACACGCACGTTTCACTGCGTGTGAATGGACGAGAGTATATTTTTGGTCAGGGCGACCGTGGGGAAAGATTGACAAATCACTGGTTTCGTCGATACATCCAGATAGAACCTGCCCATGGGCCTCGTCACAATTACAGCCACAATAATGATCGTCATACACTGCAGGCCCATGACGATCATTACCGTAGACCGCAATATCCGGGCGACCATTATGATGGATTTGCACAACATGATAATCGCCATAGACAGAATCATCGCTCTTTTAATCACATTGATTACGATAGTCACAAAAGTCATCATAGCCACACATTACCGCACTTGAGGCTCGGATCGAAAAAGCACCATAAAGCCCACCGTAAAGGCAAACCGCATAGTCACCGAAAAGAGTTCTACACGTATCACTAATTAAATGCCTTGCCACAATTGACCCATTTAGGTTTTGGGCACAGTGTGAATTCCTGATAAAACAGTTTAAACTCGCGCGCCCGAATTAGCGGCTTTAATATCCCAAAGCTGCTGCGATTCAGTCCAAAACACTTAACTAAGCACGCGTGAAAAATATCAGTCCGCCACTGGTCGTCCGGCTGGTGCTGTTCCATATCGTCATAATTGCATTGGCGAACTATATGGTCCAGTTTACCGATACATTTCTCGGGTTTACATTCACTTGGGCGATGTTTGTTTTCCCAGTTGTGATCCTGGCTACAGATCTAACCGTGCGTCTGTCCAACCAGACCAATGCGCGACTTATTGTCGGTATCGCATACTTGCCTGCGATTCTGATCAGCGCATGGCTTGCTGATTGGCGAATCGGACTCGCAAGCGGGACCGCCTATTTGGTCGGCCAGCTGATCGACATACGAATATTTCAGGGCATTCGCGAGCGATCCAAATCCTGGTGGACGGCGCCGATGATTTCAACTTTTTTCGCCAACATTATCGATACTTATGTATTTTATTCTGCCGCATTTTATCGCTCTACAGATGCGTTTATGGCAGCCAACTGGGTCGAGGTGGCAACTGTCGATCTGATATTTAAGATTGTGGTATCGATCATCCTGTTTCTCCCGATATACGGTGTCATATTAAACATAGCGCAGAGAAGGATGTTTGCGACATAGCCAATAGAGTGTTAATTTCTACCGCCATGCATTCGAAACGTGTATTAGGTACCAGCCGGCCCCTACCGAACGCAATATAGTTAAAGAAATGCAGCTAGAGAGGCTGCGAATTCTGGGAGCGTTTGTACGCAAACAAGGCTTACACTGATATCGGGTGAAAGCTAAGCATTTGCCCGAGTTGACCGACCAGGTCGGTTGCTATCACTAGCCAAATGTTGATGTCTCTCGTAAGTCTCCTGCCTGCCATAGATAAAAGACCACCATCGCCTGATCTGCTGTTTGAAAACCATGCGGGGTCATAGATTCAACAAATATGACGTCGCCTGAAGTTTCAAGCCTCTCCGGGCTCTCCCCTATTTTAAATTTTGCTGAACCTGATAACACAAGATACGCTTCTTCCGCTTTGTGCATGTGTCTAGGATAGTCCACATTCGGTCCCCACACACCAATACCACAGCGAACTTCCTCACTTATGAACGGGCCAAATTTTCCTATTAGTTCGGCAAAACCATAGGCCGCGAGCATGTCCTCTCCGACCACCCCGTCTTCCTTTGTATAACTTTGCTCCCAGTTTAGCTGGCTTTTGTTTTGTGTGAACAGGCTCAGTAAGCTGTCTATTCGATCCTCACTGTCAGTTGGTGCCCAGGTAAGGTAATCCGTTGCGGGAAGATTGCTGGGTTCAACCACGCGCCATTCCGAGCCCCAGTGAATTAATGCGTTATGAAACCTTTTTACGTCGTCGTGCGGATGAGTAAGAAGAAACTCTAGACTAGCATCAAGTAACTGTTTATCAATTTGTTCTGACAAAAGCTCCATGCCCACTTTTTTATTTCCACCTAACTCTCATTAACCAATGGCGCAGACTAAGAAGTGCGACAAAAAATTCCTAGGAAACGTTAGGTTTAATTCCTAACTATCGGAAGTGGAGAGAGCTTCATCCTCGTCGGGCTCTTCCTCTTCCTTTGCAACGATAAAATAGCGTGAACACCATAGGCCGAGTTCAAACAGAAGCCATACCGGAACCGCAAGAAGAGTTTGAGAAAAAATATCGGGGGGCGTCATCAGCATCCCGACCACGAATGCGGCAATGATGATATATGGTCTCTTAGTGGACAGTTTGTCCGGTGTTGTAATGCCTAGTTTAACGAAAATAACCGTAGCGACGGGTACTTCAAAAGCCAGTCCGAATGCAAAAAACAATTTCACCACAAAGCCAAAATAGGCGTTGATATCTGTCATAACCTGCACACCCTCTGGCGCGCTATTAGCAAAAAAGGTGAAGATGATTGGAAACACCGCAAAGTAAGCAAACACAATGCCGAGGTAGAACAATAGACTGCTAGAAAGCAGGATCGGAATTACCATGCGCTTTTCATGGCTGTACAAGCCAGGGGCAACGAATGCCCACATTTGGTAGAGCAGGTAGGGAACAGCCAGGGCAAAAGCGCAAGCGAACGCGAACTTAAAAGGAACGAAGAACGGCCCGTGGGGCTCAGTTGAAATCATACTGTTGCCTTCAGGCAGAGCAGACATCAGAGGCTTAGCAAGAATTACGTAAAGTTCGTTGGCAAATGGTGCCAGGCAGATAAATACTACCAGGACCGCCAGAATAGCGCGCAGCAACCTGTCGCGCAGCTCAAGAAGATGCGAAACCAGTGTGCCTTCCGCTATGGAGTGTTTCTGACTCATGCCGATGAGTTTTAAGACTTCCCCGCAGCGGCGCGCTGTGGCCCCTTTTCCGAGGCGCTCTCGTCCTGACCCGAGTCGTGACTTACCGATGGATCGGCCTCAGTTTCTGGTTCAGATTGTTGGCCTAGGTCAGAGTCTGCAGTCTGGTTCATTTTAGCAGCGCTCTCAGCCTTCTGATCCTCCTTGTGGTCCTTCTGTTCTCCCTTGTGGTCCTTTACGGCCGGGGAATTTTCCAGCTCTTCGGAAAACTGCTTCGCTGCCTGATCAAGTTCATCTAGTTCTTGTTTGGTCGGCGCCGCTTCTTTAAAAGTTTGTTTGAGAGAAGATTGGACTTCACTGACGCCGCTTTCTTCTTTGACCGATTCTGTGGCCCTGCGTACTTCTTCACTTGCCTGGTCGATATCCTTCTTGATAGACGACAGTTCAGACATCTCGCTGGCCTTTAGCTCTCGATCGATATCGCGTTTAACGTCAGAAATCATACGGCGAGCTTTTCCAACCCAGAGGCCAGCCGTTCGAGCAAGTCCCGGCAGACGCTCGGGACCGACGATTACCAGGGCTACGATCCCGATGATCGCCAGCTCCCAGAAACCAACGTCAAACATGATTGAAGAACAAAAAAGTAATTAAGTCGATTCTTTATCTGCTTCTTTTTTGACCGTATCGGCTACTTCCTCAACCGTCTCGGTCACCTGCTCTTCTGCCTGATCTAGCTTCTCGGCTTTATCATCTTCTTTCATGGCTTTCTTGAAACCCTTAATCGCACCACCCAGATCTCCACCGAGACCCTTTAGTTTCTTGGTACCGAAAATGAGCAGTACGATTACCAGAATGATAATGAGCTGGATTGGACTGATACCACCAATTCCCATAGTTTTTCTCCACTTGATTAATTCAATAGCTGTGTATCGGCACAGCTCCCGTCACTGCACATTGGATGCTGCAAAAATTAGCGAATGCAGCCGATGCAGTTAAAGTATGAACCAGTAGCCGGACCGAATTGTCTCGCTACGGTTGCCACACGTAATGCTTAAACGCGGATTCTAGCCGGATTTCAGAGTACTGCGAAGCGCTTTTTCCTGCAATCCCGACACTCCCATGCGGTTTTGCAGCTGTTTAAGCACTTGATCCATGCCGATATCATACTGTGCTAACAGAACCATCATGTGAAACACAAGATCGGCCGATTCGTGGCAAATCGAGCCCGAATCGCCAGTTTTCGCCGCTAATATTAGTTCAATGGCCTCTTCTCCAATTTTTTTCAAGACACGATCGTCATCCTGAGCCAACTCTGCGACATAGGAGTCTTTGTGATCCTGGGTAATTCGTTTGCGAATTAATCGCTCCAATTGCTCAAGAACGTCCCGGTGAGACCTCTGGCCAATCATTGTCCCACTTCACCATATATTTCGCTGGCATCTTTGAGTATTGGGTCCACGTCAACCCAATTGCCTGCATCCAGTCGCTTATAGAAACAGTTGTGTCGGCCGGTATGACACGCGATGCCACCTATCTGCTCTACCTGCATGAGCACAACATCGCAGTCGCAGTCGATGCGGATTTCTTTCAACATTTGAACATGCCCGGATTCTTCCCCTTTACGCCACAACTTCTGGCGCGAACGTGACCAGTAGATAGCTCGCTTCTCTGCAAGGGTCAGGGCCAATGCTTCCCTATTCATCCAAGCTAACATTAGCACTTTCCCGGTATCATGCTCCTGGGCGATCGCAGGAACTAAGCCCGCATCATTCCATTTTATCTGGTTCAGCACGTCTTCATTCATGTCACTGTTCTCACTAAGATTTGTCCTGCGTCACAACCGAACTTCAATACCCTTGGTCGCCAAATGTCGCTTGGCCTGCTCAATCGTGAATTCGCCAAAATGGAAAATGCTGGCAGCCAACACGGCATCTGCACCGCCTAACAGCACCCCGTCAGCCATGTGCTCGAGAGTTCCAACCCCACCCGAGGCGATTACCGGCACACTCACAGCGTCGGTGATCTGCTTCATTAGTTCGAGATCAAATCCATCTCGAGTGCCGTCTCGATCCATGCTGGTCACCAGCAACTCCCCGGCACCGAGGTCTACCATCCGATTCGCCCATCGAATGGCATCGAGTCCGGTCGCGTTGCGGCCGCCATGGGTATATATCTCCCATCGCAAACTGCCCTCAGAGCCAACTCTTTTTGCGTCGATCGCAACTACAACGCATTGATTACCAAAGTGGTCACTGGCCTTTTTGATAAACGCGGGATTGTTAACCGCCGTGGTGTTGACCGATACCTTGTCTGCTCCAGCGTGCAAAAGCCGGTGAATGTCTTCGAGTTGACGAATCCCACCGCCGACGGTAAGTGGAATAAATACCTCGCTGGCTACTTTTTCCACCACATGCAAAATGGTATCTCGCTGATCAGAACTGGCCGTAATATCGAGAAACGCAAGCTCATCCGCGCCCTGCCGATCATAGCGCCGTGCGACCTCAACCGGGTCGCCCGCATCCCTTATATCTAAAAACTGGACACCTTTCACCACGCGTCCCGCATCAACATCAAGACACGGAATGATTCTTTTCGCCAGTCCCATCCCGTTACGCTTGTGTCCCTCGCCTAGTAGCCAAATACACTCTGGCTGGCGATATCATCAGCTGCTTTCTGGCCTTCTGCGAAGTCCATCGTACCCTCATAAATCGCGCGTCCCGTTATTGCCCCGATAATTCCGGACCCGGAGACTTCTGCTAACTTCTTCACGTTTTCGATATTCTTTATACCGCCTGAAGCAATCACCGGGATATTGATTGATTCTGCGAGCTCAACGGTAGCTTCAATATTGACGCCCTGCATCATGCCGTCGCGGGCAATATCAGTATAGATAATCGCTTCTACACCATCCTCCTCGAAGTGTCGCGCCATATCTAGAGCATCGTGTTTAGATAATTTTGACCAGCCATCTGTAGCAACCTTACCGTCGCGTGCGTCGAGCCCCACAATGATATGAGTCGGAAACTCGACACATAAATCGCTTATGAAGTGAGGCTCTTTGACCGCTCGTGTGCCAATAATGACAAATCGTACTCCAGCCTGGATATAGACTTCGACACTGGCTTCACTGCGAATTCCTCCACCAACCTGGATCGGCAAGTCTGGAAAAGCCTCTGCAATGTCGTGAATCACCTCCGCGTTGACAGGCTCACCTTTGAACGCACCGTCTAAGTCTACGATATGCAGACGACGTGCACCTGCATCCACCCAGCGTTTCGCCACCTCGACAGGCTGGTCCGAAAATACCGTGGTCTCATTCATATCGCCTTGACGTAAGCGAACGCACTTACCTTCTTTTAAATCTATTGCCGGTATCAAGAGCATGGTTAATTAAACCCCATTCCAGTTGATGAAATTTTTAATCAGCTGCAATCCGGCGCGTTGACTTTTTTCCGGATGAAACTGGGTCGCAAATATATTTTTTCGGGCCGCAGCCGCAGTGAAAACGTTGCCGTAAGTGCATTGCCCCACCTCGTCAACATTATTTGCCGCCTCGACAAAATAACTGTGTACAAAATAAAATCTTTCTCCATCCGGGATATCCTGCCAAAGCGGATGTTCACCCACCTGGTAAACCTGATTCCAACCCATATGGGGAATCTTGAGCTTGTGCTCTTCTTCAACCGATCCCTTGTCTGCCTCACGGTGCCCGTTAGCGAAATGCCGAACCGAGCCAGGCAAAATCCCAAGCCCATAGATTCCGCCGCTCTCATCGCTGTGATCAAACAGAGCCTGCAAGCCAAGGCAGATTCCAAGCACTGGGCCGTGTGCGACACGAGATTCCACCGCCTTTTTTAATACCGGGTCCAGATTTAGCTGATTGATCCAAGTGCCAATAGCTCCCTGGCCTGGCAAAATAAGATGCTCCGCATTCTCGATAATATTTGGATCCGCGGTCACCGTAGCAGCATGTCCGCTTACAAACTCTACCGCCTTGCTGACTGAGCGCAGGTTGCCTGTTCCAAGATTTGCGATCACGATGCCGGACATGGCTGAACGAATTCTACTGTCAGAGAACGCCCTTGGTTGATGGAATGCCACTTATTCGAGGATCAGGTGCCACCGCCATCCGCATAGCGCGTCCAAATGCCTTAAACATTGTCTCCGCAATATGATGGGAATTGGCGCCACGCAGACTATCGATATGAACAGTAGCTAAAGCATGGTTACAAAACCCCTGAAAAAACTCATGGATCAGTGTAGTCGCAAACTTACCGATTATTGCGTCCGGCCAAGGGACGTTTTGCGTCAGCAGCGGCCTGCCAGAGAAATCGATCACTACCCGGCTAAGTGCCTCATCAAGTGGCACATAGGCATGGCCATAACGACAAATACCGGCTTTATCACCTAACGCCTTTGCGCAAGCCTGACCAAGAGTTATTCCAATATCCTCAACCGTGTGATGGTCATCAATATGCAGGTCCCCACTTGCCTTGATATCAAGGTCTATGGCTCCGTGTCGCGCAATTTGATGTAGCATGTGCTCCAAAAACGGTATTCCGGTATCGAAAACCGCATTCCCATCGCCATCAAGGTTTAGTTTGACAGAGACCTGTGTTTCCGCTGTATTGCGGTTAATTTCGGCGATTCTGTGGGTCATGATCTAGTTGCCAGAAACACTTTGCGTTGGTTTACTATTGCCAACATCAGATGAGCCTGAAAGCTTGAAACAAAGTCAAAGACGGCAGGTACGTTGATTACTTCAGTAGCGGTTGGAGAGGACGAATTAGTCAGCTAAGGGTGGATATAAATTTGGCTCGATGGGAAAAAAGATATCGATTTGTGGTAATTTTACTCATAAACATGGGCCATGAATAGCAAAAGCGGCCAACACACCGCTGTCAAATTGCTAGTAAAAGTTGGACTCAGACCATAAACTGACCATAAAATCAGGGGTTCAAGCAATTTTGGGGTATTTGCCTGGCGTTGATGCATCTTTAAATCCGATCCGATGACCCGCTTAGACGGAATCAGATTGGGGTGCAGCCAGGCCACTAACAACACATAACAGGACTCGTCAGCATGAGACGTTTCATTCCATCAGATCGGCAACAATTTTCTTATTCTACCCACAGGGGCGGATTGCGCACACGCATAACTATCCAATTGGCAGCCTTGGTACTGGCAATTTCAATGTCGTTGGGAACCGGCGCAACTTGGGCACAATCTGCTCCTGAACTGCGGAGTGATCATCCGGACAAGTATGTAGTGCAGAAGGGCGATACCTTATGGGATATTGCAAGTCGCTTTCTCAAAGATCCCTGGCGCTGGCCCCTGATCTGGCAGAACAATCCAGACATCGAGAATCCTCACATGATCTTTCCAGGAGACCTGTTGGTTGTAACCGGCCTCGAAGAGATTAAAGTTGTGCGCCTTAAACCTAAGGTCAGGCGAAGTCCGCTGGACCTTGGTATTCCGGCGATCCCTCCCAATGTGATCGAGCCTTTCCTGACCTCGCCACTGATCATACAGCCGGGGGAGCTTGACGAGACCGGATACGTATTACAAGGCGTCAATGACCAGATCGTCCTCGGCAAATTCAGCCAGCTCTATGCCCGCAATGTAGGCGATCTGGAGGCCAAGCGCTATCGTCTGGTTCGTATTGGCGAAACCTTGCATCACCCTGAAACCGGTGAGATGCTTGGAATCGAAGCCCGCCATCGTGGAGATGCGCGTATGTTACGTGCTGACGAGGACATTTCTAAACTGGTAGTCACTGAATCCAACGCAGATATTATTCCTGGAGACCTGGTGCTGCCCAGCAGCGATTCCGGTCCACTACCTTACTTTGAGCCTCGTGCCCCGGAGCAGGAAGTCGAAGGCTGGATCTTGTATTCTCCCAAAGGAGTCTCAGAAGTCGGTCGTCTTGATGTGGTAATCATTTCTGGAGGAGAACGCGAAGGTCTTGAACCCGGGCATGTGCTGCGCATCATGGCTTTTCGTGCTGGACGCACGGACCATGTCACCGGAGATGCAGTAGTACTGCCGGAGGAATCTGTTGGCCTGATGATGGTGTTTAAGGTGTTCGAAAAGATGAGTTTTGCTCTGATCTTGCGGGCCAGAGCACAAGTCGGTATCGGGTGGCGATATATCAATCCCTGAACATCCGGTTACTCTCTGGGACCTGAAATGATGGATTTAACAATTGACATGGAGTGTCAAAATGCTGGAGTCATGGCTAAGGCTGATATACCTGCGTGGTATCAGTCTAGAGCAAAAACGCTTACTGGTTAAACGCCTCGGCTCTCCCGGGTCAATCTTTAAAACCTCGTCCAAACAGCTACGTCTGTTGCTGGAAAGTGAGGCTACGGGCTCACCCTGCGGCAAAAGCAGAATTCAATCTTTACCAGACGCAGTGCATCTGGCCATCGAGCAGGATATACAACAGTTAGAGCACTATGGGGCGGGCTTCGTCTCGTTTACTGATCCAGCCTATCCGCAACTACTCAATCATATTGATTCATCTCCTTTAGGGCTGTTCTACCTGGGCGACTCCGACTTACTGAGTACCCAGCAAATTGCAATTGTCGGCAGTCGACATGCGACCCGAAGTGGTATCGAAACCGCATGGGACTTTGCCGCCAAAATTTCTTCTGCGGGTTTCACGATAACCAGCGGTATGGCCAGGGGGATCGACACCAGTGCCCATCGAGGTGCACTGGACAATGCAGGTAGCACCATAGCAGTGCTTGCCACTGGTATCGATCGGATCTACCCGTCGGCGAACAAGGTTCTGCATCAACAAATCTCGAACAAGGGCCTGATTGTCACTGAACACCCCCCCGGAACACCGCCTAGAAAACACCATTTCCCCCAGCGCAATAGAATTATCAGCGGATTGTCACTCGGAACCCTCGTGGTAGAGGCCGGACTGCGCAGCGGTAGTCTAATTACGGCCCGACTGGCGGCAGAGCAAGGCAGGGATGTTTTTGCCATACCAGGTTCTATCCACAGCGCCGGGAGCCGCGGCTGCCACTATCTGCTTCGCCAGGGCGCAACGCTGGTCGAGTCCGTGGACGACATTTTTATGGAACTCAACTGGGGCAGTAGTAAGCTACCCTTAGTCACATCCACCTTGGAATCGTCAGTTAAAGTACTCGACCCGAATCACCAGCTAATTTTCGATCTGATTGAATTCACCCCCTGCTCGATCGACAAATTAATTAGCTTAAGTGGATTGACGGCGGAGCAAGTTTCATCCATCCTAATAAGACTTGAATTGCAAGGACTGGTATCTGAAACTGCTGGGGGTTACCAAAAGCTACCCGGGGCGGCAGCCCTATCACAACCTTGAAAGTTAAATAAATGAAAGAAAGCGTGCTCGACGTTTTAATTTATCTGTTTGAAAACTATATGTTTGACGACGATGGCTACGAACCAGACCAGGAGACACTTGTGCTCGAACTAAGTCAGGCGGGATTTGATCATGGCATGATTGATCAGGCATTTGATTGGCTGGAGAATTTAGCCACTTTGTGCGAGCAACACCCAGAAGAACTGCCAGCGACAGTAGGCGGCACTATTCGTCACTATACTGCCGAAGAGTGCGAGCATCTCAATTTGGAGGCTCGCGGATTGTTGCTTAGCCTTGAACAGTGTGGAGTATTAAACACAGTCTCTCGAGAAATGGTTGTGGACCAACTCATGGCATTAGGTGTTGAGCAGGTCGAAATCGATCATATAAAGTGGGTGATCCTGATGGTTCTCAGTAACTACACCGGTGGAGACGGCATTACCGAGTTAACCGAATCCCTCGTGCTCGATGGAATACATGCGTGCATCCACTGATTTGCGCCTTAAGTATCATCTATAAGAAAAAAGAAAAGAGCCTGTTTTTGTTCCATGGGTAAACCATTAATTATTGTTGAGTCGCCAGCCAAAGCGCGCTCTATGTCAAAATATCTCGGAAATGACTTCACAGCACTGGCGTCTTATGGCCACGTGCGTGATCTGCTGCCAAAAAAGGGCGCGGTCGACCCCGAAAAAGACTTCGAAATGAAGTACGAAGTTATCGAACGCAATCAGAAACATGTTGATGCGATTGCCAGAGCGATGAAAAAGGCGGATGCTTTATATCTCGCAACCGACCCAGATCGAGAAGGCGAAGCCATATCTTGGCACTTATACGAGCTGCTCAAGGAAATGGATCTAATTAAAGACAAGCCTGTGTACCGGGTTGAGTTTTACGAAATCACAAAAGACGCTATTCGTAAGGCGGTTGAAAATCCACGAGAGCTATCTAGCAATCTCATAGACGCACAGCAGGCGAGACGTGCTCTCGATTATCTGGTCGGCTTCAATTTATCTCCGTTATTATGGAAAAAAGTCAGGGCCGGGTTATCGGCAGGGCGGGTGCAAAGTCCCGCCTTGCGTTTAATCTGCGAACGCGACGAAGAGATTGAAAAGTTTGTTCCGCGGGAATACTGGACCATTGAATCGGATCTCAATCATAGTGACACTGACTTCCTGGCCAAACTTACCGTATTCGAGAATGAAAAGCTCGAACAGTTTTCCATTACCGACGAACAACGCGCTAATGAAGTCGAAGCTGCACTAAGTCTGGCATCCAAAGGAAAACTTCTGGTTCACCAGGTACAAAAGAAAGAACGCAAACGTAATCCAGCACCACCCTTTACAACCTCCACATTGCAGCAGGAAGCCTCGCGTAAACTTGGTTTCAGCGCCCGTCGCACCATGCAGACCGCTCAGCAATTGTACGAAGGTATAGAGATCGAAGGCGGTGCCGTGGGTCTGATTACCTATATGCGAACTGATTCTGTAGTGCTGGCGCGGGAGGCGATTGATGAGATCAGGGCATTGGTCGCTAAACGTTATGGTCAGGATATGGTGCCCGACGAGCCACGCACATTCAAAAATAAATCAAAAAATGCACAGGAAGCCCACGAGGCAGTACGGCCAACTTCTGTCGATCGACTCCCGGAAACTATGCGTGACCAGCTTAGTGACGATCAGTCGCGACTGTATGACCTGATTTGGAAACGCACCATGGCATGTCAGATGCGTCATGCCACCATCGACACTGTGTCAGTGGACCTGATTGCAGGCGACAGCGGCACCTTTCGTTCCACCGGATCGACGATTCGCATACCTGGGTTTATGTCTGTTTACAAGGAAGGCCTGGACGATAAAAAAGACAAGTATGAAAAAGATATCATCCTGCCTCCACTGCGAGAAGGCGAACAGGTAACTTTAAAACAGATACGGACTGAGCAGCACTTCACCGAACCACCTCCGCGCTACAATGAAGCCTCCCTGGTCAAGACGCTTGAAGCATTCGGAATCGGTCGACCCTCGACCTACGCCAATATAATCAGTACTTTACTCAATCGCGAATACGTCACCCTGGAGCAACGCCGGTTTGAAGCGACTGATATTGGCAAAATCGTTAATCGTTTTCTATCTCAGCACTTTACTCAGTATGTCGACTACGAGTTCACGGCCAGGATGGAAGACGCTCTCGACGAAATATCCCGAGGTGAGAAGAAATGGGTACCACTTATGCGGCAATTCTGGGAGCCCTTTTCCAAACAGATCGACGATAAAGAAGAGAGTGTATCTCGCGAGGAGGTTATTCAGGCACGCACTCTCGGTAATGATCCAGACAGCGGAAAGCCGCTTTCGGTACGAATGGGCCGCTACGGTCCCTATGCGCAAATCGGCACCCGGGATGACGAAGAGAAACCCACCTTTGCCAGCCTCCGGCCGGGCCAAAAACTCGACACAATCACCATGGAGGAAGCGCTCGAACTGTTCAAATTACCTCGAGACATGGGTGAAACTCCGGAAGGCGAAAAACTCACAGTTGCTATAGGTCGATTTGGTCCCTATGTAAAGTATGGCGATAAATTCGTATCCTTAGGAAAGGAAAACGATCCATACACCGTTGAACTGGACACCTGTCTGCAGCTGGTTGCAGAGAAAAAAGAACGCGACGCTAACCGACTTATACTTAACTTTGAAGAAGCTGGAATCCAGGTATTGAATGGCCGATACGGGCCCTACGTGACAGATGGCGAGAAAAACGCCAGAGTACCGAAGGAAATCGAAGAGCCAAAGACACTTACCCTTGAAGACTGTGAAGAGTTACTAAAGAACGCAAAACCACCTCGGGGAAAGAAAAAAGCCGCAAAGAAGAAAGTCGCAAAGAAGAAGACCGCTAAGAAAAAAGCAACAAAGAAGAAAGTTTCGAAGAAAAAGTCTAAGAAGAAAAAGTCTAAGAAGAAAACTCAAAAAAAGGTGTCGAATCATCGTAAAGAACAACAGCTGCCATAAAGTGAACAAGCTGGGATCTAATCACACGTTATGGATCTGCAGTTTCTAACGAATCTGACAAGTAGACGGATATCTATATTTCTCGATAGCGGCCCTCGGTAATTCTCGGACTAACTTCGGCTACCGATTCAGGGAGTGTGAAAATTTAAAAACTTTTGAGACGTATGGGTCTTTGGAAAGGGCTGTTTGAGGGAGTCATCATCCCTTTATTGTATTGGAAGATCTTCGAGGTGAGGAAAGCGTCGCGGAGTTGTGCTCTATAGAAGGACTTTCATTCGCCCAGCGCACCAGGCTCAATCGTCGATGTGATACTTCATCCAGATCGGCATGGCGACCACTTTCGCACTACCTCCGTTGTCCTCCAGCCACTTCCGTAACCCCACGTTCTGCTCCGACAACAGAGAGTAAAGCGACGCATCCAGCGCCTTGCGGCGGCGCTTGCACTTAGACTTATTGAGGCTATGGAATATGCGGCAAGCCATTGGCCGCACGGCGTAAATCGAGCAGCGCTCGTTGATCAAGAAAGGGCAGTCGCCGCGAAAGTTCTCGCGCGCCACATTGGGTAATGCAGCTAGTCGGTGATTCAGTGCCTTCTGCTTTTTCTGTGGCCACGTTTTCACCTGTCTACGGATCATAAGCGCCTCTTCCTCGGTGCTGAGCGCGAGTTGCCGACAACAATGCGCCTTGTGGCAACGGGCGCAATCAGGCTGGATGCCCTTGCGCTCGAAATACGTCGCGTAGGCGTTGTCTGCGGCTTGCCAACGAATCAAGACCTGCTCTTGCACTTCGGCTTTGTCGTCTTTCAAAAACCCGCTCCGTGAATAAGTACCAGTAAGTATAGAGCACATTATTATGCGTTTGAAACGCCTAAACGACACCGCAATGTTGAGCGCAGGTTTCGATGTCGAGATCGAATTTAAGTAATTGGGATCGGAGTGAAAACACTCTTTTGTCCACAATACAGAGCACACTTCGGCCTTTTAAGAAATGCCCATATTGCCCATCTTTGATCGTTAATCGTGCAGCTGCTCGATAGCCAGGGTTTCAAGTCCTGGACTCACCCCGGTTGATAAATCACATATTTCTCTTCGTCTTCTGGATTTATGTTAATCCTCAGACTGCATGAAGTTTTGCAGCAGCCGAGGGCGTAATGTTTTCGGCAAATACAGCGGGTGGGCCGGCTCGCCTGTTCGGTTAATTCTAAGACAATACATTTCAGGAATTAGTTTCCGCACGGCCTTTCCCCGTCCCGCGTGCAAACCATGGTTTCCCCAAGCGGCGATAACAATGTCTGAAGCCTTCGCACATTGCTTAATCCACGCGTCATTCCTTGGTCCCACCGGATCCTCAACTTTCGATAAAATCGTGGGATCAGTAGCACGATATGCAAACAGGTTCACAATCGTAAATCCGCCGTATCCCCATGATAGTGTGAATTCCCGGCATCGTCGCAGCGTAGGATCATCTCGACTTTCATCGGCGGTAGAGGGATTCAAGCCAATGAACAGAGCCGTAGTACCGGAGGGTATCCACCTCCTCCAAACTCTATAGCGATACTGTCCGCATTGCGAAAACGTCGCACCAGAATATGGGGGCTTCATTTTTGTCACATCAACTGAATTCAGTCCTCTTTAATCTTTTCCAATGAATCATAGAATGAATTTAGTTTCCTGCAATAGCGTATTGGTTGCTGTCCACAGAAGGCGGGCCGCCAGCACAATCAATACTACATTCAGAATTTTTCTGAACACAGTTTCATCAATTCTCAACAGTACCGCTCTGCCGGCTGCCGTGCCAATCATACCGCACACAAGCAGCCCCAAAAGCAGTGCCATATAGGGACCAAAGCTGAAACCGATCACGCTAAATACCACAATCTTTGCTGCGTGCTGCAACACCATCATTGACGAATTGGTTCCGATGTGCGCGAGGCGTGACAGGCCAAGTGATTTCACGAAAGCGCTAACAAACGGGCCGGTAGCGCCAAACAACATCGTCAAAAACCCAGAGAATCCACCAGCGAGGACAATATGTTTTCGACCGACAGTCGGCACTGATCCAAAAACCGACCAGACAATATACAGAGCGATGCCCATCTGCATCATCCACATCGGCAGTTGAATCAACACTGCGCCGCTTAAAACTGAGCCCAGCATGCTGCCAAATGCGAACGGCATCAGAATAAAATAGTTGACGTGTCGCGCCAGAAGTAGTGCTCTGAAGCTGTTTGACCCTAATTGCAATACTGCATGAACCGGCACCAGTGCCGCAGGTGGAAGCAACACTGCAAGAAATCCGAGCAGGATGGTTCCACCGCCAATACCAAGTACTCCACTGATGAATGAAGTGAAACCTGTCACAACACCCATAAGCAACGCGGTAGTAAGGGTTATGCCTTCGGGCAGGATTAACAACTCAAGCATACTTGATTCGCTGACGAATTAGCGACGTATGCGATATACACTGATATCGTTCTGATTCCAGATTAGATCGAACAGGTCCGGATGCGCACCAAGGTGGGCAATTAGATTGTCTGGATAGTACTTCGAAACTTTCATAATATCTTCCGGCCAATGCTCGGATGCACGGCCTGAGACACTTGCGGCACCGTCTCGCTGATTCACCACAATTATCCAGTCCCGGTAACGTGAAAGCGGGAAATCATCGTAGCTGTCAAAAACAAAAGGGAAAGCGTGATATATCTGCGACGCAAAGAATTTATAGCGAAACGTGCGGTGTGGTGTCAGAGCACTGATAACGTACCCCGTCACCGGATCAGTAAGCACCCGCTCTGTTCCATCTATGTCATTTAACTCGGTCAGAAGATCCTGCCACAGGTGATAGCTATTTTCGGCAGCTACTGCCTGATTTGTCGTCCTGACATGGCGGTTCAAATTCGGTGAGAATGGCAGCAAGAATAACAGCAGCATCGATAATATAATCAAAATTCTGTTGATATGGTTGAAATTTCCCCAGCTGCCAAGGCCCTTGACTACAAACAACGCTGCCACGGGATAGAGCGGGATCACAAAGCATAGCCGCCAAAGCGAATGGTCATCTTTTACCCTCAAAAAGATATCTACAAATAACGGATTGAAGACGGTTACCAGGGGCATCAACATACCAGCCACAAGTAGCGGTTGTTTCTTGAAGAAACCAAACCAGGCGATAAATAAAAATATCACCACCCCGCCCCAGATTGTCACGACTTCAACAAACTGGTATTTCGGATTGAGGATATGTAATGGCCCATAGTCCGGCCATGAAACTGGCAGTGCAACCACCTTACCACTGCCTGATTCCGGGATGGACGCCTGATCAAAAATCAAGACAAGCAGCGCAAACCCGGCTAATCCAATCGTCACGACCACACCGCTAACAATTGCATAGTGTCTGAACAAACCGCCTAATTCTTCGGCCAGTCTCTGGAATAATATCCAGCCGGCAACCGTGACTGCTGAAACCAGGATAAACAATCCTTCTTGGTTATGCATCACTAGCGCTACACCGAAACACAGGGTCAGCAACAGCGCACTGTTGAGCTCGATATTTATCTTCGGCTCTTTATCCCGTAGATCCTGATGTTGGCCGAGCAAGTTCATGACGCAAACCAGCGCGGCAAAATACACCAGCATGTTCAACATCCCGGGCGCCAAGCTATAGTAGCGCACAAATGAAAAAGCAGTAACGCCCATTTGAAGCACTACGAATAAACAGGTGACCACTGCGGCGGCTCTTATCTGCAATGGCGTAAGAGAAAATACCCGAAACAATTCATTGGAGAAGACATACACTGCCAGAATGAACAGCAGGCCATTAACAAATATTATTGGATAGAGGGCATCAATCAATTCAGTATCCGATAAGTGCGCGACCACTGCGATCAGCACATACCAGAAGCCACCATGTTGGGTCGAGAGCTGCCAAAGGGTAAGTGGTGGGCCAAAATTATCGTTGGCAATTAATTCAGAGTGGTACTTAGTAAACTCAAGGTGACGGTATAAATCCGCCGGAACTTCTGTATACGGACCCACCACCAGATACCAAATCAGGTAGGTACCCGCCACCAAGATCAATCCTGCACTCCAGCCACGATCCATCACAGCACTGCGCATTGCGACCCATTGTCGTCTAATTTCGGAGCGGCGAAACAGTAGCAAGCTGGCAACCAGGAAGGAGGTGAGCAGTGCATAGCCGGTCACAAATGTTTCGACATTCCAAATATAGTTTCTGGCAATTGAAACCATGGATATGAGACAAGCAAAAGAAAACATCACACTGAACAAGAGCTGCTGGCGATGAATGCTCACCAATGTGGTCAGCAATATGCCTGGTACCAGAAGCAGAAACAGAAACAGAGGCAGCAGTGCAAAGCTCATGCTATTAGTCCCGGCAGCAGTTCTTGAGCACTCAAACCGCGATGACCTCGTATAAAAGCTGGCTACACCATCTTTTCAAGAGTGGCGATAATCCGGTCCTGTTCTTCCTCAGACAAATATGGATGCATCGGCAGGCTGAATACGTCTTTAGACAACATCTCCGACACTGGCATGCTAACTCCGGCGCCGTCTGCATCACTGAAAGCAGGCTGCAAATGCAATGGACACGGGTAGTAAACCGCCGTAGGAATCTGATTGTCCTCAAGTTGTTTTCTATACTTGTCTCTCTTGGCCGACCTTACCGTATATTGAGCCCATGCCGTTTGGCAGCCAAATGGTATCTCGGGTGTCGAAACAATCTTTGACAACGACTCGGTGTATCGGTCAGCAACGCTCTGTCGCGCAATGATTTCTTGATCCAGAATCTTTAGTTTGCAACTCAGGATCGCAGCCTGGATGGTATCGAGCCGCCCCGTAATTCCTGTTCTGACATTATCGTATTGCGTTTTACCTTTTCCGTGGAATCGAATCGATCTTAAAATTTCAGCTCGATCCGCATCATTTGTAAACACTGCGCCACCATCTCCATAGCATCCCAACGGTTTAGCGGGGAAAAAACTTGTGGCCGCCACATCACCAAATGTACCGACTTTTCGACCATCACGCGAACCTCCGAAACTCTGAGCGGAATCAGCCAAGACAAAAAGTTCGTAATCCTGCGCAATCTGATCTATGGCCTGATAGTCGGCTGGCAATCCAAACAAGTCTACCGGGATAATTCCTTTGAGCTTGAGTTTGCCCTGCATTCGAATCCGTTTGACCGTGTCTTCGAGCTGGTTTGCATCAATATTGAAAGTTTTCTCATCGACATCTACGAACACAGTAGTTGCGCCGAGCAATTGAACCACTTCTGCGGTAGCGACAAATGTAAACGGTGGCGCAATCACAGCATCTCCAGGACCAATCTGGTAACTCATCAGAGACATTAGCAACGCATCGGTGCCACTTGATGTGCTAACAACGTGCTCTACGCCGCAATACTCGGCAAGTTCCTCTTCAAAAGCATAGACCTCTGGCCCCATAATAAATTGCCCGTGCTCTAACACTCGATCAATGGCATCACGGATTTCGCTTTCAATAGTCCGAAACTGAGCGTCCAGATCAACAAATTTCATTGTGGGTAATCTCTTTTAAACTGTTAATTGCATTGCCTTAATTGTTGGGCGATCGTCCGTGCAGTTGTTGATTTCGTACATCAGGGACGCTACTGCATCGAATGGCAACCCTAATTGCACGCCCTCCAAAAATGCCGGCATGCCTTCTCGGTCGGTATGCTTGAACAGCCCGGTCAAGCCAGTCTGCCAATAATTACAGTCGAGTCGGTCAAACAGATTAACCTGCGCCAGGTTAAAGCGAATTCCCACGCCGATAGTCTTGCCATAGGCTTCCTTACGCGTCCAACAACAAAGCATACTGTCATTGCTGAGTGTGGATGGCAAGCCCCTCCAAGAATCCAGTTCAGCACTAGTGAGCTTACGTTCTGCCATCAGGTTCGCGTTAATTGATCTTGGCAAAACTTCCATATCGACTCCGAGCTGACGATCGAGAGAAAACGCATACAGCACCTTGTTTTTCGATAGCGTGTAGTTGAAATCAATTGTCGCGCCATCGAGATCGTTGAGTAATAGTGGTTTACCTCGATGGCCGTAACCAAACTGAAGCGCCTTATAATTCAAACCAGTGTAACGTGACAGTAAAATCCTCAATCCTGCTCGGCCGCCAAGATATAACTTTCTCTTTTCATGATTGACAATGCGGGCCGCGCGAATCCGATCAATTTCCAGGGTACAGTCATTAATAACTGCCACAGCCAGGTCAGCGAGATCAAAAGCCCAAACGTGAATACTATGGTGGTTCAGTTCGGGCATGAGCTCGTCACGACCCCATACGGTCCAGTTATATGACAATGTGCTGACCACATGGGTCAACGACAAACTTTCACACATTAAAAGACTGGTGAGAAGCTGTTCATCTGTGTCAGGGCACTCTCTTCGGTTGAGGTATCAAAACCAACCTGCTTGCGTTGAATGATCCGATATTGAAGCCCCTGGCGATCGAATAACGCAGTACCCTCCTCGAGGCCAAGCTCTACCACCAGTCCTTCACCTGGCATGCTGAATATTCCAACCAATCGTGTTTTACCCTGATTATCTTTCATGCTAGGAATAGCCTATATACAGGATTATCTGTTTCCTCCTTGTAACGATACCCCAGGTTTTTCAAAAATTTACTAAACACTTTACCTTCAGACCCGGGCACCCGTATACCACACAGGACACGTCCGAAGTCAGACCCATGATTACGATAGTGGAACAGTGTAATACTAAATCTAGTGCCGAGTTGATCAAGAAAGTTACGCAATGCGCCGATGCGCTCAGGAAACTCGAAACTGTACAGTCGCTCGTCCTCGATACCTGAAGCTCGTCCGCCCACCATATGGCGTGCATGAACTTTTGCCATTTCATTGTCGGTCAGATCCTCTGTCGGAAATCCCTTTGATGCAAGCCTGGAAATCAGTTTTTCTATGTCTTCTGGCTTGCTAATCTGCACCCCCACAAAAATATGGGCACAATCATCCGAGGAATAGCGGTAGTTGAACTCGGAGACCTGTCGATTACCGAGAAATGAACAGAACCGCCGAAAACTCCCCGGCTTTTCTGGGATAGTCACTGCCAGGATTGCTTCTCTGCGCTCACCAATTTCGGCGCGTTCTGAAATATGCCTTAATCGGTCGAAATTAACATTGGCCCCGGAGCAAATTACGACCAGATTATTGTCCGATATAGGCCTACCCCGCTGCTCAGCTTCCTGGATCCACCGCTTGGCACCGGCCACGCCCAGGGCCCCTGAAGGCTCTACCAGAGTTCGGGTATCTTCAAAAATGTCTTTGATCGCGGCACATATTTCGTCGGTATTTACTCGCACAATATGGTCAACGGTTTGACGACATAATCGAAAGGTTTCTTTTCCAACCTGCTTAACAGCCACACCATCCGCAAAAATACCAACCTCTTTAAGTCTGACTCGCCGCCCAGCTTTCAGCGATCGATGCATGGCATCTGCTTCTTCCGGTTCAACGCCGATAATCTGCACTTCTGGGCGCACCTGCTTGACATAGGTCGCAACACCGGCGATCAGTCCACCACCGCCCACAGGCAAGAAAATGGCATCAATAGGGTCGTGGCTTTGTTTTAGAACCTCAAGACCTACGGTCCCCTGTCCCGCAATAATTGCAGGGTCGTCGAAGGGATGGATTATGGTCCTGCGTTCTTTAGTCGAGAGTTGCAAAGCATATTGATACGCAGCGTCAAAGTTGTCCCCGACAAGGCGCACATCCGCGCCCCAACGCTTCACCGCCTCCAGTTTCACTTCAGGTGTGGTGAGAGGCATCACAATGACCGCCTTGCATCCTAGCTTGTGCGCGCTCAGTGCCACCCCAATCGCATGATTGCCGGCCGAAGCCACGACAACGCCGCGCACCAGAGCTTCCTTGCTGAGCGACATCATTTTGTTGTAAGCGCCCCGGATCTTGTAGCAAAAGACCGGCTGCTGATCTTCACGTTTAAGCCAGATTTGATTATTCAGCCGCTTAGATAGCAGCCGAGCATGGTCGAGTGCCGTCTCACGCGCCACGTCGTAAACGCGGGCGTTGAGAATATCAGTGAGGTACGAAACCTGTGACTTTGCCGACATGGTTGAGCGGGTGATTTACCCCTGACTATATGGTTACGATTATATTACAGTAGACTTAGCGGGTGCCGAATGGCGGCATCTGAAATATAATCCTTGTTAAAATATGTCTTAAATCGAAAGTTACACGCTCAAGGCTGTACTTATACGTTAGTAACTCACTAATATTTATCGCGTATTCAACCAACAAAGAAAAAGGAAAAAGATGGACAACGAAGTCGCCCGCACAAATATGATCGAACAGCAGATCCGACCCTGGAACGTGCTTGAGATGCAGACGCTAAACGCCCTGGGCGCATTGAGAAGAGAAGACTTTGTGCCACCTGCATATCATGACCTGGCTTTCGTCGATGTACAGATCCCCTTGGGCGATGGTGAAGTGATGCTCGAGCCGAAGGTTAGCGCACGCATGATGGAGGCGCTGCATCTGGATAAAAGAGACACGGTACTCGAAATTGGCACTGGCACCGGATATCTTACGGCCTTACTTTGCCTGGTGTCGAAACAAGTGACCAGCGTGGAGATCAATTCTGTCCTGATGTCCCAGGCGGAACGCAATCTGTGCATGGCCGGTATCTCTAATTTTACCCTGGTAAATGCTGACGCTCATAATGGTTGGAGTGTAAGCAGCGATTTCGGATCCCCGCAGTTCGACGCAATTCTGATCAGCGGGTCACTAAATCGAATTCCAAACACATTCACAGATTTGCTCGTGGATGGCGGTCGCCTGGTGGGCATCGAAGGAGAGGAGCCGGCAATGCAGGCGGTGCTCTATCGAAAGTCAGGAGGCAGCGTTACACGAGATACATTGTTTGAAACCTGGGCTCCGCGGCTGAGAAACGCCGAGGACAAGGAAGAGTTTGTTTTTTAGTGTCATTGATTTTCTAGGAGATTCATTTTGTACAAACAGTTCAAACGCCCCGCCAAGCAGTTCGCCACTGCACTATTTGCAGCAGGCATGCTCGGGAGTGCCCAACATGCCGCTGCCGAAGACCTATTGGATTTGTATAAACTTGCGTTGCAAAACGACGCCGTGTACCTGGCTGCTGCAGAACAATATGAGGCAGCGAAACTCAACTTGCCGCTTGCCAAATCAAATTTCAAGCCGTTTGTAAGCGCTGCTGGCAACCTGGGAAGGATACGCAGTGATATTACGGGTCCCAATCTGACAACCGACAACAATCGAATAAGTTTGGATTTCGATTGGCCCCTGTATGACCGTGTCAATTCGATTGGTATTGATCAGGCGGAGCTGGAGGTTGAAAACGCCCGTATTCAATTCGAAATCGCACATGACGATCTCACGCTGCGGTTAGCAGAAAGCTTCTTTAGTCTTTTGGGTTTCCAAGATGGCAGGGAAGTTGCTCGCAGACAAAGAATCGCGATCAAACGCCAGTTGGACCTTGCTACTGAGCGTCTGGACGTCGGTTTGGGAACACGCACTGATCTGTTTGACGCTCGCGCCAGGTTTCAACAAGCAGATTCAGACGTCATCACAGCCGATATCGAGATTAACAATGCCTTGCAAGCATTGATAGAAATTATCAATGTGACTCCAGAGACGATTGCAAAACTTTCCGACGATGCGCCGCTGGAATTTCCCGAACCTAATGCGCTATCTCCGTGGGTCGATTATGCAAAGATCAATAACTTGCAGGTGGTTGCCGCAGGCACTGACCTGATGGTGGCAAGACAGGAGATCGATCGACAACGAGCAGTGCGCATGCCAACACTCAACCTCGGGGCAAGCCAACGGTACAGCGACACCGATATTTCAACCGGTGACAACTCATCGACATCCGTGGGGGTATTTTTGAACCTTCCACTCTACCTTGGCGGAACAATCAATCTTCGGACCAAACAGGCCGGATTGCAGTACAACGCGTTTGAACAAGCTCTGGATCTGGCCAAACGCAGGGCAGTTTCCGACACCACCGTCGCTTTCCGCGCCATTACCAGCGGTATCAGCCGGGTCAATGCGCTGGCAGAGGCAGTTATTGCTGGTGAGAACGCCTTGCAAGCGAAAGAAGAGGGATTTACTGCTGGCCTGACCACCAACATTGATGTGCTGGACGCGCAGCGGGATTTAACCATATCAAGTACAGACTATTTGCGAGCTAAGTACAACTTCATTCTTTCATTGCTCGACCTGGAGCAGGCAGTGGGTGATCTCGGGGAAGAAGACATTCTCCGTATCAACGAATGGCTGACAGAGTAGAGCGGATCTACCAGAGATATTTTGCTCTGCGACCTCAAACACCTTTCACGATTTACAGAAAACCGGGGTTACATCCAACGGATAAAAATGAATCATGATGAGCTTCGCCTATCAGGCGCCACACCAGCCTAACTTCTCCAGAACACCGGGGTAAACAACACCAGCAGCGTAAACAGCTCAAGCCGTCCCAGCAACATTGCGACGATCAAAATACCCTTTCCAACGTCCGTAACCCCGGCGTAATTCTGCGCCACATCGTCCAAACCCGGCCCCAGATTGTTCAAGCAAGCAGTCACGGCGGAAAAAGCCGTAACTGGCTCGCTGCCAGTCGCAAGCAAACTTACCAGTAGAATGACGTAACTCAGCATATACAGCGACAAATACCCCCACACCGCATTGATGACGTTATCTGAAACGGGTTTGCCGCCGAGTTTGATCGGAATAATCGCGTTAGGATGCACCAGCCGGGACGTCTCACGTGCACCCTGTTTAAACAGCAGGATCATTCTGATAACTTTCATTCCTCCAGCTGTGGAGCCGGCACAACCTCCTGCAGTGCTCACCAGAATCAGCATGATTGGCAGAAAAGATGGCCATAGGTGAAACTCAGAAGTGATAAACCCAGTGGTGGTCACAACAGAAATCGCCTGGACGACTCCGTTAACCAGCGTATCTTGCAGTGAGTTGAAGTACGTGGACTGATACAGAACCAAGGCACACAATACTGAAACCACAAACACCAGTGCCAGGTAGGTAAGCGCCTCAGGATCATTCAGGTAGGCCCGTATTCGACGTGAGCGAAATGCCATATAGTGCAAAGCGAAGTTGAATCCGGACAACAACATAAACACCCCGGCCACAATGTTCACTGCACTGCTATCGAACCATGACAAACTGGCATCGTGGGTAGAAAACCCCCCGATCGCCACCGTCGAAAAGGCATGCCCAAGGGCGTCAAACCAGCTCATGCCGGCAATCCGGTAACTCAGCATACACGCCAACGTCAGTGCCACGTAAACATACCAGAGTTTCTTTGCAGTTTCGGCGATTCGAGGTGCCAGCCGGCTGTCTTTCATAGGGCCAGGGGTTTCAGCGCGGTAAAGCTGCATGCCGCCAATTCCCAGCATCGGCATTACCGCCACCGCCAGCACAATAATCCCCATACCACCCAGCCACTGTAGCTGCTGCCTGTAGTAAAGTATTGAAATCGGCAGCCCGTCTATATTGGTAAGAATAGTCGCTCCGGTAGTGCTAAGCCCGGACATGGACTCGAATAGCGCGTCAATGGGGCTCAAAGATGGAGACTCTAACAACCAGAGCGGCACCGCACCGACCGCCGACAACACCGTCCAGAACAGAACCACGATGAGAAAGCCGTCACGGAAACGTAATTCCTCTGGAGTTTTTCGCAGCGGCCACCAAAGCAACGAACCGAGACCCAAGGTCAGTAAAAAGGCGCTGATAAATGGCCGCAACTGGCCGTCAGCGGACAACCACGACACGGCTATCGGTGGCAGCATCGTTATGCTGAATGATCCCAGCAATACGCCGAGATATTTAAGCACCGTAGTACGCATGATTTCCTGGTCTAGAAGAAGGTGGCAGAGACCTGAAAAAGTTTTTCCACTTCTGGAATTCGGCGCTTGTCGATAACGAAAATTATGATGTGATCATGCTCCTGCACGATTACATCATTGTCCAATTGCACCAGTTCGTCATCCCTTAGAATCGCCCCAATGGTTGCCCCTTTGGGTAACTTAATCTCTTTTAATCGTCGGCCAACCAGCTTGCTGTTTTTATGGTCGCCATGGGCAACCGCCTCGATTGCCTCGGCCACTCCGCGGCGCAACGAATGTGCAGCCACTACGTCACCCCGCCGCACTCTAGAGAGCAGCGCACTAACCGTAGACATGCGCGGTGAAATGGCAATATCCAGTACGCTGCTCTCGATCAGATCAACATAGGCCGACCGATTCACAATGGCCATCGCACGTCTCGCACCCAGTCGCTTGGCCAGCATCGCGGAAAGAATATTAGCCTCATCGGCGTTGGTCAACGCGCAGAAAAGCTCCATATTATCGATGTTTTCCTGACGCAACAGTTCCTCGTCAGCGGCGTCACCATGCAACACAACACAGTTCTTGAGCTTCTCAGACACTAGCCTGGCACGCTCTTCGTCCCGTTCAATCAGCTTTACTTGATAACTTGCATGCTCAAGCGACCTTGCCAGCTGCAAGCCGATGTTTCCGGCGCCTGCGATAATGACCCGTTTCCCCACCTCTTCGATACTTCTAAGTTCTTGCATGACCTTGCGAATATCCTCCTGGGTGGAGATAAAGAACACCTCATCATCAGGCTCGATGACTGTATTGCCTGTTGGAATAATGGCCCGGTCACGCCGATATATCGCAGCAACACGAGTATTTACAGATGGCAGATGGTCTTTGAGTTCTTTCAGCTGCTGTCCGACCAGGGCACCGCCATAATACGCACGCAGCGCCACAAGATGAATTTTCCCTCCTGCGAAATCGATTACCTGCAGCGCCCCTGGGTATTCAATCAGGCGCTTAATCTGGTTGGTGACAATCTGTTCCGGACTAATAATGCTGTCAATCGGTATACTATGTTCGCCAAATAGCTTTTCGTGGATCAGATAGTCCTGTGAACGTACCCGAGCCATTTTAGTTGGGGTATTGAATAAAGTATGAGCGACCTGGCAGGCCACCATGTTGACCTCATCCGAGTGAGTGACCGCAAGCAGCAGGTCTACATCTTCGATACCTGCTTGAATTAACACTTCAGGCGATGAAGCTTCTCCTTCTATAGTTCGAATATCCATTCTGTCCTGTAAGCCGTCCAGTACAGAACGTTTGTGATCTATTAACGTTATATCATTGTTCTCTCGGGATAGAATTTCTGCGATAGACCCCCCCACCTGTCCGGCACCCAGGATGATAATTTTCATGGTGATTGCATGCTGTAATAGACGGCGTCAAGCTGCGCGATTATAGTTTATTCAGTCGACAATAATAAAAACCGTCTCCGGAATGCACGCCGGGTAACCGCTGGAGACCATATTCGGTGTTAATGCCGACCATGGTATCTACCTGTTGAACCGATGCATCGCTGTGACGTCCAATGAATTGCCGGATCACCTCGTCGTTCTCCGCCGGCATAATAGAACATGTCACGTATAAAAGCATGCCACTTTTGGCCAGCATTGGCCATGCATCCTCAAGCAGATCAAGCTGTTGTGCAGAAAACCGTTCGAAATCGCCCTGCTGACGTCGGTGTCGGATATCCGGGTGACGTCGGATTACACCAGTCCCTGAGCAAGGCACATCCATGAGGATTCGATCGTAATGTTTACCATCCCACCAATCCGCATACTCTCCCAGGCCTGAGTCACGCACCTCTGCCTGCAGCCCAAGCCGAGCCAGATTCTGTCTAATTGTCTCTACTCGCTCCGGCAAGTCCACTGCGGTTAGCTTTACCGAAGGCTCGGCCTCGAGTACTGCACAGGTTTTACCACCTGGAGCGGCACAGGCATCCAGCACCCTTTGTCCGGGAGCTAAAATCATCTCTTCTGTACAGAGTTGGGCCGATTCATCTTGAACCGAAACCCAGCCCTCAGCAAACATTGGCACTCTGTCAACGGAGACTGGATTGTCCAGAATAACCCCAACTGTACTTTCTGCAGTAGGATTTGCGTCAATGCTTCGCGCAGCCAGTAACGCAAGGTAATCCAAGCGTGTGGTTTTTTGCTGGTTAACCCGAAGTGTCATGGGAGGCTTGTGATTACTTGTTTTGAGAATGCTATCGGCATACTCGGGCCAGCACGTATAAATCGCGTCAAACAGAAATGGAGGAAAAGAGACCAACGCCGAAGCGGGCAGCTCCAGTTCGAGTTTATCGAGGGAATGATCGTCTCGTTGCCTAAGATAGGCACGCAATACACCGTTTACTAAACCGCGAGCCCAAGACTGCTTGCTGGCAGCAAGCGCCTTGACGGTTTCGTCGACCGCAGCATGATCAGGCATTCTCATATACGCCAATTGGTATAAGCCTACGACAAGCAGGAAATGTACCATTCGATCCTTTCTCCGGATCGGTTTACTCAGTAATTTGGATAAAAATCCATCCAAAAAATAGTACTTGCGGCATCCTCCGTAAGCTAACTCCATCAATACCGGCCTCAAACTCAAATCCAGCCGAGCGGTCTCAGCTTCGAGAGTTCGATCCAAGGATCGACCCTGATCAATAACGTCACGCAGTACACGAGCCGCTACCAGCTGAATACTGGTACTGGTCCGTTTCCGATCTTTTTCTGGGTTAGGTTTAGCCAAACAGCATTCCAGATTGCAGCACTACCCCATTCGCAAAAGACTTCGCATCCATGTGTTTCCCCCCCGCTTTTTGCACTCTCCGCAAGCGCAATTGACCCTGTCCTGTGGCTACAAGTATTCCATTATTGTTCACTTCGATGATTTCTCCCGGCACCAGAAGTGTCGTGTCATTGATATCGAATTTCTCAGGAATTGATTCAAGCACTTTCAGTTCTTTTTCTTTAAAAACTGTGCAGGCGACGGGCCATGGATTCAACGCTCTCACCTTTCGCGCGATCGATTGCGCGGACTGACTCCAATCGATTTTTGCTTCGGCTTTGGTTAGTTTGTGTGCGTAGGTCGCCTGATTTGATTGTTGCGCAGTGGCGATCAACCGCCGCTCCCGAATCGCATCCAGAGAAGCCGATAGTAAACGGCCACCAGCCATAGAAAGTTTGTCATGCAAACTGCCGCCGGTATCTTCCTCTTCAATAACGACCTCTACCATGGCTAGAATTGGGCCGGTGTCGAGACCTGATTCCATCTGCATAAGTGTTATACCCGTTACGTGATCTCCGGCCTCGATCGCACGCTGTATCGGCGCCGCTCCACGCCAGCGTGGCAGCAAAGAGGCGTGCACATTCACGCACCCGAGACGCGGAATATCCAACACCTCCTGTGGCAATATGAGCCCATATGCCATGACAACCATAAGGTCGGGCTGCAACGATTTTAGTGTGTCAACTGACTCTGCAGATTTAAATGATTCGGGTTGATGCACCTCTAGGCCAAGCTCTACCGAGCGTTGTTTGATCGGTGAGCCCATCAGTTTTCTACCGCGACCAGCAGGACGATCAGGCTGGGTATATACAGCAACTAAATTAACTGCGGGATGGGACACCAATGCATCCAAAGTGGGGCGGGAAAACACCGGAGTGCCGGCAAACACAACTCTCATGGGCAGCTTAAGCTATTACGGTAGTGTCCGATTAGCGTTGACGCGGCGGATTCTAAAGGTCGAGTCTTTTATCAGGCTGCCTGTGACGCAGATTCCTTTTGCTCTTTCAGCAGCTTCTTGCGCACACGGTCTTGCTTCATCCTTGACAGGTAATCAACGAAAACCTTCCCATTGAGGTGATCAACTTCATGTTGAATACATACCGACAATAGTCCGTCGGTTTCAAGCTCAAACGGATTCCCTTTAACATCCATTGCGTTGATTCGCACACGCTCGACCCGCTCTACTGAGGCAAATACACCGGGTACAGAGAGGCAACCTTCCTCGAATTCTTGGGTGCCTTCCAGAGGAGTTATCTCCGGATTGATAAACACTTTAAGGTCGTTTTTTTCTTCCGACAGATCCATCACGACCACACGCTTGAGCACATTGACCTGAATCGCAGCAAGCCCGATCCCAGGGGCTGCGTACATGGTTTCTGCCATGTCCTGGACAAGCTTCTCCAGCTCAGCATCAAATACCGTCACCGGCTCGGCGCGCTGCCTGAGCCGCTTATCGGGATAGACCAATATGTCAAGAAATGCCATATGTAATTAACGTCTTACTTAAATTAATTGTATGCCCACCGGATTTAAACGTCCAGCAGTAGGTTGGTTATGGTGTCAATAGTTTGAAAATAAAGTACTTTGGTTTAGTGCTCATCTACCATACGCTTAAACAGATCACGCACCCTATCAAGGTCATCTTGATTGTCCACGCCGGGCAACGGCACTTCCGTCGCCTCGGCACAAACAATAGATTCCCCGCACCACAAAGCACGGAGTTGCTCAAGACATTCGACCTGTTCCAGCTTGCAAGGGCTACGTGCTGCGAATTCACGGATGTATCCACTGCAATATGCGTAAATACCGAGGTGCCTCTGAGCCACGGTATATCCTTGCTCTGCCAGATTGGAGGAATTGTCGGCCCGCATCCATGGTATCGGCGCACGGCTAAAATATAGCGCCAGGTCCTGATGGTCAGTCACGACCTTGACCAGCGCGGGGTCTTGCAATTGGTGTTGATTGTCGAGGGGCGTGGAGAGGGTTGCGATAGATGCATGTGGATGGGTCTCTAACAGTGTTGCAACCTGGTCTATGATCGCTGGTGGCATCATTGGCTCGTCCCCCTGCACATTCACAATCACGTCAGCATCACCGAAACCCAATAACCTACATGCTTCAGCAATACGATCGCTGCCAGTTTGATGGTCAGATGAAGTCATGATCGCGTCTCCACCAAACGCCGTGACTGCCGAAGCGATCCTTTGATCATCCGTGGCCACGGTCACTGATCTTGCACCGCTCTGCTTCGCCGTCTCCACAACGCGCTCAATCATTGTCTTGCCAACAATATCCAGAAGTGGCTTACCAGGTAGTCGACTTGAGGTGTATCGAGCAGGAATTACAATATGAAATTCAGTCATTGAATTCAATTCTCACGGTTAACCAAACGCGACGGTAGTCTCGACTCCAGGGTTGCGTAAAACGAATCCTTCAGCTGTGCTTGAATCGGCAACACCCAGATACATCCATTGATTTTGAGGTGAGTGCACTTAACTGCGTCTTTTTCAGTCATGATTAGAATATCCTTGCTTGACAGGAATTCAAACTCATTTTGGGTATAGGCATGATGGTCGGGAAACTGGTGCGGTATTACCTCAAGGCCGGCGCGTTCAAGGGCACTGAAAAATCGATCCGGATTTCCCAGCGCCGCCACGGCGTGCACCCGGCTCCCAGATAGCTCGGTTAGCGCCATGGTCGTGTGCTCCGCACCGAGCCGATGCAGTCTGCCGTAGTCAATCTGCATCTCATGCTCTCCCCGATGTGCGTTTTCCAGCGGTGAATTCACGACCAGCATGTCCGCCCAACGCAAAACAGATTTGAATTCACGCAATGGCCCAGCAGGCAGGCACCAACCGTTACCAAGTCGACGCTCCCCATCAACCACAACGATATCAATATCTCTTGCCAGGGCAAGATGCTGAAAGCCATCATCGCTCACCACAATATCGCATCCTAATTGATCGATTAATAATCGGGCACTATTTAGCCTGTTAGGACCTACCGCCACTGGCCCTCCCGTTCGTTTTTGAATCATCAGCGGCTCATCGCCCACTTCATAAGGTTTATCGACATTCTCCAGCAGCCGTGGCCAAAAAGAAGAATTGCCACCATACCCACGCGCAATGATGCCGGGCGTCCATCCACTTTCGCGCAGGTGCTGAACTAATGCAATTACTACAGGTGTTTTACCAGTGCCGCCCACACTCAGATTACCAACAACGATAAGTGGTACCGATAATCGATTCTGGCGCATCAGCCCCCAGCGGTAAAACAGTCTGCGCAACCACATCAAGCCCCCATAGACCCAGCTCACTGGTAATACGAGACGGTTCAACCAGCCCGGCTGTTGCCAGCCACGCTGTAGTTGAAGGATGATTGAGCGGGATGCGTGCAAAGTATGGAGATTCTATCCGCTTGAACCTGTTCATGAACATCCGCTTCAGATAATTCTGTACCGGAATTCTTTTATTGTGACTGACAGCAGCGGCCAGACCCAACGAATTTGCCTTACTTTCGCATGAAATGAGGTGAACTGAATTGCCGATGTCATGGATCGCGGATGCATTACCAGAAGTCGGTTACGAACTCTTGAACCATGGATATCCTTCGAATGGAGCCGATGTTGAGGTCCTATCTGAGCAAACGCTGGGACTGCGATGACAAAGTCTCAGTTCATAGCGCAAAGCTAGAAGAAATTCAGGATATTCTGGTTATACCTGATGGCTACAGCTTTATCATGCTGTTTACGGGTGTAATCGGGCAGATTCTGTATTTTCTGCAAAAGAGGAATTTCAGGCACCCGGATTGACCGGCATCTGGTAATTCGACAAACAACAGTGGTCACCACGGATTGTTTGAAAATGTATAAGCTGGCGTCTGATCTTTCGATTTACAATTTGGGGCTCGATTAAGCCTGACATTGAAAAAGCTGCCGTGCAACAGAATTAACCAGTCCAGGTAACGCCGAGCTTCATATATTTTTCCTGCAGCGTTTTCGGCAAGGTTGAGAACGCACTAATGACTTCTCTGCAGTTTGCATAGTCGCAGAAACAGTCAAATACGTCTTGCTCACAAAAAGTATAGGTCGAATAGTCGTAAGTGATCTCCGCGTCCTTTTCAATGTCGG
>JAHEGU010000018.1 GCA_024644945.1 Gammaproteobacteria bacterium | reverse complement strand
TCTGAGTCCGGAATAGGGGCGGTCTTGCAGGTCATATTTTCCGTTTCGATTGATATCCCGGTACACAAAGCACGAAATATTCATATTGCCCCGATGTCCGGAAATTTTTCCTTTAAACAAACTCAAAATGCTGGATTCCTGATCAGAGCACCCTAAAAGAAGAAACGTCAGCAGAATGGGGAGCGATAATTTACGCATGGTTCACAGTTAATACTGGCGAAGTATCTTTATTTCTGTAGTTCATCCTCAACAGTAAACCCGATCTATCCATTACGCTCAAGTGATTTCCAGTCCTTCTATAGAAATAAATTGGGCTTCAAGCGCACTACTTCATTGCTACCCATCTAGATGTTCCACTTTAGAGGATAGAAAGAATATCCACGGCACCAGCGATTCGTTGATCAATTCGCTGTCGTAAGTGATTGGATTAACCATCCGAATCCTTGGGCCGCCTCGCTTTACAAATGGTCTCCCCTTTAAGTTTGCGGGGCCTGGTTTATAGAGATACTTCCTTGCAATGCTGGAGCGAGAGTGTGCCCCACGCCAACCTCCTCGTAAGCGTGTATTGCGACGCTGAATCGCATATTGGTGGCGAAATAAAAGTTGGGAGCAGGATTGCAGGACGGGTCACGGCTAGCGCAATATCGCCTTATCACAGACGCGGCATCGGCATCGGATCAATGGACTAATATTGGTTTAGAAAGGTGATAGTGTTCGCATTCGTTGTATCGACAGTCGGCTAAATCATGGTTCGCTGGCATCGCTATCTTTGTATGTAAGAACGCAGAAACACCGTGAGGAAAGCGCATCGATATACCGCGGCGTTATAGATAGTGATCGGTCTCATATTGGTCCAAATCTAACTCTTTAACTGGCCTCTGAATTTCTATACTATCTATCCCCCACTAAAAATTTCAAGACGATTTATATCGTTCACATCGTATAACACCCCGAGGATAAACTTAATGAAGCTATTTAAAACTAAATCAATCCGTGCGCTGATGGTCGCCGGATGCATGTCGCTGCTTACCGCAACCGGCATTGCAAGAGCAGCAGACAGTACCGCACCGATAGTGATTCCAATTCACAACTGGTCAAGCCAGATCGTCATGGCTTACGTCATCGGTGGTATTTTTGAGAGCTTGGGCAATAACGTGGAGTATGTGCCTGCAGATTCTCAAGCCGTATACGAGTCCATCCGCAATGGGGACGTCACCGTTTCTCACGAGGTGTGGCAGTCCACCTTCGGCAAGTCTTTCTATAACGCCATGTCCAAGGGCGGTGTCATTGACGCGGGTACGCATGCAGCCACAACCCTAGAAGAAATGGGTGTCCCAACCTGGGTCATCGATCAAGGTTTATGTCCTGGTCTTCCAAACTGGGAAGCGCTCAAAGATTGCCACGAAAACTTCACCACCCCTGATTCTGGTGGTAAAGGCCGCTGGCTGGAAGGCCCTCAGAGCTGGCACGGCGACCTGATGCCAGAGCGACTCGAGGCACTCGGTCTAGCCGACAAGTGGACCGTGAAGTTCGCTGGTGGGGCTGATGCGCTCTGGACGGAACTTGCGTCAGCCAAGAAAGAAGGTCGCGGCACCGTGGTCTTTAACTGGACGCCGAATTTTACCGATGCTGACGGGTTCACCTTTATCGAGTTCCCGCCTTATACCGAAGGTTGCCGCAAAGCTGACGGTGGTGACGGTAAGTGTGGATCTCCCAAAGGCTGGTTGAAGAAAGCGGCGAACTATAAGTTCCCTAAAACTCATCCTGCCGCTTACACTGCCTTCGCAAAGTTGTCATTCACCACACCGCAAATAGGTCAAATGGCAGCGCTGGTCGACACCGACAAGATGGATCACAAAGACGCTGCAGCCAAGTGGCTGGCGGACAACGAAGACGTCTGGAAGCCCTGGACTGAGTAGGGCAAAGCTTGCCCGCACATAAGGGTCTACAACACTCTATGGAATCCCCCTGGCTTGGTATCAAACCAGGGGGTTTTTCCTTGGTAATACAGTCTCCTCTGCATATAGCTACAATTAGTGTGGTAGCTTTACACTCCAATACTAATACCTGAAACACTCATGTCTTCGAACGCTGTGACTGCGACTGAACCTTTGATTCGTTGTGATTCGGTTTACAAGATATTCGGCGACAACGCTAAAAGCATGCTGGAAAACTCGGGCGGCGTGGTGGATGCTTCTAAGTTTCAGCTGGCTGGGTGCATTGTTGGTGTGAACAATGCCTCGTTTGAAGTCCATGCTGGCGAACTGCTGATTATTATGGGCTTGTCCGGATCCGGAAAGTCTACCCTGTTACGCTGTATCTCGAGATTGACCGATGCCACTGCCGGAAACATTTATATCGAAGGCGAAGACATTCTGTCGATGAGCAACAAGCAGTTGATAGAATTGCGCCGCAGCAAAATGGGTATGGTGTTCCAGAATTTCGCCCTGTTACCACACAAAACGGTAGTAGAAAATATTGCTTTTCCACTGCAGGTGAAGGGTATCAGCACCCAGGACAGTATCCAGCGGGCCAAGGAAATGGTGGATCTCGTCAGTCTTACCGGACGCGAAAACTACTTCCCGCGGCAGCTGTCGGGTGGCCAGCAGCAACGAGTCGGCATCGCGCGCTCGCTGGCGATCGAACCTGATATCTGGTTTCTCGACGAACCCTTTTCCGCGCTCGATCCGCTGATCCGCAAGGAAATGCAGGATGAGTTTTTGCGTTTGCAAGGCGTCCTCAGTAAAACCATTCTGTTCGTCACCCATGACTTCGAAGAAGCCCTGCGACTGGCCGACCGTATAGCAATTATGAAGGACGGCGTCATCGAGCAGCTCGATACACCTGCAAACATTGTTCTCAATCCGGCCACTGAATATGTGCGCAAGTTCACCGAGGAGGTACCCCGGGAAAAAGTACTCAAGATCGAGTCGGTGATGGACCCTTATAATGCCGACGAGGATGTCAGCGAGTTAAAGGTGTCAAAAGACGCCATCATCGAAACTGTGGCCGAGGCAGTTCTAAACGCTGGAAAACCCGTACCGGTTGTCGATGAAGAGAATAATATCGTCGGCTTATTACACGCCTCAAGGGTGGTCAACGTCCTGTTTGGCAGCCATGCCGACCATTCGGCCGAATTAACCCCGTGATCGCGGCGCTTCAGCAACATAAGTACCTGCAGTTCACTGTACTGCTGATCGTATTCTTACTGCTGTGCGCAATTATTACTCCGTCTGAGAATAACTGGCTTTGGCGCTTACCGCCACTGATCAAGGGATTACCGCTGATCATCAACGATTCGGTCGATTACATAATGTTCGAATGGTGGTTAATCGATGTTTACGATCCGGAAATCGAGGAATACGAACAAAAGCCGCTGATGAACCAGTTCACCCGTTCGATTTCGGGCGTGATTCTGTTCCTGATCGAGTTTGTTCGCGAAATTATGCTTGGTGGGGTCAAGACCATAGTCACCTTTACCGGGTGGGACTGGGCCACTGAAAATCAATGGGCGCGCTGGCCGGCGTTGCCATGGACCGTGGTGGCGGGCGCTGCCGCCATTCTCGGTTATGCATTAAGCGGCCCCCGACTGGCACTGTTCGTCGGATTAGCTTTCGTTTACATCGCGGTGTTCGGACAGTGGGAACCTTCTATGGAAACACTGTCATTCGTGTTGATCGCCGCTCCGGTATCGGTTTTTCTCGGCCTCATGTTAGGTGTCTGGGCATTCAGGAACAGGGTCGCGGAAATGATATTGAATCCGTTACTCAACGTAGCACAAATCATGCCGCACTTTTCCTACCTGATCCCAGTCATGGTGTTTTTCGGTATCGGCGATCATGCGGGTGCGATTGCCACCGTCATTTTTGCTACTCCACCGATGGTGCGCCTGACCATATTGGGTCTGAAAAAACTTCCGCCCGAGGTCACCGAGGCCGGCATGATGAGCGGTTGCAATAACTGGCAACTGTTAATCAAGGTGCTAATTCCGACAGCGCGGCGGGATATCCTGATTGGAGTCAATCAGGTCATCATGCAGTGCCTTGCGATGGTAGTCATCGCCTCGTTGATCGGCGCCAAGGGACTGGGGAACGATTTACTCATCGCGCTCAATCAGCTGAGGATCGGCCTGGCACTGGAAATCGGTGTTTGTATTGTGTTGATCGCAATCGTACTCGACCGCCTGTCGCTGGCCTGGGCCAACAAGCAGACCGATTATTTCGCCGACCTGTCTTTTGCCCAACGGCACAAATACTCCCTGATTTTTGGGGTCGTTTTTGTCATTGGGATTGTTCTCGCTATTATCGGATCGTTTGTTTTTAAAGAAGGATTCAACTATCTCTACCTGATTCCGCACAACAAAGGCATTACCACCGAAACTTTCTGGCAGGCGGGCGTCGACTGGATCTGGGATACGTTTTTCTACACCCTGAAGAGCTTCAACGAATGGTTTATCGTCGAGGTGTTGGTGCCGGTTAAGACCGCCTATCTCAGCATGCCGGTTGCCGCGACCTTCTTACTGGCAATGGGGACTGGATTTATTGTTGGCGGAATGCGAGTTGCGCTATACGTTGGGGGGTTCCTGCTGTTCATAGCGCTAACCGAGTGGTGGGATCGAGCCTTGATCACCGCATACCTGATGACAGTTGCCGTCCTGATTTCAACCACCATAGGGATCGTGGTGGGAACGCTATGCGCGCAGCATCCCGTGTCCACCCGCTTCATCCTGACGGTGTGCGATACCTTTCAAACTTTCCCGTCTTTCATTTACCTGATCCCGGTGATGATGCTGTTCGGCGTGACGGATACCTCAGTACTGATTGCGATCGTGGTCTATGCCACTGTCCCGGCCATGCGCTACACGGTGGAAGGCCTGCTAAGCGTGCCCGAATCGCTGCACGAAGCCGGCTCGATGTCAGGCGTCAACCGCCTGCAACGCTGGATGTTCATCGAGCTGCCAATGTCGTTTCCGCACCTGGCGCTTGGGGTCAATCAAACGGTTGTGTTCGCACTGTCGATGGTCATCATTGGCGCTTTGATCGGTACCGACGATCTCGGGCAGTTGATTCTCAAGTCTTTGTCGGATCGCGCCGGTGTCGGCAACGGGCTGATCCTGGGTTTATGTGTTGCCTTTATCGGTCTCGCTATCGACCAGATCCTTCGGACCTGGGCCAATCAAAGAAAACAGGCACTTGGCTTAGACTAAGGCTTTTCATTTAAAATATAAAAATTGTCTGCGTTTTCGTTAGCGTTAGTGCGGATAACTAGTGTTCACTGAATTAGAGGGCTGCACACCATGAATATACAATACAAGCAGTTTCCGCAATTGCGTGAGCCGGGACTGGGCAGTCATTGGCTGGGCCGGGAACGTTATGTAATACGCGGCGGTGCAGTAGTGGTTGTCCCCATGAGGGCCGGAGATCAGATTGAGGTCGTTGATCCCGAAGGACTGCAGAGTGCCCTGATATCCGTTTTCAATTCGAAGGGTCAAAACATCACGGGCAGTTTGGATATTGCCATGAATACAACGGGCGGTCAGCTTGCAAGAATGCTCTCGATCAACGCTCACGGTGCACGCAAAATTAATAAAAGACTGGCTGAGTTTGATATTGACCTATTCACCTCTCCCGCTGCCGAGGTATTAACGGGAGAAACGGAGGCGGGCAGCAGCCAAAGTATGGTCTGCGAGGAGGGGGGTATCCTGATTATTGGAGCGCCCGGAGAGCCGATGCAGGTTGACCGTCAAAATCCACCAACGGATCTGATCGCGTGGATCACTAGAAGTCACCCTCAGATTGATGTGCCTAACGAATTGCCCGATCCTCTTGCCGACCCGATTGAAGATTTCAGAATAAAAGCGGCGACGGCACGGAGTTATGAAGTCAAGGCCGGTCAATATATTCAGGTGCTGGATATTGACGGACGTCAATGTTCCGATTTTCAGTGTTTCGATCTCGCGAAATTGGATAAGGGTGTCGAGCGTTGTTTGGATGCGACGGTAACGCGCACCTTGATGGGGTCCGCCTATCCCGGGCCAGGACTTCATTCGAAGTTCTACGACGTCGATCTCGCGCCGGTAGTCGAAGTCATTCAGGATACTTGTGGCCGTCACGACAGTTTCGGGCTCGCCTGTACCAGCAAGTATTACGATGACATGGGGTATCCCGGACACCCCAATTGCTCCGACAATTTCAATTTTGCACTTAAGGAATATCCCATTGCGCCGCGCAAAGGCTGGATGGCGATGAACCTGTTTTTCAACACATTTTTTGATGATGATTATCAGCTTTATTCTGATGAACCCTGGTCAAGGCCAGGCGATTACGTATTGATGCGCGCGCTCAGAGATATGGTATGTGTTTCATCTTCCTGTCCCGACGACATCGATGCCGCGAATGGCTGGAATCCAACAGACATTCAGGTGAGAGTCTATGACGACAGGGAAACATTTAAACGCGCTATTGCTTTTCGAAAAACCACTGATGCGGAACCCGTTATGACCCAGGAAACCGGCTTTCACCCAGAAACCTCGAAATTGACCCGTAATTTCGTTGAATACAATGGCTACTGGCTGGCTAACTGTTATACCAACCAGGGCGCGATAGAAGAGTACTGGGCATGTCGCGAGGCCGCAGCAATGATTGATCTGTCACCACTACGCAAATACGAGGTGCTTGGTCCAGATGCCGAGCAGCTGATGCAGGCCTGTGTGCCGCGAGATATGAAAAAGCTCGCAGTGGGGCAGGTAGTCTACACTGCGATGTGTAATCCATCCGGCGGAATGATTGATGATGGGACCATCTTTCGACTTGGAAGGGATAATTTTCGCTGGATTGGAGGATGCGATGGGTCAGGTTTATGGTTGCGTGAACAGGCAGAGAAACTGGGTTTGCGAGTTTGGGTCAAGAACGCTACCAGCCAACTTGTCAATCTACAGGTTCAAGGTCCAAAGTCGAAGGATGTGCTGAAAAAAGTTATCTGGACCCGGCCTGACCAGGCTTCAGTGGAAGAACTGGGATGGTTCCGTTTTTCGATCGCACGGATGAATAATGACACTGGGCTGCCAATTCTGATCTCACGAACCGGGTATACCGGAGAGCTTGGCTACGAAGTTTTTTGCCACCCCGATCATGCGCCTCAGGTATGGCGTGATATTGCTCTCGCAGGAGAGGATGAAAGAATAAAGCCTGTAGGGCTTGAAGCCCTGGACATGCTCAGGATTGAGGCTGGGCTGATCTTTGCCGGCCACGAGTTTTGTGAACAAACTGATCCTTTCGAAGCTGGAATACCGTTCTCCGTGCCTCTAAAAACCAAGGTAGATGACTTCATTGGTCGCGCTGCGTTGGAAAAACGTAAAGCGAGTCCACAAAGAAAGTTGGTCGGTCTTGAGCTATCAGGCAAGGAACCGGCGGCTCATGGTGAAGGTGTTTTCTCCGGTAGGTACCAGGTTGGCGAGATCACCAGTGCAACAATCTCTCCGATACTGGGAAAAAACATTGCGTTGTGTAAGATGAATATCGAGTTTGCTGAAAATGGAACTGAGCTAGAGGTTGGGAAGCTGGACGGACACCAGAAAAGAATCCCGTCTATCGTAGTACCTTTCCCACATTTCGATCCGACCAAGGAGAGGGTGAAGGGACACTATTGAACCCTGAGTGATCAATCATCACGCCCTATTTATTATTTGATTCTTACAGCCAGTACGTCACAGGGTGCATCTTTCAGCAGCTCGTTCGCTGTCGAACCGGAAAAAAAAAGTGAAAGCCCGTGGCGGCCATGGCTTCCCGCGATAATCAGATCCGCACCAGCTGCTTCGGCAGATTCGTGAATTGTGTTGCGGGTATTTGGTGATTCGATTACTTCATAACCGCTAACAATTTCTCCCAGCGTTGAGGCGTGATGAGAAAGCTGCTGGTTTGCTTCGTCGATGGATTGCTGGTGCTCTTCATCGGTAGGTGTTGGAGGAAACGGTGCGCCGCCGATTACTCCGGGTGCAGCAATTGGCGGCAGGGGTTCAACCACATGAATCAAATGAAGCCGGGCTGAGCAGCTGTTGGCCAGGTCAAGCGCTCGATTGCAAACTTCCAGACTTGTGTCGTCGTTATCTACTGCAACGATGATAGTGTGGTAGGGCATTTCAATTAATTCTCTGTATTCAGGAGTTATATTCTACCATTGACAGTGAAGCTGAATTTTTGTTGCACCAATCCAGCCTGACGGACACTCTCAAGCAGTTAACGTTCTGAGAGTGTTTTAGCCTCTAAAAAAATAATTATTATTTCATGTGTTCAGGTTTTAATTATTCGTTCCGATCGAGAATACTTGGATAAAGAACAAGACATTAGAATATATTGTCTAAATTATTATATTATTTTGAAGTGTTGAACATCCAGAATGTTGTCTGTATTCAATAGTTTCAGTAATGATTGGCGATAGTTGGCAGCACTGTCTAATGACTGCTAACTTAAACATTTTCCTCGATAAGGTAAACTAGACCCCCATTTACTGATCAATAACATATAACAGGATCTTTAGATGTCAGGAGGTAATGATGTTTGATAACGCGTCAAACAAAACATTAACGACGACCGGGTGTGTTAAAGATTATTTTTACCAGTCGTTGAACAAGGTTTGTGAACGACGTAGCACTGATGCTAGTGACTCTTCCCTTGCATATATTGTCAATTTGTTGGATCAATATGTGCGCGTTGATCAATTGTTCGAATGGAACCAGGATACAGGTTACGGTTTACAGCCCCTAGCGTTGATGTATGGCGAAGCGGTCAATGCGCGTGACGAACAGTATCGCATTTCGGCGCTGCGCAGGTTGGGAGATGTTGCACTGTTTATTTCCGGATTATTTGTCACCAGTCTGGTTAGAAAACCTGTAGATGTTAACTATTATATTAAGATGGGTGGTGGTGCCTACGGGTGGTTGTCTGAAAGTCTGCAGGGGCAATCTAGGTCTTCACTGAATCCTGATGTCTTCCGTGAATTATCGCAGCAGTTTGGAGAGTTTGTTGGGGTACTCGATGAGTTTGCAGATGCTTCGAGTTTAAGAAGTAATCAGGATATGCTGAAACTTTACGAACAATGGCTTAGCAGCAGCGACCCAGCTATCGCATCTAAACTTTTAAAAACAGGTGTTGAAAGCAATGGAACTGAGAAAAAGCTAACACATTGAAGGTTCTTAAATCCATCCAGGATTTGCTTCATCTCGTTTATGACCTCAATCTGACTCATCGCGTGGACGATTTTCTGATCACCGATCAGGATTATGCCGCGCAGCTTGATAATAGTTCAAATTCAAGAGTGACTGATGAAAAGTTGCTCGTCCTTCAAGATGAAGACGAATTATTAATATCCCTCTATCTGGCTGAAGAGTTGTTATCATCTTTGCAAGAGAACGATCCCTTTGAGCAGTTGCATGATCATAACCTCGGCTCTTTTTGCACGGCCCTTGAAGGTGTTAGCCATTTCGTTTACTTGGCCTGGAATGCAAGTCATGACAGAAGCGTCAGTCAGCTTGAGCTCGAGCTGCAGGCGGAAGTGGATAAATTTGTTGCGATCGTCTATCTGGCCAATGGGCAACGTGGGGCTATAGAGTTACAGCAATTGAGCAACTGGCTGTTTCGCCGCTGCCGTTTTGATTCGGAATTAAAGCCGGACGAGCTTCAGCGTTATCAGGCTGCCAACAGCTACGCCTCACAGTTTTGTTCGCGGTTGCAGCATCAACCTCCGGGATCCAGGGTTCACGAATTTGATTTTAGCGAGCTAAGACGCTTTTACAGGAAGCGACATCTAGATAAATTGAATGAGTGCGAGTCCACCTCATTAATTAAAGGACCGTAAATTTATTCTGAAATATATGCAAATCGTTGCAACTGGATTGGTCAGACTCATAATCTGAAAATTATCTTTCTAGTTCTGGAAAGCCAAATGTGCGAGTACCTGTTCGCGTGATATCTCGTCTTCATTGCGACCGAGAGAGTATATTAATCCCGCACTCATGGTTGCTAACGCTTCAAAACTCATGGAAGCTAAGACCCGAGTGGTTCCTGCTCTGAGTGGTTCCTGCTCTGAGTGGTTTCTGCCACGAATTGGGAATGATGAAGGCTTCGAGTCGAGTGTGTAGCGCTCGAAATTTGGTGTTCTTCGTCTGCTGCTGATTCATATACACTCCTGGTATCGTAAATTTATCTTGATAACGTAGTAGTTAGGCAATCTGGCCCGTTCTTAGAACAAAAGCTACATGGAATTTGGATAAAGCTGAGTTTCATCAGGATGACATGATGCTGCAATATTCTGCACCAGAGTGGCGCGAGATTGGTAGAAATCCATCTGCATACTTATTTAGTATACTTGCAGTACAACATACAAAAAATTGATGTGAATTCCACCAAACCATTTTTCGATGAGATGTTCGGCCGCGATGATATTCTGCGGCAACCATATAGAAATTATCAGAAATGGATTGACGACGAAGACATTCGTCGCTTGCGCAAGAAATCCGCTGAGGCCGAAGCCTATTTCAGAAGTACTGGCATCACATTTAACGTTTACGGACAGGAAGAAGAAGCAGAGCGTCTTATTCCTTTCGATGTCGTCCCTAGAATTATTTCCGGTTATGAATGGAATCGGTTGACCAGAGGAATTATTCAACGGGTCAAGGCGATGAACGCTTTCCTGCACGATATTTATCATCGCCAGGAAATTCTCAAAGCAGGGCGTATTCCGGTAGAGCTGATCGCAGAAAATGAAGTTTTTGTTCCGCAGATGATTGGTGTAGCACCTCCAGGGGGTGTCTATACGCATATTGTGGGCGTAGATATAGTCAGGACTGACGAAAACCAATTTTATGTTCTTGAAGACAATGCAAGAACACCATCCGGTGTGTCTTACATGTTGGAGAATCGGGAAACAATGTTACAGATGTTTCCCGAGTTGTTTTCGACTAACAGAGTTCAGAACGTCAGCGATTATCCTAAAAGTCTACACCGTTCTCTATCAGCGTGCGCGCCACCAGCATGTAACGGAAAACCAGTGGTTGCAATACTGACACCCGGAATCCATAACTCGGCGTATTTTGAGCACTCGTTTTTAGCTGATCAGATGGGAGCTGAGTTGGTCGAAGGTAATGACCTGAAGCTTGTCGAAGGGCGGATTTGTATGCGCACTACTCAAGGATTTACCCCGATTGATGTGCTTTATCGTCGTGTTGATGACGAATACTTGGATCCTCTCACCTTTAATCCTCGCTCGCTTTTAGGTGTTCCCGGCGTCATGGATGTATACCGCTCGGGCGGGATTACCCTTGCCAATGCGCCAGGTAACGGTATATCGGACGACAAGGCTATCTATTCCTACATGCCGGATATCATAGAGTTTTACACGGGTGAGAAAGCGATACTGGAAAACGTGCCGACCTGGCGCTGCTCTGAACCAGAGGCACTGTCTTACGTGCTGGATAACTTACCTGATCTGGTGGTAAAAGAAGTGCATGGTTCGGGGGGCTACGGCATGCTGGTAGGTCCGGCGGCAAGCAAGAGGGAGATTCGTACTTTTGCCACCAAGCTCAAGCGAAAGCCAGCAAATTATATTGCTCAACCAACCCTCTCACTGTCCACCGTTCCGGTACTTACAAGACAAGGGCTGGCGCCACGCCATGTCGATCTTCGCCCGTTCGTGTTGGTTTCTCCAGGTAAAATCGATATTATGCCTGGAGGACTCACTCGGGTAGCGCTTAAAAAGGATTCTCTGGTGGTTAACTCCAGTCAGGGCGGTGGTACTAAAGACACCTGGGTATTAGAGGATTAATCCATGCTTGGGAAGACAGCGGGCGGATTATTCTGGATGTTTCGCTATCTCGAGCGAAGTGAGAATATTGCTCGACTCGTGAATGCAGGATTCAGAATTGCACTGACCAGATTCGATGCGGCCGATGATGAGTGGGCGTCGGTGGTTGAGACCACAGGAGTAAAAACATTGTATCTTGAGCAGCATCAGCAGTTTGATGCAGCCAGCGTGATTGATTTTTTATTGCGCGATAAAACCAATCCTTCCAGCGTTATTTCGGTTGTTGAGGCGGCTCGAAATAACGCGCGCCTGGTGCGTGCGTCGTTGACCCGTGAAGTTTGGGAGGCGACCAACAACTGTTGGATGACGCTCAAATCCGCACTCGCCAGGCCGGTTAAGGAGCGGGAGCTGCCAGAAGTGCTGGACACTATTCGCAAACATAGTGCCCAGGTCCGAGGGGCGCTTCACGGCACAATGCTTCGCAACGATATATTTAACTTCGCCAGACTTGGCACGTTCCTGGAGCGCGCCGACAGCACTGCCAGAATTCTTGACGTCAAATATTATGTACTGTTGCCTTCGGCCAATTATGTTGGCTCCTCTCTCGACAACGTGCAGTGGGAGACTATCCTGCGATCAGTGTCCGCGATGCGGTCTTATCGCTGGTTGCATAAAGGCGATATAAGTCCTATGGGCATTGCAGATTACTTGATCATGGATCATAGGATGCCGAGATCTCTAGCTTTTTGCTATGCAAAAATTCAAGACAATTTGAGATATCTGTCTGACGACTATGGTTTCAAGACTCCATGTCACGATATCGCAGAGAGTGTTTATGCGAGATTCTCAGGTCAACGTATCGATGCAGTATTTGATATTGGGCTACATGAATTTATTGAGGAATTCCTGCACGACAACGCCGCTCTATACGATCAGATCGAGCGCGATTACAGGTTCTATGAATAACCCGATGCGATTAAAAATTTCACATACAACCAGCTACCACTATGATGAACCGGTACAGTATGCCCTGCAACAATTGCGACTCACGCCAAAATCAAATTCTTCGCAGAATGTTGTCTCCTGGTCTACCACTGTCGAGGGTGGTAGAGAAGAACTAGAGTTCAATGATCACAACAATAACCGCGTTGTCTTGATCAGCTTTGAAGAAGGAGGTCAGTCTGTGACAATCCTGTCTGAGGGCGAGGTTGAAACCGCAGACACTGCCGGAATCATCGGTAAGCATGGCGGGTATACTCCGTTATGGTACTTCAGGAGATACACCGAACTCACCTCGCCGGGTCAACGGGTCAGAAGTCTGGTGAAGGAACTCGGCAGTGATTTTGAAAATGATGTAGATAGAATGCATGGACTATCTGAATTGGTGGAACAGAAAGTGGCCTATGAAATCGGCAGATCAGATGCTACCACAAAGGTAGAGGACACTCTGGAGGCAGGACACGGTGTGTGTCAGGATCATACCCATGTGTTTATTTGCGCTGCCAGGTTAATGGATTTGCCTGCACGCTACGTAAGTGGCTATCTGATGATGAATGACCGGGTTGATCAAGAAGCGAGCCACGCTTGGGCCGAAGTATATATTGGCGGTGTGGGGTGGATAGGCTATGATGTATCTAATAAAATCTCACCGGACAGCCGGTATGTGCGCGTTGCAACGGGCCTCGATTATATGGAGGCGGCGCCTATTTCGGGTATGCGATTCGGGGAGGCATCTGAATCGATGGTTGTTTCGCTTCAAGTACAGCAGTAACCCTCTTCAACTATACAAAATATAAAGAATGACTTATTGCGTTGGACTGCGCCTGAAAAAAGGCTTGGTTTTCATGTCTGACACGAGGACCAATGCCGGGGTCGACAATGTCTCGGTGTTTCGTAAGATGGCTTCCTGGGAAAATCCCGGGGAAAGAGTCGTTACACTATTGACAGCGGGTAATCTAGCGACTACCCAGTCGGTAATCAGTTTGCTCGACGAGCGAACCAAAGCGCCCGCTGAAAGATCCCCTTCCATTCTCGAAGTACCCACAATGTTTCAAGTTGCGCGGCTGGTAGGAGACTCTTTAAAGGATGTTATCCAAAATAACGCTGATACAGGGCAAACAGCAGATTCAAGCTTCAATGCTACCGTTATCGTTGGCGGGCAGATTGCGACCAGCGAACCCACTCTATTTATGGTGTATCCAGAAGGAAACTTTATCGAATCGTCTTGTGATACGCCTTTCTTCCAGATTGGCGAAACCAAGTACGGCAAACCGATTCTTGTTCGAGCCTATGATCAGGAAATGGACTTTGGGGATGCGGTGAAATTGTTAATGGTTTCTTTTGATTCCACAATCAAGGCAAATTTGTCAGTCGGACTTCCTCTGGATTTGCAGATCTATGATAAGGACTCATTGCGTATCAGCTATCAAAAACGCATTGATTCCGATAACGAATATTATCAGCTGATTTCAAACGGGTGGGGACAGGCACTTAAGGAAGCGTTCCTGTCTTTGCCAGATTACACTTTGTGAGGGTTTCGGTCAGCGCTATTACGGCAGGGTTTCTCGCAATATTAGTCGGATACACGGGTTCTGCAGCAATTATTTTTCAAGCAGCTCTATCTGCCGGGGCAAACCAGGCTCAAATCGGCTCGTGGATGGGGGTCTTGGGGATCGGAATGGGTTTGACATGCATTGGTCTGTCATTGCGCTATCGAGCACCCATAGTCACCGCATGGTCAACACCTGGCGCCGCGATTCTGGTGACGGCACTTAATGGTGTAGATATGTCGGACGCGATAGGGGCATTTCTATTTTCTGCATCGCTGGTCACAATTTTTGGCATTACCGGATGGTTTGAAAAGACCATGCGTTGGATACCACTGCAAATAGCAGCTGCTATGCTGGCCGGCGTGCTGGCTCGGTTCGGTATGGATGTCTTTGTAGCAATGGAAGGGCATCTTGCGCTGGTTCTGCCAATGTTTCTTTTGTATCTGTTTGCGAAGCGATTCACTACTCGATACGTGATAATAATTGTATTCTTGTCCGGCATCATACTCGCGGAAGGGCTTGGACTGTTCCGTTTTGAGAATGTGTCGGTCAGTGTCAGTCAGCCAGTATTTACGTTACCAACGTTTGATATCGGGGTAATATTGAGCGTGGGTGTTCCACTGTTTCTGGTGACTATGGCATCTCAGAACATACCGGGTGTTGCTGTTCTGCGGACCTTCGGTTATGACAAGGTGCCGATTTCCCCATTGATCAGTGTTACCGGAATCACCACTTTATTGCTCGCTCCGTTTGGCGGCTTTGCATACAATCTTGCGGCGATTACCGCCGCAATCTGTATGGGCCCAGAGGCGCATCCAAATAAAAACAAACGATACCTGGCTGGAGTCTCGGCGGGTTTTTTCTACTTGGTCGCGGGTATTTTCGGCGCAACAATAACCACGTTGTTTGCCGCGTTCCCTAAAGCGCTGGTTTTGGCAGTTGCAGGTATTGCGTTATTGGGCACGATCACTACCAGCCTTCATCAGGCTGTGTCAGACAGAGCTTGGAGGGAGCCGGCATTGATAACCTTTCTGGTAACCCTCTCTGGAGTAAATCTGTTTGGCATCGGTTCTGCATTCTGGGGACTTGTAGCAGGCGGTTTGGGGATGCTTCTTCTTGGAAAGCCGAAAAGCTAAGTAATATCAGTTCTGCCAGCGGGCCCGGCTGAATCGAACAGCCTGGGGATATGTGATTGAATTTTCAGCATTTCGAATTCAGGTTTTTTAGGGTGGTAATAGTTTGTGATGCGGCTTTGCGCTCACTACTGATTGGGCATATTCAGGAGTATTTCCCGGGCCCCAAAACGGGTATATTTGTAGAACACTAAATTAAACCACTACATCATTTACTGGAGAAGATAATGACACGAGTTGCAATTATTGGTGCAGGACCGAGTGGCCTGGCTCAGCTACGCGCATTCCAGTCTGCCAAGGAAAAAGGCGCAGACATCCCTGAAATTGTTTGTTTTGAGAAGCAAAGCAACTGGGGTGGACTTTGGAATTACACCTGGCGGACAGGACTGGATGAATACGGCGAGCCCGTACATTGCAGTATGTACCGATATTTGTGGTCCAATGGCCCGAAAGAAGGCCTTGAATTCGCAGATTATTCTTTTGAAGAACACTTCGGCAAACCCATCGCGTCATATCCTCCCCGGGCGGTATTATTTGACTATATTGAAGGTCGCGTTAAAAAAGCAGGTGTTCGCGATATGATCCGGTTCAACTCGCCTGTGCGTCACGTAACCTACGATGACGAGGAAGGCGTTTTTCGTGTGACCGTTAAGGATCATGAAAAAGACGAAGAATATACCGAAGACTTTGATTATGTCATTGTCGCTAGCGGGCATTTTTCCACACCCAATGTACCGGATTTTGAAGGGCTCGATGCTTTCAATGGCCGAGTGTTGCATGCCCATGATTTCCGTGATGCGCTCGAGTTTAAAGACAAGGATATCCTGATTATCGGCACCTCCTATTCGGCAGAGGACATTGGTTCTCAATGTTGGAAATACGGCTGTAAATCCGTAACCGTTTCTCACCGTACCGCACCGATGGGATACAAGTGGCCGGATAATTGGGAAGAGGTGCCGCTTTTACAAAAAGTGGAAAAAAACACAGCTACGTTCAAAGATGGCTCGCAGAAGCATGTTGACGCCATAATTTTGTGCACTGGATATCTCCATCACTTCCCGTTCATGGCAGAAGACTTGAAGTTGAAAACCAACAACCGGCTATACCCGGTCAATCTCTATAACGGCGTAGTGTGGGAATACAATCCAAAGCTGATGTATCTAGGCATGCAGGATCAATGGTATACGTTCAACATGTTCGATGCCCAGGCGTGGTATGCACGTGACGTCGTCATGGGGCGTATCGACTTACCGTCCCAAGAAGAAATGCACGCGGATATCGATCATTGGCGTGAAGTGGAGGACAACCTGGAAGACGATTACGCTGCCATCAGGTTCCAGGGCGACTACACCATGCGGCTCATGGCTCTGACGGACTACCCTGATTTTGATGTGTCAGAATCCAATGAGGCATTTTTTCAATGGAAGAAACACAAGAAAGAAAACATAATGACCTTTCGCAATCATGGCTATAAATCAGCGTTAACAGGTACTATGGCGCCAGAGCACCACACCCCCTGGAAGGACGCGTTGGACGACTCGCTAGAGAGTTACCTGCAGACCGAATCTTAACCAGCTAATGTAGGGAACGTACTAAATTGGATTTAACTGCCCGCCATGCAACATGGCGGGCAATAATCTAACCTGGGGCAGCATGCATAGCCTTAACGGAGCGCCAGTAAAAGAAAAACAATAGTCGATTGCAGTCCTGGAGCTGCCGCGGCAGTTAAGCAGGTATGGCTCTCAAAACTTCTTCGGTCGATCGGACATTACAAAATTCGCCATCCAGGCTGACCAGATTGATTGTGTGGATCTCTTCACCCGAGTATAGGATGTCATCATAGCCAATACGTCCGAATGCTGCGGTTGCATCTGAAACCACTGTCACCTCGAATCCCAGATCTGATGCCATTCGTGTCGAAGCTGATACACAATGATCCGTAGTAAGGCCAGCGATTACTAGCGTCCAAATTTCATTTTTTCGAAGATATTTCTCGAGTCCTGTTCCTATAAATGCGCTATTGACCGATTTTTTAAACAGCATTTCCTCAGGTAGAGGTTGGGCTTCTGATTTTATTTTGTTACCGGGGAGTTCTGGACGAAGTTTTGAGTCTGGTTCGGTCGAGCAATGTTGAATGTGAACAACTGGAAGCCCCCGTTTGCGCCATACCAAAAGCAATTTTTGAATATTTTTTTCTGCGCCAGGATTGTTCCTTTCTCCCAAAGAGGGATCTTCAAGGCCCTTTTGTACGTCAATTAGTAACAGGCCCGTTTTTTGCATAATTCTACTTCTGCACCGCATCTAACCTAATAATAATGCTCCAGGCTAAAGGCTAAATAGAGTTCAAGGCTAAATAGAGCTCAAGGCTAAATAGAGCTCAAGGCCTGAATCCCTGGTCATACATTCTAAGTAATTGCTCTATGTTCTCGCGGGCACTTTTTTCATAGCGACGATAAAAGTAATCGGTTGAATAGATCGAGGAGCGATCGAGAAGGCTGTTCATAAATTTACGCTGGCCTTCGACAAACTCGTCATCCGAATAAGCATGAAACTCTTTGCGAATGTTGCGCCCATCTCGCATAAATTCTTCATAAGGCAGACCGAAACTACTGAGATCTACGTCAACCATCAGCTTTTCACGTTCAGACGCCGGCTGGTTCCGATGCTCTGTAATGGTGATCAGATTGCTGACTTCGTCTACAGTATTTCTATTGAGGTGGTCACGTGCTCTATCTTGAAACCAAGCGGCGCTATTTTTTTCATTATCTGGACTTCCTGCGTGGTAAACCGCGTCATGAAACCATGTCGCCATCTCTACATCTGGCTGGGGACCGTGTTCAGATTTAGCTTCATCCAGTTTTAGCAGGCATTGGTTGATATGTCCTTCACTGTGATAGAAGCGTCCATCGCTTCTGTAAAGACTTGAAAGTTGATCGAAAACCAAGCCACAATGTTCAGGATTAAAGTGAATAGATTTACTTTCCCAGAGGTCAGAAAATCTCTTCTGATCCAATTCGCTCTGCATGTGATCCGTAGAGGAACCCATTCAGATAAACCTATATACAAATAATTGGATGCGGTATTTCACTGTGCGAGCGTGAATTTTAATGATAGACACTTTTAAAAAAGTATAAATATAAAGATCAGTAAAATTCAGTAACTTATTTCATTGAAACTGTTAAACGATTTATGTTAATAGCGGACATATTAAGCCACGATTGTACAGCCTATTTTCCTGCAACTGTGTCATCCACTACACTGAGCGCTGAAATAATATACAATAATTAGCCCATTGATTAAATCCATACAGCTCCTGCCATGATTATGGCTGCGATTCAGCACGAAAGTAATGCTCCGGGTTCGAAGTTTTCGGACCAGTGGATTTCACGATTCGAAGAATACGCGGTCAATAAAAACTACCCAAAGGGCACGTTGATATTTTCCGAAGGAGATGAATCCGATGGAATGTTCATCATTCGTGAAGGCAAGATTAAAGTATTCATGAGTGATGAATCGGGCAAGGAAATGCTGATTGCGATACTGGGCCCGGGAGAGGTCGTCGGAGAAGTCGCGTCGCTGGACGGTCAACCACGAACTGCTTCTGTTTCAGCATTGGATGATTCGCGTGTTGCCAAAATTGGAGTCTCTGAGTTTCGACAGTTTCTTGAAGATAACCCGGATTTAGCTTTTGAGATTATTCGCGTGCTGACTTCTCGAATGCGCGATCATACGACCAGTATAAGTAATCTCGTATTCAAGAACGTTTATGGTCGAGTGGTATGGCTATTGGAGAAATATTCTGAGAAAAATCCCAATGGCACTTTCACGGTTAATCGGAAGTTCACCCAACAGGACATAGCGGATATGGTTGGTTCCTCTAGAGAGATGGTGAGCCGAGTGGTTTCGGAATTAGTAAAGGGAAAATATATTTCTATCGACCATAAGATAATTACGATACTTAAGTTGCTGCCACGTGGTTGGTAGCCTCGATCTTCTCAGCGTCAATACTTAAAGATCAACGTTTAAAGGAACCCCATTGTCCGAAGAAATTGTCACGATAATAGATCTGGCAGATAGTGTTGTGGATGCCAGGCCGCGCAGGGAGGTTAAGAAACGAGGTTTTACCTATCGCGTGACCTATATCCTGGTGTTCAATTCGTCTGGTCAAATCCTGGTGCAGAAACGAACTGACACCAAGGACTGGTGCCCGGGCAGGTTCGATCTTGCTGCTGGTGGAATTATTCAATTTGATGAATCTTATGAGCTTTCCGCGAGACGGGAGTTAAAGGAAGAGCTTGGAATTGAACCCCGGCTTACCAGCCATTTTAACTTGTTCTATGATGACCTGGTGGCTCCGATCAAGAATCGAAATTGGGGCAGAGTTTTTTCCTGCGTGCATCAAGGCCCATTTAAATTGCAAGCAGATGAAGTCGCATCGGTGGAATTCATGTCTGTTTCGGACGCTCTTTCACTGAATATTGAAACAGTCACACCAGATACCCGACAGGTATTGATCGCTTATCACTTTTAAGAAATTATACCACTTATGATCGAGTTCGAAGGAGAGACGCTCTACAATATTGCAGCCGGGCTTGGTTTAATCGCATACCTTTTGACCAATGTTCTGTGGCTTCGAATATTGCTCGTTGCAGGGGCCTGTTTTTATATCGCTACCGGTCTGGTTTTGAATTTAGGTTCGATGGTTGGCTGGCACGTGGGTTACGCGATAATCAATCTCGGTCATGTGGTTGTATTGCTTTTCAATAACAGCGCAACTGGTTTACCAGAGTCTATAAAGGGTCTCTATAGTGAGAGGTTTTCATCGCTGCGGCCCCGTGAGTTCAAGCGACTTCTCAAGATCAATAAGATGACCCGCTCTTCAGGTGGCGAGCTTCTTACACAAGGTAAGCTAAACGAGAATCTGTTTTTAATCACCGCTGGAGAGGCGGCTGTTGTGAAGAATGGGCAGGAGATCGCGCGCTTAGGTCCCGGTGACTTCATCGGAGAAATGAGCGTACTGACCGGCAAGCCGGTCAGTGCGGACGTTACTGTTGAAAATGATTTGGACTATGCATTCTGGACCAAGAAAGATCTGGATAAACTGGAAACACGCAATTTATCGTTGTATAACCGTTTTATGATGGCGGTTGGACACAATCTGATCGAAAAATTACATAACACTTCCGAAGATGCCGCTGCCATCTCCAGGAAAACTGTAACCGCGATCTAGCTCTTTTTAAGCGTTTTTATGGGAACCGTCGCAAAAGGGTCGATTACCTGTGCTCTTACAGCCACAAAAGAACACTTTTTTACTGTTATCCGCTGTATATTTGACCGGACTAAAGCTTGATCCCTGGTGTGAGCCATCACAAAAAGGCTGTTTGTTGCTCCTCCCGCAAGCGCACCAAAAATAAGTCTTTCCTTCTTCTACCTCTACTGCATAAGGGCTATCGGCTGCCCGTAACGCTTGGTCCGCCATTGTGTCTCCGAAGATGAATGAATTTGAAGGTCATTCTAACCGCTCTTGCTGCGATGCAAAAGAATGGGGCGAATCTGTCATTAAAGTTAAATAGTACCGATATAGCCTCCCTGAGTATAAGCAATTGTTGATACTAATAGAAATGTCTTGAAATCAATTGCTCTTAACGGATACCCTTTAGCTACTAACAACACAATCACCACTTGGAGAATCAGTATGAAATTCACTAAATTTCTGGCCGCTGCGGTAATGACCGGTGTCATGGCCAGCCCTGTATTTGCAGCCACCGAGCTCACTGTATACACCGCAGTGGAAGCAGAGGATCTAAAAAAATACGCCGAGCGATTTAACGAGGATCATCCGGATATCAATATTAACTGGGTCCGTGATTCCACTGGTATCGTCACCGCCAAGCTGCTAGCAGAAAAAGAAAATCCACAGGCAGATGTTATATGGGGCCTGGCAGCCACTAGCCTGTTGCTGATGAAGAGTGAGGATATGCTTGAGCCTTATGCCCCAGCTGGACTCGATGGACTTGATTCTAAGTTTCGGGATAAGTCAGAACCACCGACCTGGACCGGAATGGATGCCTGGGTAGCCGCGATCTGTGTCAATACCGTGGAAGCGGAAGCCAATAATTTGCCAATGCCTGCTTCCTGGCAAGACTTAACTAATCCGGTATACAAGGGTCATATTGCAATGCCAAATCCAAATTCTTCCGGTACGGGTTTTTTGGATGTATCAAGCTGGCTGCAGATTTTTGGCGAGGATGACGGATGGGCGTTCATGGATGGCTTGCATCAGAATATTCACCACTATACGCACTCGGGCTCAAAGCCATGTAAGCAGGCCGCCAGCGGAGAAGTCGCGATCGGCGTTTCGTTTGCTTTCCGCGGGGCCAAGTCCAAGGCCGACGGGGCGCCCCTGGAAATCATCATTCCTTCTGAAGGAATTGGCTGGGATATGGAAGCAACTGCAATTGTCAAAGGAACCGATAATATGGAAGCCGCAAAAACTCTAGTTGACTGGTCGATCACTGATAAAGCCAACATGATGTATAACGAAGGCTATGCGGTGATTGGTAAGCAGGCTTTAGCCAAGCCAGTCGAGCATTTCCCCTCGAATATTCCGGAATCCATGATCGATAACGATTTTGAGTGGGCTGCGAACAACCGCAAACGAATTCTTGCCGAATGGCAGAAACGATACGACTCCAAATCTGAGCCAAAGAGCTAAAGAGTCTGGATTTCTTTAAGCCGCCCCGTCGGTATCGCCGGCGGGGCGTTGTTTTATCTTAAATGGAGAGCGGTTCCATGAGCCAATCTGAGCCCTACCTGAAAATCGGCAACCTGACCAAACGATTTGGCGACTTTACCGCTCTATCAGATGTAACCCTGGCGGTGTTTGAAGGAGAGTTCGTATGTTTCCTGGGCCCTTCCGGATGCGGTAAAACCACGCTACTAAGAGCCATTGCAGGGCTTGATATTCAGACCTATGGAACGGTCGATCAGGCCGGTCGAGATGTTTCAAGCTTACCGCCGGCGGAGCGAGATTTTGGAATTGTATTTCAGTCCTATGCTTTATTTCCAAATCTAACCATTGAGAAGAATATTGCTTACGGTCTCGAGAACCTTAAACAACCGGCAAGCAAGATACGGGATAGAGTGGCAGAGCTGCTGCAACTCGTGGGGATGCCCGAGCAGGGCAAGAAGTATCCAGCACAGCTCTCAGGTGGACAGCAGCAGCGAGTTGCTTTGGCCCGGGCAATTGCTATTTCCCCCGGACTGCTATTGCTTGACGAGCCTTTGTCAGCATTGGATGCTAAGGTGAGAGTCAAGTTGCGGCATGAAATCAAAGAGCTGCAGCGTAAACTGGGTATCACCACAATCATGGTCACTCATGATCAGGAGGAAGCTTTGACCATGGCGGATAGGATTGTCGTGATCAACAATGGGCTGATCGAACAGGTGGGCACCCCCGAGCAGATTTATCGTGAGCCCGCGACACGTTTCGTGGCCGACTTTATTGGCTCGATGAATTTTTTACCTGCGACCAAGGTATCCAAAAATAAAGTTAGGATCGGGCAGTTGGAATTTTCCTGCTCGGACGCTGCGGGTTCTGCCGAAATCACACCTGATCAACCTGTGCACGCAGCCATTCGCCCTGAAGATATACTCGTTGGTGACGCCAGCTCAAATTACATTGATGCGACCGTGGATTCAATAGAATTCCTTGGATCGTTTGTTCGGGCAGATTTATCATCTCCACAGCTCGATGGCTTGATACTGCTCGCGGATTTTTCCGCCAACCGGGTGCGCAGCGAGAACCTCTCCGCAGGCAGCCATATCCGTATCTCACTCCCGGCGGAAAGTCTTCTAATTTACGCCGAATGAAGGCACCAATTAAAGCTAGAACAAGCAGGGATGATCGGCAGATGCTGGTATTTATGGGCGTTATCGCCTGTTATCTCGTCGTTGCACTGGCTTTGCCACTGTATGCCATTCTGTCAAAGAGCTTTAAGAATAACGATGGCGAATTTGTCGGGCTCGCAAACTATCTTGAATATTTCAATACACCCTCACTAACCTACTCGATTCAGAACAGTCTGACGATATCAATTATCACCACCCTGATATCGGTAACTATTGCATTTACTTTGGCCTACGGATTGTCGCGCAGTTGTATGCGTTTAAAGGGGCTGTTCAAGATTATTGCGCTTGTGCCAATTCTGGTTCCTTCCTTACTTCCTGGAATCGCTTTGGTATATCTGTTTGGTCGCCAGGGGTTGATCAAAGAACTGTTGTTTGGCCACGATATTTATGGGCCGATTGGAATTGTTATTTCTGAAGTGTTCTTTACTTTGCCGCATGCGCTGATCATTATTATGACCGCGCTGTCGATTGCCGACGCGCGTCTGTATGAAGCCGCCCAGTCTCTTAACGCTGGCAAAGTCAAAACATTTTTCACCGTTACGCTTCCGGGCGCACGGTATGGTTTGATTAGTGCTGGCTTTGTGGTGTTTACTCTGACCATCACCGACTTCGGAGCGCCCAAGGTAATTGGCGGAGACTTCAATGTTCTGGCTACTGATATTTATAAACAGGTAATCGGCCAACAGAATTTTGAGATGGGCGCAGTGGTCAGTTTGATCTTGCTGCTGCCGGCAGGTGTTGCGTTTACGGTCGACAGGATCATGCAACGCAAGCAGGTGGCTCTGCTGTCGGCCAGGGCGGTTGCCTATGAACCCAAGCCATCGACTTCGTTCGACTGGATTATGTTTTCCTGGGCGACGATAGTAAGCATTTTTATCCTGACCATTCTAGGCACGTGTCAGTATGCTGCATTAATCAAATTCTATCCCTATGACCTGACTCTCAGCCTGAAAAACTATCAATTCGATCTGATGGACGGTGGTGGCTGGGAATCCTTTTACAATTCCTTGGAACTCGCCTGCTGGACTGCAGTGATCGGCACAGTCTTGGTGTTTCTTGGAGCGTACATGGTAGAGAAGGGCAAGGGCTTTCATCTTGGAAGAAGCCTGTTTCAGTTTCTTGCCATGTTGCCAATGGCGGTGCCAGGTCTTGTTCTAGGTCTCGCCTATATCTTTTTCTTTAACAGCCCGAACAATCCGTTAAATTTTCTCTACCACACCATGGCGATACTGGTGATCAGTACCGTTACCCATTTTTACACTGTGGCCCACTTAACCGCAGTGACCGCGTTGAAGCAGATGGACCCCGAGTTCGAGTCGGTCGCGTCGTCGCTCAAGACACCCTTCTACAGGACTTTTACTCGAATTACTGTGCCAGTGTGTCTGCCCGCAATTCTGGATATCAGTATCTACCTGTTCGTCAACGCCATGACCACGGTGTCAGCGGTGGTGTTTCTTTATGGGCCGCACACGAGCCTGGCGTCGGTAGCGGTGCTCAACATGGACGATGCAGGGGATATTGCACCCGCGGCCGCCATGGGTATGATGATTTTCTATACGAATGCGTCAGTAAGAATTCTTCACGGGCTGCTGTCCAGGGGTGTTTTGCGAAAAACCCAGTCCTGGCGCAGCCGTTAGCGCCCGCTTGACCTTCAAGACGTCAATACGGGCAATTCAGGTCAGAGAAATATTTAAAGCGCTCTAGATTGTTGGATCTAACCCCATGGCAAGGAGAACGTCTTAACGTTGGTGTAACTTGCCATTGCTTCGATCACGCCCTCTTTGTATCCGAGCCCCGAGTCCTTGATTCCGCCAAACGGTGACATTTCGATTCGATATCCCGGTACTTCCCATATGTTCACGGTTCCGGTCTTGAGCTGATGAACGAACTGATTGATATAGTCGAGACGATTGGTGCAGACGCCGGATGACAGACCGAATGCGGTCGAATTGGCGACATCGACAGCGTGATCAGCATCACGAACGCGGATAATGGGGATGGGCGGTCCAAAGGTTTCTTCCATAACCAGTTCGCAATCGGGGGGGACATGGTCGAGCACGGTTGGGGAATACACTGCACCCTGCCGATCGTTTCCGTAAAGTAACGAGGCACCTTTTTCGATCGCATCGTTAACGCGATTTTGAAAAAGGATTGCGGCCTCTTCATTGATTACAGTCCCCACATCGGTTTCCGCATCCATGGGGTCACCGTACTTCAGCTTAGCGGCTTTTTCCGCTACCAGGGTAGCAAACTCATCGGCGATCGAATCAATGGCCAGCACGCGTTTAACCGCGGTACAGCGTTGTCCGGAGTTTTTAGTTGCCCCAGCTACGGCCATTTCAGCGGCTTTATCCAGATCGGCGTCTTCCATAATGATCAGGGGCGAATTCCCGCCGAGCTCGAGTACAGTGCGCCGATAACCGGCGTGATTCGCTATAAACTTTCCGACCTGTACGCTGCCTGTGAAAGTAATCAGATCAATATGTGGATTGGTGATCATCTCATCGCCGATGTCTTCCGGCAGGCCGGTGACGATGGATAGCATTTCGGGGGGCAATCCAGCTTCATACAGGACATCTGCCAGCAGCAAGGCGGTTAATGGGGTCAGCTCTGTTGGTTTTCCTACCATGCAGTTATTGGTCGCGATCGCGGGCGCAATTTTATGGGAGATCATATTCAATGGATGATTGAACGGAGTGATCGCCGAGATCGCGTTGAGCGGTTCACGCTGAGTAAAAATCTTACGTTGTTTGCCGTGCGGTGTGAGGTCGCAGGAAAAAATCTGACCGTCGTCTTTAATACAGAGTTGCCCTGCGAGGCTGAATACGTCAAAGGCACGACCTACTTCATACAGGCTGTCCTTTTTACTGAGTCCACTTTCTGCGGTAATCAGATCGGAGATTTCCTCTTTTTTGGAAACCAGAATGTGCGCGGTCTTGCTCAGAATCTGCTGGCGCTCGTACCTGCTCAGAGTGGGTTGGTAGGCGGCGGCAATATCGAAGGCCTTCGACACCTGGGCTCGGCTGGCTCTTGGTACGGTGCCCACTACCTTGTTAGTGAATGGATTGAAAACTTCGACGGATTTGCCGGTGTCGCCGTCTACTTTGTCTCCGGCAATACGCATTTTTTCCTGGATCATGGTGGTGTCAAGCATGATGGTTAGTGTGTGGTGTGGTTAAGCGCAATATCAAATACGTCGAAGTTGCGCAGGTCACTGCGGTTTTCAATTCCGTTTACGGCTCGATTGAAGATCAGTGGAACCCTCTGCTCGCTTACCCCTCCGTGGGAACGAAGAGGAACTTCGAGGCCTGACAGATCGTGACGCTCTTCGCTTGTTCCGATCACGCAGTGTGTCTTTGAAACCAGGATGATGTCACCCATGCGGTCTTGAGCGAGTTCGAATTCATCGCACCCTTGCTGGTTGGTATAGACTGCTTCCATTCCCTCAACCGCAGTCAGCTCTTCAATCAACGCAGATTGGTCGACACCTGGCTCAAGGTAAACCGTTGCATAGGATCCGAGGGCGCCGTGATGCACCACGTAGGGGTCCGTGATCGGCAGAATCACTCTGGATTTTTCAGGTCCGATCAATTTATCAAGCAGATCCTGCAGGTAAATAACGTTGGGTGTTCCGTCCGCATTATGTTTGGCGTTCATGCCGTGGTCGGCGGTCATTCCAATTACTGCTCCCAGAGCATCGAGCTGCGCCCAGTAACTGTCCATCATCGCGTAAAACGCGTTGGCACCATCGCTGCCGGGCGCGAACTTATGCTGAATGTAGTCCGTAGTTGACAGATACATGATATCTGGGCGAACTGTTTCCATCAGCTTAACCCCGGCGGCAAAGATGAATTCCGACAGCTCCGCACTATATACTGACGGCAGCGGCTGCCCCACCATATCAAGAACGTTTTCGATACCGTTCTCTTCAATTGACACTTGATCTGCTTTTTCCGAAGAAAAGCAGATCGCGGCATCCTGTCCGATTTTTAGTTCGTTGCCAAGCAACCGCCTCAGCTTGTCTTTGGCGGTGATGATTGCAATTTTTGCCCCGCCATCCTGAAATGCCTTGAATACCGTCGGAGTACGCAGAAGGGAAGGTTCATTCATCATCACTTCCACATCGTTTTCCCGATCGTAGTAGAAATTCCCGCAAATACCATGCACTGATGGCGGCACACCGGTAACGATTGAAAGGTTGTTCGGATTAGTGAAGCTCGGGACCACGCATTTGGCCCGCAGATCGCTTCCGGAGTTTTCAACCAGTTTCTGCATCCACGGCATCACGCCGGCTTCGATGGCCTGTTCGATATAGTCTGGTTCGGAGCCATCTATACACACAATTACGACGGGAGCGTCGGGCCAGCGATAGGTGCGGTCATTCACCTTAATGGTACGGTTGTCAGTAGCCATAGAAAATCAACGAATTATTCGGATGGGACGGCAATTATAGAGATCTATGTTCGTAGAGGTAAAATCGATATCTCAGATAGGTTGTATAAATCATGCCTATGTAAAACTGGTATCAATGCTGCCTGTTTCGATCGCGTCTGAAACCATGTCTATAAAGGCATGAATTGGCTGCTCATTGTGGCGCTCATGCAGGGTGATAATGTATTCCGAATTCACCAGCTCGGCATCTTTGACCTGGAGCGAATGAAGGCGAGTGTCGGTGCCGAGCTCGGCCGCAGAAACGATCCCAATACCGAGCCCCGCTGCAACCGCTTCACGCACACCTTCTCTGCTGCCGATCTGCATGACATTGTTAAGTTTCAATCCGGCATCGCTAAGTGCCTGCTCGAAAATGGATCGAGTATGCGAACCTCTTTCACGCATAATCACTCTCTGACTGACGATTTCTTCAAGGGTCACACAACGGCGACTTGCCCAAAGATGCTGCTGGTTAACGAATGCAACCAGACGCCCCGGCTGAAGTTGCAAAACTTCGAGTCGCGGTCCGCCCTCCGGTACGTTAGCGAGAATCGCAATATCGCAACGCTGAGATTGCAACCATTTAAGCAGTTCAGCTGAATTTCCGTAGCGAATAGAAATCTGCAGGCCCGGATACCGCCGTTGGTAGGCGGCCAGCAGTGGAGTAATGATATAGGGCGAATCCGCACCCACGGTAAGTTCCCCTTCGCTTAATCCTTTCGCGGCGAGAAACAGTTGCTCTACCTCCTGCTCGGCGCGAAAAACTTTACGGGTGATCTCAAAGGTGCTCTGACCAAGATCCGTTAAGTCGACCTTTCGTCCATAACGGGTAAATAGCTTGATCCGATATCGCTCTTCGAGTTCCCGAACCTGTCCTGAAAGGGTAGGCTGGGTCACGTGCAGCGCTTCGGCTGCTCGAGTAAAGCTCCCATGCACGGCAACGGCATGAAAAGCTCGGAGGTGGGTATGTGAGATTGGCAAATTCTATTTGAATTATCAATGATATCGATTTGATAAATACTATTTGAAGGCGTTATAAATAGCAATCTAGTTATATTTGAGTCACCTTAACCGCAGGTTTGCACTAAGCCGCATCCCAAACAATCTATGACCACACCACAATCCGCTGCCTCCGAGACCGGCGATCCACTGCTGTTGACGCCGGGACCGCTGACCACCTCTGCTACCGTCAAACAGGCCATGTTGCATGACTATGGGTCCAGGGATGATTATTTTATAGATTTAAATGCACGAGTTCTGGATCGGCTGGTAGCTATCGTAAATGGTGAGGGAACCCATGTCGCGGTGCCGCTGCAGGGCAGTGGAACTTTTGTCGTAGAAGCTATGATTGGCTGCTTCGTGCCGACGACGGGTAAGCTGCTGTTGTGTATTAACGGGGCTTATGGAAAACGTATTGCCAAGATTTGTGACTACTATAAGCGTCAGTATGTGGTGCAGGAGAGTGCAGAGGACCAACCGGTAGATCCAGTGTTAATCGATAAGACGCTGGAATCCGATGACGATATCACCCATGTCGCGGTCGTGCATACGGAAACTACTTCGGGAATTTTAAACCCAGTCGAAAAAATTTCTGCAGTTGTTGAGAAACATAGCCGAAGTCTGTTGATTGACTCTATGAGCGCCTTTGGTGCAATGCCTTTAGATGTGAAGGAGGTCCGGTTTGATGCCGTAGTTGCATCCAGCAATAAATGTCTCGAGGGTGCGCCGGGCTTGGGATTCTGCATTGCCAGAGAAGAAGCATTGAGCCAGACCCAAGGCAATTCGCCATCACTCAGTCTCGATCTTTATGATCAGTGGCAGGCGATGCAAAAAAATCGGCAGTGGCGGTTCACTCCACCCACGCATGTTCTGCTTGCATTTGACCAGGCGCTAAATGAATTCGATCAGGAGGGGGGCGTAACGGGCCGCGGAGGGCGTTATCGAGACAACTGCGTTGTACTCGTCGAAGGCATGCGCGACATGGGATTTCGCACTTTACTTCCAGATGAACTGCAAGCCCCGAATATTGTGACTTTCCATATGCCGGAAAATGACAGCTTCGACTTCGATCGGTTTTACGATGCGATGCGGGCCCAGGGCTATGTGATTTATCCAGGCAAGCTGACCGTGGCCGATAGTTTCCGAATGGGATGTATCGGCCGACTTGGTCAGGCCGACATGCGAGGCGCGCTTGCTGCGGTGCGCTATGCGCTGGATCAATTTGGCATTGCAGGAAAAATAACCTGAGAGTTCCCTGGTCGCTGCAGATCGGCCACAATCAACGGATATGCAGCCCACTGACTTCCGTACGCCTCTGCTGATTAACATGGCGGATAGTGTATGCCAGTTGTTGTGGGGCAGCTTCACGGTTCGGTCGAGCGTTGAGCGTGCATTTGCCTCAAGATTCAATCAGGTCTGTCAGATGTCAGGCACCGCGTGAAATCCCCTGAACAGGAACTTGATCATGTTCTGCATTTCGAATATTCGGGCGCAATGCAGCGAGAGTGTGGCGCAGCACAGGATTCGACTCGGTGCACATAAATCACAAGGTATCGGCTCAAGCTCTATTCATCAGGACCTGTTAGAGATCTATTACAAATTGCCTTGTTACTTGAGCATAGCCCTGGCTCAACAGTTCGCTGCGTCTGCAAATTGTGTGTCACATTGACTGTCGTAAGCATGTTATTTGGCAACGCAAATATGTCTTTTTGCTGAACCCTGCATTGCACTAGAATTCATACCTGTCCGGCGTTGATAACCGCTAACTTTATTCGAGAACATCTACCATGAGTATTCAACTACCTGCTAAAGCCAGCGCTGTCGTGATTGGTGGTGGCGTAACCGGATCCAGCGTGGCTTACCATCTGGCGAAGCTGGGCTGGACCGATGTGGTGCAACTTGAGCGTAAACAGTTTAGCTGCGGGACCACCTGGCATGCAGCGGGCTTGATTGGCACCATGCGGGCCAATGAAAACCATGCCAAGCTGGCGGAGTACTCGATGTCAATTCTTGCCCAGCTTGAGCAGGAGACCGGGCAATCCACCGGATTTCGTCAAGTCGGTTCGCTTTCGATTGCACACAGTGATGCTCGATTCGAGGAATTGAAACGTGTGGCTTCGATGAACAATGTTTTCGGCGTGACCCAGGTCGACATTTTGACGCCTTCAGAGATAAAAGAAGTTTATCCGTTGCTTGAAACGAGCGACTTACTAGGGGGTAGTTGGGTGCCCCACGACGGCTATGCCAGCCCGGTGGATGTCACCATGGCCTTTGTTAAAGGCGCACGCAAATTGGGAGCGCAGTGTATTGAGGGTGTGACCGTTGCAGATGTTGTGGTTAAAGACGGTCGTGTGCGTGGCGTCACTACTGACCATGGAGATATCGAAACAGATTATATTGTTAATTGCGCCGGGATGTGGGCCCGCACTCTCGGAAAACAATCCGGCGTAAATATTCCGCTTCACGCTTGCGAGCACTATTACGCGGTGACTGAAAAGTTGGATGATCTGCCGGATGACTTGCCGGTCATGCGCGACCATGATCAATGTGCTTACTACAAACAGGATGCTGGCAGCCTGCTGGTTGGTGCTTTCGAAAAACATGCGCTGGCCTGGGGCCAGAATGGCATCCCGCAGGACTTTTGTTTTGACGAATTGGAAGGACACATGGAGGAACAGCTGATGCCGGTACTTGAGGACGCCATGGCGAGGGTGCCCCGGCTGCAGAAAACTGGCTGGCGTAAATTTTTCTGTGGCCCGGAGAGTTTTACCCCGGATGATCAGTTTCACATGGGTGAGGCCCCTGAAGTAAAGAATTACTTCGTCGCAGCCGGCCTCAATTCCATAGGGATTCAGAGTTCAGGGGGTCTCGGTAAGGCATTGGCGGAGTGGATCATCGAAGGCCATCCCCCGCTTGATCTATGGGGCAATGACATTCGCCGTATGTATCCATTCCAGGGCACCCAGTATTATCTTGAGAATCGGGTAACCGAAACCCTCGGTCTGCTTTACGACAATCATTACCCCTATCGGCAGATGGAGACCGCTCGAGATATCAGACATTCACCGGTTCACGAGCGGCTGCTGGCTCGTGGCGCCTGTTTTGGCGAAGCCGCAGGCTGGGAACGGCCAAACTGGTTTGCGCCGCAAGGGCTTGAACCAAAGTACGAATACAGTTTTGGAAAACAGAACTGGTTCGAATACTCAGCGTTGGAACATCGCGCGGCACGGGAAGGTGTGGTGTTGTTTGATCAGAGCAGCTTTTCAAAATATCTGATCCAGGGGCGCGATAGTCTCGGGATATTACAGCGCATCAGTAGCGCGAATATGGACGTGGCGCCGGGTAAGATGGTCTATACCCATTGGTTAAACGAGCGCGGCGGAATTGAAGCAGACCTGACTGTTACTCGGCTTTCTGAGAACGAATTTTTCGCAGTCAGCGGTGCCGCGGTCAGCGGTAAAGATATGAACTGGTTGCGACGTTATATTCCGTGTGACGCTCACTGTATCGTAAACGATGTTACAAACGCCTGGTCGGTATTTGGTGTCATGGGACCCGATAGCAGGGCGATGCTTTCCGATGCCATACAGCATGATTTTTCGACAGAACATTTTCCCTTTGGCGCAGTGGAGGAGGTAGAAGTTGGCGGTGCGGTAGGGCGTGCGGCAAGGGTATCCTACGTAGGTGAACTCGGTTGGGAAATATACCTGCCTGTAGATCAGGCGCGGCATGGATTTGACTGGCTGGTGCGGAAGGGTGAATCCCATGGTTTGAAAATGGCCGGGATGCATGCATTGGATTCGTGTCGGATAGAAAAGAAGTTCGTTCACCTTGGCCATGATATTGGAGATGAGGATACGCCGCTTGAATGCGGCCTTGGATTTGTTTGTGACATGAACAAAGATATAGCGTTTATCGGGCATGAAGCCATCGCCAAACAGAAGGAGACGGGTGCCTGGAAGGGCAAACGACTGGTGCAATTCCTGCTGCAAGACCCCGAAATCATGCTTTACCACCACGAGCCGATCCTGCGAGATGGAAAAATGGTGGGCCATCTGACCTCGGGAAACTACGGTCACACCCTGGGTGGTTCAGTGGGACTAGGTTATGTCTATGAAGAGGACGGCGTCAATCTCGAATATATTGAGTCAGGTAAGTTTGAAATCGAGGTAGGCGGTGTTGCCATTGCCGCAACTGCGAGCCTATCGGCAATGTATGACCCGAAGGCAGAGCGTATGAGGGGTTAATACCAGCAGATGGCTGATCCAGCGGACGCTGAGTCATACTGTTGAGCCTGTTGAGCCGAAAAAAATCATATCGAACGAAAGCTGCGTTTTTGGATTGAGTTGGCTATGCTTATGCTGCGAAAAGAAATGAGTGTGAGGGCAGAATTTTAAGATCGGGCAGGACGGGAATTTCAGTGAGAATGATTTATTGAATTCCTGAACTGCGTCAATCCATGAACTCCTTCTTAGCTAAATTTTATCTAAGCCGGTTTCGAAGTTCGGGTTAGATTTCCATGCCTTGTATAAAGCCCTATGCGCCAATCGAGTGATCGTGTATTACGAATTCCTCCGGCACTGATTTTGCTTTACCTAGTTGTTCATACCACAAAAAGGCGTCAATGAAAAAAAAACGAACCAGTCGGAGCTATCGATAAATATCGTTCGCTTATTGGTTTAGCTCAATAGTCTCATTTATCCGGCCCATAAAATTGTAATATTGGTAATGAACCGATTCATTCCTCTAACAGCGAAACCAGTTTCTCAATTCCAGGTTTGATACGCTCAGTCTGAATGGAAGAGAATCCTAGTCTGAAAAAATGTTTCGGTTTCTTCGGGCCGTGGAAGAAGACCTCTCCCGGCTCGAATAAAATACCTTGTTCCTTGGCCCTTCGGAGCAATTTTGTTGAGTCAAGGGTCTGGTTGCCCTTTACCCAGATCGCTGACCCGCCAAATGTAGGACGATGACTACCGCCAGGAAAGTATTGCTCCAGCAGATCGCCAAGAAGCGTCCAACGCTGGTGCAGCGTGTGGCTCAGGCGATTGATCAGCGAATCGTGATAGCCGCGTTTCAGAAACTGGGCAATGATGAACTGGTTATTGCTGGGTGGATGTCGCATCATCAATCGACGCAAGGCCCTTGCTTGATCGATCAGTTCTTTAGGGGCGACCATGTAACCGAGGCGTATGCCAGGAGCCAAGGTCTTGGATACGCTGCCAATATAGATAACCCGTCCATCTTCATCCATACTTTTTAATGCAGGGGTCGGCTCTCCAACGTAATTAAATTCCGATTCATAATCGTCCTCGATGACAAACATATCGTGTTTACTCGCGATCTCAAGGAGCTGTTGTCGGCGCTCGCGAGGCATTGTCACCGTTGTGGGGTATTGATGGCTGGGCGTGGTGTAGATCCCATCGCAGGCTGAAAACGCTTTGTCGGGTACCAGGCCGTACTGATCGACATTCAGTGCTTTCAAATTCGAAGTAAAAACGCCGAATGTATTTTCTGCGTCAACATAACCCGGCGATTCAAAGCCCATGGTTTGGTCGTTGTTAAGCAGCAGCTGGGCTGCGAGATAGATACCTTGCTGTGCGCCTAGAGTCACCAGAATTTCATCCGTTTCCGCCCATACTCCCCGTCTTGGTAATAGCTTTTTGTGAATCTGATCGATTAATTCGGAATTATCACGATCGACCTGATCTTTAGCCCAATCGTGAATAGCGCTTATCGCCGCCGCTTCACGGCAGCATTCCCGCCAGTCGGCGATGGGAAAAAGCTGTTGATCATATTGCCCACAAATAAAGGAATAGGGGTAGTTATTCCAATTGGCGGGTTTGCTGTTCTGGCGAAACTGATCCGGCTGTATGACCAGCTTTTGATCCCATGACATTGCATCGACGCTGGATTTTGTCGGTTTCTGGGCCTGTACCCGGCCTTTTAGAATGTCGCCGTTGACAAAGAATCCGCTACGTTCACGGGAAACCAGAAATCCTTCATCCACCAGGTGTTGGTAGGCATAGACCACGGTATTGCGGGCTACGGACAGCTGGCGTGCAAGCTTTCGACTCGAGGGAAGAGGCGCATCAGGCTCCAAATGGCCTTCGAGAATCGAATTGACCAGCATTTCCTGTATCCGCGTTTGCAGAGTGCCGCGTTGGTGATCAGGGAGTTGGAACAAATATTCTGTCAATATGGATAAGGAAATAGAGTAGATCTGGTCCTGATTCTACGGCAGCACATACTATATCGTAACCTTTGAATATTAGGCCGAAGCGCGTGATTTAGGCTTGTCGGGCCATGTTCTGATTGTACTCGGGCCCTGATTTATTCATAATTAGCGAAGATTTCTAAAATCTCACATTTGTTTCGATATAGACGCATATACCAAATTAGCCAAACTGTCATAAATCGGCAGTATTGTCTCTCACCCCAATAACTATCCTGTATGGAGGATAACAATGATTAAAAAACCACAATCTGCGCTGAGCAGAAGAACTTTTGTTAAGGGCACAGCCGCGGCAAGTGCTGCAGTGGCTGTCGGTCCCTGGGTAATCAGCTCAAAGGCACTGGGTGCTGGCGAGTTAAACGTCCTGATGTGGTCTGACTATCTGCCTGAAGGGTGGATCAGCTCATTTGAGTCGAAAACCGGCATCAAATTAAACTACACTGGTATAGGCTCAAATGAGGAAATCATCAACCAGATGAAAGCTTCAAAAGGTGCTGGTTTCGATATTTGCTCTCCTACAAATAACCGTTCCGGTCAGTGGAGTGAACTTGAGCTGCTGCAGCCCTGGGATTATGGCAAGATCAGCAATATAGCCAATGCCAATCCATCGATGTTGAAAGTCGGTGACACCGAATGGAACTTCGGCGGCAAGGGATCTCACTGGCTGCCACATATCTGGGGGACCGAAGGAATAGGTTGGCGTACTGACCTGTTTACACCCAAAGATGGCGTCCCAAGTTATGGCGATGTCTGGGATCCTGCTAATGCCGGTAAAACCATGATGCGTGTTCACTCCGGCATGTTGGGTGCAGGCCTCCACATGGAAGCTTCCGGTCAGATGGATCCGGGTTCAGTGTGGGCTGCTTATAAAGATGAAGACACTATGCGTAAAGTATGGGATCAGATTCTGGCATTCACGGTTAAGAACAAACCTAATCTGAAACTGACCTGGAACGACGCGGATACACAGAAGAACGGTCTGTTGAATGATGGCGTCATTGTGGGTCAGACCTGGGACGGCCCGCCACTTGCGCTTAAAACCGCAGGTGAACCGGTGACCTATCAGGCACCTAAAGAAGGCTCAATGGCCTGGGTGGATGGTATGTCGCTGTCCGCTGCTGCGGAAAACGTCGACCAGGCTTATGAGTTCGTAACATACTGTTACGAGGCGGAGCCAGCTGGAATCGCTATCGACTCACATGGTTACAACTCTGCGGTACTAGGGGCGGATGCGTTCTCTGGTGATAACTACAAGAAGAACTTCTCTGAAGCCTATCCAGGCGAAGCGCTGGCCAATCTGAATCCCTGGCCTGCGGAGCCGCAGTGGTATGCTGACGTCCGTACCGAGTACGAGAATAAGTTCCAGGCCGCCTAATAAGACTGTTTCACTGAAGAGCCCGGCGCCCAGCGCTGGGCTCGTTCAGCGAGAACAGGATTTTCTCCAATTGCTGATGCATCCTTAAGTTGTCGACAATTGAAGTGAATACAGCTTGAGAGTCCACAGTGGTGAACTAAATTTTAATTGAATCGCACCCCAAGCTTGCGAACACCATCAATAGAAGATGATCTATGAGTGCTGATGTCAAACTTGAAGATGTGTGGATACGTTTCGGAGAATTTGTAGCGGCCCGGGAGGTAAATATCCATATTCAAGAAGGCGAATTTTTTAGCTTTCTTGGGCCCTCTGGCTGCGGTAAAACCACGCTTCTGCGCGCCGTTTCCGGCTTTCTATCTCCTTCCGAAGGTAAGGTATTGATTGGCGGCAATGATATGGCGGGGATTGGCCCGAACAAGCGTCCCACCGCTCTAATATTCCAGAACCTTGCGTTGTTTCCATTAATGAAAGTATGGGAGAACATCGCCTTCGCGCTCGAAGTAAAGGGCGTTGGTAAAGCCGAAAGACGCAAGCGAGCCGATGAGTTGCTCGAACTGATTGCATTGCCGGACCAGGGAGACAAGATGGTCAACGAGTTGTCTGGTGGACAGAAACAGCGGGTGGCCATTGCACGCGCACTTGCAGCGGAACCGGACGTGCTGTTGCTTGATGAGCCGCTATCGGCTCTGGATCTTAAATTAAGACAGCACATGCGTACCGAACTTCGTGCAATCCAGCAGAGGGTCGGTATTACATTTATTTACATTACCCATGACCAGGGGGAGGCCTTAACGATGTCTGATCATGTGGCGGTAATGAGCCAGGGTGTGATTGAGCAGGTCTCTGATGGCAATACGATCTACGATTCTCCAGAATCTTCTTTCGTGGCCTCGTTTGTCGGAGAGAATAATCATTTCGCTGGCACGGTTACGCATGTCGATGGTGACTTTGTGGTCGTGGATACTCCTTCTGGCAGCATAAGGGCGCGTAATATAGAAAGAGAGGGACAGAAACAGTTGCAAAGCGGTGATGAGGCAATGGTCTTTATACGCCCGGAGTCATTGCAGTTTTGTGACAATCAGTCGTTCGATAACACTCTGAACGCAGTGGTTGAACGGCAGGAGTTCGAAGGTAATTTCTGGCATGTATTTTTGGATGTTGAAGGCAGTTCGCGCACCGTCAGCCTCTCGATGGTGAATGACGGGAGTTCTGTGGTGCATGACGTGGGCACTTCAGCGAAGATCGGTTGTAATGCGCCGCTTGCAGTGGCGTTACCCGCGGGATCCCTAGCGGCTGAGTAGTCCTCGACAATGAGCACTTACTGGCAAAACTACTTTAAAAAGAACGGCCTCGCGCTGGGCCTTTTCATGTTGTTGGCGGTATTGATCTGGACTCTAGTCATGATCATTCTGCCCCAGCTTTACATGATGGACTTTTCCTTCCGCGCCAACGTTCCGCCACCGCAATGGGGTAGCGAAACCCATGTCTACACGCTGGAACACTATCGCTACCTGATTTATGGCAACGTCAACTCCACCGATGCAATTAACTATATCGACCTCGGTGTTTTCGGGCGCACTATTCTGGCGTCGATATTTGTAACGCTGATCGACGTTTGCCTGTGCTACCCGGTTGCTTACTATCTTGCGCATGTGGCCAAGGGCGGATGGGGTCGGTTGATGGTAATGTCGTTGATCATACCTTTCTGGGTGAATGAACTACTGCGGGCGTTTGCTTTCAAAGTTATGTTTGGAACAGGAGGTGTCATCAATGACGTCTTAATCGCACTCGGTATATTGGATCAGCCCTACGATTTCATCCGGGAAAACACGGCACTGTACTCAGGTTTGGTGTATGCCTACATCCTGCTGATGATCTTTCCAATTTACAATGCGGTCGAGAGCCTCGATAAGAACCAGATAGAGGCGGCCAGGGATATGGGTTCGCCGTGGTGGCGTATTCACTGGAGGGTGGTCATTCCGCATGCCAAGCCTGGTATTACATCGGGTTGTACCATGGTGTTTATGCTCACTGCAGGAGCTTTGGCGGCCCCCCAGATTCTTGGCGGCCCCAGCAGTTTGTGGTTCACACAGCTTGTCTACAAGTGGTTTAATAATTCAGCGAACTGGGCCAGAGGGTCTGCCTATGCTCTGGTTCTGTTGATATTGTGTATCGTTTTCGTACTGCTGATGATGCGGTTTTTCAAAGTTAAACTGGGAGAAATCGCGAAGTGATCTCGGATCGAATTCGCCAGTTCTTTGTTCTGTTCTTCGTAATAGGATTTTTTATTTATCTGTTTGGCCCGCTCATCATCATGGGCCTTACCGCCTTCAACACTTCCGCTTTTCCGAGAGTGACGCCCTGGGAATGTTTTACAGTGGAATGGTTCGAGGTGTTGGCCAATGACAAAAGACTCCTCGAGGGATTGAGAAATAGTTTTCTGATCGGATTTGGCGTGGTTTGTTTTGCCGTGCCGCTGGGACTCGCCGGCGCGCTGATGCTGATGCAGGTTAAAGATCGAGTGCGTCCCTGGTATTACACCGTGGTCATCTCACCTATTCTGGTTCCTGGTGTGGTGCTGGGTATCTCCACTCTGCTATTTTGGGATCGCGTCGGACTCATGTTCGGGGCTTCGAGAGATTCGATTTTCTATAACGGATTCTTCCTCACAATCGTCGGTCAGTCGACCTTTATCGCTGCGTACACCATGCTGGTGTTTATCTCCAGATTGCAGCGATTCGATCCTGCCCAAGAAGAAGCGGCCCTGGACCTGGGTGCGACCCATGTTCAATCCTTTCGTAAAGTGTTGTTGCCGTTCTTAAAGCCAGCAATCGCCTCGGCCACAGTTCTCGCCTTTCTGGCTTCGTTTGAAAACTATAACACTACGGTGTTCACTTCGATCGGCACCAGCGTTCTGACTACGGTTCTGGCGAGCAAGGTACGTTATGGCATTGACCCGTCAATAAGTGCGCTCGCGGTGAGTATTGTGGTCCTGACAATTTTCGGCGCCGCAATGCATGAAGTTTTTAAGCGTCGTGAAGAAGCTGAGGCCAAACAGGCGGGACTGGTAGCGGCAGGGCTGCAGGAGAAAAAGAAGGTTCAACGACAGTGGTTTGTAGATCCGGCCGTCATCATTATATTGCTGGTATTTATCGCCGGTCTCGGCACGGCGTTTTTTGCAGGCACCATGGGTGTGGACGAATGCAAAGTCGCCGTTAAAGAGCAAAAACAGGCTGCAACAAAGAAGCGTGTCGAGGCACTGCAAAAACGCAACCAGGAGCGCGAAGCGGCTGAGAAGGCCGCTGCTGAAGCAAAACGACTCGAGCGCAGTCAACGCACGGGAACTGAAAACTTCAACACCATTTTCAGTAACGAGAACCTGAAGCCGCAGCCGGGTAAGAAAGCCGATACCCCGCGCACAGGCACCGAGAACTTCAGTGGAATCTTTGATAGCGGTAATCTGCAACAGCAGGCGGGACAAGAAGACGAGGCGCCTACAGGCACTGAGAATTTTCAAGGAATCTTCTCTTCCGACAACCTGCAGCAGCAAAGTGGGCAGGAGCAACCCGAAACTGAAGACGCCAATCAGTAAATGGCAATTCAAACCACCTGTATCGGCGCTTATCCAAAGCCCGATTACGTTAAGCTTCCAGACTGGTTCAACATTCCCGCGGGTCCAGATACTGCCGACCCGACCAAACGGTGGTTGCAGGCCCTCGAAGACATGGGGCCGGAGGCGGCTGCCATCATTGAGCGTGGAATTGGTGAAGCGGTGCAGGACCAGATCGATGCCGGGATAGATATTCCGACCGACGGTGAGATCGCCCGGGAAAACTATATCCACTATCATTGCCGGCACTTAAACGGATTTGACTTCGTCAATCTCACTAACAAAGAAGTGCGGGGCGGGACCTACTCTGCCAACCTGCCGACTATCAATGGACCGGTTTCGGCACGAGACTTGTTTATGGTCGAGGATTGGAAGCGTGCGCAGGCATTCACCGACCATTCCTTAAAAATCACGATGCCGGGTCCAATGACGGTATCGGATACAAACTGCGACGATTTCTATAATGATCCGCGTAAATTGGGTGCGGATATTGCCGAAGCCTTGAACCAGGAAGTGCTCGCTTTAGCGGAGGCTGGATGTCAATATATTCAGATTGATGAACCGTTATTTGCGCGGAAGCCAAATCAGGCCCTTGATTACGGTTTCGAAAATCTTGAACGTGCCTTCCATGGTTGTCCAGATCATGTCATCCGCACGGTACACATGTGTTGCGGTTATCCCGACCGCCTGGATCATCCAGATTACCCAAAGGCCGATCCTGATTCATACATGCGGATCGCTGATGCGATTGAAGATTCAAGTATTGATGCGGTGTCATTCGAGGATGCGCACCGACATAATGATTTGGCGTTACTGGAGAAATTTCGCACCACAACTGTGATTTTTGGAGCAGTTGCCATTGCTAAGAGTGAAGTGGAGTCAGTGGATGAAATCCGCCAGCGCCTGACTGCAGCAATAGAGCATATTGATTCTGAGCGATTGGTCGCGGCGCCGGATTGCGGGCTTGGTTTGCTTGGCAGGAAGCTGGCCGTCGCTAAACTCAGGAACCTATGTGAAGCGGCCAGATCCGTATAACCGACGCAAGGTCTCGTGCGGGTGTATAGTCGGGTTGATGTTTCTGAGCCAGACGTCGAACGCCGCGAAAGCCGAGCTGCCGGAAGGGGTCAGCGCGCTGGCAGAGCTCGAATACAAACGCGAAGTGCTGATGTATTGTGGCATTAGCGAACCGGGTGCGGTGCGCGGCTATCTTGATCGACAGGCACATCTGGTTGAACGTTATAGTCTGGATCGTGATTCTGTGCTCGAAGCGGGATCCCACGCGCGCCAGATGGCGTATGCGGAGTGGCAGAATCGCGGTCTCGGTGGATTCCGCGGCTGGTGTCGCAAAGAGGGCGGTGATTACACCGAAATACTGAAATCTTATGTACTAGAATCCGGGTAAATCCAAAGGGTACCGGTATCTTATTTTAACGGAGAACTGAACATGAACCGAGCCATCACAACTACTTTACATCACTACATTAATGGCAAGAAAGTGCCCGGCGACAGCGGCCGTGCGGGGGACATCTATAATCCAGCCATCGGTCAAGTTACTAAACAGGTACCCTTGGCAAGCCGTAGCGAAGTCGAACAGGCAATCGGTGCAGCACAGGCGGCCTTTCCAGCGTGGGCGGCCACACCTGCGGGCCGGCGAGCTCAGGTTATGTTCAAGTTTCGTGACCTGATCAAATCCAATATGGATAGACTGGCTGAAGCGGTATCTTCGGAGCACGGGAAAACTCTGGAAGACGCCAAGGGGTCGATTACCCGTGGACTCGAAGTGGTGGAGTTTACTTGTGGCATTTCGCAGATGCTCAAAGGTGAGTATTCGGAATCTGTTGCCTCAGGAGTGGACTCGTGGAGTACTCGGCAGCCTCTTGGTGTGTGTGCGGGGATCACTCCTTTCAATTTCCCTGCCATGGTGCCAATGTGGATGTTTCCTATGGCAATTGCCTGCGGCAATACATTTGTATTGAAACCGTCGGAAAAAGATCCTTCCTGCCCGCTTCTGCTTGCAGAGTTGATGACTGAAGCGGGTCTTCCCGAGGGCGTTCTGAATGTAGTGAATGGCGATAAAGAAGCGGTTGATACGTTGCTCACCGATCCGCGGGTGCAAGCGATCAGTTTTGTAGGGTCCACTGCAATCGGAGAATATATTTACCACACTGGAACTGCGCATAATAAACGCGTACAGGCTTTATGTGGTGCGAAAAACCATATGGTAGTCATGCCAGATGCCGATATTGATCAGGCAGTGGATGCAGTTATGGGTGCTGCGTATGGCTCAGCCGGGGAGCGTTGTATGGCGATCTCGGTAGTGGTCGCGGTGGGTGATGCACCTGCGGACGCCTTAATTGAAAAACTCGTGCCTAGAGTTGAGGCGCTTAAAGTCGGGCCTTATACAGACCTCTCTTCGGAAATGGGGCCGGTTGTTACACCAGAAGCTCAACAACGGATAAATGGTTATATCGATAAAGGTGTGGAAGAGGGCGCGGAACTGGTGCGCGATGGGCGCGGACTTTCAGTGCCGGGTCATGAAGGCGGGTGTTTTGTGGGTGCCACGATCTTTGACCGGGTCAAAACCAACATGAGTATTTATACTGACGAAATTTTTGGACCGGTATTGTCGATTGTCAGAGCTGAATCTTATGAAGAGGCGGTGCAGATGATCAATGAGCATGAATACGGAAATGGAACCGCAATTTTCACCCGCGATGGCGATGCTGCTCGGGATTTCAGTAACCGCATACAGATCGGTATGGTCGGCATCAACGTGCCAATTCCCGTACCCCTGGCTTTTCATAGTTTCGGAGGCTGGAAACGGTCCTTATTTGGTGACCATTCCATTCACGGGCCAGAGGGCGTGCGTTTTTATACCAAACTTAAAACGGTCACCTCTCGCTGGCCATCGGGTATCCGTTCTGGCGCAGTGTTCAATTTTAAAGCGGGCGGAGAACACTAAATTCTTTATCATATTGGTTGCCAGAAAACGCTCCGCAATTCGGGGCGTTTTTTTTACCGGGAATGATTATCTAAGCCGCGAGGATCTTAACTAGCCGATCAGGGTAATCAGTAGTGATAGCGTCCACACCCCATTCAATTAATCGTTCCATATCAGTTTCTTCATTGACGGTGTAAGCATAGACGCGGAGATCCAGGGCGTGCGCTTCAGCCACAAGTTTTTGTGAAAGATCGAGGTAATTGGTGGACCATACCGGTGCTCCCGCCGAAGCAACCATACGGGGCATTGAATTATTAAAGTCCGCGAGACTCCACCCGTCGGTCCAAGGATCATCGTGACCTGTTGGCGCGAGATGATGATGTCCTGCCGACGTAAGGTCTGTGATTAACCCGGTTAAAATTTCAGGAGCCTGTCGTTGAACCAGCTTGATGAGGCGCCAGTCAAAGCTCTGGATAAAAGTTCTGTTCGTAATTCGATAGCTTGCGATGCTGCGCAACACCAGGGAGACATAGTGCCGGGGAGACGGGATCAGTTCCGGATGATCCGGGTCACCCTTTAGTTCCAGATTCAAAATAAAGTCTTCATCGGCAATTTCCAGTACGAATTCGATAAACTGATTTAGCGTAGGAATTCTGCTCCCCGGCGAAGGTTGTTGGTGTGCAAAAGCGATCGCATATTTTGAACCCGGTCTGAGCGATCCAACGTCGTAGCGCTCAAGCTCCCGAAGCATAAGTGTGCGAATCGGAATCGGCGCACTGATCCGGATATTGTCTGGACCGATTGCAATATCTGGTGATAGCGCCAGATCGTGGTGGACCACCACTACATCATCCTTGCTGACGCAGAGATCTACTTCGGCAGCGTTAGCGCCGGTCTGGATGGCGAACCGCACGGAGTCCAGCGTGTTTTCCGGGAAGTGGCCGCGTGCCCCACGATGCCCATGGATTTGTGGTCTGGGTGTTTCTAATCCCTTCGATTGGTGGTTTTTAGTGTGGGAACTCATGATTAGTTGATCTTTTCATTTTGTGCGTCTAAAAGAAGACAAAAATAATTCAGGAGGAAAGTATTTAAATTTCAATCTACTATAACCAAAAGTAAACTGGATCACGACAGATAGTTTGAAAGATAGTGCCCTCCCTAGTGGGAATGAGTATTACAATCAGGCTTAACGCGCTAGAATCCTTCCCGATCGAAAAAACCCCCGAGCGATAGATTTCTGCAGCGGAAGGCGTTCAAAATGTGATCCACATTAAGCGTTCGTGCAACCTGAAGAATTGATTTTACTATGTCGTATACAGCCCCTACCCGTGATCTTGCATTTGCTTGTTCTGAACTGGCTGACCTCGAAGGTGTCAGTCAACTTCCAGGATTTGAAGACGCCACTGCCGACATGCTGGAGGCAATTCTCGAAGAGGCCGGTAAGTTCGGCAGCGAGGTATTGGCCCCTATTAATCATTCTGGTGATCAGCAGGGTGCCAGACTTGAGAATGGGCAGGCGGTAACGGCGGATGGCTGGAAGCCGGCTTATCAGCAATTTATAGAAAGCGGTTGGAACGGTCTGCCATTCTCGCCCGACTACGGTGGCCAAGGGCTGCCATGGTTGATCGCCACCGCCGTAAACGAAATATGGCACGCCTCCAATATGGCTTTTGCGCTTTGTCCACTATTAACTCAGGGCGCCATAGAAGCGATTCTTGCGCACGGCTCGCCGCAACAGCAGCAAGACTATCTAAGCAAGTTGGTGTCAGGAGAGTGGACTGGCACGATGAATTTGACTGAATCCCAGGCGGGTTCGGACTTGTCTGCGGTAAAGACACGAGCAAAACCGAATGGAGATCACTATCTGCTCAGTGGACAGAAAATCTATATTACTTACGGCGATCACGATTTGACCGAAAATATCGTTCACCTGGTGTTGGCGAGACTGCCTGATGCCCCTGAAGGCGTGAAAGGAATATCCCTGTTTATCGTTCCCAAGTTTTTACGCGAGGAAGACGGAAGCTGGACCCGCCGTAACGACGTGGAGACGCTTTCTCTAGAAAAGAAACTGGGAATCCATGCAAGTCCTACGGCTGTGCTGGGCTACGGTAATAACGGTGGCGCCGTGGGCTATCTGGTAGGTGAGGAGAATCAAGGATTGATGTACATGTTTACAATGATGAATGTGGCCAGACATTCGGTCGGGGTGCAGGGTTATGCTTTGGCCGACAGGGCGTACCAGCAGGCTGTGCAATTTGCCTCAGATCGAACTCAGGGACGGGCGATAGATAGCCCGACTGGAGAGCGAGTCAGTATTATTGATCACCCCGACGTACAGAGATTGCTGTGGGTTCAAAAGTGTCGCAATGAATCTCTCAGGTCCCTTGGTTTGGTCACCGCGGCCTGTATGGACAAGGCAGAACGTCATCCAGAAGCGGAAACACGAAAAGCGGCGGAAGAAATTGTTGAGGTGATGACGCCCATCGTTAAAGGTTATTCAACCGAGATTGGTCTTGAAAATGTCTCCCTGGCATTGCAGGTTCATGGAGGAATGGGTTTCATTGAGGAGACTGGCGCCGCTCAGCATTATCGTGATCAACGAATCACGCCAATCTATGAAGGCACCACCGGCATTCAGGCAATGGACCTGCTGGGCCGGAAACTCCTTCGAGATGGTGGTCAAATGACAGGTCGAGTTATTGACTATATTCGCCAGGACTCAATCGAATTCACGACGCTTTCTAAAGACATGGCTGCATCTTTGCAAACGGGTCTCGATCTGCTTTCAACCGCGATAAAGGATCTGGTAGCGGCAGCCGGCAAGGATATTAGAATTCCAGCAGCTGTGGCGGAACCTAATCTCAGATTGTGGGGAGTCGTCGTTTGCGGCTGGCAAATGGCTAAAGCAGCCCATCGAAGCAAGATTCTGATTGAGCAGGGAGCAAGTGACGCATTCTATACAAACAAGATTCGTACCGCAGAATTTTATTTCTCCAGCGAAATGCCTAGAATGATCTACCTGGCGGAGACGATTAGAAAGAGTGGGGAGCTGGTTTCAGAAACTGAGGCTGAAGTATTCCAAGTCGCTTGAGCTCTAATATTTTGAATCTTTCCTTGCGATTTTAAATTATAGAGTGCGGCTAAGTCTTTCTGGCAGGTCAGGCTCTGGTTTAATGGATAGATAGAGTGGATTCCAGTTTATGCACACATCGACAAATATCGATTTCAGTAGAAGACTTGCATTTCATACTTCCTGAACTGACCCATGATCCTGATGCGCTTACAGGCCGAAATCGAGGCCATGAATATGGGCTACCGTTATTTTCCCACTCGACGATATAAAGATCACCGCAGTTCAGCAGCGGTGGTCAGGTATAGGAACTGATGGCGGTGTAGCCTGATTCAGGATCCTCAATCCGGTTTTGGCGAGACGCTATTCGGCATATGGTTGCCCTGCAGAATGGCACTACGCGGAAGGCCACTCCGGATGGTTGCTCTTCGCGAATAAATCAAGGAATACTGAGGATACGTCGACAATAGCTTCGGAATTCCCTTCACGCTGTTTTCAAATTCGATTGCTTAACCTGTGAGGCTTAAATATGTATTATTTGGCCTCAACTATGGAAAGCTAGAATTGGTCAATGAGAATGCCAATGCAAATAACTGCTTCTCAAAAAAAGAATATTTTTATCATCATCGCGTCGCAGACCTAGATTCATCTATGAAAAAATTAGTGCAGAAACTGCTCCTCACTCTTATCCTGTCTGGCTGGACGGTATCAATATATGCCGGAGAAATAACTGTTGTTCTGGATGATCCACCCCCTGAAGGCACGATTGTATTGATGCTGTTTAACTCCGCAAACGCTTTCGGGGACTTACGCGACCCGACAATAGTTAAAACGGCGGTGGTGAATGAAAGCAATCTCTACTATCTAAAGGATGTACCTTCTGGAGAGTATGCATTAGTTGTCTATTTGGACGAGAACAACAATGAAAGGATTGATAAGAATTTTATAGGTATACCAAAAGAACCTATCGGTTTCTCAAACCGCTATCAGCCGAAAGGCCCGCCTGTATTCAGCAGTGCAGCTTTCAGAATCTCAGAAAACGAGGCCCGTGAATTTCCATTGTCTCTCGAACTTGCTCTAGGCAAGCGTGGACGCATTGGCGCAGGTCTGGGAGTGATCGCTCGAAGTAGCCCCTATCGGGGCTACAACGGTGCCGTGTCTCAAGTTATTCCTGCAATTACATTCCGCGGAGAACGGCTGCAGATTCTTGGTCCAAATATACAGTTGGGACTGATCGGGTCTGGAAAATTGAGACTCGCTGCATCTGGACGATACCGAATAGGCGTATATGATGAGGAAGACAGTGATTTTCTAGTCGGGATGGAAGATAGAAAGGATACTTTTACCGCGGGTTTATCACTCCAAGGGGAGCTTCCTGGTGGCGTAGACGTGTCAGCAAGGTACGAACAAGATGTGCTCGATGAAATCGGAGGTGGAGAGGCTCGACTTGGATTTGATAAGTCGTTCCAATTCGGAGCTTTCAGGATTTCGCCTGAAATTGCAGTGAACTGGCTCAGTGCCGATTTCGCAAATCACGATTTTGGAGTGCCAGTCGGTGATTCATTACCGAACCGACCAGCATATCAGCTAGATAGCACCACAAGTTTTGAAGCAGGTTTAGGGATGTTTTACGAAATTACAAGAGATTGGTTAGTGGTAGCAAACATAGGCATTGAATTTCTTGAAGATCAGGTTACCGACAGCCCGATTGTCGAAGAAGATTATGTTCTGAAGGGGTTTTTTGCAATTAACTATGTTTTTTAGCCATATCCTATCGCCGACTCTGACTAAAACAAACAATACCCCTTCGAACAGCCTTACAAAACAACATCGTGAGACAAAGCAAAGTCCGATTATTCTTCCTGTATTCTCGATGCGGTCATGACCTGACCATTGATACGCAAAAAAGCTCTCGTTTTACATTTACGCCACCCCGGTTACTTCTTCTATTAGCGATCCCCTAGCATGATCTATGGCAGGATCTGTTTGATAACTGCCTGTCTTCAGGGTAGGTGCTGACTGTGATTGTACTGCAGGCAAAAACTGTATAGCTGGAAGGCCAATTTTGGGTTAGGGTTATATACCGGCACCAGTTAGAATGTTGTTTCTTGATATGATTCAGTGAAATTAATTGGAGACTCCATGATGACTAAGACGTTTATGCGATTTGAGGCAAATCCCGCTGAAGGTATGGAACCTTCTAGTTTTACTTCACCGGGTAGTTTCACCACATCAGATACAAAAGAGGTAAATCATTTTTACTTTAAAACTGACGACGACAGTATATTGACCGGTGTTTGGGAAAGCGCACCGTGCAAAGAAGAGATCTCCGCCTATCCGGTTCATGAACTGATGACAGTTATTTCTGGTTCGGTGACGCTGACTGGAGCAGATGGAAAATCGGAAACTTTCACGGCGGGTGATACCTTTTTCGTCCCCAAAGGGACGCCATTAACCTGGGAAATCACCGAGACATTTCGCAAGTTTTATCTGATTGCGGAATGATATAAAGTTCACCTCTAAGCAGACTGAGAATTATTTCTATTTTGAGAGCCGGCAACGGGTCGTAAGCACCAGTTGGTCCGATTCGTGCAAAGTCACACAATGAGTATTCCTGAGCCGTAAAATCGAGTGATTGTGACCGACCTGTATTAAGAAATCGGGCCATCAGTTGCCGCCGCGATCAGTTCGAACTCAACCCGCCAGTCGGGATGCGCGAGCCCGCCACCACCAGCAGCATTGTCGAGACAGATTTGATTCCTCCCAGCAACCGCATTCTCTTTGACAATAGATTGAAATGTTGCGTCGATCGGTTGAATCCGCACTCCTTAGCCGCGGCTACGGTTCTGCTCTGTAAACTTCCGGAATCGGCCTAGGCTGACACTCAGGATATACTCTTCTTGTACAAAAGAATCTGCTGTAATGGTAGCATACCAGGTTCAATAGCAGTTATTCCCGTAACGAATTTGGAGACTAGTCCGTGATTAAAAGCATTGTCCTTGCAATTGATGGCTCCGTTCACGCCAAACACGCCCAGACCGTGGCCATAGACCTGGCCTCTAAATACGACGCCCGGCTCACTCTGGTTCATGTTCTGACTCGTGATCATCCCTCCAAAGAGTTTGCGCGCATGGCTGAAGTGGAGCACCTGTCTGACTCTGCGCAGCCACGGGTAAGTGAGAAGGAAAATACCTACTCGATGGTTGCACGATTTCTTGGAAGCGTGAACGATTCTAATGAAGCCAGGGTTATTGCTTTACTTGGAGAGCAAATAGTCAATAAGGCATCCGCAAGCGCTACCAAGGCCGGTGTGGCAAAGGTTACTGCCGAAATCCTTATCGGCGATTATGCAAACAATATTCTTGAAGTCGCCAAAAAAGTGGATGCCGACATGATTGTCATGGGAAGACGAGGGCTTAGTAATCTAAAAGGATTTGTAACTGGCAGTGTTTCACACAAGGTTTCTCAACGCGCGGAATGTTCAGTTCTTACCGTAAAGTAATACGGTTCAGGTCTTGTTCGGTTGAAGCAATACGAGTGACAGTGGTGGGAAGAGGCAGTTCCCCGAGATTCCAAAACGTCTGCGCCGAGCATCAACTTTCCTTCCAGCCCGATTTCCTAAACAACCGTTATCAAGAAATTGGACGGATTGGGAAAAGCTGACCTTCGTCAAAACTCTCAATTATGCTGGAAATGCTCCTTTTCTGCCGTTGGTGCTGATTCGCTCTATTACAAGAAATTTGGGTACTGTGCCCCCAAATAATCCTGAATTAAAAACTAGTATGATGTGGTCGGTTGAACACCGTTACAACTTCCGGGAGATACAGGGCCTGATTTAGCAAATCAGACCAGTCTCCCAGTATCCCTGTGAAACGCCTCAGAATTGGTACATGCCGATCGTTAAGGGGCTGTCTCCGGGACACCTAATTTCCGAAGATCGTCTTGCCATCGTTGCCTGTATTCCTCGTGCTCAAATGGAGCTATCTTAGTGTCCTCAATACTGTAATCGGGGCTGTTTTTAAGGAATTCGGCAATCACATCCTGCGCTTCTTCGAGGCGCCCCAACCTCAAAAGTGCCGGAGCTAAGGTTCGGCGCACCGCATTTGGCAGCTGGTTCATTTTCTGAAAAGAGATTACAGAGTCGTGATATTGTTCTGCAAAATATTGCGCCCATCCTAAATTCCATAAATACCAGTCAGGATAATTTGGATTAAGTCGAATGGCCTTCATCATTCGAGCGATAGCCTCGTGTGCTTGGCCAGTATAAACCAACGGATCGATCGTATCTGCCAACAACGATGCGGAGTTTGGATTAAGCTCTATCGCTCGATCGAGCAGTGCGGTGGCTTTATTCAGATCGCCACTTTGTACCGTTGCATTACCGAGAACCCAGTAAGACTTAAAATTAGTCGGATCTAATTCACGCGCTTTGTTGGCCATTTCAAATGCCAGGCTAAGAGATTCTTCTCGAGAAAGAGAATTACTCCACCCCCAGCGATAACCGTTAATATGTGACCACGCAAGTTCAACATAGGCTTCCGAATAATTTGGATCAATGGCAATCGCTTTTTCACTAAGCTCACGCGCCAGAATATTTCCTTCTTTTGTAAATTTTAACCATTCCTTCTGAGCGCGCTTGCGATACTCGTATGCCCCTAGACTTGTTGTTGTCGGCCCCACCAAGCGATCGTATTCCGCTAAATCGATATTCTCGGTCAGAGTGGCGGCAATGGTTTGAGTAATTTCATCCTGTACTGCAAATATGTCTTGTAAATCTCGATCGTACCGCTCTGCCCAAAGATGGTTTCCAGTGGTTGCATCGATGAGCTGAGCCGTGGCACGAAGCTTATCTCCAGATACTTGGACACTTCCTTCAACCACATAACGAACACCTAACTCCTCTGCCACTGTGTGCACCTTCACGGGTTTACCTTTATACGTGAAGGTTGAATTAGGGGCTATTACAAAAAAGTCTGGAAATCTGGAAAGTGCTGCAATGATATTTTCGCTAAGTCCATCGCTTAGGTAATCATGCTTGGCATCATTACTTAGGTTATTAAAGGCCAAAACAGCGATGGATGGCTTGCCCGGCAACGGAAACGCCATTCGGTCCATTGATGCAGGGTCCAACTGTGGTTCCCATGGCCTGAGCCAACCGAGCGCAATAGCCGCAATAACGACTACCGCAGCAATGGCTGGTTTCAACGTTCGAAAAACAGGTTTCTTTTGTTCGGGTACAGGTATTGATTCACCATCCTTAACCCCTACGGTATAAATTCGCACGGGTTCCTCGAAACCTTTGACTTCCTGCTTTCCAAGATTTTCATAATCAAAAGGCAAGCGACGTGGAACGGCCTCGTAAACCGCACCTTGCAAGCAAACACTGCCTGGCTGTGCGAATTGCTCAATGCGTTGCGCCAGAACCACCCCCGGTCCAGTAACCGTTTTGTCGGCAAAGACCACCTCTCCCAGACTTAATCCGATACGGACGGAGGGTTTGATCTCATCACTCAGGGTAACAAGATGTTCACTTTGTGAATGCTGGAAGTTTAGCGCCGAAGATATCGCATCTGATGCCCGGGAAAACTCA
>JAHEGU010000104.1 GCA_024644945.1 Gammaproteobacteria bacterium | reverse complement strand
CCCGCGTCTGAAGCTATCTGCTCTAGACTGCGAACCACTTTTCCGTGCGCATTCATCTCCACTCGTTCATACCCGGATCTACCAAGCAGAGTAGATTCATAGAACGCTTCAATACCACTTCTACCGATGTATTCAAGTCCTCGATACTTTTTGTTATCAATTTGCTCCAGATCGTCAGCGCTGATACGCCCGACGTATCCGACTACGTGGGCGGTGAGATCTCCATGAGTATAGTTACGCTGCAGTCGAGCCTTGAGTTCAGCGCCAGAGTAGCGATGCAGATTTACCGCAAGTCGTGACGCTTCTCTTTCGCTCAGATTAGCACGCAATGTTTGTCGTTCAAAAGAAGGACGACGACGGAGCAGAGTTCGAAACCGTTCGAGATCTTCATCCGTCAGTTTTACAAGTTGGCCCAATTGATCCAGAAGTTTGTCCATGTCAGGAACCTTGTCCGGCAAAATCTCAAGGTTGTAGACGCGAAAATTCTGGGCAAGGACCACTCCGTTACGGTCGTAGATCAGACCTCGCACTGGAGGTAATGGCACCAGGTCCACGCGATTATCCTGCGCCAACTTGTAGAAACGCGAGTGCTGAGTGACTTGCAGATAGCCGATTCTAATCACCAGCAGCAACGAAAGAACAATCACAATGCCGAAAGTGAGCACGATCCTGTTGTGCACGATGCGGCTCTCCAGCAGATAATTTCTTACGGGAATCATCGTTTCACCTGCTCTCAGTGATACCGCTTTGCTGCCTGGCATATCGAAGGATGGTATATACCACCGGCCAAACCAGTGCTGATGTAAGGGCAGACTGCCAGAATATTAGGCGCATGGCGACATCGTTTGTAAGGTGAAAAACCCAATTGACGAACGAGATTTCCACAGCACTGATGATAAACACAATTATGCACTGTTGCCATAGGTGATACATTCTCAGCCTGCGGTGTGCGGTGACGGCGATCATCGCAACAAACGCCTTGGTGACCGCATGCAAGCCAAACAAAGTATGTAATAAAAGATCGACCAGGATTCCAGTGATCCAACCGGTGCCGACGCCGACCTTTTTCGGTGTTGCAATGCACCAGTAAAACAATACCAGCGTGACCCAGTTTGGCACCGCGAAACGCATCCAGTCAGGATAGGGGAGCACCGTCAGCAGTATTGCTATTGCCAGTGACCCCGGAACCACCCAGCGATAGCCGGTGCCAGATGATCTTCTGGAAATCATTCGGATGCTAGACGTTCGTTGTCCCATACCAACAAAACCTGTTTGACAAAATCAATTCGGGCAGTAGTGCGAGCATTAATGCTCAGAAACGCCGCATTGGCGTCAGTTATGATTTCCACTACTTCAGCAACTTTATACCCTGCTGGGAATCGGCCCCCCATTCCCGAGGTTACCAGGATGTCTCCCTTGCGAATGTCTGCAAGTCTTGGCAGATAAGGTACGCCGACCTCATCTGCTGCGCCCTGCCCTTGAACAATGGTGCGAAGCCCGTTACGCTGAACCTGAACCGGAATACCGTGACTGCGATCAGTCACCAAGGTAACGACGCTTTGATTGAGATCAACTTCTGAAACCTGTCCCAACACGCCGTCCGGTGCGATAACGGGTTGGCCGATAAATACGTCCGACTCGGCACCACGATTAATGATAATGCGATGGCTGAACGGTTCTAGTCCAGCGTTCACAATGCTGGCGAGAATAACCTGATCTTCCGAACGCCGCGCGGCCGCCAGAAGTCTTGATAGTCGGCTGTTTTCGGCAACCAGCGCATCATATCTTTGAAGATGACTCTCCAGCTTGAGTTGTTTTTTTCTCAGTTCTTCTAGCTCACGATAAACTGAATCGTCAGGGTAATAGGAGCGAAGTTTGGTGACGACATTACCTGGCAAATCTCCAACAGCGTAAAACGGTAATGTAATCAGGGAGGCCAGCGATCTTACTGCACGAAGGTTGTCGCTTCGATGATCTATAATCATCAAGCCCACGGATAGCAGTATCAGAAAAAGAAATCGGTAGAGGGTGCCTATTTGGAGCAGATTCATTGCACTGAGTATATTGAAACTGCAGGGACAGCGGTGCCTTTGTTTATTTTGGCGTTATTCGCTGTTGATTCCAATTATCTTAAATTATGCACACGACTTTTGGATCGATCTTGATCATCCGTCGTTGGCGAATACATCTCCCAGCATATCCATTTCCTCAAGCGCCCTGCCGCAACCTCTGGCTACGCAGGTAAGAGGTTCTTCTGCAATGACCACCGGCAGTCCAGTATCCTGCATTAGTCTCCGGTCCATGTCCCTGAGCAAAGCTCCCCCGCCCGCAATGACCATACCTTTCTCACCGATATCGGCGCTCAACTCAGGGGGTGTCTTCTCCAAGGCCTGACGCACCGCTTGCACAATTTGATCCAGGGCGTCGCCGATTGCGTCATAGATTTCCTCGCTGCTGATCACCAGGCTTCGCGACATACCTTCGGAAATATCCCGCCCTTTGATTTCCATTTCCATGTGTTCCGATTCCGACCAGGCGGCAGCGATGGTCTGTTTAACCTTTTCCGCGGTGGCTTCGCCTATCAGTACGCCGTGACGGCGTCTGACGTAATTAATGATGGCGTCATCAAATGTATCGCCCGCCACTCTAAGAGAGTTTGAATACACCATTCCGCCAAGAGACAGTATACCGACTTCGGTGGTACCGCCACCGATGTCTACGACCATCGAGCCGGTTGGTTCCGCTACCGGCAGGTTGGCGCCTATGGCCACCGCCATCGGCTCCTCGATCAGATATACCTCCCTGGCTCCAGCGCTGGTAGCTGATTCGCGGATAGCGCGGCGCTCCACCTGGGTTGAGCCGCAAGGCACGCATATAATGATGCGCGGGCTGGAAAAGAACCGGTTCTCTTGAACTTTTCGGATGAAATACTTCAACATGTCCTCGGTGACATTGAAGTCGGCAATCACGCCGTCTTTCATCGGTCTGATCGCACGAATTGAACCTGGGGTTCGACCCAGCATTAACTTGGCGTCTTGCCCCACTGCGAGCACACTTTTTCCGGATCCACCATCGTTGGCGCTCTTAATCGCTACCACCGAAGGTTCGTTGAGTATGATCCCTTTGTTGCGGACATAAATGAGCGTGTTTGCAGTGCCAAGATCAATCGCAAGATCATTGGAAAAAAAGCCAGCAAGGCGCTTTAGCATTGTAATTTTTGGGCTACGGGAGGGGTTAAAATACGGAGCGCGTAGCTTAACAACCGAGCCCGTACTATTCAACAGCGTAAAGCTATGGTAAGTTGCTGCGGAAATGGTGTTACCCGGTGTTTTTTCACCGTTCTAAAGGCCTAATCCGAAACTCAAATCATGTCTATCAGCAGCGAGCAAGTAACCCATATTGCAAGACTGGCACGGCTCAAAACAGATCCGGAGAAATCCGAACATTTTGCTAAACACCTGAGCCGCATTATGGATCTGGTAGAGCAGATGAACCAAATAGACACAGATGGTATTGAACCGATGTCCCATCCCCAGGATACGGCGTTGAGACTGCGAGAAGATGTCGTCACCGCAAAAAATCTACGGGAGCAATACCAGGCCCTCGCACCGAGCGCACAGGATGGACTTTATTTAGTGCCAAAAGTAATCGAATGATCCGTTAAACCCGATCGCCCTGAACTGAGCCAAGGCAGTCTATACGATCGCAATTCAACGCTGGCCATCGGTATTACAGACCTCGTAGTTAGATGTTCCGCATAAAAGTATGGTAGTTTTTATGCCGATTCAAATAGTTAGATCCGATTCAAGCTACAAGTAACCTATGCATCAAAAAACTATTGCTGAGCATGCTGTTTGCCTCGCCAAAGGCGAATACAGCTGTGTTGAACTGACTGAGCACTTTCTTAAAAGGATTGAATCCAGCAGCGACCTCAATGCCTTTATTACGGTTACAGACCAGTTGGCCCACCAGCAGGCAATCCAAGCGGACCAAATAGTTAAAGCAGGTAATGCTGGCCCGCTGACCGGTATACCGATTGCACAAAAGGATTTGTTGTGTACCAAAGGTGTACTCACTACCTGTGGCTCACGAATTCTGGATAATTTTATATCGCCCTATGACGCTACTGTAATTGCAAAACTACATGATCAAGGCATGGTGACTCTGGGAAAGACCAATATGGACGAATTTGCCATGGGGTCATCGAATGAAACCAGTTTCTACGGTCCAGTTAAAAACCCTTGGGATCTCGAGCGCGTCCCAGGCGGAAGCTCCGGAGGCTCGGCCGCTGCCGTGGCTGCAATGCTCGCGCCTGTGGCTACCGCTACGGACACTGGTGGCTCTATCAGACAGCCAGCGGCGCTATGCGGGCTGACAGGTATCAAACCGAGCTATGGCAGAGTTTCCCGGTTCGGCATGGTCGCTTTTGCGTCTTCGCTCGATCAGGCCGGTGTATTGGCCCGAAATGCAGAGGATGCCGCACTTGTGCTGGCAGCGATGAGCGGATTTGACCAACGCGATTCAACCTCGCTTGACGTGCCGGTTCCAGACTACATGGCGTCTTTGGAAGACTCAATCAAAGGCAAGGTCATAGGCTTACCGAAGGAGTTTTTCGGTGATGGCGTTGAGCCCGACGTGGCCGATGCAGTGCAGGCTTCAGTCAGGGAACTCGAAGCGCTGGGGGCAAAAACTATTGAAGTAGAGTTGCCCAATAGCGAGGTGGGTATACCGTGCTACTACGTCCTGGCACCTGCGGAGGCCAGTTCGAATCTATCCCGATTTGATGGTGTTCGATATGGTTTTCGCGCACAGGAATACCTGGATCTGAATGACATGTATGAACAAACGCGGGCACAAGGATTCGGCGAGGAAGTTCAGCGCCGAATTATGATCGGTACCTATGTATTGTCGTCCGGGTATTATGATGCCTACTATATTAAGGCGCAGAAGTTGCGTCGTTTGATTTCCGATGATTTTACCAAGGCGTTTGAAAAATGTGATCTGATAGCGGGACCTACCGCGCCAGATACAGCGTTTCGAATCGGGGATAAGAACGATGATCCGGTTGCGATGTATTTAAACGACATTTTTACTAACTCGGTAAACCTGGCCGGACTGCCGGGAATTTCCGTCGCGGCAGGCATGGATCGTAACAATTTACCCGTGGGGCTGCATTTAATCGGCCGCTACCTGGATGAATCCACGATCCTGAATGTTGCGCATCAGTTTCAGCGTGCCACTGACTGGCATCTTAAAGTGCCGGGGGGGTATGAATAATGCAGTGGGAAACCGTGATTGGACTGGAAGTCCATGTTCAGCTTCAAACTCGCAGCAAGATTTTCTCCGGTGCTTCCACGGCGTACGGTGCAGAGCCCAATACCCAGGCCTGCGATGTGAGTATTGCGCTTCCGGGTGTATTGCCGGTGATGAATATTGAAGCCGCACGACTGGCGGTTAAATTTGGCCTGGCTATTGGTGCCCAGATCAATCGGCGCTCTGTATTTGCCCGCAAAAATTATTTTTATCCAGATCTTCCTAAAGGATATCAGATCAGTCAGTTTGAAATTCCTATTGTCGGAACAGGCGCGATCGAAATCGAGACGCCAGAGGGACCAAAAAGTGTTGGCATTACCCGGGCACATCTCGAAGAAGATGCTGGAAAATCTCTGCATGAAAATTTTCACGGGCAAAGTGGA
>JAHEGU010000103.1 GCA_024644945.1 Gammaproteobacteria bacterium | reverse complement strand
ACCTGGTCATCCAGGGAGAAATACCCCTGTTCTGCCAGAATCAGGATGACCGCGCTGCTGATCCATTTGGTAGCAGACGCCATATCAAATTCGGTATCGATATTAGAACCACCCGCAGAATATTCATACAGAAATCCATCGCCCTGTTTAATAGCAACATACAGGTTATCCTGGTATACAGCACTATCAGAGGTTAGTTGTGCATCCAGTGTTGTAAAATCATACTGCGGCGGTGGGCCATCACCAACAGCCGAAGGCATTGTGCTCACATTACTATCGCATGCCGACACTGCCAGCATAAGTACAATAACCAGTAAATATTTCCGTTCCATAGGAGTGCTCCTGCCCTGGTTGAAAACAGCGACTTAACTGAATTTAACGCACGTGCGGCTCAAAAGTTGACAAAAAAAACAAATATGTGAGCGAAAAACCGGTAAAAAGGGCAATGTGGAGGGAGGGATTATTCAATAACCTGGATTGTGTGGCCAAAATTAATCCCTCCGCGCCCTTTATTAGTGATTACTAATAAATCAGCCTGCTGGCGAAGGTATCAACGTTGAAAAATGAGTTGTACTAATGAGTCTGATATTTATACTTAGTAAAGAGGCCTCTCCCCTTTAATTGAATGCTGCAGGAAATGACAAAGAAGAATCGAACAATAGGTACATTGATAATTGTGATAGTCAGCCAGTTTATATCAGCGCAGGCTTATGCAGATATTACGGACATACTGGTTTACAAGGGCGAATTGAGATTTGTATTACCCGTTGATCAGGCGCGCGATTCCATGCTGATCCAGCACCGTTCCAAAACAAGGGATATTTTGCGTATTGTTATCGATCGACTGGTGGTAACCAATATGGAAACATACGAGTCTTACAGGTTGCAGGACCGTGCAGTCAGCCTGGCCAACCAGGTCGACAATGAAGGTTACTGGACTACGGACATTCTGTACAACGACCTGAATCTTACGAACGACAGTCACCGCGTAGAAGGAAGGGCCACGCTATATCTGATCGGGTCACAGCAATCAAGACACTTCAATGTTTATTTGCGTCCCGAAAGAGCCTGGATGCCGTCGCATTCGACGATCGACTGGGATATAGACGAATAGATCCTTGCCTTGCGCACTCGTATAAAAATGAAACAGTCCCCTTTATTCGTATAAAATAAATCTGACCCCTTTATTCCCTTTCTCCTTGTCTATTGTGAACATTTAACTTCTAACGTTTGAGCCAAGCCGCGCAGCCACCGAAGCTTCCGCGAAGCGCCACAGCACATTCCTGCGTGAGCTTGGGCGATTTATTAGGGGTAAACGTTAATCTATGGATATCGGGCATAAAAAATTACCGTCAGGACAAGTAGCAGCTTCCGTCCAGAAAATCATATACGGCCTTGTTGTCGCTGGCGGGCAAAAATCATCTCCTTCACAACCAGGCACAAAACAACGATCTGGCAGTATGATATTTGCATCCATAATGCAGTTAGTGCCAGTAGGTTCTGTTACTAGATCTATAATTATGATCACTGCCACTATAAGTAATACCACACCTACAGTCATTGGTATTAACCTAGCCACATTTAATCTCCTATGTTCGTTTGTTGTAACGCCTAACTAAAATTAGACACCCTATAATATGTAAAACATTACACCTAATATTCAATATAGGCGTATAACAATCTGCGGTTATTTATAATTTGCTACACATAGATCTTTCAGCAGGACGACACACCCTGAATAAAATTACATTATAAACCAATGATGAAATCGCCCGATCAGAGCCACGACAGATAAGAACTCCACCATTGCACCCTCCTCAATAACCCTGTGCTTTAGAAGTGAACTTATTATTTACTCCTTTCATTAATGCAATGCAAATTAGTAATGTCTAATAAAAAAGCCCGCATGAGCGGGCTTTTGTTTTCTTTGCGTACTTTGCGACTTTGCGACTTTGCGGTTTTAGGTGTAATTGGGAGTGATTGGGAGTATTTGGGGGCAGACCACTGTTTTCGGGACTGATTTATTACAGCCCTGCACATTTAGAACCGAGGCCTGCCCCCTATTATTCCTTCTAAAAATATTTAGCCATTCTTTGATCACGTTGATAACTGTCTGGTGAAAACATAACCTCATTTCCATTCAGCCAGACGGTGGCATAAATGGCATAAACAGATAATGGCTGTTCAAGTTTTGCACTGAAGCGTTCATTGCTGCTGATAAGGTCAAGTAGTGGCTGCTGTATTCTGTTTCTGCTCAAACTAAAGCCAGCCAGCGCAAGCGGATTTTCTACACGGATGCAGCCTGAGCTGAAATTTCGCTGGCTATGGTTAAACAGGCTTTTCGACGGTGTGTCATGTAAATATATTTTCCATTGATTAGGCAGGATAAATTTCAACTGGCCTAAGGCATTTTTTTTACCCGGCTCTTGCACAAGTGAATAGGGAAAGTGTTGCTTAGACACGGCTTGCCAGTCAACGGATTCGGGACTGATCTCGATTTTATTGCCATCTTCTTGTTTATAAACACGGTAATTATAGCGCTCAAAATAATCAGGGCTGGCTTGTTGCTTGGGCAGTAAATCCATCCGGGCCAGTTTACTAGGAACATACCATTTAGGATTGAGCACAATATGAGTCATCTGACTGCTAAAGCTGGGTGTTGAACGTTTTGTTTTACCAACGATCACACGCATGTCCAATTTTACTTGATCATCTTCTATGGCATTCAAGCGATAATTAGCAAGATTCACCATAATATAACGATCACCGAGGTCTTCAGGTAACCAGCGTAACCGCTCCAGGTTGATGTTTATTTGTTGCAAACGATCTGCAGCCGAAACATTCATTGCCCGAATAGTTGCAGGGCCAATAATGCCGTCAACGATTAAACTATGGCGTCGCTGGAACTGTTTTATAACCTGCTCCAGTTCCTTGTCGTAATAATTACGTATACTGGGACGGGTCTGGTCAATGTCATCATACTCAAATGACAACCTGTCACGGATAGCGGATATATTTATATGCTCATCGCCTGTCCGCAGTACGGGTGTTGCAGTGATTTTGCGCCAGCCACCGATCTCAACATAATTTTGATAACGTACTGCAGCTGCTTTTAATTGCAGGTATTGTTGTGAAGCTGGAATGAGTGAACTCAGGCTGGCTTTAAAGTCATTTGTTGACAATGCATGCTTCAGAAATGCGGCGGCATTAAAAGACGCCCGAGGAATCGACCATTTAGGATCAACAACACTGGGATCCAGTCTTCCTATCGAAATATCGCGTATTAATTTTAACAGGCCATCGCTTAATACAAGGTCGAACAGGTACGCTTCAGACTTATTTAGCGTCGGATCAAGTAGATGCAATAAGTCGAAGTGATAATCATCAGGATTTAATCCGTGATTGGCAGAATCGGCGATAAAATCCAGCGCATGGGTTGCCTGATCTTTAAGTTGCTGCTTGTTTAGCCAGAGATAGTCATCAGGATGTGGGTATAGGCTGGCAAGAGAATCGGTATCAATATCGTAATCAGTGTGCAGTTGCAGTTCGTTGCTGCGCTGATATGCCATTACTTGCCAGGAAAAGCACAGGCAGGCCAGGATCTTAACAACTGCAATAAGTAGAGCTCTTTTTGTATTCACGACAATCTACAGTGTTATTTTGTCTCATTTATATTACTTAAAGGGCTCCTTATAGAGACCCATGATTAAATAATCATGACTTCCATTATCCTGAAAAAAAGTGAAAGGTCTATATTAGAATGTTAAACATCGTTAATTTATAATCAATTCGGCTCTGTATACGTACAGAAACAATGCAAGATAATTCTTAAACTGCTGAAGATTTACTGCTGATTATCAATTACTTATGAGGTCAAGGAGTGACACTGTAGAAGACTTAGTAAAGGAGTCTGCACCCTATTAGATAATTTATGCCTAATCGATGCTTACTTCGCAACAAGGGGTCTGACCACTCTTATTCTGAAATTCTGTACAACGCTCTGAAACTTACGAATGACAGTCACCGTGTAGAAGGTAGGGCCACTCCATATCTGATTGGGTCGCAGCGATCAAGAAATTTCAACGTTTATTTACGGCCCGAAAGAACCTGGGAGCCGTCGCATACAACAATCGACTGAGTTATAGGTGAATAGATCCTTGCCTTGAGGACTCGTATAAAATAAACCTGCCTTTTTTCTTTAGACTCGATACTGGGGTCTGACCTTTTTAACTGGAGAAGACTTAGTAAAGGGGCCTGCCCCCAGTTAGATAATTCATAACGAATCGATGCTTACTTCGCAATAAGGGGTCGGAGTGATTTAAATCACTCCGACCCCTTTAATCACTAATAGAAATAGCAGTCTGACCCCGACTTTTGTCCTAGCTCAACTAGATTCAGGGCTGATAGCAAGTGTTGGCATTGACTTCGAACCAATCAGACTGACAGGTCAGGCTGTATACCAACATACGCGGTGTCTGCCCAGGAGCGACCACGATAACCTGATCTGATCCTTCGGTGGAAACTATATCTGGCGGACTTGCCGACGGCTGCCACGCATAAGGTGCCGCAATGTCACCGTCGATCACCGTCAGTCGTGTTGTTGACCCGCCTGCGTCTTTCAAAACGTACGAGGTCTCGTTAGCATGGATGAAACTGCCGCTCCCCGGGCCGGTTGCCAGTGCACCTATGTCATTTGCTACTGAACTGATAACGTCAATCCCGGTTCCATGTATATGTATATTTCCGCCAAACGCGGCACACGCTGCCAACACCGAGGGCATGGGCTGATTACACCATATTTGTCCAGGGTTGGTGCTTGCATAGACGCTATCTACCAGCGTTCGAATCACAGAGCCATAAACATGGGTTTCACCATCGCTATCTTGAGAGATGGCGGTGATCGAGTATGGACTCGAGCTACCGCCAGAATCTGCGATTATTTCACTGCCAATAAACCAATTCTCACTACCGCAGGCATCCCTGTATGTACTAATGAACACGTTGCCACCGCTTGCACGCAGCCTGCTTCCGACCCAGTAATGCTGCCCTGCATTGGATTGCACCCCATCAGTACAAGCACCACCGTTATTACTGATTTCGTACCAGGCATACGATCGCCCAATCAGCTCGACATCATTCCAGCGTGAGTTCAATGCTACTGAAGTGTTGTTTGTCCATCTCACTGCCGCGAACAGCGATAATCTCTCGATAGTAAGGTGTTCGAATACGAGTTCGCCGCAACCCGTCAGGTCTGCGCCGGAAATCCGCGTAGTGCCAACGCCCGATCCTCTGAATGTTGTATGGCCCCCACCATTGCAGTTCAATTTCAATACATCGAACTCGCCAGCGCCGATAGCGACTACCAACGGGCTCTGCTGGCTTGGTACTCGACTATCGATCCATGTTACAAGATCTCCAATCGTGTCGAAGCAGTTATCCAATACGACTGTGTTTGCTCCATCTCCTTCACTGCAGGACATACGCAAATAAACTTCATTGGCGTTTGGATCTACATTGAAAGCTCCGGCTATAGCATAGGATACGCCCCAGAACGTTACCAGCACTGATAATATAAAACGTATGATATTTATTTTCATCTTCACCCCTCCTTTGCATATGAAGTCATAATTCAACTTCCACCCGAAATGCGGGTGGTATGATGCCCCCCCAGAGGGAGTTATTATTAGAGACCTACTAACTTCAACTTTTCTTGAGAAATTATG
>JAHEGU010000102.1 GCA_024644945.1 Gammaproteobacteria bacterium | reverse complement strand
CGGGCATGTCCGTGGGGATGGCGGCTGCGGGCCTGAGACCAGTGTCAGAGATTCAGTTTATGGGATTTATCTACCCCACTATAGATCAGCTGGAATGCCACGCATCGCGCTTGCGAAACCGTACCAGGGGCCGGCTGTCATGTCCAATGGTGATAAGGGCGCCATATGGTGGCGGCGTGCATGCGCCAGAACATCACTCAGAAAGCAGAGAGGCGATGCTGGCACATATCCCTGGATTGAGAGTCGTAATTCCCTCATCACCTTCACGCGCATACGGTTTACTTCTTGCCGCAATTCGGGATCCCGATCCAGTTGTCTTTCTCGAACCAAAGAAACTTTATCGCGCCAATGCAGAAAATGTCGAGGATGACGGCATCGCATTACCGATGGACATCGGCTTTGTATTGCGTGAAGGCGATGATGTAAGTCTTGTGACGTGGGGTGCGATGGTGCAAGAGTCTTATGCAGCTGCAGCGACCTTGTCGACTCGCGGCATTGAGGCGGAAATTATAGACGTTTCAACCCTGAGTCCGTTTGATCCTGAGCAGGTGCTTGAATCAGTTAAAAAAACAGGTCGTTGCGTTATTATCCATGAAGCGGTGAGAACGGGAGGTTTCGGTGCAGAAATCGGAGCAACTATTGCTGAACACGGCATGATGTCTTTGCTGGCGCCAGTCAAGCGAGTGACTGCACCTGACACGGTTGTACCCTTGGCAAGACTTGAGAGTTCTTTCATGCCTGGAGCTGATTCCATCGTCCAGGCGGCTACTGAACTGATGGCGTATTCATGAAGGTTTTTAGACTTCCTGATCTGGGCGAGGGATTAAAAGATGCCGAGATAGTATCCTGGCACGTTTCTCCTGGTGATCATGTGGTCGTGGATCAGCCACTGGTTTCAGTGGAAACAGATAAAGCTGTGATTGAGATTCCTTCACCGTGGGCTGGAAATATCGTCGAACTTTTCGGTGAAACCGGTGACGTGATCGAAACAGGCTCAGGTCTGGTGGCATTTGACGGTGAAGCACGAAGTGATCCAGGTGCTATTGTCGGTTCGCTTCCCGAGTTACGGCCGGAAAAAACAGATTCCAGTCGACCTCACCAGGATTTATCGAACCACTTTGAGGCCGATCGAATTAATGCCAGTCCGGCGGTGCGGCATCTCGCCCGTGAGCGTGGTATTGATCTTAAGACCATTCAAGGAAGCGGCCCGGATGGCGCAATTACGACCCAGGACGTAGAGTCGCAAAGTGCTCCTTTTGCCACTGATTTCGAAGTGGAGCCGATTACCGGAGTCAGACGTGCGATGGTGCGATCTATGTCAAGGTCAGCTGCAGAGGTGGTGCCAGCTACTGTCACTGACCAAGCAGATATCGAGCACTGGCCTGAGAACGCGGATATCACGATTCGTCTGGTGCGGGCCATCGAGGTCGGCGTTGCTGCTGAGCCTGGACTGAACGCCTGGTTCTACCCCGACAAGGGTGAAAGGTGGGTGCATCGGAACATTGATCTGGGCCTCGCGGTCGATACACCGGATGGCCTGTTTGCGCCCGTACTGCGAAGCACCGCGTCGCGAAGCGATCAGGAGCTGCGAGAGGGTTTGGAAAAACTGAGGCATGACGTGAGAGCCAGATCTATTCCGTCAAACGAACTGCGGGGTCAAACTATGTCCCTTTCAAATTTTGGCATGATAGGGGGACGTTATGCAGTGCTGGTGGTGGTCCCTCCACAAGTTGCGATTTTAGGTGCAGGAAAAATCACGACACAAGCCGTCATGGAGAACGGAGAGATTAAAATTCATCGGTTCTTACCGCTGTCATTAACATTCGATCATCGGATAGTTACGGGAGGTGAAGCTGCTCGCTTCCTTTCAGCTGTCATGATGTCGCTGCAGATCGAAAAAAGCTGAGGCAATTATTTTATGAGCTCACCATTTGAACTTGCGGATCAATGGGGGCCGTTCCAGGTCGTTCACATTTATCGCCCGCAGTCCGGTCTCAAGGCGATCGTTGTGATCGACAATGTGGCATGTGGGCCGGCTATTGGCGGTACCCGGATGGCGCCGGACGTGTCGCTGCTGGAATGTGCACGCCTGGCGCGTGCCATGACCTTTAAAAATGCCGCAGCCGGATTACCGCACGGTGGGGCCAAGTCTGTGATCTACCAGGATCCTTCTGTTACGGATAGTGCAAAGGAGGAAACTATGCGGAGCTTTGCTTGTGCAATTCGTCATCTCGAAGACTATATTCCAGGTCCCGATATGGGCACCAACGAGCAAGCAATGGCTTGGGTGAATGACGAGATCGGTCGAGCGGTGGGTTTGCCCAGAGAGATCGGCGGTATTCCATTGGATGAGATTGGAGCGACTGGTTTAGGCGTGGCCAAGGCGGCTGAAGTCGCCCAGCAGTTCAGCGATCTTAAACTCAAAAACGCCAGGGTTGCAGTTCAGGGTTTTGGTGCAGTAGGTCAACATGCCGCTCGCTTTTTAGCTCAGTACGGTGCGATTTTGGTGGCAGCCTCTGATTCGACTGGAACGATCTATGATCCAGACGGCATCGAGGTCGAGACTTTGATGAAACTGAAGCGAGACGGTAAACCGGTGACAGCGATGCAACCTGGTCAAATACTCGGTCGGGATGAGATTGTGGGCGTAGACTGCGATATCTGGATTCCGGCCGCGAGGCCGGATGTGCTGAATAAGGATAACGTAAACGAGCTTAAGGCAAAGCTGGTAGTGCAGGGCGCTAACATCCCAGCGACGCTGGAGGCGGAAGAGATTATGCATCGTAAAGGCATCTTAAGTATTCCCGACTTTATTGCCAACGCTGGGGGCGTGATTTGTGCATCGGTGGAATATCATGGCGGTAATCAAACTGCAGCGATGGATGTGATCGCTGAAAAAGTTGAGCGAAATACGCATGATGTTTTATCAAAGGCGAGAGCGAAAGGCATCCTTCCAAGAAGTGCAGCTGAAGAGCTGGCGAAGGAGAGAGTCAAAGCTGCAATGTGCCAAAGACGCTGGGGCTAAGTTGTCTTAGAAATCATGACTGCTGGTTGATCAAATCGCTTTGCATTTACCCTGTTTCGATCGCGTGGATGAGCTCAGACGTCTTTAGTAACGCGGTTATTATTTCTGGGATTAGCGAGCGGCTGAATCAACAGCCAAAAGAAATTTGTGGATTTCCGGTCTCGAAATCCGTTGATGCCGATTTCCATTGCCTCGTGTCCGCTCCGGGGTTGTGCCAGGTAAGTCCCTAACAACCGGTCCCACCACGGAAAGTTGAATCCGAAATTATGACTATGTTCGGAGGGTACAACCGAATGGTGAACCCGGTGCATATCCGGGGTCACGATAAATCTGCGCAAATGGCGGTCCCAACCCACGGGGATTTTGAGATTGCTGTGGTTAAACATTGAAGTAGCGTTAAGTAACACCTCGGCAATCAGTATAGCGATGGGAGCTGCACCCAAAGCCACAACCAGCAGAAATTTTATGATGCTGGATAACAAGATTGACACGGGGTGAAATCTGCTTCCAGTGGTGACATCGTAGTCGACGTCTGTATGGTGCATCCGGTGCAGTCGCCAGAGAAAGGGTACGGCATGAAACAATCGATGTTGCAGATAAATAGTCAAATCAAAGATCAACAGGAACAAAATGATGCCTAACCAGGATGGCAATTCGATTTGGTTAAACAGCCCCCATTGCTTTTCCTTGGCAAGCAATGCTGCACCAATTCCGGCAACAGGAAAAATCACCTTAACGAACGCGGTGTTAAATATGCTGATTCCGATATTACTCATCCATCTTCGCATGCGAGGAATCGCCAGCTTGCGTCGCGGGAAAGACCACTCGAGACAAATCAACAGCATGAAGATAGTAAAAAATGCCCCCAGTCTCAAAAAGGCTTCAGAATCTGCAATTAAGCTGTTCACACTGCGCGGGTTCAGCGGATGAAAAAGATATCAGGACTTTAACAGCATAGATTGTGAACTTGGTAAGTTCTCGCATAGTAGTCAATCAGTAAGGGTAGATATTCTCTTTAAGGATTAGCATGAATCAAAACGCTCTGTAGCGAGCATTCGCGGATTAAAAGGGAAAACCGGATTTCTGTGGTGACCTTAATGGGTCAATGTAACACTTTAACTGATGGAGTAGATGATCCCATTTAATTGGCATCAACTAATTTTTGTTAATTTAACTGCTCCTGTTTCAGCTTGTGGGCAGTTAGCGACTTTTTGTGTGTTGTTAAATCTATAACGCCCCTTTTCAGTAATTCTATTGTTTTCCGCATCAATATTTTCTACCCGTTCGACAAATAAACTACCGTCCGCAGTCTCTACAGAAAAACTTGCACCAAATATCAGCACCACCCCCGTAACCGGTGATACGGTCAGGCAGGGAGGAAAAGCTGCCTCGCCCTGAATTTCACAGGCGTGGTTTTGTCTTAAAGTAAGTAAGATTACGCCGCCATTGCTTGTTTTTCCTCGCCAGTCTCCCGAGACACCAGTTCCGCATATGGGAGGAATCGGTATATCAATTTCTGTAGCATCTTGAATATCTTGGATTGTGCCGATAGTGCCTGCGACTTGGCCAGCTCCAGAAATCGCTGCTGCTCCACCAGCTCCGCAAGATAAAAGGAAGAATGCTAGTGTGGCAACTCCAAATATTGTTATTAGTATTTGATAAGTTGCATTTTTCATCAACTACTCCTCTAAACCCAATTAGCTCCGCACGTAATTCGTCTTTATCGATATGAGCGTCAAATTATTGATATCAACAAGGAGGATTTACCGAATCTGATTCAAATCAACAAACCCAATCATCAAGGATTGATTTCCAGTTATTTAAAAGTATTTGGTACTTACAGATACCGTTGTTTAGGAGGACAAAGTGAAAGTATTTTCATCACTAAATAGAAATTTACTGATGCCTTGGGCTTTGATCCAGGTGTTGGTGGTGCTTTCAGGATGTGCTTCGCATCCTCCGCTTATGCCAATTACGGATTCAAATGAAAGAATTACTTTCAAGGGATTTTCAGTCTTGCCCCCAAGTGGAAAAGACTGGAATTGGGTGGGCAGAGAGAATCAAGACAAGAGTAGCTTTTCCAATACTACATTCTTCAAAGGAAAAGGACTTCGAACCACTATTGCTATTGCCGAAATTCTTAATGCGAGTAATAAAAATTTTGAGAGTATTGATGATGTTAGAAAATGGGCAAATTCAGCTGATTTCTTGGGTAGTGAGCTTTCAACTAATAATCTTAGCTTGGGCGAAGATGTTGATCGCTCGATGGGGTTCCCTTGTTTGAGGTACGATGGCGAAAAAGACTCTAGGTCGCCCAAATTTCCGGGAAAGGTATTTGATCATGATGCCCACGGGTATTTGTGCTTGCATCCGGACGACAAGAACTTTGTGGCAAACATTAGTTGTTCTAGACGCAGTCCCAAGGGAGAGCCCCATATCGCAGGGCGTGACGAATGCGAGAAATTTATAAATAGCCTAGAACTTACACCATTGTAAAAATATTGCCATATTCAAGTAATACAGCAGCTACTAACACTGGAAGCTGACATTCGTCGATTCCGCCCTCCCAAGCCGACCTTCAAGGAATCGCTAATTAACCACCTCTAATTGCCCTATCCTGTCATTTGAAGATCGAAGGTTAACTAGCGAAGTCGGCTAAAGGCTGCCGGTCGCTCGTCACTCGCAACTAATCACGGTAAACTCCCCCAACCACTCGTCCCAA
>JAHEGU010000101.1:893-5755 GCA_024644945.1 Gammaproteobacteria bacterium | reverse complement strand
TATGGGGCGCTATGACGGTAACCTCAGCTTTTACTTTAAGGAGGAGTCCGATTTTTCGCGCGGCCACCTTACCAGCCCCCACCACCAAGCAAGGCGCCTTCTCTAAGTTCAGGAAGATTGGAAATGAATTCACTAAATTCAAATGAGGCTGGTCTAGTGCTAGTGTATCTAAGGTTTGATGCTAAGGACTAGTAATTTGAAATTCTCAAAAATTTCAAACCGTTTAAAAACATGCCCGAAAGAAGATGTTGAGCAAAATATTCTTCGAATAATAACCATAGCCGCGACATTATTATATTTACATATTTTCGGAGTATTTAGAGGATCTGTACACGGTTACTACACAATATCTTATTGGTCAGCATTTATAGGCGTATTGATAGCGCTCGCATTTTTCACATCATTAATAATTTACCCCAAAAAATCTGTAGTACGTCGAATATTGGGAATGGTTTTTGATATTTCGATTTGTACGTATGCAATGATTGGTGCTGAGCGTCTTGGGGCGCCATTATTTTTTGTCTACTACTGGATCTGTATAGGAAATGGTGTGCGGTGGGGTGTAGAGTATTTATACTGCGCTATGATATTAAGTCTAAGTGGATTTTTATTCGTTTTCTACTTGACTGACTTTTGGTCGACTCATGAAACAATAGCGTCTGGGGTAACTTTTGGATTGATAATCATCCCGTTATTTGTAGCGCAACTTATTAGAAGAATGAATTCTGCCATTTCGGATGCCGAGTCAGCAAACCGTGCTAAAAGCCAATTTCTGGCACATATGAGCCATGAAATTAGGACGCCGTTGAACGGAATAATGATGTTTTTTATTTTGATGCGGAAGCAGAATTTGAGTAAGCAGGTTAAGAGGCAACTGGGTTTTGCCGAGTATTCCGCAAACCACCTTCTGGATATTATCGATGGTGTTCTTGACCTTTCCAAGGTCGAAGCGGGCGAAATGAAATTGGTACGTGAACGGATTGACTTGAAAGAAACTATCAATGCCAGTGTACATTTTCTACGATCACAGGCTGACGAAAAAGGTCTGAAACTGGAAACCGAGTTGAAGTCGGGTCTGCCGGCGTTTGTGATGTGTGATAGAACTCGATTGCATCAGATCATTATAAACCTGCTTGGAAACGCTATAAAATTTACATCGTCAGGAAAGGTATGTTTGACGGCAGAAGCCATCGACAAGAATGATGGCAAATTCAACGTCAGGATCATAATTGAAGATACCGGAATTGGCATCCCGCCAGAGCAGATAAACACTATTTTCGAATCATTTAAGCAACTGGACAGTGGCACCGACAAGAAATACGGAGGCACAGGTTTAGGGCTGAGTATCACAAAGGATATAGTTGAGAAAATTCCGGGGCGTATTTTTATTGAAAGCCGCCCTGATTGCACTACTAGGGCAACAGTGGAATTGTTTTTGCCCATTGCAGGTGCGACCGGGGAGCCAACACCGGATCAGGCCCGCGATCGAGCACTGTCTTTTGACGGGAGAGGCCTCACGGCCCTTATTGTTGATGATAGTGAGATCAATCAGGAGTTTTTGAAAGCATTGCTTGAGTCTCATGGCTTCGAGACAGAAACGGCCAGTTCCGGGTCAGAGGCGATTAGAAAGTGCGGTGCCAGGGCATATCAGCTGGTGTTTATGGATATCCATATGGCAGAGATGGACGGAACTGAAGCAACCGTGCGGATGAGGGCTATGAAGTTGAGTCCACAGCCGCTGGTAATAGCGGTCACTGCGGATATCGTGGGGCATCAAGAGGGTAAATTCTGCGTCGCGGATTTCGATGGTATCTTGACGAAACCTGTTGATGAACTGTCATTGCTCGATTTGCTCGAATCTCTGACGTTAGATGTAACTCGGCCGGCCGCCGCGGCTGATATCAAGACGCTTCCAGCATCGCTGCGGGCATCCGTGCTGGATGGCGCAAGTGGGTTGCGGTTTGCCTCAGGCAACAAGGGACTTTGGCGCAGGAATTTATCTAAATTCATCGCCTCGCTGCCGGCTCAAATCGAGACTATCCGAGATGCGGTGAAGAACACTGACTATGTCTCCACAAAGCGCCAGGCGCATCGTATCTGCGGCTCCGGATCATATTTGGGTGCAATGGAAGTTACGCAGTGTGCTCGAAATGTTGAACACCTGGCCGATGAACAGGCGGAAACATTAGGAGATGCCATTGATAGTCTGGAACAGGCAGTCTTGAAATTGCGTAAGTTTCATGCCTCGATGAGTCTATCAGACGACCCAAATCCTGATTAAATTTCGCGTCTTTGCGCCGCGACGACAATTTCTGATCAACCATAAGAAAAGGGAAAGTTTCTTTCAGCAGGTATAATATTCGGCTGGAGTCGAGCGATACAGGCTGGGCAAATCAACTGAATTCCAACGCGGACAGTGACCTGATACCAATATGAGCGCGGACAAGCTAATGCGATCCTTGTTGCAGAAGATTGCGACGGGCCCTGAACTCAGTAAAGACATCTCTGCCGACGAGGCTCGTGCCGGAATGCAGTTGATTCTTCGGCAAGAAGTCGATCCGGTTCAGGCCGCGCTGTTTCTGATTGCGCTTCGCATGAAGCGGGAGACGGACGCTGAGGTGCTTGGCGTACACAGCGCGTTGCTGGACGCAGCGCAGCATGTAGAGGTGCCGATTGACGAGTTGGTGGAAATCGCCGATCCGTTCAATGGCTATAATCGTGGTCTGCCGGTGTCCCCATTTTTACCGGCTCTTCTGGCGGCCTGCGGGGTAGCGGCCTGCGGTCATGGCGTGAAGACAGCGGGCCCGAAACATGGGATAACGCACCACAAAGTGCTGCGTGCGGTTGGGGTCGACGTCGAAACCAGCATGGCCGATGCGGCAAAACGTATTGCTGATCCAGGGATCGGATGGGCATACGTTGATCAGAGCGTTTCGAACCAGAGCCTGCACCAGCTCTTGCAACTGCGTGACTTGATGGTAAAACGCACCTGCCTCACTACCATCGAAGTCGCCCTGAAGCCCTTCCGCGCACGAAATCGAACTCATCTGGTAACCGGCTACGTGCACAAGGCGTATCCACCAGTTTACGCCGGTCTTGCCCGTCATGCAGATTATCAGAGCGCGATGATCGTTCGCGGGGTGGAAGGAGGGGTTGTCCCATCGCTGCAGCAGCCGTCAAAAATCGTGCGCTGTCAACAGGGCCAGGCTGACCAGGACTGGAGGGTGGAGCCGGGGATGGTGGGTGTTCGTGGCGCCGCTCACCGCGCGGTGCCGCTGCCGGATGTCCTGTTGATTCCCAGCGAAAATACCGAAACGCTGGATGTAGACAAAGCTGCGTTGGCGGCTGCGGAGGTCGGCTTGGCCGCGCTACGTGGAGAACCCGGCCCCGCCTTTGATAGCCTGATCTACTCTGGTGCTCTGATACTAACCCATCTGCGGCAGGGTTCGATTGATGAATGCGCTGGTAGGGTGCGCCAGGTATTGCGCAGCGGGGCTGCGGCAGCGCGCTTGAATGCCGGTTGAGAACAGGTTCATCTGCGTACAAGATACGCTGTGAGGGGTGTAGAACCTTACATATCATCCAATACTTGCTATGCTGTACGTAATGAAGAATTCGAAGGCAACAGCGGAGTATCGTTTATGAGTGGGCCTCCAGTATCGCAAGTTCAAGTTCAGGACAACCAACTTCCGCCTGCGCCCTCCGCTAGCGATGGTGATGCTCAGATATTTCTGAGCCACATCTTGTATGTAGCGGTCAAGCAAAGTGCGTCGGATATCCACCTGCGGGTCGGCAGCCACCCTATATTGAGAGTGGATGGAGTATTGAAAGCTATGCGGGAGTATCCCGTTTTATCGGTTGCGGATATGGAAGAACTGGCCGAAAAACTGACGACCGCCCGGCATCGCGAGGATTTAAAGGCAAATTATCAAGCGGACTTATCCATTGGCATTGAGTCCGTAGGTCGTGTAAGAGTGAATATCTACTATCAGCGCGGCACGATTGCTATGGCGCTGCGCGTGATAAATAGCTCGATCCCGACGCTGGAAGACCTGCGATTGCCCGCCGCAATCAGGAAGTTCACCCGCTACGAACGTGGACTTGTGTTGCTGACCGGCGCAACGGGGTCGGGAAAATCAACCACCATTGCATCTTTGATTGAAGAGGTGAACCTAAATTACGCCAAGCATATCGTAACTATTGAAGACCCGATTGAGTATATCTTCACGGAACAGCGCTGCATCATTTCACAGCGAGAACTGGGTTTGGACGCAGTTAGCTTTCCGATGGCGATGACCGCGGCTTTGCGGGAGGATCCGGACGTGATTTTGCTGGGTGAAATGCGTGAATCCAAAACCATCGAAACAGCACTGACTGCGGCGGAAACCGGCCACCTGGTATTTTCCACACTGCACGCACCGGCAACGGCTGAAACTATTCCACGTATGATCTCAACATTTGCACCTGAAGCGCAACCGACCATTCGTTCAAAATTGGCGCAAAACCTGCGAGCCGTCGTTGCCCAGCGCCTGTTGCCAAGGGCCGGTGCAGGGGGCCGGATTGTTGCCTGTGAAATAATGACCGTCAACGCTCGCGTGCGTGAACTTATTTTAGATCCCCTGCGGGTCAAGGATATTGCGGACCTGGTCAAGAAAGAGTCTACGGTAGAGGGTATGATGTCATTTGACCAGCATCTGTTCGAACTTTGTCGAAGTGGGGACATTACTGAAGAAATCGCCCTTGGCCATTCATCCAGCCCGACTGATTTGAAGTTGAAACTGGACGGCTTCGGCTAGGCGGGTGGCGGTAGACGCCGTCGTGAATTTATTCGCGCTGCTATAAAAATTCTTTATAATAGGAGC
>JAHEGU010000101.1:0-883 GCA_024644945.1 Gammaproteobacteria bacterium | reverse complement strand
AGGTATTCTACACGGTAGCCCGGTTGTTGAGTTTCACCAAGGCGGCGGAATCCCTGCATATGACACAACCCGCCGTCACTTTTCAAATCCGGCAGTTGGAAGAATATTTTAATACGCGCCTGTTCGACCGCACCCACAATAAGATCAGCTTGACCGAGGCTGGTCGGGAAGTATTCACCTATGCGGAGCGGATTATTGGTTTGTATAACGAAATGGATAATCAGGTCCGTAAACTGACCGGCGAAGTTATGGGCGTGCTGGTCATCGGTGCGAGTACCACCATCGCGGAGTACCGGATTCCTACTTTGCTGGGCGAATTCCAGCAAAAATTTCCAAACGTAAAGCTCCACCTCAAGGTGTCCAATACGCTGGGTGTAGTGCACATGGTTGAAAATAATGAAATAGACCTTGGTGTGGTCGAGGCTCCCGTGCACAACAAGAATCTGGTTTTCAGGGTGTGCTGGCGCGATCAGCTGATGATGATATGCCCGCCCAATCACGAATTGTCCGATTTGAAAAGTGTGCGAGCCGACCAGATGTTGCCTTATCCGTTCATTGCACGGGAGGAGGGCTCAGGTACCCGGGAGGTCATTTCCAGTTATTTTGATCAGGTGGGCTCGAGTACCAGCGATTTGAAAATTACGATGGAATTTGGCAGTCCGGAATCGGTGAAGAGTGCTGTGGAAGCCGGTCTCGGAGTTTCCATTATTTCCGGGACCACCCTGGAAAAGGAGCTAAAGCTTGGGACTCTGCGGGCAATTCCCCTGGAACCGCCGATGATACGACCGTTCTCGATTGTGTATCAGAGGCAAAAATTTCGGTTAAGAGCTATGGAGGAATTTCTGCTTTTCTCCGAGTCTTTCTGCGAGGCTGTTGACGACGA
>JAHEGU010000100.1 GCA_024644945.1 Gammaproteobacteria bacterium | reverse complement strand
CGCCAACGGTGAACCGCTCCGGCCGTCAGGATTGTCACCCCCGGAGCGGCGGACGCAGGCTGATACTTGGAAAAGTGGTGCCGCATGGGTGACTCGAACACCCGACCCCATCATTACGAATTAGTATTTGCCGGGTTGTACGGCTTTGCAGTGGCTTGGACAAACATGGATAAACCGCTGATCTGACTGGCCTTTCACTTGGAGGGCTTTGCAGGGAGCGAGATTTCCTTTGATCCCCATCCCCTACTAATGCCCTACTAAATTTCGGAATGACTCCAGAACTGCCGCCGCATAAGGCAGCGAACCGTAGAAACCAACTTCCTGCAAATTGCCTTTCATTTGCGATTATCGAAAAGCCAGTTTGAACTTGTAGAACGTTAGTTGTTTCGAAGACTAAAGAAACCAATCAAAGAGCCAATTGTGAAGACTGAAACCGTCAAAATAAGCGCACCCGCTGAGTGGCTGTAAAGTGCGCCAACAATTATGCCTGCCAAGCTTGCAGCACCGAGTTGGCAAGTCCCCAGAAATGCAGACGCAATGCCTGCCGACACTACCTGGCTCACGTCAAGAAGCTTTATTGGCCCGACGGCAAACAGCAGTCCCAAACCAATCATGTGGAATGACATTCCTAGCACGATGCCACCCGCCACCCACCATCCAGTTAGCCCACAAAACCATAATAGAAAGAGGCCAACTCCGGGGAAAACTACAGCGGCCAATATGAGAAGCTCCGGGTCCACAAGATCCGCTAGTCTGTTGGCGACCAAGCTTCCGACTACGTATGACAAAATCAATCCGCCAAAGTACCAGCCATAATGTTCAGTTCTGATGCCAAGATCATTGATAAATAGAAGTGGTCCATTGGTGACAAATGCGAAAAAGCCCCCAAAGATGCATGACAATGGGATGGCATACTTCCAAAACGGCGGGTGCTTCAAAAGTGTTAAATATTCTTTGAATATCTGTTTTACCGGCTGGGGCAACGTAGTTGGTCGTGACTCCGGCACAAACTTCCAAACCAAGAGCGCTACAAGAGCCCCTAGACCCGACAAAATCCAAAAGTTACTTTTCCAACCAAATGCAATGAATGCATAACCACCGATCAGGGGGCCTACCGATGGCGCCAGACCCACCATCATTCCGTAAAGGCCCATCATGCGAATGGCGTCCCTCCCAGCATACAACTCTCTTATAAGGAGAACTACGACGACAGACGGAACACTGATAAGCAAACCTTGGAAAATTCTGCCAAGTATTAGCATTTTAATGTCTGTCGCAGCTGCACATAAGACGCTCACCACACAGAACGCTGACAATGCGACAATCAACAAATTTTTTCGCCCATACCTATCTGATAGGGGGCCATGGAATAGTTGTGCGATTGCGTAGGCTGCGAGATTTAGGCTCATAGTTAATTGCGCCGTGGATGCGCTAGTTGCAAAAATCTCAGGAAAATGCGCCAAACTAGGGGCATACAGATCTTGTGACAGGGTACTTACGGCAGTGCACGAGACCAGTATGAATGGAATGAGCGAGGACCGATGCTCATTTTCAGTTTCAATTTTCGGTTGGAGCAAGGCTTTAGAGTCCTAGATTGCTGAAACGCAACTAGCTGACCATGGCAGTTTTCAAGTTCCGCGTCATCGCTTCGGTTTGAATACTTGATGCAAAAGCACTCGAATGCAAACATTCGTCAAACCAAGGATATTTTTGGCTATCAAAAATATCCTTGAGCCAATCCACGACAGCTCGAATTCTCGCAACTCTACGGACGTCACGGTGATAAGTAGCCCAAAACTCAACACTGACGTTCAAACTTAGATCAAGGGGCACCAATGTTTTGTCAATGGATTCTACATACGTGGGGAGCAATCCAATCCCACCCCCAGCACGGATCGAATTAAACAATGTCGCACTACAGTTTGTCATCACGCTGAACTGCAAGATGTGCTCAAGGGCTTTCGCTTTATCTCCCCACTTGTCGTTTTGAAACCTATAGTTTGAATGGTGGAGTATTCTGTGAGAAGCCAGTTCGGCAAGTGAGCGCGGCGTTCCTTTTGTCTGGAGGTAACTCGGAGCCGCATAAGGCAAATAATGGAGGTGGCCGAGACTGACTGCAATCGCATCCATGTGCTTGCACTCATCCAACTGAATGGCGACATCAGTTTGCATTTGAGGCACAAAGCTCGTGTCGAGACGACTGACAAGCATCAACGCAACGTTCGGATTCACGCTGCAAAAGCCTGGCAGGTGATTGGCGATCCAATGCCCGGCCAGCCCATCGGGCGCGATTAGCTGCACGCGGCCTTCGGAGGTTTCATCCAAGCCAGAAATTTCTCTTCGCAGGTCGTGGGCATTTCTTTGCATTGCTCTAGCGTGTTTGTAGACGACCTGCCCAACCGCTGTCGGCTCGACACCACTTGGCGAACGTTCCAACAAACGCATCCCAAGCGAATACTCAAGCGAATCTATCTTTCGGCTGACGGTGGACTGCGACATGTTCAGGTGCGACGCTGCCTTATTAATTGTCGCAGCATCAGCAACAGCGACGAAAACCCGCAGATCGTCCCAGCCTGGTCCGCCGCCAAAAATCCAGTCCGTGATCTTTCTATTCTGCATAGCCCCTATCCTGAAACGTGTGCAGCCCTGCTCCTAGGCATGAAGTATGGTGAGTCAAACTCACGTGACGTCAAAACTGGATTGCATCTTGAAACAGAAAGCCCATTTAATCCACAAGATATTTGCTGCGCTGCTGGCTAGGCAGTTTGCGGCGATGCTTTTGCGGAGAAAATACCAAGTGGCCTCACTCTCATGGCACTCACAAATAGAGCAAAGCCTATATCAATTTCCAGGATTTCGCTTCGCGAATTTTGACGAAATCCCAGCTTGCTGGCGACTGGTAAAAGATAGAGTCAACTCACCTATCGCTCCCTTATCAGTTGTGAGTTCAGTAAACGAAATACACCGCAACGCAATTGCACTATTTGATGACAAAAGAAACAAGACTGCACTCAATCACAGGCCGCCACGGGTAAATGCCGTTGCCTTCCTTCTTTTTCTGAATCCCTCTGGCATTGATGCAATTAACACAAACAAATTTACCGGCATGAATGTCGATCCGGAGTGGCTTTGCGCACCGGATGATAAGCCTCACGCAAGTTATCTGTGGTCAGTCGCTTCAGACAATAGCCTCAATGGCTTTCGAGTCGCACGGCTCTGCCAGCACCTTAGTGCAACGGCTTTCTCCGATATTGATCAATACGCAACCATTGCAACATCTGCAGGATTGCGACTGGCACGACTGCTTGGTCTCAAACCCATTGAAGATTCTGGAACTAAACGGAAATGCACCTTTTATGTCCGTGAACGCGTTCTGTGTGGACGTTAAAACGACCTGCCATTGACGGATTACCTGAAGCTCAACTTAGGAGAGACAAATGCAGACAAGTCACACACATAGCGCTAGTCCCGGCGGATACGGTCGAAATGAGCCTGATGAAGTTGTGAAGGTACGCTTGGCACGTTCTTTCGAAGACATCTATGTTGCGTTTGCCTTGCGCGCAATCGTCTACGCGCAAGAACAAAACTGTCCGTTTGCAGAAGAATTTGATGGAAATGACATGTTCGCCAGCCATTTCATTGCAACTGTGGATGGAGAGCCCGCGGGAACGACCAGAGTTCGCTTCTTTGCTGAGTTTGCCAAGTTTGAAAGAGTAGCGGTGAGGCCTCAATTTCGCAGCACAAATGTGGGCGATGCCCTAATTCGACACTCGCTTGAACACTGCAAAATGAAGAATTATCGTGTTGTCTACGGACATGCAGAGAAAGCCCTGCTCCCATATTGGACTCGATATGGCTTTCGGCGCATGGAAAAAGTCAATTCATTGGTGTTTTCTGATCGAAAATATTTTGAGGTAATCTGTAATTTAGATGATCATTTTCCTGTTGAAAATACAATAACATTGAAGAGCGATGCAGAGGTAATAAACCGGCCAGAGGGCGCTTGGGAAAAGCCTGGCATCCTCGAGGATTCGTCAGTTCGCTCATGTTCTAAAGAATAAAAAGTGAGAAGTGATGGAAATGTCAAATATACACGACATAAATAATAATCTTAGAAATCAAATCAATGAGGATATATTAAAAATTAAAACAATACATGATCTGGATAAATCATTGAAAAATTTGATTAAACTGAACGAAAATTTTGCTGCATACCTTGTCGAAATGGCAATAAATGAATTAAAAAATTCATAACTTTTTATTTTATATCAATTTTTAAATAAATTGGTAATATATTAACGGCATTTTTTGATTCAATACTACAACAAACTTCGTCACGCAATGGTTGTTGCGGGTTGTAAAATCATTCCCTACGGCAATTCCACAATTAAATGTGCATATGTGGTAGACAAACCAAAATCCAACGATACTCTCGAATTACCGATTCTCAAGCTCCACGCATGATTCGTAGGAGAGGTTAGTATCAAATTGACGTCGTATTGTGCGCAACAGAATGGAAAAGAGAAGAATGGACAATCCTCAAAAATCAACTGCAAAAGCCTTTGAGCATGATCTAATCACCGATGAGGTCGACACTGACTGTGCAAGCGTCAACGAACTGAGCATCATCGACGATGAGGGGGCAGCGAGCATATTTGCCAAACAAGAACCGGAACAAGCGGTCAGCTTCATCAGCGAGATGCTTTTTGAACTAAGGAGATGCGCGGCTGCACAGAATTTAAGCCACCTCGTCTATTTCATAGAAATGGCAATACTCGAAACAACAGAACTTCAAAAAAAGCCAATGGCGCGAGACCAGGTAAACAACAAGACTGCATGAGTCGGTCGAATACCAATTGGGAACATACCTGCTCGCTTTGAGGACGTTCCAGCTGGTTTTTTCAGCGCGCGAATCGTCAAACAGACAGATGGACTAATTCGGCCAAGCGGTGTAAAGCTACGAGCCTGAGTGGTTTCAGGTTCTAGTTGAGCGAGTAGAGAATGACTGAATCGGCAAGTAAGGCCGGCGGCTGGCTTACACAGCGTGGTGACATCCCTGAATCAGGTTTTGTCTCTGGCGCAGTTAATGATTTTCTGCTTCGAGTGCTTTTGAAATTGAACGATTTGTTTCCAGAGCGTACAAATTTGTTGGACTGTAAAAATATCTCAGAGAACATTACGGATTTTATGCGGTACTGGAATTGGCTCGAGCGCGAGGGCGTTGTAAGTGGCCCAATTGAAAACTGCTCCTTGACAATTCCGGGCAAGAAATCTTTTCAATTTTCGCTAAATGAAGAGCCAGAGTTAGCATCTATCTTAAAAAATAGTGAATGTATTTTGAGTGATCATCAGGCTAATATTTTGATGCTGACCACATTGCGACAGCATTATTCTAGTTATATTGAGCGCACAAGAGCCAAGAGCGGATTTTAACTGAATTGCGACGGCCATTATATCTACGCCATCCCGCATTTCTATTAGAGTGCGGCAACAGGCTCCTTGGCCTAACGCAACGATAAACAGCGAAAGGCTTAAGATCAGTTTTCATCGGCTGATGTAAGTTCCTGAAACCTTGCGCCCTTGTTGGATAACCGGATTAGTGAAGCCATGTTATCCGCTCAAACGCGGATAGTGCCTTGCTAATGTGATTAATCCGCGAGCAAGGTTGTTTGCGGCGTTCGCATAACCGGCATTATGCAAGTGTTCTGCCTGTCCTTGCCATTTGGCGCATCTAATACATTGCTACAGAGAGCTGCCTCGCAATACGCCAAA
>JAHEGU010000057.1 GCA_024644945.1 Gammaproteobacteria bacterium | reverse complement strand
ATGAAACGATCCAAACCATTGATCGAAAGGCACTTCGAGACCACCATAGTTACATTCATAGAACCGGTGGTGCAATTGATGATGAAATGTACCGAGCGCCAGTCGCTTCTTACCATTTACAAATATTCCCGAATAACCGGTATGAGTGGTCGCCGCAGTGAGCGTGAAATATTGCAGATGGAAAATGATATGCAGTGGATGAGCCGCCACTACCCAATGGATCAAAACCGTTCCTAAATACAAAATGTGTTCGATTGGATGCATGGACATCCCAGACCAGGGACCCACATTATTATTCCGATGATGAAGCGCGTGAGCGATTCTATACAGTGGCGGCCAGTGCAGAAAACGATGTACCAGATAGAAATAAAATGACTCCCAGGCTGGCAGCAGCAGAAAGAGCATCACAAACCAAACGGGATTATCCGACCAGTTCAGTGTGGGCGCATAACCATTGGCAATAGCCCACATCATCAAAGATTCATATGCGGCCCACACGGTCACTCCACTCGCGCAGCTCCAGAACATGTTGTCATGAACCTGGTTGTTAAAGGTGAACTGTCGACTGTTCTTTACCAGCGGTCGGGTATCATGACGGCCTTCGTCTCCTTGGAGGCGAAAGACGTAAAAGTAAAGATGCAGTCCACCCGCCACGAAAAACATTAAACCTAGATTTCGCAGAAAGATCTGCGCTATCCAGTCGATCTCAAAATTCTTGCATCGCTCCAGGGAAGGATGGAAAAAGAACCAACTTGTCAATGCAAGCGCCAGGACAATCAGGCGCTCAGAAACTGGAAACCATGAGCCAACAATCCATTTGATGATATCCATGGGTCGCCATGGCAGCGTGAATAGCGGGGAGACCGTCAATGGTAGCCCCGGCCGATAATTCCATTGTTTTCTTTTTGGTCGGGGCGAAGCCGCCGGTGATGCCCCTTTGTTCACTGCCTCAGTCATACCAACTGGTGCTAGACAGAGTTTTTCTGGACTCATTAAGCAATAATATTATTAATGTGTTGGTAGCTCTGAATTTCATTGCGATAAGTATTCACGTCCATCAAGCTTTAATATTTATACTTTAATATTAATCTCTGGACAAATACAAACGAATTAATTTACGCTATAAATTAAATTTTTTAATTTATAGCGATGTTTGAACGATTACCACCACTAAAAGCGCTGCGCGCCTTTGAAGCCGCCGCCCGGCACGGCAGTTTTACGGAGGCGTCAAAAGAATTGTCGCTGACACAAGGCGCAGTAAGCTACCAAATCAAACTACTCGAGTCGAAACTCAACATTGTCCTGTTTGCCCGTAGCGCAAGACAGGTAAACTTGACCCCAGAAGGCCAAAGCCTGTTTCGCACCACGCATAGGTTATTTCGTGAGCTCGAGGATGAGGTTCACAACATTGCACCGGTCACAAATCGTCTAAGTCTAACGATATCGGTAAGCACCTACTTTGTCACACGCTGGCTGTCGCAAAGACTGGGCAACTTCCTTACCGACCACCCCAGCATCACAATAAGACTGCAACATTCTGTTAATGATCCTGACTTCGATCTCAAGGAGGTCGACCTGGCCATTCGATGGGGGGATGGAAGCTGGTCGAGATGTGAATCAGAGATGTTAATTCCGTCAGCCATGATTGCGGTCTGTTCTCCTAAACTTATTGATAGTAAGGCACCGATAAAACAACTTAGTGATTTACGTCATCAGATTTTTCTGCATGATCAGGAAGGAAACGATGGTTGGCGTGAATGGTTGTTGAAGGCAGGTTTGGAAGATCTTGGATCAGGTCCCGGTCCTGTCATTGTCGATCCAAATGTCCGTGTTCAATCCGCCATCGATGGGCATGGACTGGTTCTTGCAAACCGGCTTCTCAGTGAAGACATAGTTCGAGGTCTCTTAGTAGAACCATTCGACATCCAGCTTGAGGGCTATGGGTTCTATCTGGTGCACACTTTAAAAGCGAAGAATCAGAAAGCATTTCAGCTGTTCCGACAGTGGTTACTGGACGAAGCTCGAGCTTATAACATGGCCTGAATTTTCTTGAGTCTGTTTCTTCATGGCCCTCAATTGGATCTGCTGTAATGCTGAAACATCTATATAACACAGGCATGTTTTACATCTGCATGCTAACCGGTTGAAGCTCCCTTGAGTTATAACTGCAGGTAGAGGCCTTAGCGAAACAAATCATGCCTGATAATTCTAAAGGCATAGTAAAAATTCAGTCTGGCACCAAATTTAAAAACGGTAGCATCTGGTGGAGCCGTCTAAGGAAAACATCATGTCGGATACAAATTTATCTGCGCCAAAAAACGTGCTTATAATCTACTTAAAGCCGGTTAGAATGGATGAACATAATTTTTGTTCACTGATATCCGTCCCAGTCTGTTTGATCAGGAACTGGAATTCCGTAGTTTCATACAATTCCAAGCACTCAGCTTAACCACGTCTAAAGAGAGAATAAATTCATGGCGAAATTTCCTACAAGTGCAGATGTTGTCATTATCGGTCAAGGTGGAATCGTTGGCGCATCCGTGGCGCATCACCTGATCGAAAAAGGATGGGAGAATATCGTCGGCCTCGATAAATCATCGATTCCAACCGATATCGGCTCTACCTCCCATGCCTCCGATTTCTGTTATTTAACGGCCCATGACAATCTGACCTGTTACACCACTAAATACAGTGTGGAGTTTTTTGACAAGATGGGGCGTTACGCTCGGATTGGTGGTCTCGAGGTAGCGCGACGTGACGATGATGGGCGCATGGAAGAACTCAAGCGTAAAGTAGGGTCAGGTAAAGCATTTGGAACCAATGTCCGCATGATCAGCGCCAAGGAAACCAAGGAAAAATTTCCGTTGCTTGAAGAAGACATGATCCAGGGCGCAATGTGGGATCCGGATGCAGGCTTGGTTGTCCCGCGCTCGCAGACCGTAGCAGGCGAACTGGTAGACCAGGCCAAGGCGACCGGCAAGCTGCAATCCTTTGCCAATACTTCCGCCACCGGACTTGATATCGAAAATGGTCGAATCAAAGGTGTGGAGACTAGCCGCGGATATATCGAAACCAATACTGTCGTGGTCTGCGCCGGCCTGTGGGGCCGTCTTATCGCACAAATGGCAGGCGAAGACCTGCCGATTATGCCGGTAGATCATCCACTGTGTTTTTTCGGCCCCTATACTGAGTTTGAAGGCACGGGTAAAGATATTGGTTATCCGCTTCTTCGTGATCAGGGCAACTCCGCTTATCTTCGTGATACTGGAGACCCCACCACTCCGGAAGGCGGCCAGATTGAATGGGGCTATTACGAGGAAAAGGACCCGCGTCTAGTGCATCCAAATGATATTCTAGAAAAAGGTGAAGCGCGCCTGTCACCATCTCAGCGCGATCTTGAAGTTGAGCAGATTATGGAACCGCTGGAACGTGCCATGGAACTTACCCCGATTCTTGGCGAACTGGGGTGGGATGAAAAACGTTCGTTCAATGGCCTGTTGCAGGTCACAGCAGACGGCGGGCCTTCTATTGGCGAATCCCCGGAGACACGCGGTCTCTGGTACGCCGAGTCAGTCTGGGTCAAGGACGCACCTGGCATTGGTAAGGTGCTGGCTGAAATGATGACCGATGGCGCAACTGAAATGGATATCCACAGTATCGACGTCGCACGCTATTACCCGATCCAAAAAACGCCATCGTACATCTATGATCGATGCTATGAAACCGCGTTCAAAATCTACAACCCCGCGGTACATAACCGCGAGCCATATTCAAAGGGCCGCAATCTGCGGCGCAGTCCATTCTGGTCAAGAGAGCAGGAGCTTGGTGGCCACTTTATGGAACTCGCCGGCTGGGAGCGAGCACATGGCTATGCTTCCAATGAGCAACTGTTAGAAAAATATGGTGACAAGGTGCCCGTTAGAGAAAACGAATGGGACAATCGCCACTTCTGGCGGGTATCCAATGCCGAGCATTTAGCGATGTCAGAAAATGCGGGCATGATCAACCTGTCACACTTTGCGGTCTACGATGTGACCGGCTCCGATGCCGAAACGCTGATGGAGTATGTCTGCGTAGCCAAGGTCGGTGGCGACACCGCAATCGGCAAGGGCATCTATACCCACTTTCTCGATCACAATGGTGGCGTGCGCGCGGACCTCACCGTGATTCGACTCGACTCAGACAAGTATCGGGTAATTGACGGCGCCGACGCTGGCAACCGGGACTATATCTGGCTTAAGCGCATGGCTGAAGATCGTGGTTGGAGCGTGTATATCGAAGACCGCAGCGATCACATTTCCTGTCTTGGGCTGTGGGGGCCTAACGCCCGTAAAATGCTTCAGGCGGTGGCCGATCATCCCGAAGAACTGGACGCCGATAGCTTTCGTTTTGCCACCACCAAAAATATTACCCTGCGCGGTATTCCGGTTCTTGCTTTCCGCATCTCTTATGTCGGCGAGCAGGGTTGGGAACTGCACGTACCGTTCAGTTACGGCCTATCTCTCTGGGACATGGTCTATGAACAGGGCGCAACACCCGTAGGCGTGGAGACTTATGCCAATAGCCGTCGTCTGGAAAAAAGCCTGCGACTGCAGAATGCGGACCTGCTCACCGAATACAATCTGTATGAAGCGGGCCTTGCTCGGCCTAAGGTCAAGGAGGCAGAGTTTCACGGCAAGGCCGCCTATCTCGCGCAACGCGAGCGTGATCACCAGCCCGCTTATCTCTGCACCATGACTATGACCAATAATGTCGATGCCAAGGGTGTTGCCCGCTATCCCGTTGGTCAATGGCCAATTCTCGACCCGGACACCAATGAAGTTCTGATTGATGAACTGGGCAGACGATCATATATCACCAGCATCGCCTACGGCCCGTCTGTGGGCAAGAACATCGCCCTCGGTTATCTTCCGCGAACCTATGCTCAGGAGGGGCGTGAACTGGTCATGGAGTATTTTGACGAACCGTTTCCAATCAAAGTTGAAGCTGTGGGGTGTAAGGCTCTTTATGACCCTGCTAATGATTTGCCGAAAAGCTAGTCAAAGAATTTTATAGGCCATCGTTTGACGCAGCTAATCTAAAGTCGAACAATGAGGTAAGTGCTTCGATACAGCTCTTATCCGGGACACAATCCGTGTAATGAGCCGGTGAGATATTAACACCCGGCGTAGTGCCCTAACGCCCCTCTCAATATTGTTCAGAACAGCCCTGGTTTATTTCACTTTAGACTTCCTATCTAATAGTAATTATTCATACACAAATTCGCCCAGGCAAAAAAAAACAATGGAATCATTAGTGTCGCATTATCACGAGAGACAGAGAAAGGGTGAATAAACGAATCTCACTATGGGTGATCGCATCCATTCTATCTTTGAATTCCGCGATATCAATTGCCGAATCCCTTGGCGATCCCCCTGCAGCCGGTGAATTTCAAGCATGGGTGTCCGAAATGAAACAGTCTCAAAGAGGGCCGTTCAAACGTATACGCTGGTTTTGCAAGGACGGAACGATCCTGCCACCTAAAGCCTATGCATGCGTCCCGCATGGGGGGGGCATACAACACGGTGAATGGACGGATCGGGTCAAAGAGTTGCGGGCAAACGACTATAAGATAGCCAACATAATGGCTGAGTATGTGTCCGTTCCAATAACGGATGATGGCGACTTTGCTGACACATTCAAGCAAATTCAAATTGAACGCTACCTCGTGGTCGCTGACGATGGCTGGATCCTGCGTAAAGCACGATACTACCGCGGAGCTATTCAGGAAGAGGACGAGCGTGCCGGTGCCCGTCAATTATTAATTGATCTTTCGACCCAACGCTGGTGGGTGACACGTGGCTACCTCGCTCTGCGCTCCGGCGTCCGACTCTTACCCCACGGCATTGACACAGCCTCCATCCTCAAGATTCGGCAATTAGCTGCTTCACTTTCTGACAAGGACCCTGGATTTGCCGATATGCGCAGTAAAATCCACGGCGCTCCGGGACCCGAAGACGCGGCCCAAATTCGTAATTATTTGAAGTCGCGGACCGAGGATGCACTTCAACTGGAGTATTTATATCTCGCGGACACCATAGACCAGGTATACAGTCCGGTGCCACTGAACCAGCAGATCGACACTACCGCTAATCAGATCAGCAACAGCGAACTTGCAGGGAAATTACGATCATCTGCAGAATTATTAGTCAACCTGCAGGACGCCGGTGAGCGATATGCCATAACCGGCGAGCTGCTGTTTGACTTACGCGATAAGATATCCGACCCGAAGTACCGGTCTGACCGTCTCGCCCTTCTAGATCTCAACCTCGCGGTAGAAACGCAGCATCTAGCAGATACGACCGAATTGCGGCGACGTGTAATTAACGCCAGTAGACGGCAGCGACTGACCTGGCTTCATTCGGCCGTGAATGGACTTTACGGAACCGGGCTGATTTCCGCGAGAGAGTACAAAGAATTGCGCTTGAGCTTTATACAACTCCAGGGCAATCGGCTGCCATTGAGCGTCTACAAGGAAAACCTTGATTATTTGGCGCGTGTACCTAACTGGGCTTCCAGGTGGTACTTGTTTCATTTCTCTGAAGCGATGGAAAAGCTTTCTCAAATAGAACCAAAAGCAAGATTGTTCGTCCAGGATCAGCTGCGTGGTGGCGGACTTCTTTTCTACACCTTTTTACTGGATACGTTGTTGCGCGACGCAAACCGGATTGCCGAGATCCCGATCAAGCTGTTTGACCGGGACATTGGCGCAGGATTACATGCACTCAACCCTGGACTGGCGCGCGGCGTACTTCACACCGAGCTCGATTTCAGCGTGACTGCAAACGTGGATCCCAATGGAATTTACTTATTGCCGGAAACGGTGGCCGATCTGCCACCAATCGCCGGCATTCTCACCACCGGAGAAGGAAATCCATTATCCCATGTTCAGTTACTGGCACGTAATCTGGGTATTCCAAATGTCAGCGTGGATCGGGCGCTGATTCCCGATCTTGAGAAGTTCAACGGCAAGCGGGTGCAGCTCGCCGTCAGCCCTGGTGGAAGGGTGCACCTGTCAGAAGACAGTTCAGCGAATCAGCCCGAAGAATCGCGGCTGCCTGATGACTATCTTATTAAACCTAATCTGGAAAAACTGAATCTGGAGCAAAAGGACTTCCTTAGGTTAGATCAGTTGCGGGCTCATGATTCAGGACGGGTAGTCGGACCGAAAGCTGCAAAACTTGGCGAGCTTTATCATTACTATCCAGCTGCAGTCGCGCAGGGTTTAGCGATACCGTTCGGCGTATTTCGGGAACTACTCGAACAACCTTTTGGGAATGGCGAACAATCTGTATTCGAATGGATGGTCGAAAACTATGACCGACTGGCGCAAATGTCAAAGGGTTCAGAGCTCAGAAAACAGGAAACGGAACGCTTTCGTAGCAAGCTTAAATTATGGATCGAAAATGCTGAGCCAGGAGACGAATTTCGTCAGCGGTTAAAAATCGCTATGACCAGAACGTTTGGTCAGGACAGTACGTACGGTGTATTCGTTCGTAGTGATACCAACGTCGAGGATTTGCCGGGTTTTTCCGGCGCGGGGCTCAACCTGACCGTTCCAAATGTGGTTGGGTTCGAAAATATAATGGAGGCGATTTCAAAAGTGTGGGCCTCACCATTTGCTTCAAGGGCCTATGCATGGCGTCAATCGAAAATGGAACAACCGGAGCACGTCTATCCAGCAGTGCTCCTCATGAAGAGCGTGCCTTCCGAAAAATCGGGCGTCCTTGTCACCGAGGATATAGAAACAGGGGACACAAACTCGCTTTCCGTTTCGGCCAATGAAGGCGTTGGCGGGGCAGTCGAGGGACAGGCTGCGGAATCACTGAGAATAAACCTGGAAACAGGTGAGATCCGTCTACTGGCCTCCGCTACCGCTCCAGTGCGTCGTATATTGCTCGCGACAGGAGGAGTCGACAGTCAACCGGTCAGTGATGCAGAGCGGATAATCGAGCAAGACGAAATAAACACGTTGATCGCTTTAAGCAAGGATATTGCACAACGTTTTCCGGGAATCAAGGACGCGGATGGGGCAGCAGTGCCAGCGGACATAGAATTCGGGTTTGTCGCAGGGCAGCTCAGGCTGTTCCAGATCAGACCGTTTCTGGAAAGTAAAAGCGCCCAGGAAAATCTAACTCTTAAGCAGATGGACCAGGGCATAAACACCCTGCAGAGCATTGAGGTCACAATGAGCGAGATACCCGCCGAGTTGCATTAGTATTAACTGACTATGTCGCAGCTTGCCGCTTGCCAGCATCAGCGTCACCCACCCGGCCTCAGCAAACCGCGACTTTGCGCGGCCTTGAGCATGTTTTCCAGCAGCACCGACGAAGGCTTACCATCGACCTTGAGGCCTTCGGCTCGCTGGTAATCACGGATTGCGGCACGTGTCTTCGCGCCGATGATTCCGTCGATGTCGCCAATATCGTACTCTAACGCTAATAACGCTTCCTGGGTCGCAAGCCTCAGCTCGAGTTCTTTACGTTCTGATTCGTACCCGATAAAGCCCTCACCAAAGGTGGCGGAAAGCGGCCGCATATCAGGTTGGGATTCCGCCACCGGGTGTTTCGTCAGTAGCAGACGATGAATCGCCCCTGCCAGGTCTCGGTGGTCAACTGCTGAATTTTTGCGCAGCACGTTACTGAGCAGCGTGGTCATATAGTACAAATGATCTTGGCCTGCCGGCGACTCGACGATCGCTACCGAATTCATATAGTTTCGTTTGTTGCCGTGATATTTCTTACACTCAAAGTTCTCTTCTGGCTCACAGCTATAGAGCGAACCTGATTTGAAATAGACCGCTGAATTGCGAAGCGTTCCCGCCGAGGCATAGCGGATTCGACGCTCGGTAACATAGAGCAACCGTTTGAGTTCCCGGCTGGAGAACTTGTCGACCAGCTTACCCTGCTCCATTTTCAGGACGAATTCCATCAGACCACGAGATGTTGCGTGACTGCTGGTCCCGGGAACCCTCAGCTTTCCCTCACGGGTAAAAAAGCTGCCCTGTCTGAGTGTATTCAGATCGAGGCCATTGCGAGTTATCGGTGTCTGTATCGCCCGTCCGAAAATAATCCCTCTATCCTTGGCCGCGGTCTCCGTGAAGAAACGCCTGGCTTTTTCTTCCGATACCGGATAATCCTTGCCAAAGTGTGTGAGCAACATCAGGTGCTTCTGCACCATGCCAGCTGCAGAGTTCGAGCTCGGCGACATCATCCAGTCAAGATAGGTCCATAGCGATGCACAGTCTCCCTGTTTGATCGGTCGACGAATCAGCCTCTGAGAGTCTGGGTTCCAGAATGGTACGGTATGATGATCATAAACGCTGAATATATCCGCGCAAACCTCCGAATTGCGCAGTATGTTTTCCCGAGCGGGAATATCATCAGGATAGATATCAGCCAGTGCCTGAAAGACGGCAAGCCCGACCATTAGTTTGCCTACACTGCCTGGATTCTGAGCCTGGTTGCCTTTCCACTCGGCATAGCGTGGACGGTCCGGGTTGGAAAGGTCAAGCAGGGCAATACTGTAACGCTCCGCCTGATCGCCAAGCAGGCGTCGTATCTGTTCCGTGAACTGCGGATCAGGTTGAGGAAGGGTAAAATTTCGATAACCCGTGAGGCGAAGATCGACACGTTCCAGTGGCAGCAATTCACCAGGCGGGCGCTTTCGACCACTCAGTTTCCCCTCCTGGATCATGCGTTGTGCCTGGAGCCTGGGGACTTCCGTATAAGCATACCCATTAAGCGGGTAGGCCGATGCCGCATTGTTAATCAAGGCGGCACTGCTAAAGAAAATACCAAGCAGCAGGCGGCTGATAGCAGCAGTACTCAACATACCAGGTTCAATAGCCGTTTGAAATCGCACCGGAATCAATTGTAATGCGGTAAAACTGACTGCGGTCTTAACTGGCCGACAGCCCTGATCAGGGCTTTTGCAGGGCGGCCAGCCTTTGCGGGATGATCAGACCATCAAGTTCCCTGGCAATTTGCGGGAACCAGCTTCCTGCACCCTCACTTTCAGCCAACGCGACCATAATATACTTATGACCATCGCGTTCGACCAGGGCACTGTCTGCATGCCACCGGCGCCAGGAACCGGATTTGCGCATGATTTTGCTATTCGGGCGTGTCGACATTAAGCCTCTCACGAACTTATGGTTGATGCCTGGATTGGACAACATTTCCCTCATTTCCGCACTGAGCCCCGGCGATACCAGACGGTCCGTTTCCAGCAAATAAAAAAAGCGCGCGACCTGTATCGCAGTGGCGCCATGGGATATGTTGTGCAAAGGATCTCTTCGCCAGGCCTTGCCGCTGGCATATTCCTTTCCAACCCAGAGACCGCCGTTATACGCAGGATCGTAGAGCTTGAAGCGCGGCGACTGGAGAATTTCCGCAAGATTGGCCTCACCCACCCGCCTCAGCATCTGGGTTGCAGCGCTGTTGGACGATACCCGTATCATATCGGTGAGCGCCTTTCGTATTTTTTTATCGAGGAGCAATTCGCCCTCCTCTATCTGCACGAACGCACCTAGCAGGATGGCAATCTTCGGCAAACTGGCGGCATAGCGCATCTGGTCCCCATTCACCGTCGCCACCCGGGGCTGAAACGGATCAGTAATATCTACAAGTGAGATACTGAGATCCTTTCGCTTGACCGCGTCTTTAAAACCCAGCCTCTTTATCGAAGCCTCCAGGTCAGACTGCAGCTGCGCATCATAGCAATCCCGTAAATTCGGGTAAGACTCGGCAAACACGCCGCAAGAAACGCCGGCGAAGAGAAAAAATAAAATAAGTCGATATGGTTTAAACAGTTGTAGTTTAAACATGAGATCCATTGAGCACCCCTCGGCCCGATTTGCTACCCGGGACAATCCAGATTCACTGGTTTAATAATAATATGGTAGTTTAATAATGGTCAGAACGACCCATTTCTATAAACGACTATAAGATAAGTCCCGTTTCCAGTCAATTAATGTCCCTCGCAAACAAAACTCGCGATGATGCGCCTGCCGGATCACGGGCCGCCGTCCTGTCGCTTAACTTTTTTCTTATTATTCTCGCGTATTACCAGATAAAACCAGCGAGCCGATCTTTATTCATCGAGTATCTCGGCGCCGATCAGCTGCCCTATGTCTGGATCGGAACAGCTTTGTTCCTGGGAAGTCTAATCGGTTTTTACCACCAGATCGTTGCCCGCTACAGCCGTTTCCGTGTGGTAATGGCAACTTGTATTATTTCTATTGTGGTACTCATTATTTTCGCTTATGCGCTGGAAACCGGAGAGGCCGCAACCGCAGCAATATTCTACATTTTTGTGGACATATTCGGTGTCATACTGGTGGAACAGTTCTGGAGCCTGACCAACACCGTGTTCAACCCCCGCGACGGCAAAACCTGGTTCGGTCTTGTTGCTGTAGGCGGGCTCTTCGGAGGCGTCGTCGGTGGGCTATTGGCGACATTTTTACTCGAAAAAATGTCTGTCTCGACTAGTGAGCTGCTGTTTGTGGCTGCGGCTTTTCTTGCGCTCATCACACTCATCAACATTGTAATGCAGCGGGCAAAGATACTCGATGAACTAAGCATACCTCGAAGTGCAATCGTCAATGGCAAGAGTCTGCGCGCACTGCTCAGCAATCAGTACATTATTCTGATTGCCGCCATTCTACTTCTGGCACAACTCGCCCAACCTTTAGTAGAGTTCCAGTTCATTAAAACAGTAGAACAAAACTTCCTTATACTGGATGAGCGGACCAGTTATCTTGCATCATTCTTTGCTGTTCTTGGCGCGGTTTCCATATTGGTAAATTTGATTATTACGCCGGTCATACACCGCTATCTCGGCGTCATTGCTGGCCTGACGGTACAACCGCTGATGCTAGGCATCACCTCGATGATTTTCATGTGGTCTCCCACGATGACGGCGGGCGCCATCATGAAGATATCTGATCGCGGACTTTCGTATTCGATCAACCGCGCTTCCAAAGAGCAACTTTACATTCCCATGGAGCCGGTCAACACTTACCAGGCTAAAGCCTGGATCGACATGCTCGGATATCGCCTGTTTAAGGTCCTGGGCTCCGTAATCATACTCGCCATGACGCAGTGGAGTCTGTTCTCTTTCAGCATTGCATCGATAAGCTGGGTCACACTTTGTTGCTGTTTAGTATGGTTTTATGCGATCTTTTCTATCTCTGGCCACTATCGTTCGATCGTTGCTCAGCCGTCTTCTACAACAGGAGTAATGGGCACTTGATCGCATAATTCAGGGAATCCACGACCGGGGAACATATAAGAAATCTGATGGACTATGAGCTATAGAAAACTACCCTGCCGCTAAGGTTCGGATCTGTGAATCAATTAGCAGTTAATTTCCGGCAAGAGTAATACATAGCAATCAGGAAACCAATGCGATGGCTGCATCACGCGTCTCTTTTGCAAGCAAATCGTAGTCTGCCGTCGTCAGCCTGCCCTGATCGACCACCATTCGTCCGTTGACGAAACTGTAATCGACATGGTCCGTCTGGCACAGCAAAAGTGCCGCAACCGGGTCGGCGTGAGCACCGACGAACTCGTTGCGGAGGGTATCGATCGCGATAAAATCAGCAGACATCCCGGGCGCGAGATATCCAATATCTTCGCGACCCAGCACTTCCGCACCCCCCCGCGTTGCTATTTCGATCGCCTCGCGCGCGGTCATACCCTCCACCGAAACCTCGCGCACCCGTGCAAGCAATAAGGCGAGCCGGGCTTCCTGCAGCATGTTGCTCGTATCGTTCGAGGCCGAACCATCCACGCCCAGACCCACTCTCATACCGGCGTCCCGCATGGCACGAATCGGTGCGGCGCCACTGGCGAGACGCATATTACTTGCGGGACAATGCGCAGCGCCGGTGCCAGATTTCGCAAACATACCGATATCTTTATCGTCGAGATGCACGCAGTGTGCGTGCCAGACCTTATCGCTCAGCCAACCCAGTGATTCAGTCCACTCCGCTGGGCGGGCACCGTATTTTTCCTTCATGTACGCGATATCATCAGCGTTCTCAGCGAGATGTGTATGCAAACGCACGCCTTCATAATCTTCGATCATTTTTGCCGACTCGGACATGGCGTCAACCGTAACCGTAAACGGCGAGCAAGGGCCTAAAGCGACGCGAATCATTGAATGGCGCGAATTGTCGTGATGTTCTTCAATAAGTCTTTGCGAATCTTTGAGGATGGCAGGAATGGTCTCGACCACGTTGTCGGGCGGCAGCCCGCCATCGCTTTCACCGATGCTCATACTGCCACGCACTGCGGTAAAACGCATACCAATATCGGCGAGCGCACGAATCTCATCATCGATACGACAATCGTTCGGCAATATATACAGATGGTCACTCGAGGTCGTACATCCGCTGAGTAACAGCTCGGCAGCAGCCAACTTCGCGCTCAAATAGATATCAGTCGAGCGCATGTTTTTCCAGATCGGGTATAGCGACTTGAGCCATGGGAACAGCGTACCATCGGGTGTAATGACCCGCGTTAATACCTGGTAGAAGTGGTGGTGCGTATTCACCATACCGGGCATAACGACGTAACGGCCTTGCAAGTCGAGCACCTCCGATCCAACTTTCGGCAGCTCTTCGGTTGTGCCCACGGCTTTGATGACGTTATTTTCAAACAGGATCGCGCCGTTACGAATCTCGCGCCGCTCATCGTCCATGGTGACGAGTGTATGGATATTTTTTACTAGCAGCGTCTTATCTGAATCGCTCGAAAAACCACCACTCGCCTCACCGGCTCTGGCACCTATCGCTGTCGCGGCCAGCGCCGCCGCTGTTCCACTCTGCATAAATCACGCCTACTGATGTTGCTCACACTCATGTGTCCGTGCTTTTTATCGTCTGAACCTTTAATTTTGACCCGGGTCAAACTCAATGTCGAATAATTCGATAAAGATATCACCTGCACACTTCACCTAGGGAGAATTGATCATGGTTAAAATCTTAGGAAAACTGCTCGTACCGCTACTTTTGGCACTATTTGCCTTCAGCGTAATGGCGCAGGACACGCAACGTTCGATCACAAAGATTGCCGGCGACGTTTATCGGTTTCAGAACAATTTTCATTTCTCGGTATTTGTCATCACCGGAGATGGCGTGGTGGTTACCGACCCGATCAGTGCCGATGCCGCTGAATGGCTTATTGGCGAAATCGAAAAAATGACCGATCAGCCCATCACTCATCTGGTTTACAGCCACAGTCATGCCGATCACGCTTCAGGCGGTGCGTTCTTTGGTGAGGTGCCGAACGTCATTGCGCATGAAAATGCCCCTGAAGACATCGATGTCGTGACTCCAACCCAGCGCTTTGAAGATAGAATGGAGTTTTCCCAGGGTGGTAATACATTTGAGTTAACCTATCTCGGCCCAGGTCACGGCACTGATCTGATTGCGATGGTAATACGACCTGAAAATATCGGTTTCGTTGTGGATGCGGTCACCCCGAAACGTGTCTTTTTTCGCGATTTCCCAAACGCCAATGTTGACCATTGGATCGATCAGGTGCGTAAAGTCGAATCACTGGATTTTGATATCCTTGCCGGTGGTCATGGCGTACTTGGCGTGAAATCGGACGCCACCGATGGACGCATATATCTCGAGGAAATGCGCGCCGAAGTGCTGTCCGGATTGCAGGCAGGGAAAACAGCCGATGAACTCAGCCAGACCGTATTAATGGAGAAATATAAGGATTGGGGCAATTATGATCAGTGGCGCGCGCTCAACGTACAGGGCATGGCGAGACACTTGATCGAATCAGGCGCGGTGAATTGATAGTGTATTAACAACGATATGAACAGGATCCCGCCATGGCGGGATCCCGAGGTTTCTTCAGATGCATTGCCTTTGGACTAATCAAGCTCCTCCCACACGGACTGACGGTCTGAACCGCTGGCTTTTTCACTGGGGACTGACCCAAAGTGCGTTTTGTAAATCGCAATTTTCATTGGTGAGGGGAACCGAATAGTTAAAGGGACCTGATCACCTGATTCGCGGTAAACGCCATCGCATACAGTCGAGACTTGAGCGAACCAGATCCCACTTTATGAAAATTCGTGATCGGCAGGGGCAGCTCATTCTCTGCAGCACCAGACAGATATTTAGCGATATCCCGACCAAATATGGTTCCAGGGGCAATACCCCGGCCGTTATATCCGATCGGCGTGTAGAGCCCTTCAGCCAGTCTAAATATTCTAGGCAAATGATCGGGTGTCATGGCAATTTGTCCATACCAGGACTTTTCAAATTCTACTTGGCCCAGCTTGGGAAACAGTCTTTCAATGTTTCGCCTCGCCCATCGCTGGGTGAGACCGTGGCCGCCACCGAAAATCCTACCCATTGAACCAATAAGGATCCTGCCATGGTCATCACGCCGTATGTTGAACATAACAGGCGCGGTGTCCCACACACCCTGCCTCTCTGGGAGAATAAAATCAGCCTGCTGTCCAAGCGGTTTGGTGGCGACCTGAAAATAATGGATCATGGTGAAGCAACGCTTCAGATCGGGCCACAGATCGTCGGAATAAGCATTTGTGGCCAGGACGACTCTGTTTGCAGTCACCCTGCCTTGGGCTGTATCCAGAATCCACTTTCCATGATCGGACTGAAGGCTATTCACAGTTACACCGATATGAATCATGGCGCCTGCTGCCTGGGCCGCACGCGCAAGACCGCGAACATACCCCATTGGATTGATGGTCCCAGCACGATGATCGAGCAGCCCGCCATGAAAAACATGTGTACCAATCTTATCGGCCGTTTCCTCTCGGTTTAACAGTTCTACATGCGCACCCAACCGACGCCACTCTTCACACCGCGTTTTCAAATCTTCAAACCCTGATTGAGAGTGTGCAGCATGGATTGTGCCATTCCGTCGCGGTTCACACTCGATGCCGTGCTTTTCAATCAGTGAAAACACATAGGCTGGTGCATCTCCGAGCAAACGTACGAAACGACTTCCGACTGAATCCCCTAACTGCGCTCGAACATTCTGCGGTGGCAGCCAAAGTCCAGCATTGACCAACCCGACGTTTCGTCCTGAACCGCCATATCCAATTTTCTGCGCCTCCAGGACATGGCATTCAATACCTCGTTCGGCCAAGTGCAGCGCTGTGGAAATACCCGTAAACCCGCCTCCTACAATGGCAACATCAGAAACGATGTCTCCCGTCATCCTGGACGATAACGCCTTTTCTTTGGCGGAAGCATCCCAGAGGGAAATTAAGTCAGTAGTTTTCTGCTCATTCACAGTAGTGGCCGTATTCTTTGTTGTGAATTTTGCGACACATTAATCACCTGATGATTGATGTGGAACTTACATCGAATAATATAGGTAATGCACCTCTGAGATAAGCCTGGTCGACATATTTACCGATTGGTATCAAACATCGAGCTTCAGCGCGATTCAATTCCTATATCTCAAACAATAAATCAGTTCGAATAATATATTTTTTTCCGCGGATGATCGGTTCTGAACTATGCACACAGTGCATCGGATGAGCACCATGAGGAAAACACAATACACCACCAACTGGGGTACGGATATCGACTTCCCTCACGGGGTCTCCACCGCGAGCGGGTCGCTGGGGATCATCATCATTGACCAGGAATCTTGTCGCACCCCCTTCAAAGTCCTCACTCAAAAAAATTAAAAAACTCATCTGGCTATATCGATCAGGATACGCATTGGCAGTCAATTCGCCATCAATTACTCGACTGCCTGGCCATGCGCCATCGGTATGAGGCTTAAAGTAATCCTCAGGGCCGTAACGATAAAAACGAAAGCGGGCATTAATTCCCAGGGCACGCTTGCTGTTAAAAACAGCCGCAAGACCATTCAAGTGATTTTCTATTCGCTTCCAGATTAAACCATCCGTTTTTTCATCAACTACCCACACCACATTGTCGTTATGACGCACACTGCGTGGCAGCGAAACCGATGCATCCGGCAAATAGCCTAGCGATTCACTTAGACCAACCAGGCGTTGGCATTCTTCAGAAGACAACACATTCGCGAGTTGGAAAGTACCGGGGACCTGGTCAAGCGCTTCGAGCTTGATAGTGCTTGGCGCCATATTGGCCAAGCCTGCTGGATTGGGTTGATGATTCGCCCAGGCAGGCAAGGACGGATGTTCCGCGCCTGGTTCGTAGGCAACAATATAGAAGTCTTGCGTCGTATAAGTTGAATTACCCATCACTGGTCAGAGGGTTAGTTTAGTCAAAGGGAGTTCTTAGGACACCATCCAAAACTGACCTCGGATATCTGGAAACCATCCGGGTCATTGAGTGTTGTGTTCCCAGCAGTCGAACCACTGTAAATCCTCAGGTAGATTCGCTCAGTACTGCAGTGGCTTCAATCTCGATCAAGGCTTTATCTTCCACCAGCTCCGAAACAACAACCATTGTCATGGCGGGAAAATGCCTTCCAATGATTTTTCGATATACCTCCCCGATCTCACTTTGATTCGCTATATATTCGGACTTGTCAGTGACATACCAGGTCATTCTTACCAGGTCGGCGACTTGTCCGCCCGCGGCGGTAATCACCTCCACGATGTTTTTCAAGCATTGCTCCATTTGGCCTATAAAGTCGTCGGCTGGGAACAACTGATCTTTGTTCCAGCCGATTTGCCCACCTATGTATAGTGTCGAGCCCGTTGCCACCACGCCATTTGAGTATCCCTTGGCTTTTTTCCAGCCTTGAGGATTGATTATTTTGTGCATAGATATCTCCAACTTATGCCGGTTTATTCGTGACTGATCCTTGAATAGTTAAGGTTGTACTAGATTCAGGTCTCTCGGTCGCTATTCTTGCCTGAGACGAAAACGCTGGATCTTTCCGGTTTGCGTCTTCGGTAGTGAATCAACAAATATAATTGATCTCGGATACTTATACGGGGCAATCACAGTTTTCACATAATCCTGTAATTGCCTGGTCGTTTCTTCGCTGGCCTCGACGCCTTCATTTAGGACTGCATGTGCCTGCACTAACTGTCCTCTCTCACTATCTGGGGCGCCGATCACCGCACATTCTTTAATATAGTCGTGTCCCAACAGGGCTGACTCTACTTCTGGACCCGCAATGTTGTAGCCGGATGACACAATCATGTCATCGTTTCGGGCAATAAAATGAAAATAACCAGCGTCATCCTGTAAAAACGAATCACCGGTAAGGTTCCATCCATTTTTTACGTATTCACGCTGACGGTCATCGGACAGGTAACGACAGCCTGTTGGCCCGCGCACAGCTAACCGACCAACCGTGCCAGGAGGAACTTCTTGCATATCTTCATTCACAACCTTTGCTTCGTAGCCGTTTACGGGCTTGCCGGTACAAGAAGGATGCGAATCACCAAACCTGTTTGATAAAAATATATGCAGCATTTCTGTAGCACCAATACCGTCGAGCATTGGTTTACCTGTCTTTTTTATCCATGCTTTGTAGATGGGAGCGGGCAATGTTTCACCGGCGGAAACCGCTGCTCTAAGAGAGGATAGGTCGGCCCCGTCATCCATTGCAGCCAGCATGACGCCGTATGCGGTGGGCGCTGTAAAGCAGACGGTTGCTTTGTAATTTTCGATAATTTCGATCAAATTAGGTGGTGAAGCGTTCTCCAACAACACCGCTGACGCACCAAATCGCAAAGGAAAAATAGCTAACCCACCCAGGCCAAAGGTAAACGCCAGTGGAGGAGAACCAACGAACACATCC
>JAHEGU010000003.1 GCA_024644945.1 Gammaproteobacteria bacterium | reverse complement strand
AAGAAAACACCTGATATCCCTGGATGGACTGACGGATACATACTGGAATCTACATCTTCAGAAGCCCGAAGCCTGGAGTTTCGAGATAGACCTTCGCACTGCAGTGGAATCCTGGTAGCTGCCTTTTTTCTTATCTGTGTGGATATCGCATCTCCTCTAATCCATCTTTCGTAGTAGCTGAAATACAAATGCTGGACAGACTGCGCTCTTGTTCGTAGTTCCAGGGTACTCCGCGGTGCAACATCGCACGCTCATCCCAGATCAGCACGTCCCCATCCTTCCAATGGTGTTTATAAATATATTGCTCTTGTGTACACCAGTTGATCAGCTCATCAATCAGCTTGAGCCCCTCCACTTGCCCCATACCAACGACCGCGCAAGCATGTGACGCAATATAAAGTGCTTCTTTTCCATTTTCGGGATTGGTCCAGATAGATTTCCAGATCTGCTGCCCCCAATGAGTAAACTTATGTTGCTCGGCGAGTTTCGGATCAATTTTTCGCCGCGAAAAGGCGTAATCATGGATGAGATATCGGTCTCGGGCTTTATCTTTCAATTCTGCTGGCATGTCTTCCCACGCCGCACGAGTCGAAACAAATTCACTTGATGTGCCGGAACAGGGAATCACCCGCGCGAGCAGTATATTTGCCAAAGCCGGTATTGGCAAAAAAGTGCTATCCGTGTGCCAAAGCATATTTGCCTGCAGATCCAGCAATCTGCTATCGCCCTTCTTATAGAGACTGTCGCCTTGTTTCCGATTCGAAACCATGGAAACCTGTGGCAAAGGTTTGTCCGGGCTTAACGACCGGTCTTCCCTTGGGCCAAATAATGCCCCCAGTTTTAGATGCGCCGCATCATTTAATTCTTGATTTGGAAAATACAGTAAGGAGTGCTGCTCAAATGCGGGTCTTATCTGTGGATAACCAATCTCCGCGGATACTTGAGCTAAATCGATTCCCTCTAGTTTCAGGCCGTATCTTGGGTGAATAGCGGTTTTAATCACCTGGATAATTAAATGTCAGGTTCGCGTCTCTACGAACCAACTAGCGAAAAACAATTTCTATTCGTTGATTCCTCTGAGCAATCTCGTTCCATGTTCCTGCAGATACCAATTCTTTAGTATCCGGGTATTGTTCCAAGGGTTGGGTGCTCCCCCAATTGACTACAATGACGTTGAACTTTTTTTCCACACCTGCATTGATCTCACCAACAAAGTCACGCAGTTGGGTCACCACCAAACCTTCCAGTTCAACATTAGTTTCGTTTATCTGGCAATCGACAATAGGAAGCTCTTCAGAGGGTAGTACATATTTGCCTTCCTGATTCGTGACCACGCAAAAATTACCGCTGTGTACCAGGATCTCAAGATTGCCTGTATATCCAATGGCGTTTAGAGACAACAGGAGATTGGCCAGTAACTGCATCTCCTCATCACCTAACAATGGCTGCCCATACGGCAGCTCATAGTTGTCGCCGATTGACTCTTCCAACACATATAACAAACCACTAACGTCCACATTTTGCTGTGTCTCGGTGTAGCTAGCCGGAGAGTATGTTGAAACCGCAGGTTGAGTGACTGACTCAGAAAAAACAGTCGAAATCTTCTGACCCAGTGAATCCAGATTTTCGTTAACCTTCAAATAACCGTATCCGAAGGCCAGCAGAATAAGACAAACCATCAGTGGCCTGACAAGACTTCTATCCCGGGATACGATCTTTTTCTCTGCACTGAGAACATCTGCTCTTGTTTCTCTGCTGTCTACCACCAATCTTTCCAGCCTTTTATTTATATCATCAAGAACACCCGCCTGCTGCTCAAGTTCTTGATTTAGAAACTGCTTGAGCGTCTCCTTCTCCAACGCAGCTTCAGCGTTCTTTACCAGTTTGGCCAGCTCTTTAACATTGTCAGGTGCTGGCGTTTGATATTTTTCAAACCCACCGTCAGAGTAGGTGGATTGTTCTGATTCGCCTTCTTCTTGCTCAATCAAGTGCATCCTGCGAAGGACTTTTTTGAGCACGACTGGCTCAAGCTGTTTTGGCAGGATATCAACCGCGCCCAGCGCGCGCGCCTGACTCATATACACCTCCCCTTCTTTGGACGTGTACATCATGATTGGAATCGTGGCAGTGTCAGGGTTTTCCTTGATAATTCTCAGGGCCTGAAGGCCATCCATTCCCGGCATCGAGTGATCCATGAAGATCACATCAGGTTTATTATGGACCAGATATCCCAGCGCTTCCTCGGCAGACTGCACCGTGTCAACGGCGAGTGACTCTTCCAGCAGCATTTTCTTGAGAACGAATAATGCCAGCTTGGAATCATCTACTACCAGGGCTTTTTTCTGCAACATTTATACTTTGCTCAATAAAGTAATCCTAATTCAAACAACATTTCTTCTCACAATTTAACCCCGATTCCGGTCAATGTCTATAAGTGTGCTTGGGCTATCTGTCCTACATACTGTTAAGTCTGCTCACTGATTCATACCGCACTATTTCGGACCCTATGTTGCGACAGTCATCCAGTCCAAAGCGCATTAAAAATCACATACCCACCCAACATAAAGAGTGATACAAAAAACACCCGACGAAAAACGATCTCTGACAATCTTCGACGCACCCACTGCCCTGCCATCATACCCAGGATTGCCGGGAAGAGCCCCAGTCCAGACACGAACCCCAATTCCGCAGAAAGCATGTTGTTTTCTTGTAATGCTATTCCAAGAGCAAGGGTCGATGTGGTGAAAAGGATACCCATCCCCTGAATCAGCTGGTCTCGTGACAATCCAATGGATTGAAGAAACATGACCCCCGGCACCACAAACGAACCAGTCATTCCAGTCAGCACACCATTGACTGCCCCGATCAGTGGGCCCACCCAGGTCTCCTGACGGCTGCTCAGGGAGAAACGAAATCCTGCCAGGCTAATCAATGAATAGGTTATCAAAAGAATACCGAGCAGCGCTGATAAATATGAGACCTGTGTATGAGCGAACACCGCAACACCTACCCACACCATCGCCGCAGCCATTGTTAAGAACGGCCAGATACGTTGCACTATCGTCACAACATTTCCTCCAACCAGGGCCTGCCAAATATTAGTAAAAAATGATGGCACCAGAAGGAGTGCCATTGCGGTAGGCAGGTCAGTAGCTATGGTCAATAATGCCAGGCTGACTGTTGGGAGGCCCAGTCCAATTATGCCCTTAACCATGCCGGCAAGTAAAAACGTGCCGCCAATGGCGAACATCGTGACGATATCATTCATCTGGTGACGCTATATCATGCAAATCGAGTGTGCAAGGCCATTCCCAAATCCAAACAACAACTTGTTAACTCAGAATACCTGGTCAATCAGGGTCTTGTTTTTATCAAAAAGATATCCCCACAAGAATTGGATATCTTTCACATACAAGGAGTCTGTAAAAGTCCGCATCCCGAGCGGCATCGTGTTTATACTCCTGAAACGATTCTAAGGGGCCATTTACCTCCACGTCCAACCAGCTTAACCTTTTACCAAATTGCAGTTTCTAAGCAACACCGGATAAAACTCAGACCATGATCTCATTGTTCCAGCTTGACTGGCCGTTAATCTGCTTTCTTCTTTTGGTGATGGCATTCTCAGGGCTGGTTCATGGCACTCTCGGACTTGGATTTCCGCTTGTGGCAACGCCCATTATCGCGATTTTCTTTGATGTGCGTACGGCTATCCTGCTGACACTGCTACCAACTGTGTTTGTCAACATTGCAACCATCATTGGCAGCACCGACTATAAGAAGGTTTTTCTCAAGTTCTTTGTGCTGGTGCTCTTTTCCTTTTTTGGATCGGTTGCTGGAACTTTTCTACTTGCTTCACTTGATCCGAATCCGTTTAGGGTTGTTCTTGCCGCGTTAATCTTGATTTTTCTCGGCTCCAGCTATCTCGGCAAAATACCGTCAGACCTGCTTGACAAACATTCACTGCTAGCAATGATTCTATTTGGCACCCTTGCCGGATTATCCGCTGGCACAACAAATGTCATGGTAGCTATTCTTTTAATCTACTTTCTCAGCCTCAATCTGTCCCGCAGCAGTATGGTGCCAATATTGAACACCTGTTTCCTGGTCGGAAAGGTTTCTCAAATTATAGTATTTGCCAAAATGGAGATGATTAGCATCCAACCGATTATGCAGTCCTTGCCACTCGCTTTGACTGCACTTGGGGCACTACTGGTTGGTCAGAGAATTCAAGCACGTTTACCGGTTAAAACCTATCGACGCATTCTCGAAGGCTTGCTTGGGGTGCTGGCTATCATTCTGATCACCCAATTTGTGACGTCTTAGGACCTGCAATATTCCCGCCAATGACTATCGCCCCTGTCTCAGCCTCGCAAGCAACTCTGGCAACGAGCAACCGGGCCGTAGGCCTGGTGTGCATTGCACATTTCCTGAGTCACTTTTACTTGATGTTGCTGCCTCCGCTGTTCCCGGTCCTGTCTCAGGCTATGAACATTGGATATACGGAAGTCGGGATTGCACTCACAGCGTTTAGCCTGGTTTCAGGTTTTACCCAAGCGCCAATGGGTTTTCTGGTAGATCGTTTCGGCCCACATGCAATTCTGGTTGCAGGCATTCTTGTCGAAAGCATTGCATTCGGCATGATTGGTATCACACCTGTATACGGTGTTTTTCTCGCACTTCTTGGAATCGCCGGGGTCGCAAATTCTGTATATCACCCGGCCAACTATGTCATTCTAAATAGTATCGTTCAAGATAGTCGAATAGGCCGCGCTTTTTCCTACCATACCGCAGCCGGGCTATTAGGTGAGGCTGTTGCACCTGCTTTCATCCTGTTGCTTGCAGCGCTGGTGAATTGGCCCTCGGCACTACTAATATGCGGATCTATGGGTATTTTGACCGCGTTCGGGTTGTTGATGAACACGCGTTCGCTAACAATCAGTTCGACCGAACTCGGAGCAACTAGCGCTGAAGAAAAACGTGGTATCAATATATTGTTTAGTGCTCCCATTCTAATGGGCGTTGTTTTCTTTGTTGGCATCTCGGTAGTCAATCGTGGAATAACTGGATTCAGCGTATCCGCACTGCATGAAGGCCATGGATTATCACTCGGCGTAGCGGGCACACTATTGTCCGCCTGGCTTTTCGCTTCCCCATTTGGTGTTCTGCTTGGCGGCAGAATCGCCGATCGGAGTAAACATCATGCCCGCAACATTGCAGTCTGGTTTACTGTGATTGCCGGTTGCATTGTCGGGATCGTGGTCTTCTCACCCAGCATGTGGATTTGTGGTCCGTTGTTTGCGCTGAGTGGTTTCTTTGCCGGTATGGTGTCACCGTCACGAGATATGTTGATTCGGTCGGTTACCCCTGCTGGACAATATGGCAAAGTATTCGGCTTTGTATCGACCGGATTTAACATTGGTGGAATCCTGGCACCACCAATATATGGATACATACTGGACAATAGTGATCCTGATTTAGTTTTCTGGATCGCAGCTCTGGCAAGTGTTCTGACAATTTTCACCGTTCTTGGTGCCAAACCTATACGCCAAAACGGATAACTTCCGCACCGATTTTCAACCTAGTTTTCATAGGCCGATAAGCTCTTGACGTGACACGAACGCAACATCTTCCATCAATAACAGTGGTCATTGCAGCTTCGGTGTGGGGGCTTTTCTGGCTTCCACTGCGCGCCTTCGAGCGTAACGGGCTCGACCCCGCCTGGACTACTTTAGGTCAATTTATCGCGCCATTGATCATTCTGTTGCCCGTGGCTTTGTTCCGCTACGCGAAGAGCCGAACCTTTGGCCTTGGTAATATTTCAAGCGGCTTGCTCATAGGCGCAGCGTTTGTACTGTATTACGAAAGCTTATTGCTAACCAACGTAGTTAAAGCTCTCATACTATTTTACATTACGCCCGCGTGGAGCACCCTGCTCGAGGTTACCGCGATGAGAAAACCTTTCAGTTTATGGCGCGGACTTTCACTGGCTCTTGGATTTTCTGGATTACTGGTCATTCTGTCACAGAAATCCGGATTACCCATACCGCACAATCTTGGAGACATGATGGCTTTACTTTCGGGTATATTATTTTCCTGGGGCACAATGCGTGTCAGGAGCGCATCAAATACTTCAAGTTTCGACCAAATGTTTAGTTTCTTTTTTTATGGCAGCCTGGTTGGACTCGCCATTGCTTTTCTGCCATTCAGTCAACTTGGGAGTCCGCCCAACATCGAAACTATATTGCGCCTGGCTCCTTGGTTAATACTTATGGCTGTTTGCCTGATCATTCCAATGATGTGGGCATTGCTTTGGGCCTCACAGCTCATCGACCCAGCTCGACTCGGTATCCTGCTGCAAATGGAAGCCATTGTTGGCATCACCAGTGCCGCCCTTTTTGCCGGGGAACCATATGGTCTAAGAGAATTAACAGGAACCCTCTTAGTCCTTAGCGCGGGATTCGTCGATATATATGGCCACCGAGATAAAACATGAATTAACCTTTCTGATCGGCCTCATAGTCCTGAATTCTGCCAAATTCGGCTCTCTGTAAATATCATACGCAATATGTCTTAACACTATAGACGACCTAGAGGAAATGGATGTTGGTGAGGTTGCCTGTCTGATCGATTTCGGAGTAGACGAAAAGACGGTATTGTCCAGTTTGGAAAATTCGAATGTAGAGCCAGTTCTTGCAAATCCTAAACCTTTGGGGACATCGTAAAGAAACAGGCCTAAATTCTTTACATCTAGGTAAACCAACCAACTTTGTTAATACAAGGGCGCGATAGTAGAATTGCAGCTATCACGCCTGAGTGAGTGTTTATATGAAGCAAACGATCGGTCGATATTCTGAAGCACTGTCTCAAATTTCTGATAGACATTTCAGGTTTGAATCCCAAAACAGGTGCCAGGGAAAATAAAATGAATAAAATCGCCCGGAATTTACTGCGGAACAAGTTTCAAGACATTTCAGAACATTCCTCGCTCAGCTTCAATGCTAGATTCGCCGACGGGAGTGTTTTTGCAGGCAGTGAAAGTAAACCATCCATTACACTTATATATAATAATCACTGGTCTGAGTGGCGTTGTGTATTGTTTGGACATGTTGGGTTACTTGAAGCTTATTTTGATAGTGGTCTAGACATTGAAGGTGACATTGGACAGGCAGTGAGCATTGCCTTTGAAAGTGGATTCACTCAGCAGGCGCCTCTTCTTTTAAAAATTCGAAATCGATGGCACGAGTTCAGGTTTGGGAATCGGACCGTTGCGCAAGCCAAAAAAAATGCAAGATTTCACTATGGCATCGGCACAGAGTTTTACCAGAAGTGGCTCGACCTGCCTCACATGATGTACACCTGCGCCTACTGGAAGCCCGGAACAGAAACGGTCGAACAAGCCCAGGTCAACAAAATCGACCATGTCTGTCAAAAGGTCTGCCTTCAACCAGGAGACCGCGTACTCGATATCGGCTGCGGATTCGGCGGATTCATGTTTTATGCGCAGGACAAATATGATGTCTCAGTGCGCGGAACCAATACAACCACAGAGCAGGTCGAGTGGCTTGCTGGACGAATTGAAGAGGAAAACCTTGGTCATGCTCTAGAAGTCGTAGAAGCTGATTTCCGGGAAGACATGGAGCAGTATGACAAAGTTGTCTCTATTGGCGTTCTTGAACACGCAGGGCGCGATCAATTACAAGATGTGGTGAAGGCACATGCCGCGGCCTTGAAACCCGGCGGCCTTGGGATGCTGCATTTTATTGGTCATGTTGGAACCAGAAATACAGAGTTTTACATTCGCAAACACATATTTCCGGGAGGCTGGATCCCCAGCCTCTCTGACACTCTGGCAGAAATGGAAGCTTGCGGCCTAGAGATTCTCGATGTAGAGAACCTCCGTCGTCACTATGCATTGACACTGGATGAATGGACGACGCGCTTCGATGCCAAATGGAACGAAATTCACAGCTTGGACCCCGTCCGCTTTGATGACCGCTTTAGACGCGTCTGGCGCACTTATCTGGTTTCCTGTGCCGAAATGTTTCGTTCGCCCCAGGGCACAACGTATCTATTCCAAATTCTCTTCAGCAAAGGCAATGTAACCCGTGAAAACTTTCCGATGAGTCGCCATTTCATCTACGAGAAAGAGAATTTATCTGATGCAGGAGGATAACGGACTGATAATGCAAAGTTATGCCGAACGTGCCGGGGAGTTTGCTCGTTCGTTGAACACATCTCCAGCTCGTCTTTCAAAATCCACCTCAAATCTGTTCCGCAATCGACCCAAGATCCGTCACGGTATCGATGCTAATCCCCTGACCCATGTACTCGAAGTAAACACCGACCATGCGTGGGTCGATGTCGAGGCAATGACGCCATATGATGAGCTGGTAAACGCCTGTTGTCATTACAAGGTTATGCCTTGTGTAGTCCCCCAATTGAAGTCAATCACCATTGGTGGAGCAGTGTCTGGAATCGGTATCGAGTCCTCAAGTTTTCGTTATGGCCTGGTGCATGAAACCATGCTTGAGCTGGATATAGCGTTGCCGAATGGCGACTTAGTGACCTGCACGCCCGATAACGAGCATGCCGATTTGTTCTTTGGCTTTCCTAACAGTTATGGGACTCTGGGATACGCAACAAGGGTGCGCGCTCGCACTATTCCGACTCAGCCCTTCGTCGCGTTGCAACATGAGCAGTTTGACGACATTGAAGCTTTCCTTGCCGCGTTGTCAGATTCTCTTCAGAGTGGTGCTGATTTTGCAGATGGCGTGGCATTCGGAGAATATAAATTTGTTTTGACAACAGCACGCTTTTCAATCAGCGCCGATAGTGTGAGTGACTACACCAGTCACGACATTTACTATCGTTCGCTGTTAGAGAAGGAAAATGACTACCTCACTATAAAAAACTACATCTGGCGATGGGACACCGATTGGTTCTGGTGCTCGAAGAATATAGGCGCACAGAATCCATTGCTTCGTCGTCTGCTGGGAAAGAACCGGCTCAATTCGCGTTTTTACACACGCGTGATGCGATGGAACAATCAGTGGGAAGTTCTGGAAAAAATTGAGAGACTGTTTGGATTTCAACGCGAATCCATCATTCAAGACGTTGATATTCCCATTAAGAATACCGCAGAGTTTTTAAGTTTCTTCCAGAAAGAAATCGGCATTACGCCGGTATGGATGTGTCCTGTCACACCGCATCGGAAATCTGGGCACAAATTTCCCTTGTTTCCAATGGAATCCGACACGACCTATGTTAACTTTGGATTCTGGGATGTGCTGCGATTTAGAGACAGATATCCGGCAGGCCACTTCAACCGAAGAATCGAGTCAATGGTCGATTCTCTTGGGGGGTTAAAATCTCTTTATTCGACGTCATACTATCCTGAGCAGGAGTTCTGGAAGATATACGGAGGTGACTACTATCGGACTCTAAAGTCCAAGTATGATCCGCAAGGAAGACTACCCAACCTGTATGAGAAATGCGTGCGAGCGACTTGAGACTGCAACTCCATTTGAATCTTCCGCAGAAATGCCAATGCGACAAATTTTCTATGGCGCCATAAATCAACGAATCGGCTAACGGGCAAAGCTTTTCAAATCCTCCAGGTTGAATTACAGTCGATTCGGATTTTTTCTTCTCAAAATTTGACCTATGGCGAGTGCCACCCTGCCTGAAGTTAGTCCAACGAATATCTCATATGTGACCGGGGTCATTCTGGTACTGCTGGCTGGCGCCTTCTGGTCGACCATGGGCTTAGGGATTCGAAGCATAGAAATCGCCAACATCTGGCAGATTTTATTTTATCGTTCTTGCGCCCTTGCTACATTCTTATTTTTTTTAATCTGTTTTCGATCTGGCTTCAAGCCAATCAAAACCATTCAACAGTCAGGTATTGCGGGGATTGTTGGAGGTATGGGGCTGGTTATGGCTTTTGCCGGTGGCATCTATGCCATCATAAATACAACGGTGGCAAATGCCATGTTTCTATTCGCCTCCGCGCCGTTCTTTGCTGCAGCTCTCGGCTTGGTTCTCCTTGGAGAGTCAGTACGCAAAGCTACTTGGATTTCAATGGTATTTGCGATCGCCGGTATTACTTTGATGGTGGTTCAAGGTGTTTCAGCAGGACAGCTGCAAGGAAATTTGGCGGCCCTGGTATCCGCTCTGGGATTTGCGGTTTTTACGATTGCATTACGCTGGAAGAAGCTGGAAAACATGTTACCCGCAGTTCTTCTGGCTGGTGTTTTCTCAGTTTTAGTATCTGCTGGCGTATGCTCCGTGCAAGGCTACGGCCTTATGGTACCGCTGCGTGATGTGCTAATCGCCCTGTCCATGGGTGTATTCCAGGTCGGCCTGGGGCTTGCGATCTATACCATTGGTTCAAGGGTGGTCCCCGCTGCCGAACTCGCTTTGTTATCTATGACAGAAGTTCTGTTGGGACCTTTCTGGGTCTGGATTTTCCTTGGAGAAACCGTGAGCGTTTATACTCTGGCAGGAGGCACCATCTTATTAATAGCAATTGCCGGGAACGCCCTCAGCGGATTGCGTCGAAAGCCGTTACCCGTAATTTAGCAATCGCTAAGCAGAACAGTGATCCGAATTTTTACTGGCGGCGACAAAAGTAATTGTTCACACCAACTCCGCTAAAAATCCTGTATACATATCACTGACGTTGGTTGAAAGAATACTGGGCTTTAAAAGGGGGTAACGCTTCGCGATCGAGAATTAGATCACAGACTTTCAGAGCCATCATCTGGGTCGGTGCATTCAGATTGCCACTGATGATATCCGGCATTACGGACGCGTCCACCACGCGCAAACCCTCCAAACCGTGGACGCGCATTTCCTCATCCACCACTGCCATCTCATCGACACCCATACGGCAGCTGCAACTCGGATGGTAGTCTGTGGTGGTGGTCGTCCTGATAAATCTCTCGATATCCAAATCGGATACTACAGCGGGTCCAGGATCAAGTTCTTTTCCTCGAAATTCATCAAACGCAGGTTGAGATATGAGCTCGCGAATACGCTTGACCGCCTGCACCATCTCATCGAGATCGAAAGGATCGGACAGATAGTTGAATATTGCCGCAGGCCGATGTTCCGGATCTGCCGACAGCAACCGAATTTCTCCACGGCTTCTCGGTCGCAACTGATCGAGTTGTGTGGTGAATGCCTGAAAAAGCTTCATCTTAGTACCGGAGTATTCGGTATGTATGGGTGCAAAATGATATTGAAGATTGGGGTACTCGACTTCTTTGTATCCACGTATATGACCACCGGCCTCCCAGATATTCGACGCAACAAATCCTTTACGGGTCAGCAACCACTGGCACCCCATAAGGAGTTTTTTCAAAGGTTTGCTGGCATTGTGGAATGTGACCGGTTTCCTGGACTCGTAGATAACCGATATGGAAAGATGATCCTGTAGATTCTGCCCGACACCCGGCAGATGGTGAACAGGATTGATTCCAATATCCTTGATGTGTTCCGCGGGCCCAATTCCGGACAGCATTAGAACTTGCGGGGATTTGATCGCACCGGTGGACACAATAACCTCCCTCGAGGAATGGGCGTTATAGTCTTTCCCATTGTGCTTGAATTCAACTCCGGTTGCGCGGCCATTCTGTATCACTATCCGTGTCGCAAGAGCCCGGGTCAGTAAGGTCAAATTAGGACGCGACAGCGCTGGTTTCAGGTGCGCGACCGCCGCGCTGGATCGGCGCCCGTGTTTGGTTGTGCTATCCAGCCTCGCGACCCCTTCTGGCTTATAGCCGTTGGGATCGTCCGTGACACCTTGTCCAGACTGCGTCCCCGCTTCGATAAAAGCATCGAACAACGGATTGTCCAGTTTTCCCTGGGTGACGCCTAGACGACCATCGGCACCTCGCCAGTCACTGGCTCCACGGTCTGAGGATTCACACTTCTTGAAGTAGGGCAGGCATTGGTCATAAGTCCATTTGGGCAATGAATGTTTAATGGCCCAATAGTCATAGTCCTGTGGGTGGCCGCGCATGTAGACCATGGAGTTGATCGATGACGACCCGCCCAGCACCTTGCCTCTAGGCAAGGTGATATTCCTGCTGTCGAGCTGTTGTTCATCCTCGCTGTCGTAATTCCAATTTATTTTTGGGTCCTTATGTACGCTATAGACCCCAGCCGGCATGTGGATCAGGAGATTCCAATCCATAGGACCGGCTTCCAGGATCAATACTTTGTTATGCGGGTCTTGACTGAGTTCATTTGCCAATACGCAGCCCGCCGATCCGGCGCCAAGAATGATGTAATCGAATTCCTGATGGTTCTTCATAACTGTTTGCAGTTTGATCTGCTTATTACTCGATTTCAAAGTCGAATTACTCCAGCGCAAATTTTCTGTATTTTTTAGGGCCTATCGATGACTGAAGGTTAAAATATTTAGATCCCCAACCACTATGGTTAGATCGAACTTCAAACAACTTTGTCATACAATAATATCAGTGAAGCAGACATTTCATTATCTTTTTGCACAAGTTTCAGGAACGATCGATTAAATCTTATTTTTTTGTATACAATCTATCAAATTGTCCCACACGCTTTCAGCATTGAATATTATGACCGTCACTCGTGAACCCGTTGTCGCAATCAAGTCAGGGATCAACCTTAAGGACACAACCAGACGAGCGAAAGCACAGGACCTGATACGCGGTGCGATTTTAAATGGATATTTTTCGACCGGTCAAAAGCTGGTGGAGCGTGAGCTGTGCGCGCTGACAGGCGCTAGCCGTTCAATACTGCGCGAAGCCCTGGTAAAACTGGAGGCCAGTGGTCTGATCGAACGTCAATCCTATCGTGGATATCGCGTCGCGACATTAAACGTGCAAAAAGTATGCGAAATATTTGAACTTAGAGCCACCTTGGAAACCTTGGCGGCCGAGCTCTTCACAGAACGTGCGAGTCCCGAGGAAACAACAGCTTTAAACCAAGCGTATTCAAATCTGGAGCAATGCCTGACCGCCTTCGACCTCAATCGCACTCGCGCTGCCAAGCAGCAGTATTATGATGTTTTGTTCAACGGCTGTCGCAATGTTGAAATTCGACGCTCTCTAGAAAACATTATAGATCGTATTTATTACCTCAGGAGCAGATTGATGCAAGACCCCGACCGCCGCATGGCGTCGCTAGAGGAAATGCGTAGACTGACTGAGGCATTGATCAAGCGAGATCGTATAGCCGCGCGCGCAGCAAGCATCGCTCATCTTGAAGCTGCACGTGATGCAGTTCTGTTACGCATGGCCCAGGATGAAATCGACTCCAAGGCCAAAACAACTTCCACCGCAATATGACAAATAACGAACAAGTTAGATTTTCCGACAACGGAAGCGCCTATTACTTGAGCGGGTCCGAAGAAGCATCTGTGGTTGTCCTGATTCATGGCTTGGGGCTTAATAGACACACATGGCAGTGGCACCAACCTGAGTTGTCTCTGCGTCATCGCGTGTTGAATTACGATCTGTATGGACATGGCGACAGCGCACCCCCACCCGCGCTGCCCTCACTTACCTTGTTTTCCAAACAATTGGTCGAACTGCTGGATTTCCTGGATATAGAGTCTTGTAGTATCGCGGGATTCTCTCTGGGCGGTATGATAAATCGCAGGTTCGCAATGGATCATCCCGAACGGGTTAAGGCTCTTGGAATCCTCAATTCCCCTCATGAACGCAGCCCCGAAGCACAAAAGCTGGTTGAGGAACGCGCAAGCTTAAGCGAAGCGGGAGGGCCCGCGGCTACTCTAGACACTACTATTGAACGCTGGTTTACACCGCAATTCAGATCAGCGCGAACCGATGTGATTTCCATGGTTCGAGACTGGGTAATAAAGAACGATCCAGTGATCTATAGCCAATGCCGCCAGGTGCTGGCCAACGGTGTATTGGAACTGATCCGACCACAACCGCCGATCACACACCCTGCCCTGGTGATGACCTCAGAAAATGACAGTGGCAGCACGCCGGCGATGGCCCACGCCATCGCAAGCGAAATAGACGATTCGAGAACGATCGTTGTGCCACATCTTCAACACATGGGGCTAGTGGAACAACCATCGTTATTCACCGAACCGCTGCTTGCGTTTTTTAAGCACATAAAGAATTAGTTGCAATTTAAACACGTTATTTCATTTAGTTAATCAATATACTTACATAATAAGGACAATAGAATTGAAGCACAAACTATCGGGTGGGCAAGCTGCAGTTGCATCATTGAAAGTTGAAAAAGTCAAACATGTATTTGGCCTGATCGGCTCAGCGACCATGGAAATATTTGACGCATTGTACGACGCCGAAGATATCCAATTTGTTGGCGTGCATGATGAACGCACAGGTACCCATATGGCTGACGGATATGCGCGTGCATCGGGTCGAGCAGGAGTCATTCTCGCCGGTCAGAACGGACCAGGGGCCACAAATCTAGTTACCGGTCTCGCCCAGGCGGCCGCCGCATTCTCTCCTGTGGTGTCTATAGCGGGATCCCTCTCTTCCGGACACGTCTACCGCGATGCGTTTCAGGAAGTGGATCAACAGGCGCTGTTCAAACCCGTCACTAAGAAGACCTGGACCGTCACCCAGACCGAACGCATACCGGAAATGTTTCGCGATGCTTTTCGCACAGCGATGACGCCTAGACGAGGGCCGGTACAACTCAATCTGCCCCGGGATATTCTGTCAGACACGGCAGAGTACGGAGAATTTCAAGAACCATCTTCCTATCGGTCTCAGAGCACTCCTTCGGCATCGTCACGCGAAATAATTGAAGCCGCTGACCTGCTCAGTAAAGCCGCCCATCCAGTCATCATTATTGGCGGTGGCATTAAGAACAGCGGTGGACACATTGAGGTACTTGAGCTGGCCGAAGCAATGAATACGCCAGTCGTGACTGCGCCTGGACATGGCGATGCGATTCCGTTTGGCCACCCCCTCAATGCAGGCCAGATGGGCCCGCGGGGTAATGCCGTCGCCTCACGATTGGCGAAGGAAGCAGACGTCATTCTAGCCCTGGGTACTCGGCTTGGATTCAACTCCACGTTCTATTCTTACGATAATTTGAGCGAGACGGCGGCGATTATCCAGGTTGAGCTGGAGCCAACAGCCATCGGTCGATACTTTCCGGTAGAAATTGGTATCTGGGCTGACGCAAAGACAGTCGCTACGCAACTCCGCGAGCGATTGGCAAACATGGCAACACATGCTGAAGTCGAGGCCTGGACACGGGCATTTCAGAATGAGCGCCAGGCATTTCTGGAAAAACGAGATGCAGACGCCGCCACGGATGCTCACCCAATCCAGCCCTCTGGATTATATAAATCATTGCGCGATGCTCTGCCTAAAAATGCTGCGGTCACCATGGATGCAGGAACGCTTTGCCTTCAAGCTACGGATGCACTCAACTACTGGGAGCCGCCAAGCTTGTTCACACCGCTGGATTTTGGCCTGGTTGGATTCTCGTTTGCCTGCGGTCTCGGAGTCAAACTTGCACAGCCAGAACGGCCTGTCGTCAGCTTGATGGGAGACGGTGGTTTTGGAATGACCGTTTCTGAACTCAGTACTGCTGTCGATAACGACATCCATACGGTAACGATTGTTATGAACAATCAGTGCTGGGGAGCGGAAAAAGCCTATCAACGGGACTTCTTCGGTGAGCGGTACATTGGGGCAGATGTTAGCAGCCCACCCTTCGATAAGATTGCCGAGCTCTATGGCGCTGCGGGCTTCCGTGTCGACAGGGTGTCAGAAATCTCCGATGCGGTAAGCGCAGCACTCGCATGCAATAAACCAGCGGTGGTAGATGTCGCTGTGGACCCCACGGCACTATACAGTTTTCGCCGCGATTCTTTTCAACACAGAACGAAGTAAATATCTTATGGCAAATCAAGATCAGTCTTTCCCTCATACTGAGGATCACCGGGCCAAAGGCGACTGGAATCCGATCTGGGATCAGCTTAAAGAAATGGATCCAGATTTTCTTGAAGCGTATCTAGCTTTTCGAAGTATCCCGCATAGAGAGGGGCCTCTTCCGCAAAAATTTAAAGAGCTCATTTTAGTTGCGATCAACGCCGCTACCACTCACCTCTATGGACCGGGCGTGCGGCGACATATACAAAACGCGATAAAGGCTGGTGCAACCAAGGAAGAAATACTGGAAACCATACAACTTACCACCGTGATGGGTATTCACTCCTGCAATTTGGCAATTCCAATATTATTGGAAGAGGTTTCCAAGAGTGATTCATAATCTAGTAGTACAAGCAAAAGCAAATTTCTAACTTAATTAGTGAACGAGCGCGATGAGTGAAATTCAACACTACCAGATGCTTATCGACGGCGCATGGGTCAATTCCTCTGACGGCAAAACGTTCGACAGCGTTAACCCCGCCACTGGCGATGTATGGTCTCGCATTCAGGAAGCAAGCGAGCAAGATGTCGAATCTGCGGTAAAGGCTGCAGATCGTGCGTTTAACGAAGGACCGTGGTCGAAAATGACGCCTACCGAACGCGGCCGCTGTTTACGCAATCTCGCCGACCTGCTGGCAACCCATTCCGAATCGCTTGGCAGAATCGAAGCAATCGATACCGGAAAAATGTATAAGGAAACCCGGTGGCAGGCAAAATACATCGCTGAGTTCTTTCAATTTTACGCGGGCTGCGCCGATAAAATAAGTGGTGAGACGTTGCCAATCGACAAACCCGATATGTTTGTCTTCACCCACCGTGAACCATTAGGTGTGGTTGCCGCAGTGGTACCCTGGAACTCGCAGTTGTTTTTAAGTGCAGTGAAAATTGGCCCTGCGCTGGCAGCGGGAAACACAATCGTTCTCAAGGCTTCCGAACATGCTTCAGCAGCTATGCTGGAATTTGGGCGCCTGATTGAACAGGCCGGGATTCCGCCAGGGGTGGTCAATATTGTAACCGGCCACGGCGATCCCTGCGGTAAAGCTCTCACCTCGCACCCGCTCGTAGCAAGAATATCGTTTACCGGCGGACCAATCGCAGCTGAACATGTGCTGCATAACTCTACCAATAATTTCGCGCAGGTTTCTTTGGAACTGGGTGGTAAATCTCCTTTTATCGTCTTTGACGATGTTGATATCGGGAGTGCCGTAAACGGCGCTCTTGGCGCAATATTTGGAGCTGCCGGACAAAGCTGTGTTGCCGGATCCAGACTGTATTTACAGGAACAAATTGCGGACGATTTTCTCAGCCAGATGACGACCATGGCTAAGCAAATCAAGATTGGCGATCCCCTCTCGGAAGATACTGAAATGGGTCCACTTTGCACTGCAGGGCAGCTTGAGAACATTGAACGTGAGGTTGCCCATGCGAAAGCTGAAGGCGGCAGAATATTGTGCGGTGGCAAACGAGTAAAAGATCTGCAAGGTCTGTTCTACCAACCAACCATCATTGACTGCCCTGATCAGGCGCTAAGAATTGTTGATACGGAATTGTTCGGGCCCGTACTGAGCGTCCTGCGATTTAAAGACGAAGACGACGCTATTCGACTAGCAAATACTACAAAACATGGCCTGGCGGCAGGCATATTTACCCGTGACAGTGCTCGCTCGCTGCGGATGGTCAAAGCGGTGAAGGCCGGTATCGTCTGGGTGAATACTTATCGCGCGGTATCGCCAATCGCAGAATTCGGAGGCATGAAAGGTTCAGGGCACGGGCGTGAAAGCGGGTTTCAGGCAATGTACGATTACACTCGCCCTAAAACAGTTTGGATGAACACGTCTGATGAGCCACTTGGCAGCCAGTTTGTGGCACGTTAATGGTATCTAAATTCTGCGGGATATTTTCGCCTGAATCCATGCACGATCTGCATCCGCCGTGCATAATCGAGTGCGCCCAGAAACTAGTCACCGCGCTCACACTTTAGAAACATGATTAAAAAGGTAAACAAGATGAAATTTCAGATGGCAATCAACCTTGAACGTACCGATGACAGCCTGGATATGGCCGACGTCCAACGCCATACTCTGGAGATGGTCCAGATGGCCGATCAGGGCGGCTTTACTATTGTGTGGGCGGCAGAGCATCATGCCTTGGAGATGACTATTGCGCCAAACCCATTTCAAATCTTGACCTGGTGGGCCGCCCATACCGAAAGAGTTCGCTTGGGTACAGCAGTCGCGGTTGCGCCCTATTGGCACCCTATTAATCTTGCGGGTGAAGCCGCATTCACCGACCTGATCAGCGGTGGTCGACTCGAATTCGGGATTGGTTCGGGTGCATATCAACGCGAATTTGACCGCATGCATCCTGGGTTGAAACAATCCGACGCATGGCGCTACATGCATGAAATGTTACCCGCGGTCAAAGCGCTATGGGCGGGCGACTATGAACACAATGGCGAGTTCTGGTCCTTTCCAACTTCTACATCGGTGCCAAAACCCTTACAAAAGCCACATCCTCCGATCTGGATCGCAGCACGAGCGCCGATCACCTATGACTATGCGGTTAAACACGGTTATCACATTATGTCATGGCCTCTCACACGTCCGTTTTCAGAGGCTGAGCTCTACAAGTCTCGACTCGATGAAGCAATGGAGGCTAACCCGGGATGTGACCGACCGAAATTTGCCATGATGCGCCATACCGCGCTATACGATAGTAAGAAAGATTGGGAGGTTCCCGTCAGGGCGGCCCAGCGTCAGTTTGGTCAGTTCGAAAACCTGTTCCAGAACCTCGGAGATGTGAAAAACGGGTTTCCAAAGCAGGTCGACCTTGAAAGCCTTGCTAATCGAGATAACTACAACCCTCAAATGCTCAGTGAGAATCTGATGTTCGGCACTCCCGATGAGGTCGTTGCAAAACTGAAACGCTATCAGGAACTAGGCGTAGACGAGTTTATTTATTATGCGAGCATGGGATTAGGACTGAAGGAGCAAAAAAGATCTCTTGAACTTTTTTGTTCTGAAGTAATTCCGGCATTCGCCTAACGTAATCCGTCGTCATTTTTTTTCCAAACACTATAACAAAGTGAGGTGATTACATGTATCTACTTATAGCGGATGATGGCTCTCTGTCCCTGCAAGAACACGAAGAAATGAAAAGCTTTTGCGTGGTGGAACATGCCAATGCCCCTGAAGGGGCAGATGCTTCTTCGGCGCTGTCTAATATAGCTGAGCCAATAGACAACGATCACTTCTGGATCAATGCGAGTTCAGTCATTGAGCTATCGCCACAAAGCGATGACCCGCAATGGGTCAATGGATTCTGGGATATGCTCAAAAAAGTCGAACCATATGGGTATTCTGACATGGCCACCAAGAGAATCAAGGCGCATGTGGAAATCCGACCCAAGTGAATATAGAAAATAACCCTGCACTACGCGATCACTTTTTAAGCGGCATGAGTCGCGCGGCGTGTACTGTTAATGTTGTGACCACGGATGGTGACGCAGGTCGTGCAGGCGTCACCGTATCAGCAATGTCCCCAGTATCCGCAGACACCAGCAAGCCCACCCTGCTGGTTTGTGTCCATTATCTGAGCCCTGCCGCGGAGAAAATTATTCAGAATGGCGTCTTTTGTGTCAACGTACTAAGAGACAGTCAAACTCACATCTCCGAGACATTCGCAGGCAGATCAGATAATAAAGTTAATGAGAAATTCGAATGCGCAAAATGGACAACCCAAGTCACCGGAGCACCCAGCGTGATCGATGCACTTGTATCCTTTGATTGTCGTCTGGTCTCAAACATCAGAGTGGGTACGCACTACGTTCTATTTGGAGAGACAGAGGATATTTTCGTTTCAGATAGCGGTTCGCCGTTGATTTATACCGAGCGAGCATATGGCTCAGTTACCCAGTGATAACCTGTGATGCCTGGTGATACAATGTCTAACAACTGGCGAATCTACTCAAAATCCGCACACACTGAAATGCGTAAATCAATATCGTTCAGCTTTCTCTTTTAACCTGCACGCTACCAAAGGTCTTCAGCTTACACCTGCCATCGTCATACTGTGGCGCGATTAAGACTTCGCCGGGTCGCCAGATTACGCGTATGTGTCCATTAGAGCCCGTCACCCACGTAGGCACCTGCTTTCTAATTGTCCATTCTCTGGCAACCCTGCCAGCGTCACCGCACCATCGGCGCTTGGGGCCTGGAACCAACACAAAGTCGGGATTAACTGCGTCGTAGAATCTGGCAGGCGCCGGGTTATCCTCTCCAGGATGGGGCATTTTTAAAAATTCGGCTCGTATACCTGGCAGATCGGAAAGAGATTTTCCGAGCCGGCGATCGGCATCAGCGGAGAATAAAACGCTCGACTCGGAAACCTCAAATTTAACGATTAGGGAGCCATCGATCATAGGTTTTCCATTTCTAATCTGTGCGCCTTCCTGCGCATACACCACCTCTATGCGGCTATCGCTTGGCAAATCCACTGTAAAACCTTGCCCAACCGCTATTACTTCCGAGCCTTTATCCGCCGCAAATTGAAGTGACTCTATGAACCAGCGACGATATTGTTCTGAATTTATCGCCAGTTCCGCGTTCCGGTGATGATAAATCCTGGCGATCGGAATACCTGAGTCAAGAATTGCAACCATGCCTCCGTAGTAGGCGTCACCAGGGTTGGATATAAAAAAATGATCGATCTGCTCGATCCCAAACTTCTCCAGATAGGGAATCACTGCCGAATACCCAATTTCGTTTTTACCGGCATCTATCATGACAACCTGTTCTCCAACAACCAGTAAGTTCGCATCCCCCTGCTGACCCCCGATATTGACATTTATCATATGCCACTCAGCAATCGGACCACGAGAGCTATCCTTGAAATAAGGATAGATCAGTAGCGTAGCCACTATTAGAGCAATGGACACGACAAGCGTCTTGATCAGAGTAGTATCCATCATCAACGATTCTGAGAGATATTTATTACGGGAAAATAATGCGGAACGCTATGCAATTGAGCAATCTGGTCAGCGCTTCTGTAACAATACCGAAATATATCAGTTGAAGCGCGGACGAAAAACAGATTTGCGGTAGGATAGAATGGTAAAGATAAATGCGAATCAGGCCTATGTCTCAGCCCTTTCTATAACCTATGCTTATCGACCATATCAATATCAGCGCACCGGGTGAAATCATTGATAAAGTCAGCAATTTCTATTGTGATGTATTTGGATTTAACGTGGGCTTCAGGCCTGATTTTAATAGCAAAGGATACTGGCTTTACTCAGATGACAAACCTCAGATTCACCTGACAATCAATGACTCGGCCAGCCAAAATGATAATACTGGCTTCCTGGATCATGTTGCCTTCAGCGTAACAGGTTTGTCGCAGTTTGTATCGAACTTAAGAATGTGTAACATCGATTACCAAACCAACTACGTCCCTGCGATTCAGACAACCCAAATATTCTTTCGAGACCCTTCCGGCCTCAGAATCGAAGCCAGTTTTAAGGGCGAAATGCTGGAAACGTCTTATTAAAGTACGAATCCGATAAAAAACCAAAGGTAGTCCAGTAATAAGACGCGCAATTTAAGGTTCGTCGCTTGTTCAAGCGCCATCAAATGGTGTCAAATACCCAAACATTACCTAGTTAAGCGAGCGCAACATGTCAGATCTAAACCCTTCCCTCCGCGTTAGAGTCAATGGTGGTGGAACGCAAGAAATGACTCGCTGGTATCTCAAGTCGGAAACGGGACCACTGCGTGATGTGCTCCTTGGCTCAGCGGAATCTTTTGACTGGCTGGGTCCGGAGAACGCTGAATACAGCTCACTTGTGCGCGACTCGTTGAGAAAGGGTTACCGCTTCGATCGTGAGCTTGCGTTAAAGCAGCACATTGAAATGGTCGAGGCATATCAGGATGCGGGCGTGTCCTGCCATTTCCTGCCAGTTGACACTGCCACATGCATGCAGGTCTATGCGCGAGATTCATCATTTATGACGCCCTACGGCGCAGTAATTTGTCAGCTGGCAAATCCCCGTCGCCGGGGAGAATATGCGGCGGCACTGCGCTTCTATCTTGAAAATGACATTCCTGTTTATGACATGGTGTCCGCCGGAAATTTTGAGGGCGGCGACTTCAATATCATCAAGCCTGGCATTGCACTAATTGGTTATACGGACCATCGATCTGAGGGCGTAGCCGCTAAACAGGTTGCAGATTGGTTCACTGCGGAAGGCTGGGAAATAAAGTTCGCACCCATCGATTCCTTCTACGTCCACATCGACCTGATGGTGTGCATGCTAAGCGAGCAGTGCGCGGCCGTGTGTCTCGAGACCACCGAAGACGATGTGGTCGACTGGCTCAAATCAAAAAACATAGAAATCATTCCTGCCACTTTCGAAGAAACCATGGCGCTTGGTTGCAATGTTGTTGCGCTGGGAAATGACAAGGTACTTTCGACATTAGGGGCTAAAGACTTAAATGCGAAAATGCGCGCCGCAGGATTCACTGTATACGACCCGGACATGACTCAATTCACTCGAGCAGGCGGCGGTGTTCATTGTATGTGTCAACCGTTACGTCGCGATCCGGTCTAACAAATTTGACGAGTCGGTTGCAGTAAAGGCACTTTTAATTAATCGATTCCCCACCTTAGTTTGCACCAAACACCAGGCACGAAAAAATAACGCATAACCCCGAATGGATTACTCGGCGGCAATTTGCCGACTTATGAGGCCCAACATCACCGCCACTAGTCGAGCGGCGACCAACGCCCCTCTTGCGCCAATATCGTTAGCCGGCATAAGTTCCACCAGATCGAATCCCACCAGCTTTGAGCGGTGAGCAAGATTTTTGAAAAGATTTACAACCTGCCAATAGTTGAAACCACCTGGTGCTGGCCCAATGACTGACGGCACTGTAGCCGGATCCATCACATCGATATCCAATGTGATAAAAACCGGGGAATTATCCGGCACTGCTTGCAAAACTTGATCAACACCTTGTTCAAATATGGTTTCCATTGGAAAAAATTTCACACCCCAATCCAGAGCATCCTGATAATCACTAGGCCTCGCACTGCCGATACCCCTGGCACCGACCTGAATTATGCTTTTCACCCAATTCATTTCAGAGGCTCTGCGCATATTGCTTGAGAGCCCCATTCTCTCGCCAGACACCTCGTCCCTCCAGTCTATATGGGCGTCCAACTGAAACACTGTAATCGGGCCATGTCTTTCATACGCTTGAAGCACGGGGATAGGAATTGAATCATCCCCACCGAGTACAATTGGAACAGCACCGCTATCGAGTGCAAGAGTGACTTGACGGCGAATCAAATCACGGTTCGATGCAAAATCAGCATCGTCATACGGCAAATCTCCCCAATCAACCGCACGGACCTTATCTGCAAGAATTTTTCCATGGAGATCGAAGTCGTAATGATCTAATGCTCCTGGCCATCCAAGAGCGGAACGAATAGCCCCAGGCGCTCCGGCACAATAAGGCCCAACGGATTGATAAGGTGTGGCGCTGGGAGCCCCCACTATCACAATGTCTGCATCGGCAGCACCGCCTGGTGCGGCGGCCGGCAGGCCAAGAAAGCCGCCCTCGGTCTTGCCACCAAACAAAGTATTCATTTTTGGTTTTGATTTATTCACTGCCAAATTTAACGTTCGAATCCATCACAATGAAACAGATTTTGTTTTCTCATAATCCTCGCTCTCGGTATTAAACACGCCTTTGCGAATCAGATATTTAACCGACTCAAGCACTGGCACAATGGTAAAAGAGGTAACCGCAATCGCAAACCAGTCAGCAGAATTGAGCGCATATGTCGAAAACGGGACTTGCAGAACCGGCAGGTAAATGATGACGCCAAGTAAAACCACCTCCCATAATACTGCCAGGTTCAACCATTTATTTGCGAATGGGCTACTAATCACGGAGTGGTGGTCAGAACGAAAACAATATGCCTTAAGAAATTGTATCAAGACCAATGATACGAAGGTCATGGTCATCGCCTGTTCCAGATCACGGCCGGAATACAAGGCCCAGTTAAACAAACCAAAGTTGGCAATAGTTGACCAAAAACCGCCAGTCAGCATCAATGCAGTCACCGGTGCGGTAAATAATCCTCGCCGAGAATTCCTGGGCGGCAATTTCATGAGATCATCTTCTTGCGGATCGACCGCCAGGGCCAGAGCTGGCAAACCGTCAGTGGCAAGGTTCACATACAAAATCTGCACCGCGGTCAGCGGCAATGGCAATCCGGCCAGCGCAGCAAAAGTCAATAATCCAATTTCTCCAATATTGGACGACAGCAGATAGACCAGGTATTTCTTGATATTGCTGAAGATTGCCCGTCCCTCCTCTACTGCGGAAACGATAGATGAAAAATTATCGTCCATAAGAGTCATATCCGCTGCTTCCTTGCTGACATCCGTCCCGGTAATACCCATTGCAATTCCAATATCCGCTCGTTTTAGTGCCGGCGCGTCGTTCACTCCGTCGCCTGTCATCGCTACGATATGGCCATTGGATTTCCAGGCATTAACAACCCGAAGTTTATGTTCGGGTGATACCCGAGCGTAAACATTGATCCCAGCCACCCTGTCCGCGAGTTCCGCATCACTAACTGCATCAAGGTCGGTCCCGGTCACAACATCTCTTGACTGTGTTATTCCAAGTTCTATAGCGATAGCCGCCGCGGTATCAGGATGATCACCGGTGATCATAACTGGTGTAATGCCGGCTCGCCTGCAGCTCTCTATTCCTTGAGCGGCCTCCGGTCTTGGCGGGTCGATCATACCGGCGAGACCTAGAAACACCATGTCTTTGCCGTCTTTGCTCACGCTTTCTAGATCTGCGCCTGTTTTCATACCAAGGCCGATCACCCGCAATGCCCCTCGAGCCATCTTTGACGCGGCGCCAAGCGCTGCTTGACGCTGATCAGGAGTCAGTTGAATTTCACCCTGTTCAGTCAAAATCGTGCTACACATATCCAGCACCACTTCCGGCGCACCCTTAATGCATAACAAAGTGGTTTCCCCATCCTGGTGCATAGTGACCATTCTTTTACTCTCCGATGTAAAGGGTATCTCGCCGATGCGCGGGCATTCCTTGTCTAACTCCGTTTTAGCTATGCCTGCCTTAGCAGCCACTGCAACTAAGGCTCCTTCTGTGGGGTCTCCTTTAATATGCCATTCATCGTTATGCACAAGATATGTGTCTGAAGCCAGGACGCCGCAACGTAATAGCTGCGTCATTCCAGGAGATAATTCAAGTTGCTTTCCTTGTTCTAGAAATTTACCGACAGGTTCATAACCCGCCCCAGTAACACTGACAGTCTTTCCATCATGCCAAACGCTGCGCACCATCATCTCATTTCGGGTAAGGGTGCCAGTTTTATCAGTGCAGATCACGGAAGTACTGCCAAGCGTCTCCACTGTGGGAAGGTGGTTAACCAGGGCATTGCGCCTGACCATGCGTTGCATACCAATCGCAAGGGATATGGTCACTACGGCCGGTAACGCTTCAGGCACTACGGCAACCGCCAAGGCAATGCCAAAGATAAACATTTCGAGTAGCGGCTCACCGCGCAGCAGTCCGAGCGCTACAATCAGCAACACAATTGCACCTGCTGTCACCCCTAAAATCCTGCCGACCCGATCAAGATTTTGCTGCAATGGTGTGCGTTCCGATTCCACATGCTGGAGCATTTCCGAAATCTTCCCAAACTCTGTCTTCATACCGGTCGCTACGACTAACGCCTGCCCACGTCCATAAGTAACGTCGGTGCCGGAGTACACCATGTTGTCGCGATCGGCTACCACGCTTTGGAGATTGTTGAGAGCTGTAGTTTGCTTCTCCACAGGCACGGACTCGCCTGTTAGCGACGCTTCATCGACCTGTAGATTGGAGACTTCCAGTAACCGTCCATCTGCGGGCACGCGATCGCCGGTTCGCAACGATATAATATCTCCGGGCACCACTTCGTCGGCGGATATTTCTATTTCGGCGCCCGCTCGTAATACCTTCGCAACAGGTACTGCCATCCTACGCAGAACCCGCATCGCGTGTTCTGCCCTGTACTCCTGCACGAATCCAAGAATGATTGCAAACAGCACAATTACCGTAATTGCGAGGGATTCGATCGTGTGTCCAAGAAGCGCTGACAATCCCGTTGCGACGAGCAGAATAATAATCAGGATGTTACGAAACTGTTCAAAAAATATGCGCCACCCTGACACTTGATCCACAGCCGTAATTTGATTAGCTCCGTATTCAATCAGGCGCTTGGACGCCTCCTCATGACTAAGGCCGGTATGTTTCGAACTCAGCGCCGCTAGCGCTTGCTGTCGAGTCTGTGTATGCCAGGGCGGTGAGCCATTCATGGCGGTAATGATTGAATTAGAGCCGATCTAATCGAAGTGTATAGGGTTTGGTGCTTTTGATAAACGCAGCCCGGGTATTGGCTCAACCGACAGCCGCGAGCGCTGGCATGTACCGATTAAAACGATTCGGTTACGGCTCTACTATTAATGCCGTAGCCGAAAAATCTGACTCGCGTGCAAGAATGCCTAATATCCTAAGCCAGCATTGACCTGATTTTTAAGAGGGACACCGCGGATCAGGCGATCCATGTTTTCAAAAAACACTTTCAAGGTTAAAAGTACGTAAGCATTTCCATCATCAGCGGATACATGTGGCGTTACCAGCAGATTTCTGGTTCGCCACAGTCGAGAATCAGCGGGCAGCGGCTCTGGATCAAAGACATCCAGAATTGCGCCACTTAAATAATTACTGTTGAGTAAATCGATTAGTGCTTCGTAATCCACAACTGCAGCCCGCCCAATATTGACAAGTCCGACGCCTTTTTTCAGAAGACCAAGTCGATGACGATCAAGCAGATTGCGAGTCTCTTCGGGTCAATGGTGTCACTGCAAAAACATAATCAGCTAGAGGCAATACCGCGTCTAACTCAGCGACGAATACCATCCTGTCGACATCAGAAATCTTTTTTCCATGACGGGTAACTCCGATGACATTCATACCGAGCTTCTGACAATGTGAAGCCACGGACTTACCGATACTGCCGACACCAATGATTACGACCGTTTTTCCCGCAATGGGAGTGGAGTAGATCGAATCGTACGTCGCCGACATCTGATTGTTGTAGATCACAGGTATTCTGTTGTAAAGCATCAGTATCGACATTAGTCCAAATTCACCGCCTTTATCGGCATGAACACCTTTGTTGTTAGTCAGCGTCACGTCGTCAGGCAACCAGTCAAATGGCGTAAGGTGTTCAATACCAGCCCCAATTATATGAACCCATTTCAAGTTGGGCGCCACGCTGGCGAGATTCTCGGTAGGAAGATCCCAAGCGACCAATACATCCGCTGAAGCCATCGACTGCGAAAAATTTTCGGTATCCCAATTGAAAAAACATCGAGTTGCTTAGCAACTTCTGAATAATCTTCTGCTACCGCATCGAATCGCTCTCTACTAATGGTGAAAACCTCTTCTCCATCTGCGGTATTAGGAAAAGTATCGGGACCAAAGTGGTTGTTTTTTATGTGGATCTTGTACATGAGCTGGTATCAAGCCTATCAGATTATGGTTTTAAGCTGATCTATGATCTGTTGATCCCTTGCTTCACCATCAAGATCGTCCGCGCCAAATATAACCTCCATCACTTTCTCACCGATACTAGCTGAAACAGTGGTCACTAACCGATGCCATCCTTGTCGAGCAGAATCGAGGCGGCGTGTCAATCCTCATGTTGTCTTATTAACTATTGCATCAATATCATTTAGGGTCGACGAGTGAAAAATTTGTCTCCAGCACCTTACACCGGTCGTTGGCAACAATATCCTGCAGTAAAACTAAAACCTATTTTTCGAGGAATAGCTGATGTCTAAAAAAGTAAGCCAACCAAATGGCTGGACTCGCCGCAGTGTGCTGAAAACCGGTCTGGGCACCGCCGCAATGGCTGGAGCACCGATGTTTTTCGTGCGTAATGCCCATGCATTTACTAATGACCCGAGCAGCGGATCTACCGTCACTCTGGGTTTCAATGTACCCCAGACGGGTGCATATGCCGATGAAGGTGCGGACGAACTGAGAGCCTACCAGCTGGCGGTCAAGCACCTTAATGGGGAAGGCGACGGTGGCATGATGAACACCATGCAACCTTCATCCCTGAAAGGTAACGGTATTCTTGGTAAGAAAGTCGAATACGTTACTGGTGATACCCAGACTAAGTCAGATGCCGCGCGCGCATCCGCCAAACGTATGATTGAGAAAGACGGCGCGATCATGATCACCGGCGGTTCCTCTTCAGGCGTAGCAGTCGCAGTGCAGTCTCTGTGTCAGGAAGCCGGGGTCATCTTCATGGCGGGTCTGACCCACTCCAACGACACCACCGGTAAGGACCGGCGCAAGTATGGTTTCCGTCACTTCTTCAACACCGAGATGTCGGGCGCCGCCCTGGGTCCGGTACTGGAGTCCTCTTTCGGTAACGACCGTACCGCCTACCACCTGACCGCCGACTACACCTGGGGCTGGTCACAGGAAGGCTCCATCAAGAAATACACCGAGGCTCTGGGCTGGAAAACCAATGCAGCGGTCCGCACCCCACTCGGGGCTGGTGACTTTTCTCAGTACATCACCCCGGTGCTGAACTCCGGCGCCGACGTGCTGGTTCTGAACCACTACGGCAAGGACATGGTGAACTCCCTGACCCAGGCGGTCCAGTTCGGCCTGCGCGACAAGCAGGTCAACGGCAAGGACTTCCAGATCGTGGTTCCGCTGTTTTCACGCCTGATGGCCCAGGGCGCTGGCGAAAACATCAAGGGCATCTACGGATCCACCAATTGGAACTGGTCACTGACTGATGAAGGTTCACAGGCATTCGTTAAATCGTTCGGTGCCGAATACGGTTTCCCGCCATCACAGGCTGCCCACACCTGCTACGTACAGACCCTGTTGTACGCTAATGCCATTGAAGCGGCGGGCACATTCAATCCTTGCGGGGTAATTGAAGTGTTGGAAGGATTTAAATTTGACGGTATGGGTAACGGTGCAACCGAGTACCGTGCAGAAGACCACCAGTGCTTCAAAGATGTATTGGTTGTGCAGGGTAACGAGAGCCCATCCAGCCAGTTCGACCTGCTGAAGATCGTTGAGGTAACTCCGCGTGCCAAGGTCGAGTACTCCCCGACCATGGAAGGCTATGCCGGAGACCTTGGAGAATGCGTAGCCTGATCAGGGCTGCCGGCCTGCCTCACCTGTAGGGCAGGCCAACCTGTTTTTTCCTTTCGGGCCCCGGTAGCGTTGCCGCCGGGGTTCGGTTCATCGACGCATTACGGTAAACGGACGTGGACGCGATATTCCTGCAAACACTGAACGGTCTGGACAAGGGTGGTGCCTATGCGCTGATCGCCCTCGGTTTAACGCTGGTATTCGGCACCCTGGGCGTGGTGAATTTCGCACATGGTGCCCTGTTCATGCTCGGCGCATTCTGCGCGGTCACCTTCCAGAAGATTTTAACACTGTCCAAAAAGGTTAAAGACGAAAGTATTACCTTCTTCGATGCCTACAAGGAAATTCCCTACCTGGAGATCTGGTTTGGAGATACCGGCGCGGCAATCATCGACTGGGCAGTACCGCTATCAATATTGATGGCGATACCTGTGATGCTGCTGATCGGATTGATCATGGAGCGTGGGTTGATCCAGTACTTTTACAAGCGAACTCACGCCGAACAGATTCTGGTGACATTTGGTCTTGCCATTGTCATCCAGGAAATCATCAAGTCCTTTTTTGGCGCCAACCCCATCCCGACGCCGGCACCTGATGTTATCGCGGGCAGCGCCAATATCGGTTCGTGGATCGGGCTCAGCGATTCCTTGGTCTATCCCTACTGGCGGATGATCTACCTGCTATTTGCACTTGCCGTGATCGGCGCTGTGTTCGCGTTCCTCCAGTTCACCACGTTCGGCATGGTCGTCCGTGCCGGTATGGCGGACCGTGAAACCGTCGCCCTGCTCGGAATCAACGTGGAACGGCGTTTTACCATCGTTTTCGGCATCGCGGCCATCGTCGCGGGTCTCGCCGGCGTGATGTACACACCGATCCTGCCACCGGACTACCACATCGGCATGGACTTCCTGGTGCTTTCCTTCGTGGTGGTCGTGGTCGGCGGCATGGGTTCTCTGCCGGGCGCCGTGGCGGCTGGGTTCCTCCTGGGTATCCTGCAGTCTTTTGCCTCCATGAACGAAGTGAAGTCCATTTTTCCGGGTATCGACCAGATCATTATCTACCTGGTGGCCGTGGTGATTCTCCTGGTTCGACCCCGTGGCCTTTTGGGCCGCAAAGGCGTGATGGAGGACTAGTTAGATGAATTTCTTCAAACTCTCTCCCCGCGATGCCCTGCTGATGGTGGTATTCGCCGCTGTGGTGCTGCTGGCACCAATCTGGATGAAGCCGTTTGGCGCGGCCTATCCTGATCTGTTGCAGAAGTTCGCTATTTTTGGCCTTTTTGCGATCGGCTTCAACATTTTGTTTGGACTCACCGGCTATCTTTCTTTCGGTCACGCCGCCTTCCTTGGCATCGGTTCCTATACCACGGTGTGGACCTTCAAGCTGTTGTCCATGAATCCGATTCCGGCGGTGATTTTCGGTACCCTGGTCGCCGGACTATTCGCCGTACTCATAGGCTTTGTCAGTCTGCGGAGAACCGGTATTTACTTCTCCATTCTGACACTGGCGTTCGCCCAGATGTGCTACAACCTGGCGTACTCGGTTCTTACACCAATCACCAACGGTGAAACCGGTCTGCGTGTGCTGCGCGATGATCCAATGTTGCTGGACAAGGCCCTTGGCGTTGTCCAGGAAGGATCACCCATCGGCAGCTTTTTTGGGATCAACATGCGGGGATACCCGGCGTTCTATTTCTGCGCGGTGATTCTGATTATCGGATTCTTCATTTCTCTGCGGATCTTCCGCTCTCCGTTTGGTCTCAAGCTGAGGGCCATCAAGTCTAATCAAAATCGTATGCGCTACACGGGTTTTAACACCCGGCCTTATTTATTGTGGGCATTCGTAATTTCCGGCATGTACGCCGGAATGGCGGGTTCGATGCTGGCAGTCACTGATCCTCTTGCGGGCGCAGAACGTATGCAATGGACGGCGTCCGGGGAAGTGGTGCTGATGACAATTCTCGGCGGAGTGGGCACCTTAATCGGGCCAATGCTCGGCGCGGTACTTATCAAATACTTCGAAAACATTTTTTCGGCATTCAACGAATCCGCATTGCACGACATGTTTTCATTCCTGCCATCCTGGCTTGAAACCGTAATGGTAACTGTGGTCCATCCATTTGTCGGTGAAGGCTGGCATCTGACCCTCGGCTCTCTGTTTATGGTTATCGTTATATTCCTTCCAGGTGGCTTGGTTGAGGGGGCAACGCGCCTGTTTAAGCGACGTAAGTCGGACGGTGTTACCAATAAAAATTCCGGGTCGGAGAATTAAGATGGTTGGAAATATCGTTCTTAATATTCAAAACGTCGACAAGACTTTTGGCGGATTACAAGCCTTAAGCAATGTCAATATGCAAATTGAAGAGGGCAAGATACATGCCATTATCGGGCCAAACGGCGCTGGTAAATCTACCCTGCTGAATGTGTGTATAGGCCGACTCGAACCCACAAGTGGCACCGTTAGATTTGATGGAGAAATAATCACCGGTAAAGCCCCATATGAAATTAATCAGGCCGGAGTTGTGCGGGTATTTCAGACTCCGGAAATTTTCCCGGAACTGACCATACTTGAAAATGTCATGATTCCGGCGCTGGCAAAACGCGATGGCGCATTCAGTTTTAATCCTTTTAAGTCGATGTCGGATGAAACGGATATTTTTAAAGAGGCCGAACTTGTACTCGAAGACATGGGATTAATCGATCAGATGTACGATCACTCAGGCAGCATGTCCCGGGGCGACAAGAGGCGTCTTGAACTAGCCATGGGACTGGTCCAGCGCCCACGCTTATTGCTGCTCGACGAGCCAACTGCAGGCATGTCTAGAGCGGACACCAATGCCACAATCGAAACACTGATCAGAATAAAAGAACGTGGCATGACTAAAGTCATCATCGAGCATGACATGCATGTGGTTTTCAGCCTTGCCGACAAGATCTCAGTTTTGGCACAGGGCGCGATTATTGCCGAGGGCGCTCCTGACGAAATTCGCGGCAACCCTAAGGTTCAAGAAGCTTATCTAGGAGGAGCCCACTAATGCCAAGCGAAGCTGAAAAACATACCATTCACGCAACCGGAACCGATCCGGCTTTCTTCTCCTGCTGGGACATACATGCCTACTATGGCGAAAGCTACATTGTTCAAGGCGTTAGTTTCGATGTTCGAGAAGGTGAGATCGTTGCTCTCCTTGGACGTAACGGCGCAGGGAAAACCTCCACATTAAGAACAATTGCACAAGTCGGCTCACCCGAGTTGAAGAAAGGAGAGGTGTGGCTGAATCATAAACCACTGCATAAAATGAAAGCGCACGAAGCTTCCCAGCTTGGGGTGGCGCTTGTCCCCGAAGATCGGCGCATTATTTCCGGTTTGACTGTTGAGGAAAACCTGGAATTGGCGCAGATCGCGGAACCGATTGGCTGGAGCCTGGAGCGTATCTATCAGCAATTCCCGCGCTTGGCTGAACGCCGTAAGCAGGAAGGGGTAACCCTGTCAGGAGGTGAACAGCAGATGCTCGCCGTAGCGCGCGCTCTTGCTCGTGACATCAAATTGTTACTGCTGGATGAACCATACGAAGGCCTCGCTCCGGTAATCGTCCATGAAATCGAGAAGATTGTGCAGAATATCAAGGAGCTCGGAATCACTACCATTATCGTAGAACAAAATGCGGTGGCAGCATTAAATCTGGCCGATCGCGCGGTAATTCTAGACATGGGGCAGGTGGTATTCGACGGTTCTGCGGAGGAGGTCCTGGAAAATGCCGAACTGCGACAACAGTACCTGGCAATTTGATAGGTTCGCACACTGAACATCTCTCGATCGAGATAGTTAGGCAGACAAGCTTATAGCTAACGCCAAAAATTTTTTATCTATTCAAGTAAACCAATCTAATGAACGACACAAAATTCAGCGATAGAATCGCATTTTTGCATGACCGCCAGATTATGGAGGTCGATTTCAGTGATATGATTTTCGACACCAGCGCTATGGTAGACGAGTTCTATGATGAAGTAGAAAGAAAAATAGCGGAGACCGGAGAGCCTAAATGGTATTTTCTGGTGAATTACATGAACACCCGAATTTACGAACTTGCGTGGATACGTTTCGCTCAAAGGGGTAAGCGCGTAAATATCGCATCCTCTCTGGGTTCGGTTCGCTATTCCGCTCATAAAGATCTTGAAAAATCTATTGAGGCTCGGGCGCAATCAGAGAACTTCGATCCGAACCTGTTTCAGTCCAGAGAAGATGGTTTAGCTGAAATTGAGCGGATGAAGGCATCCTTGTCTTAAGCAGGCACAATCGCCACGTCTATCCGAGCACCGCTAAAATTTTAAACCTGCTGCAACACCCAGCTTTCCGGATCGTCAATACTGTTATCCCCCTGTATATATCGATCGATCACTTCAATCATTCGTGATCGTCCAAAAGATTCGTAATGGCCCCCATGCACCACGTCGACTGGAAGATCCTTCAGACGCTTGAGACTCTCGCGATAAATAGTTTTGTCGGAATGATATACGGTGTCAAACAAAGCACCGTCATACACCACGTCGCCGGAAAATAAACATCTGCTTTTTTTTTCATAGAGCGCAATGGAACCGGGTGAATGACCTGGCAGATGCATGATTTGAAAGCATCGGTTCCCTAGGTCAAGGGTATCACCCTCATCCAGATAACCCGTCAGTGGAGCGGCTTTTACCTGATAATCCTGATATTGAAATCCTTCATAAGGTAATGCGGAAAATGTTTCGGCGCGCACAAATGGACCCCAGTCACTTGTATTATATTGATTTGGAAAGGCGTGAATGTCAGCCTCATTGTGATGACCCAGGCGACAATCAAATTCATGGGCACCCCCTATATGGTCAAAATGCGCATGGGTTGAAACGCAGATCACAGGCTTTCCGCTGAGCTTACTGATTTCTTTTTTTAACGGTCGCAACCCCATCCCAGAATCGATCAGCAAATCATGAGTGCGGCCAGGAACATGCCAGATATTGCATCTGAGCCACGGAGCAACCCAGGTTTCCCGTACCCGAGTTATGCCATCTCCTATCGAGATGGTTTCGTACCAGTCTTTGGCGACAGGTGTATTCAATACATTCAATCCACTTAAAATTGCCTTAATTGTATCTCTAGCGACTGAATTCAGTCATCCTGTCTTGTTTTTGTTGCTGGGCTGCAACCGAAGTGATAAAGTTTTCGTAGGATAAATTTCCTCATAATACAATTAATATTCGGTCTCACGACCGCACCTCTGGAGAAATACTATGAAATTCAAGCACCTGGTCCTCGGATTGGCCGTCAGCACAATGGCCAATTCGAGCGTTTTCGCCGCAAACGGCTCATCCGACCCGATTAAAATCGCTATTAACGAGTGGACGGGCCAACACATTTCCGCCCATATCGCAGGTCAGCTCCTGCAAAAAGCAGGGTTTAATATCGAATATGTTACCGCCGGAGCGGTTCCTCAGTTTGCCGCGATCGCCCAGGGCAATCTGCATCTGCAGCCGGAGGTCTGGGACAACAATGTTGGAGACATCTACCCCAAGGCAGTGGAATCCGGCGAAATCGTCAAGGTTGGCGAGCTGGGTCTGCAGCCCAAAGAAGGATGGATGTATCCTTCTTATATGAAGGAAAAGTGTCCAAGTCTGCCTGACGCGAGCGCGCTGGTTGAGTGCGCGCAGGTATTTGCCGCTCCGGAAACATTTCCAAAGGGCAGGCTGATCACGTATCCCGCGGACTGGGGCACCCGCTCTAAGGATCTGGTTGAAAACGCCGGGCTGCCTCTGCAACCCATTGCAGGAGGAAGCGAGGGTGCAATGATTGCCGAACTCAAGGCCGCGTATGCTGCCAAAGAGCCGGCACTGATGATGTTCTGGGCGCCACACTGGCTGCACGCCGAGCTCGACATGGACTGGATCGAACTGCCAGCGGCACATCCAAACTGCGATTCAGAACCCGAACATGGTTTTGATCCTGGTAAGACCGGTGACTGCGGTTTCCCTCAAGCCAGTATCGGAAAAGTCGTATGGAAGGATTTTGGCAGCAAATGGCCTGGAGCATTAAAACTGATTGAAGCAATGAGCATTGATAACGATACGCAAAACACGCTGATGCTGGAGGTCGACAATAATAAACGCGATCTCGACGAGGTGGTTACCGAATGGGTCAACAGTAACGAATCCCTCTGGCAGCCCTGGGTCGCAGCCGCTCAGTAAGCCCATCGGCGTCAACTGAATGAAATAAACCGGGGTGTACCATTAGCGATACACCCCGGTTTTTCATTATCCATGGCTAGCTCCAGCCAAAGGCTCGTTCATGCAATCTAATAAAGAAATAAAGCTCACCTGTCGAAACGTCTGGAAAGTTTATGGCGAGGATCCCTCGCAGTTCTTTAACAACAACCAAGGCAATGTTGAAAGTCCCGTAACCCATGCGCAAAAAATCAGAGAGTCTAGTCATATTGTCGCCTGTGGAGACGTCAGTTTCGAGGTCGCGGTTGGCGAAATCTTTGTTATCATGGGCCTGTCCGGATCAGGTAAATCCACTATCGTCAGATGTTTATCAAGGTTGGTCGAACCAACTGCGGGTGAGGTGCTTCTAGACGGAGAAAACCTGCTTAAAAAATCCGAGAAGGAGTTGATTGAAATTCGGCGCCATAAAATGGGAATGGTGTTTCAGAGCTTCGGCCTGCTGCCTCACCTTAATGTTATTGACAATATTGCATTTCCGCTCAAACTACAGGGATTAACCCTGGAGAAAAGACGGGAACGTGCTCAGCGAGTCATTGATTTAGTAGGGCTGAATGGTCGCGAGGGCAGTTACCCCAGACAGCTTTCCGGCGGACAGCAGCAACGAGTAGGTATTGCTCGATCTCTAGCGGTTGAGCCCGATCTCTGGTTTCTAGACGAGCCGTTCTCTGCTCTGGATCCGTTGATCCGACGGGAGATGCAGAACGAATTTCTAGGCATCCAGAACCAGCTGCATAAATCCATCGTATTTATCACTCATGATTTTCTCGAAGCCCTGCGTATTGCTGACCGTATGATGATTATGAAGGACGGGGAAATCGTACAAATAGGCACTCCAGCAGAACTGATCGTAAATCCAGCAAACGATTACGTCGCTGAATTCACCAACGATGTACCGATTACCAAAGTGTTAACAGCGGGTGCAGTTGTCTCTGCGGAGCAAGGTCTTTACGATGATCCAGACCTGCCAAGCATTGGGTCCGGCGCATGTATCGAGGATTTACTGCCGGTTCTGTCCCAAGCCCGAGCGGTAATCGTGAAGGATGCACAGAATAAAACTCTGGGAGTAGCCACGGCAGCGAACGTGATTTCGGCGTTAGCCAGGGAAACCCACCGAGATGAGTAGTAATCCTGGCAAATTCTGGATCTGGTTGATACTGATAGGACTGCTACTGAGCACCCAGTTTATCGGGAGTTACACCCCCTGGTTAGTGAACTACCCCACTGAATGGGTAATCCCGCTCACTGGCATATTAAACGCTATGATGAACTGGTTGGTTGAAACCACCGGTTGGTTATTCCGAGGACTGTCTGACATTCTCGCTATACCCGTATCTGTGGTTCAGCAGGTCCTGCAGTGGGTACCCTGGCCAGTAATAGTGGTGCTCGGCGGAGTCGCTTCTTGGGCGGCATCTGGCTGGAAACTTGCTTTATTCTCAACCCTGGCACTGCTGTACATGGTATTCGTGGGATACTGGCCCGAAAGCATGAATTCCCTGTCGTTGGTGCTGATTTCTGTTCCTCTTGCCATTGTCACAGGTTTTGGGTTTGGGGTTTGGGGGTTTCGTTCTAAGCGGGCGGAAAACATAATTATGCCGGCATTGGATATGCTGCAAACGATCCCCGCATTTGCTTACCTGCTGCCCATTTTGTTGTTATTTGGCTTTGGCCCAGTGGTGGGATTAATTGCAAGCCTGCTGTTTGCGTTTCCACCCATGGTTCGTAACACCATACTGGGGCTTAAAAGTGTACAGGCCGAAATCATTGAATCCGGTTTAATGTCCGGCGCCACGCCACGCCAACTGTTCTGGCAGGTACGTATACCGACCGCAGCCCGGCAACTGCTGCTAGGCGTTAATCAGACCACAATGGCTGCAGTTTCGATGGTTATTATCGCATCGATCATTGGAGGTACTGCAGACATCGGCTGGGAAGTTTTGTCACGCATTCGCAAAGCACAATTTGGCGAGAGTATTCTTGCCGGGGTTGTTATCGCACTACTGGCGATGGTCATTGACCGAATTACTTACGGCTTTGCAGGACAGGAAAGTAAGGAGCAGTCGAGCGAAACCGGCCCTCTGCATCGGCACCGATATCTACTCATCGCGATCGTATCCAGCGTCACGTTATTCATTCTGTCATCATTCATTCCGGCTTTGAGAGAATGGCCGGAAGCCTGGGTTGTTTATCCGGCTGACGGCATGAATCGATGGCTCGAGAACTTTATCCTCAATTGGAGCGAGGCAATTGGAACGATCAAAACTATCGCATTCTTTTACATTATGCTGCCGGTAAAAGTTGGCCTGGTGGATACAATCAGCCCTTATTCGTGGGGTTTCGAATTCACGCCTGCGCTTAAGCTGATGTACGGTCTTGCCGTTCTGGTCGTCGCTGGGCTTGCCTGGTTCAGACAACGAAAAAGCCTCTCACTGGTAATACTGTTCTTTGCCATACTGTTTTATTTCGGTCTGACCAAACTATCGTGGCTGATGTTGATCACAATGGCTTCATATATGGCGTTTCAACTAGGCGGAAGAACGCTCGCGATCGGCACCCTGTTATCACTGTTATTTCTATTGTTGACTGGCATTTGGCCTCAAGCGATGTTGTCCGTCTATCTATGCGGCATCGCGGTGGTAATCTCGTTTTTGGTAGGTGGCTTTATCGGCGTGCTGGCTTCAGAAATTGAAGCAGTGTCGCGCATTATTCGGCCAATCAACGATACACTGCAGACAATGCCTCTGTTCGTGATACTGATACCATTTGTCATGATCTTTAAAATTGGCGAGTTCAGTGCCCTGCTGGCTATCGTGGCTTATGCAATTGTTCCTGCAATCCGATATACAGAGCACGGTCTTCGCAACTTGCCGGCAGACGTTCTGGAAGCCTCTACCAGCATGGGGTGCACCCGATGGCAACTGCTCACCCAGGTTAAACTGCCGCTGGCGTTACCGATAATCATGCTCGGACTGAATCAGACCATCATGTATGCCATAGCGATGCTTGTGATCGCCGCGCTGGTTGGCACCAATGGACTGGGTCAGCAGGTATACATCGGCCTCGGGGACGGGGATTTCGGTATAGGCATTGTCGCTGGTATCGGCATGGCGATCATCGCAATGGTCGCCGATCGATTTACCCAGGGGTGGAGTGCGTCAAGGCAGAAGGCATTTTCCGGGAACGACTAAGCGAACACATTGCTGACCCTTTCAATTAAAAAGGGCTGCCTTGCGGCAGCCCCGTGTTCTGGCTGAAGGGTCAGCCACTTTTGATCAGCAGTCAGTCAACGGTTAGGCTGAGTACCCACTGACCAGGACGGACCCGCCCATGTTCAAAACACTAGACATTTGGATCACCTCCTTGCAGTAGTTAATCGGATCGACAGACTAACACAGAAGCAAGAACAGACCAAAAGATGCATCAAGTAAATCCAGACTGTATTGATCAAGTCGGAATAAAAATTCACATCAGTCTGCCATAAATGAGTAGTCCGACAATGCATGGAAGAATAAATCCAGCAGCGTATCGGGTGATTTACCCGCAAGAACCACTGTAAATCAGCGATTCAATCCCAGCTTTTCCGCCGCCTCATGGGGAGTCGCGGGATCCCTGCCCAGCTCCCGGATAATCCGAACTGCACGCTCGATCAGCCGCACATTGCTGGCAAATTCACCTTTGTTTAGATAGAGGTTATCCTCCAATCCTACTCTGCAATTACCGCCCTGCGTCACTGCCTGAGCAACGATATCAAATTCCCACTTGGATATTCCAAAAGCACTCCATCTGGCATTCTCCGGCAGCAGACCTTTCATGACGCTAAGAATCTCCGGCGTAGCAGGAGACGCATGGGGAATTCCCAGACAAACCTGAAACATTGGTGGGTCTTGCACGAAGCCAGCACCAATAAGCTGGTGTGCAAACATAATATGGCCCGGCTCAAACACCTCCAGCTCTGGCTTGACCCCGAGTTCCTGGATACGTGCCGCCATCACTCGAAGATGCTCCGGTGTATTTACGAATATGGTCTCTCCGAAGTTAAAAGTACCCACATCAAGTGTGCAGATATCAGGCTTCAACTCTTCAATATGTACCAAGCGTTCGAGCGGCTGCATTAGGGTAGTTCCCGGCCCCCCGACCTTTGCATCCTGGGATCCCGGCGCGAATCTCGCACCCTCGCTGGTAGTCAGGTTTACCAGAATTTCACTACCGGAATCCTTGATTCGATGAACCACCTCTCGGAATAATTTTGGATCACCTGATCGCATTCCAGTCTTCGGATCCCTGACATGAATATGCGCTATGGCTGCACCCGCTTTGCCCGCTTCAATGCAGTTGGAGGCAATTTGCTCCGGAGTAATTGGATAGTCGGGATGTTTCTGGAAGTTGTTGTGCCCACCGGTGACCGCGCAGGTCAAGATCACTTTATTATCCATAGCGTCGCAAAAATCCCCTGGTGAGAGATGAGTTTAAACTTTGCAAAGTTTACACTACCACAACAATTTTCTTTCTACTGAAATGGGAGTTTCCCGGTGCAGGATCACCGCATTAGACGCAGGGATGGAAAAGAGGCTTCAATCAATGCACAACAGGGGTATGCGGATCGTTTCCCCACTCCGACCATGAACCATGATAGGTTTTCACGTTTTCATACCCCAACCATTTCAATACCAGAAAGGTATGTGCGCATCGCCTGTTCGACTGACAATAGAGGATAATTTCCTTGTCAGGGGTTATACCTAGCGCCGTTAATTTAGTTTTTAACACCGCGCGATCGTGCAGTTTACCGGTTCCAAATAGATCAACAGCCTCAGTCCATTCAAAGTGGATCGCACCAGGCAGATGCCCTCCTCGTTGAGCACGTAAATCCTCTCCCGAATACTCTTCAAGAGATCGGGTGTCGACAATGCAGGAATCTATTCGAGCAATTGTGCGCAAGACATAATCCTTGTTCACCACCGCCGGTCCAGGCAGAAATTCGGCATAATCCGAATAGACAGGCTCAATTGTCACCGCACTGACAGGCAGATTCAGGTTTAGCCAGGCAGCAAATCCTCCATCTAGCAGTGCATAGTTCTTGTGTCCAGCCACTTCCAGTGTCCACAATAGTCTAGCCGCCTCAACTCCGGTTTCGTCATCGTAGGCGACAACAAAGTGCCAGGGTTTTAATCCAAGTTCTGAGAATAGTTTCCTGATGTCCCCGACCTCTGGGAGCAATCCCTCGGAATAATCCAGGCGTCGCACCAGGCGGTTATAGTCAAGATGGATCGAACCTGGAATGTATCCGTCCACCCCATGTTCCACCGGTCTAAGATCGACTACTAGCACGGTCGGGTCGCCAACCATCCTATTTAGTTCATCACCCGTAATCACATAGGATTCAGAAGCTGATAATGGCTGATATTCTCCTGAATCGGGCAAGTCCTCAGCCAACGCGAGACTATCATTACAGGTGTCGATAGCAGAGATATTGATGGTATGTGGCATGGGCAATTGATGATTGTGCTGAGCTGAACAGACGCGGATGATATAGAAAGTAATATAATCTATCAAATAGGTTATATATAAATATTATTCTTATTTTAAATATATATGAGTTTTTTATTCTATTTTAGAGGATATTTTCCGATATTTGCGCCAATTTTTTCTCTAGCAAGAAGCCAAAAATTTTTTTATACCCGGTACTCAGATTCCCCCTTGATCTCTCGTTAGATGCCAGATTTTTTGATTGGCGTGCAAAGGCGAATTGGACTGTGCGACCCATGCACCAGCGGGAACGCCAATTCCCCTATGTAAGACCTAAATAGCTCCGGTCAGGAAGAAGGCTGACGAAGAGGAATACGGGATAGTCAGCAAAAACGAAGTCGAGGGGGGATACTCTTCCTTGGACATTTGATGCGGTGAAAACAACTTGAGTTACATCTTGAAACAGTCTTTAGATTGTATTGACCAAGAATAAAGACTACAGTGCTACCCGTCGTAAAGTTAATAATTCGAATAAAATAAAGTGCTGCGACCACCTCACCAGGCAACAAGATAGAAACGTTCTATTATCTAGATGGTTTCTAATGAACTGGTAATATAAAAATATTTGTAAGGTGGAGGTGGAAGTGAAATTGTTCCGTGTATTGAGTGCAGTAAATTTGCTGCGGAGTCGGCCGTCACGTCTAGACAGACGCGCCGTTAGTGCCTGCCAGATTAAAAACGTATGTCACCCGATGTGGAGATCATACTGGCTTTTTTGTATTGACGCTGAAATTTGCCGGCATTATTAAAATGGCTAAGAAGAATACATCTCCATCCCTTGAACAATATCCCCAATTTGTTCATGAGGCCTTGCAGCAACATGATTTGTGTTCTGCATTTGAAGTACGTCCCAAATATCAACGGATCAATTATCTGAGATGGATTAATTCCGCACAGAAATCTGAAGTCAAAATTGAGCGTCTGAAGCAAATGCTGAGCGAACTCAAAAATGGAGACACGTACTTAAATTTGCCAATAAGTTAACAATAAGTTAACGAGGACTTGGCCATACCAGGCACGAACTCTACCCCTGAATCAGACTCATTGGTTGAGGTGAAGAAGTTGAGGTCTAATCGATAGCAGCATTGTCATCAATGAGCCGATCCATTAGATCGTATACAAACAGTACTCCAGACAGTTGACCACCTCCGTCAATAACTGGTAGATGGTGAACTTCGTGCTCCCTCATCAACAACAAGGCGACGCCGATTTCCTGATCTTCAGATGCAGTGTATAGATCAGTCGCCATAATATCCCCTACCGTGACTTCTTCCGTGCCGACTTTTTCGGCCATTATCTCGATCACCAGATCTCTTCCCGTGACGATCCCGACTGGAATCTCACCTGTCTCCGTATCAACTACGATCAAGTGATCAACCTGCTGCACTCGCATAATTTCGGCTGCTTGCTGGATCGAAAATTCACGATCCGCGACCACAGGACTGCGCCTCATCATATCAGCTACTTTCATTTGAATTTCTCCAAGACAGTTTTCTAAAAACCATTCTACCCAACCAACACCAAAGGACAATGCAATGATCGTAATGCGTTCATCTCATTACGATCGAACTGATCACCATGCTTAGGTAAAACCAACAAAGAGCATCTGTTTTTGGCAATTTCAGACGCTGTTCTGGCAAAGTCAGTATTAGCTGTCTTAAAAGTCACGTTAGACCGTTTACCGAGCTGCTTTGCTACATCAGTCTGGTAGCTTTCCAGCTCCTCATCGCTAGCAACCGGTAGTACGATCACCAATTCAGTCCCTAGAATATCCGCGAGTTCGACCGCAAGCCGAAGCGATTCTCCTGACCGATCACCTACTGAATATACGGTAAAAATCGAAGGTACCCCACGCTGCGCAGTGCGCAATGCGGTAGATCTAGAAGGGTTGGCGGCTTCACCCATCGATATCCTTTTCGATGTATAGATAAATAAAATATCTGAGTCAGCCTGCATTGCCTCAGTCAGATAATCACCGCGTACTGTGCGCAAACTATATTGGATTTTCCTGTGTTCGCTGAACCAGTCAAGCCGCCGTCTCAGCCTTTCTACATGAGCCTGCAATGCGGAGGTAATCCCTGCTTCGTTCATGGAACGGGCTTCTCCGCTTGACCGGTCCAGCTCTGCGGCAAATGGTAAAGCTGCCAGTCTTAACAGATTTATGTCTTCAATGAAAAGCGTTTCTAACTGAGCGCGCATACGAGCAGCCAGGTTAACTGCCATTTCAAGAGAATCCATACTACTTGGTGACGCATCTAGAGCCACTAGAATACGCCTCTCATTTGAATGCGTCTCAGGTCTCATTTTCCTCACCTTCGTCCTGATCATCAGCTTCTTTGTCTTTTCCAGAGAAACGACGACGTAAATCCGCAAGAGAAATCAGGTATTTTTCTACTTTGTCATTGAGCGATCCCTCTGGAAACTCACCGTCTTCGGTTCTTGCGCCGGCTTCCACCCCAGTCAGAACCTCGATTGCCTGATCCACGGTCTCAACCGAATAGACACTGAATTTACCGTTTATCGCTGCTTCTACAATATCTTCCCGCAACATCAGATGCTTAACGTTCGAAGATGGGATCAAAACCCCCTGATTGTTAGTGAAACCCTTTGCTTTACAAACGTCAAAGAAACCCTCAATCTTCTGATTAACACCCCCGATAGCCTGGACTTTACCCAACTGATTGATAGACCCTGTTACTGCAAAACTCTGATTGATTGGAATGTCAGACAATACCGAAAGTAAAGTGCAGAGCTCCGCAAGTGATGCGCTGTCACCATCTACCATTGCATAAGACTGTTCGAATACAAGACTGGCAGAGAGAGAAAGCGGATGTTTTATGGCATACCTGGACGCAAGGAAGTTTGAAAGGATCAGAACACCCTTCGAATGAATCCGCCCGCCCAGCTCTGTCTCTCGCTCAATATCAATCACTTTGCCATCACCTAGCCTGGTCGTGGCGGTAATTCTTGAAGGCTGGCCGAAGGCAAAATCACCCATATCGATAACCGAAAGCCCGTTTATTTGTCCAACCCGTGCACCCTCAGTATCGATAGCAATCGTGCCACGCGCAATAGCTTCATAAATATGTGCACGCACTCGATCCAATCGACTAATCTTTCCGTCGATGGCCTCCTGCACATGTTGCCGGGTTATGATCGACGAATCGTGCTCACCGGCCCAGTAGTTCGCCTCTTCAAGCACGTCACTTACCTCCCTGAGATGGGTTGACAGCTTGTCAGCATCTCCTGCAATCCTTGCCCCGTGTTCTATCAACCGGGCAACACCTGTATTATCGATTGAACGTAATGATTGTTTGTGCGCCATGCCCGCTATCAATCTCGCGAAACTCTCACAGTTGTCGGGGCTCCGGTCGAGCGTGTCATCAAAATCTGCGGCCACCTTAAACAGGTCTTTGAATTCGGGATCATATTGGTTGAGCAGGTAATAAAGCATACGATCTCCGAGCAACACGACTTTTGCATCGAAAGGAATTGGCTCTGGTTCCAGAGAAATCGTACTGATAAGCCCTAAGCTTCGTTCAAGTGGCTCTATCCGCACCTCGCTCGAGCGTAACGCACGCTTGAGACTCTCCCAAGCAAAAGGTTGAGTCAGAAGATGGCGCGCGTCAAGTATCAGGTAACCACCGTTTGCATGATGCAAATCACCAGGCTTGAGCAGAGTGAAATCGGTAACAAGGGTCCCCATCTGTGATTGGTACTCAGCTCTTCCCATCAGGTTACTATGTGTAGGCAGATCCTGATATACAACTGGCGCTGAGTTCTTTCTACTGTGATCGACAATCAAATTTACTTTGTAGCGTTGCAATGCCACCGCACGAGATTGGCCACCACCACCAAATAAGACATTTGTTTCCTGCTCGCCACGAAAATCTCTTACATGTTCGACAATATCCTCCTCTACCGAAGACAAGAAAGCGGTGACTTCTGAGAGATCACTATTGTTATCCTTTATCGCTCCTATAAGATTTTCTACCGCAAGCCTTGCGATATTTCGATCTGTTTCCTTAATTTTTTCCCTATTTTCCTTCTGCCAGTTTGGAAATTGACGTATCAAGCGCTGAAACTTTTTTTGAAGCTTGGCAACAATCGATTCCAATCTTTTCTTTTCAGATTCGGATAGCTTTTCGTATTCTTCCGGACGAATCACCTCCTCCTTTTTATCCAACGGTGCGAAAGCAAACCCTGATGGTGTGTGCACCAACTGCACACCTTTTTCTCTAGCTTCATCAGCAAGATCGTTTAAGGACTTGTCTCTTCTAGTTGCCAGCTCCTGCTCGAGCTTTTCGATTTGCGCCTGGTAATCCTCTGTCGCAAATGCCGCCGGTATAACAGAGTTTAGATCCTCGGTGAGCTGCTCCATATCCTTTCTAAAACTCGAACCCCTTCCAGGGGGAAGCTGCAGGGCATTAGGTTTATGTGGCGTCTCAAAATTGTAGACGTAACACCAGTCGGCGGGAGTCGGCTTATTTTTCGCCTCGGATTCAAGAATATGCCTGACCACAGAGTGTTTTCCTGTGCCGGCCGGACCGAGTGCGAATACGTTATACCCCTCTCCACGGATCCGAGTACCGAAGTGGATGGCTCCAAGTGCCCGACCCTGACCGACAACACTTTCATATTCAGTCACCTGATCAGAAGTCTCAAATGGAATCTCTGACAGATCGCATTTTCTGTACAGTTGCTCTGCTTTCAACGCTGCAAGTTTGGCCATAGCACTAATAAAGACAATGAATTCGAATGTTGATTGGAAGCGCTGACTACTCTAATTTATACGGTATTGTGGGGCATGATCGAATTCTCTAGTTGATCTGGGTCAATTGGCAAATTGTCACGATTCTCAACAGCACCCGTCGATTTCCATCTAATTTGAGTCAAATCAATGCGGAATTTACTGTTGACAGTAAAATTACCATTACGATTTTATGATCTCTACTAATTTAATGAAAACTCGCAAAACTAAATTTTTCTTATGGCAATTTATTTATGTGCTACTGATCGGGTTAATGAGTCCCGGAGTTATCGCCCAAGAAACCGATTCTACTTCAGCGGCAGAACATAAGTTCGAGCTGGCTAAACAATATTATGGCGACTGCTCAAACACCGATGAAGAACGCTTTGAAAGCATCGTTCCACAACTTAAAGCTTTTACCGATATGGAGGTCATGGCGGACACCATGGCTGACCCTGCTGCATTTGCTCGACTTATGGCGGTAGTAAATGACCCACACACTATTCACGTCATGACCAAGTGTGCGACCGAGCCCGTAATGTGGGATACCTGGATGCGGGGAATGACGGATTTTAATAAGATGTCTAGAGTAATGATGCGTTTTATGAATCCCAGCATGTATTATTCATGGATGATGGCGCCAATGAATCCCGCAATGTATCAGCCGTTTATGCAGATGATGAATCCGGCGTACTACAATAAGTGGATGACCGCTATGATGAATCCAGTTTATTACGAACCGATCACGTCTATGGCCAATCCAAACTGGTACGTGCCAAGGATAAACTGGATGATTAATCCGCAGTCCATGCAGCCGATGTATAACATGATGGGAATGGGCGGAATGATGCCGATGCCGATGCCGATGCCTACTGTACCGGCGGCTCCACCCGCGGCGGAGCAGCCTCAACCAGAGTAGTCGTTAAGTATTTTCTTTCATTCTTGATTCTTCAGGGAGAGTTTCTAAATTTTCGGGTGAGCGATCGACAATTGAACGTTCACCCGGTTTAAACCGTGTCAGGGGCCATCTAATTTATACTGCACAATACGATCATTACCCGAATCGGATATCCAGATGGTCGACCCACTGACTTCCACTCCCTCGGGCGTGGTGAATTGATGGGGGCCTTTTCCGGGCTGCCCTGAACCCACGGCACCTAGCAGCAGACTGTCTGAGGAGATCAGCTTGACCTGATGATTGTTCTTGTCCGCGACTACTAAAGTGCCGTTCGCTAAAAAATCTTGGTATCGCACCCCGTTGAAGTCATAAAGCGGGCCACTCAGTTCCTTTTTTACCTTGAGATCCGAGCTCAACAACAGCATGCGATTGTTTCCAGAGTCTGCCAACCAAATATCCCCTTCTGCATTCACTTCAAGATCATGAGGCGAAGAAAGGCCGGTAAGTTCGGCTACTATCTTTTCACCATCAAAAGCCACTACGTTGCCCGACCAGGCCCCCGCCACATAGACCCAACCATTTGGATGACACAGCACACCTTCTGGGCCTCGAATACGCTCACTTAATTCTCCTATTTGTTTACCTGTTGGCCCTTCCATCTGGTAAATCACGATGCGATTGTTGTGGGTATCGGCCACATAGGCTTTTCCAGACGCATCGAAATCGATATCGTGAGTCCCTGACTGATGATCACTCCCAAACGATGACACCAGTTTTAACGTTTGAGGGTCAAGCACCGCAATTCGATTATTTCCTACGTCAGATACAAATAACCACTTACCATTCGGTGAAAGTTTGAGATCGTGCGGATTTTCCAAAAATGTTTCGCTGGCATTGACATAAGTAAGCCCGAGCTGCTGATCAGCGGCAATATCAGCAGCGCAGCCAGAAAGAAGCATCATTCCCGCAAGGAAAGTACGGGGCAATTGCCAGACGGCATTAACCCGGTTAACTAAAAGGCACCAATACATGAAGCGTAATTACTGATTAAGATCAAATACTATGAACATTGTAACCAGTAAATCGAAGATTAGGGTATGTTCATATAAATAATAAAGCTTCTTTAAATTTATTCGTTCGCTTCAACGACAAACGGTAATATTTCCAGATGTCTGCATATAACGACACGTATTGGCTTGGAAAAATCCAGAAGACGACTAGCACTACGACTGAGGCTTTGTTTCTGTATAATTGCCCCGGTTAAACTATTCGTATTCCCGAATGTTGCTCGATTTAGGAGATTGATATGACAACGCTTATCAAATTCGTATTAAAGATTTGCAACCAGTTTTTACGTGCCGACAGACTCGTTATCGGAATTCTGTTGATGTCCCTGAGTCATGTGGGCAATACGCAGGAATACAATGCATTCAACGTACTCGGCACGTCTCAGGCAATGTGCAAACCTGGCATTTCGAGCGCCAGTGAATTGCAGTCGTTCTTTGCCAATAACAGAGAGTTGGTCGAACAGGTACTAGAGGAAGCTAACTGGGAAGGGAATCCGGAAGATTTATTCAACGCCATAGCTGCTGGAGATTTCAGCACAGGCACTTATGCCAAAGGGTCGAAATTTGACTGGACTGGACTGAAGAAGAAAGGCCGCGGTCAAATCTTACGAAACAGAATTTGGGCTGGCGAAAAACCTTTCGATGGATTTGAGGTCAATGTTACCTCGCAGTGCAAAGTGCATAAACTGGTAATACCCAACGCATGCTGCAATCTCAGTTTGATGGCGACGTCTGAAATCACCACGCCTGCGCCCGTCGTTACGATAAATGCAGATAATGAAAACATTAAAGTCTGCGCCGACTCGGGCAGTGAAGCCGTGCTTACCAGAGCTGATGGCAGTAACGAAACCGTGTCGCTTGATAGTACCGGCTGCTGGTCAGGAACCCTGGAGCCCGGCACCGTAATAGTTGAAGTCACCAACAAGGACGAATGTGGAAGTGCGACAGGTTCTGCATCACATCTTGTTACCGCAGCGCCAGTAGCAGCATCGGCGGCTGTGGCAGTCGAGAAATCAGGCTTAAGTTTCATACCCTATATCGGATTATTTGCTGGCGCTGAATCCAGAATGAGGCTTGCGCCCGCCTTGGACAATCTCTACGAAGATAACGCCGACGTGTTCGGTATCAAAGCTGGTGCACTCAAACCACTGTCAGAAAAGGTTTCGGTTTTCGGCCAGATAGGATATCTGGATCGGAATGGAGTCAACAGTAACTACATTTACCCTGATGACAACTGGTTTGCAGACATTGGTCTCGACCGCTCGATTGGAACGTCGGGGTTCATTGGAGGAGGACTAGGCTACTGGAATATTAGTGATAGCGAATTTGACGACGTTTCGTTATTTCTACATGGCGGCAGCGGTATTGGCGTTACGAACGCGCAATGGTTCCTTGAAGGACGTGTTTTCGGCGACGAGTTGGATAACGTCGACAGCGATAACATGGTTACCGGTGGTATCCGATATCTATTCAAGTAACGACCGAACCAGCACCACATTGGGCTTGCTTCATTGGGCCTGCTTCAGGACCTGCTTCATTGGGACCTGATGGTGGGATCTGCGGGTTCGATCTGAAACTCTAATTAACCCCCTCTTGTCCGATCAATCAACCTTGATTGCGGGCCAGTCAGAAAACGGGAACGGTCTTTTTTCAGAGTTGAAGGTCATAAAACGTAAAATTTCATAGATAAACAATCCTAGACCACCCCCCAGTTCTAGCAGCTTTTGATTTCTCTCTCCGGTGAACAATACAAATCCTATTTGAATCAACACCACAGCCGCCAAACAGAATTCAGCTACGCTGTATATAAGAAAAAACAGTAGCATATAGAGCAAACGCATCCAGATTCCAGTATTTTCAGAGTCGTTTTCCAATGTCTTAGAACTAAAATTTCAGTGGCTTTTGAGGATAACACGCGCGCCTAGATTAGTTTCGAACTATCATAACAATAGTGATCCTGCTCGGTATTCACTCAGATGAAACCGGACCAAGTCGATTCTGGTACAAATGCAGGTAATGAGGCAGGCAAATTTCGTATATTTCTTTCACCCGATCCGGCGTATCGGAAATATCTAAATGCGTTTTCGGTTGCGGCTTTAGTCCATCCGACTGCCTCAGGTTTCCATGCCATGACCCGCCATCATACCAGCTGACCTCTTCGCGATGCCCAGGCTCCCAGGTAAGCGCTTGCGGTAAAAATGGAATACCTACGGAGCGACAGTACGCCTCTACAATACCCGAAGGATTTTCCAGCAGGTCGTCACTATCAATTACCGGAGGCACCTCACCGAGTGTATCCACGAGACGATCGAACAACTTCCGCTGCTCAACAATGGCAATTTCTTTGAGTACAAAATCTGGCCAATGTTTGAACATTGAGGTCGCTACCTTTGCTGGATCTCGAATTAAGAAACTATGATTGAAATTACCGAGGAATTCATCAGTCCACATATGCTCAATATAGTGGGGGAAATCTTTGGAAAATACTGGGCCTCTAGTTGCAGCTTCGTTAAGCTGCTGCCAGACACTCTCAAAGGTCAGTCCGGATTTGCGCGGACTATCTCGTTTGATACGCGGCCACCTTGGGGATTCGCCTTGATACCAAGGTTCTCCAAATGGCTCGTGAAAACAATTCAAGTCACCCCTCATACGCATCATCCATTCGAATGCGGTAGAAGTAGAGCGTGGAGTAGCCCAAAGTACCAGTATTTTGTGCAAGGAGCAGCCTTCCTATTGCAGCATAGATAGTAGATGCCCGTGCACACCCGTTGGCGACACGCCAAGGGTTTTAAAAATACGCCAGTACAACGCCGTATCGGAAGAAACGATGAGTTTACCGACTTTCTCCTCTAGCGATTTGTCCAGTGAAACAATTCGCAGTGGCAAACCATCTGCCCGGCGAAAGTTTGGCATGCCGTTTACTACAATTGCATCGGCCTGCTGAGCGTGTTCCGCAGCGTAATGCATTGAGCGCTCGGCCATCTCTCCCGGAAAAATCCATGTACAGTCGTTGCATTCCTCCTGGGTCTGGAATAAACCCATATCAACGAAATTACCGCAATACACCAGGTCAAAACCAGCCTGCTTTAGGAATCGTGCAATACCGTCGCGCCAGTCCGGCCAGTAGTAAACTGAATTGAGGGCGATCTTTTCGATATTCAGTTCACGCAAAGCCTCTACCAGACAGTAACCCGCCATATGAAACGGGGTCTCGTACTGGTCACTGAGTCTGTTACAGAAATCCTTGATTTCATCCGGTGTCGTACCCTGACAATGCACCCAGTTTGTTCCGACTTGTCCACACACATCGGCCCCATTGTTAGACATACAATGGACAAATTCCTCCAACAGGTGAAAATTGTCCACGCGCTGCGTTAATTCATGTTCATAGCCGGGCACATGCAACATCCTGCCATGCACACCAACTGTGTCTGGCGCGATTCGCAGAAAATCGCTCGGAGCTGCATCGAAGTCGTGGGGCGGTGATGTGAATCCGACCTGATACGGGAAAAGTTTATTTTTTGGGTCTGCCCAACGTTCTGGTTTCATTTAGTTGCCTTGGAACAAATCTATTGTGTCGTCTGAATGTTTTGTAGCACGCGGCGTTGATCGAAAAATCAGGTGATACTATTTAACAGCCTTAAGCAATCAACACTTTGATTTGCACTATTCATACACTGCGACGGGCTCCCCCAGTATAGAAATATCGGGCTTGACGCCAAGACCCGGTAAATCTGGGGCACTAACATCTCCATTGATATTTCGTGCACCCTGCCCTTCAGCTACATCAGGTCCAACCATCTCATGGCACAGCCAGGTACCCCGTATAAACTCAGGAGGAATTGACTGAGCAAAATGCACTGTTGCGGTATCGGCCAGCACCGAACCTCCTGTCTCCATAATCAGCATGGCGATCCCAGCCTCCAGACAAAAATCCCGCATCCGCCTGGCCTTGCTTAGCCCGCCCACTCGATTTAGCTTAATATTGACAATCTCGGCAATCCCCTCATTGCTTATACGCAATAAGTCGTTGAATATTTTCAAACCTTCGTCAATACATATGGGGTGAGAGGTTTGACGCCTGACCTGCAGACACTGCTCTAAGGTTTCGCAAGGCTGTTCAAACCAGATGTTGCCGCCATCCACTGCATTCATCACCGAGATGGCTTCCTGAGGAATCCATGCACGGTTTGCATCATAGAAAATAACCTCGTCCCGGTTTTTCTCGCGACTGAGAAACTTCACGCGCTCGATATCCAGCTCGAGATCCGCCCCAACTTTTGCTGAATGAACATGATAACCGCTATCGCGAAACTCCTTGATCAGCTCGAGCATCTGCTCAGGCGTGCCGGTCGATACACTACTGGCGATTGGCACTGGTATGTCGTAACGCCCTCCGAGCAGATCCACCACCGACATTTCGGAATGTTGTCCAAGAATATCCCAACAGGCCATATCAACGGCGGACTTCCCGTACTCATGTCCAGGCAACATCAGATCCATATTGCGATTTAACTGCTCTATTTTCAACGGATCGCTGCCTATCAGCTGCGGCGCAACCAGCCCAAGCACCGCCCGAATACCGCTACCAAAGGCCGGCAGATAAGTCTCTCCCCATGGGCAACCCTCTCCCCAGCCCTCAAGCCCGTCATCGGTTTCGATGCATACGAAAGTCGAGTCGAGCACATCAAACCTGAGTCTACCGCCGGACAGCCAATATGGTTTATGAAGCGGAAGATCAATCTTATAAATGCTTATTTTATTTATTTTCATATAGAACTTGAGCCCTGGTGTGAGGCCATAAAAATGCCACAACACTTTATTAGGATTCGAATGTCGACTACATTTATTGTATCGCAGCTAAATTGCAGAGGGATCTTTACTGTTACTGACTTGGTCTCCCTCCGGTGTATACGAGTGCTTAAAAGTAAATGCCCCTGCTGTGGGGCCATTACATCGAAGCATTGACAGCCTTCTGCTGGCCTCGTCAAGGCCGGGAACCTGCCCTGACGGCACCCACCACAGCACGGTATAGGCCTCCTCCAGTCTATCAAACCATTGCTTACGTCGGCTCATGACGGCGGCATGGTCGGTGCGATAAACATAGTGATGCAACGATTCAATATCATTCCAAATGCTCATGTTCACGATAGTATCTTTGCCAAAGTAATCGATACTGATGGCATCTCCATCTTCGGTTTGCAGCCTCCAGACAAACCCTGGCGATTGATCTGCCAGTGTATTTATCCGCTCCAGACTATTCACAAAGTCAGCCATTTCTGGTTTATCCAACGGATATCGCATTTTAGCGATATTTAACTGCGCAAGTTGTGACTTGGTCATATAACAACTACTCTCGATCTATAAACTCAATAAGGATTAGAGTTACCTGCCGTAGAAAGTTAAACGAGGCTATTTTTACTTCTTAATTAAAAGACCAAATCCAATTATCGGTCTCTTTCCGACAATCTGATTACCACCGGTGACACCAACTCCGCAAAATCGCTGTAGGACAACTGTATCAGTTCGGTATGGGTACCAGCGTTGAATGCAATAAGTTCATCTTCAGCCAAGTGAGAAGACACAAACACTCCCATATCATAAAGATTTCCAAACGGCGGCATTGCTCCAGGTTCACAGTCCGGAAACTGGTTCCTGAACTCCAGCTCCTTTGCCAAGCGCACGCTTTGACTGCCTGTCGATTCCTTGAGCAAATCAAGATCAACACTGTCTGACGCGGGCAACACCGCCATTGCGATCTTATCATCTAGGTAGATAATAACTACTTTTGCTAAATCTCTGGCGCGGATGTGTGCTGAGTAAGCCACGGTTTGCGCAGTGTACGCTCGCGAATGTTTAATGACGGCATAGTGCACCTCATTCTCATCAAGGAAATCTGTAAGTTTCTGTAACGGCATATATTATTCTCCTCATTTTCTGCAGCTGTAAATAGTTGAACGCAAAGTTTTATCAAGTTCAGCCTCAGTTTAATACCGAAATCATCATTCAAATCGATTTAACACCCGATCAATTGGAATAGTCTCGTGAAATAGTCTCGGCAATGTGCTTTGAATTTAGATGCTTTAACGTGGTTCGAATAATCATGACTCAAACTAAAGTTCAGTCGCTAGCGAGAGCCGATACTTCCCGCCTGAAAGGCAAGTCATCTCCGATATCCGGCTCATCCAGCTCCCGAGCAAATCGGTGGCCCGCGTATGTAGCCCAGGCAATAGGTGCCGGGGCCTGAGCATCACCAATTACTTTGACCGACTTTATTCCGGCACCATGCCATTCCGATTCACACGCCAACATATCTCGCCATAGCGAATCATTCCCCACTCGGGAAGTGATCAACACAACAGCGTCGGCAGAAATCTGTTGATTCTGCCCCGAATAGGTGCATTCAATCTCTACATGGTCACAACCAACTCGGGTTACCGCACGCGTAACAAGAATATCGACACCGAGTTCAATCAATTTTTTCTGGATGAAAGCCTGCTCAAGTGTGTTGTGAGTCCAGTCCGATACATAGGCAGATGGCGTTACAAGTGATACCGTACAACCATTACTGACCATCAGTTCGGCAATGACGCCACCCATGTAATAGTGATCATCATCATAGATCACAACTTTACCTTTTGGACAATTTCCTGCCATGATGTCATCAGGTGTAAAGACAGGCATAGACTGCTCAACGGTAATCGGATGCAGATGGTAGCGAGCAACTCCATCCTTTCGCCAGGTAGCACCGGTAGCGATGGCAATATTTTGAAAACCGAACTCCATCACATCACCAGCGGACAGAAAACTATCAAAATAGACATCCACATTCGGCATTTTCTGAATCTGAAATTCTCTATAGTCTCGTACTCTGCCCCAGGCCGCTAAGCCGGGTAATTGACACTCTTTGGCAACCCGCCCCCCGAGCTCGGTACCCGCTTCCGCTAGCGCTACGGTATAACCTCGAGCACCAAGCGCTGTGGCCGCTTCCAGCCCCGCTGGACCGGCACCAACTACCAGCACCGATTCACTATCACCCTTCGCCTGGATTTTTTCTGGATGCCAGCCTTTACGCCATTCTTCCATAAAGGTCGGGTTTTGTGTGCATCGAGAAATCGACATGGTCATGTCACCACTGATACAAATATTGCATCCGATGCATTCGCGAATATCCTCGACCCTGCCTTCATCGATCTTGTTAGGAATAAACGGATCCGCTATAGAGGGGCGAGCCGCTCCGATGAAATCCAGCACACCAGAGTTAATCTGTCTGACCATTGTATCGGGAGAAGTGAATCTACCGACACCCACCACGGGCTTCGATGTTAAGGATTTGATCCCTCTGACTAAATTTTCCTGTGCAGCCTCAGGCTTAAAGCGTGAAGCCCCGGAACAATTTTCCCAGGAGCCATGAGCCAGATCCCATAAATCAGGCACTTCAGCATTCATCTCAATCACATCGCGTAACTCGGTATTGGAAAAGCCATGTTCTCCCGAGAGCTCATCAAGGGACAACCGCACGGTGACACCGCAGGAATCTCCGACTTCGTCTTTGACCTCTTCGATTAACTCTCGCATGAGCCGGCTTCTGTTTTCAAGGCTGCCACCGTATTCATCGCTGCGCTGATTGGTTGCTCTGGATAGAAAGTGTTGAATGACACCAAATCCATGGGCGCCATAAAGACAAATTAAATCAAATCCCGCTCGTTTTGCTCGACGTGCCGCATTCCTGTACCAGCGACGTAAGTCCTGAATGTCACGCCTGGTCATGGCCCTGGCCTGAACGGGATCACTGGTGAAAGTAAGGATTGGTAGCGCTGTGGGTCCCAAGGGCACTTCTCTAGTATAGAGATTGGGACCGTTGATACCCGAATACGCTAGTTGGATCCCGGCTAAAGCATCATGCGTGTGCATCTTGTCCGACATCTTCGCCAGCATCGGTATATCCTGGTCATCCCATAGTCTGAGCTCTATAAATGGCGTGATCTCCGAACTATGATGCATCTCTGTTTGCTCGGTGAATATTACGCCCCATCCACCTTCTGACTTAATCCGGCGCATCTCCGCCGCCGCAGACGGGTCTCTATAGCCGCCGCCGTTGCAATGAGGAACCTGATAGAACCGATTTTTTGCAGTAACCGGGCCAATTTGCACTGGTTCAAATAAAACATCGTAACGAGGATCTCTTGTCATGGCTTGGTATCGAACGGAGGTTAAAAGTCTGACTTCATTTAGAGCCAGGAATCAATTCTTTTACGATCTTGTCTAAGTGGAACTGGTTATACGTATACTCATGCCGCGTAATCCGCACGCCAATCGACATTGACAAAAAACTAAAGTGTACAGAGTTTTAGGAAAGCAGATCAAAAAACTCATGGCAATGGGCCAGGAACGCCTCGCCCGCGGAGGACAATTTAACACCCTTTCGATGCGCCAGCATTACCCGACTTGGCTCAACATCCACTTTCAGCGGGCGCGTAATCAGCGCACGGCCGTCGTAAGTCATGCCCGATGCGGGCTTGGTGGCAAGGAGTGTATAGCCCAGCCCATGACCCACCATACCTCGCACCATTTCGAACGAAGAGGATTTTAAGGTGATTTTGGGTTCTACTCCTCGACGCCTTAAAATATCTGGAAAATAATCACGACTGGGTGCGACGTCTAGCAATATCATCGGTTGGTCAGCGAGATCTTCCGGCGCCAATGCAGTCTTTATCGCCAGTTCATGCCCTTCGGCGAGTAACACATAGGGCGTGAGTTCGGTCATTGCTTCCGTGGACAGCTCTTCTGAAAGATCGATTTCGTACAGGAATGCAAACTCGATATCTCCAGCAAGCAGGCTCTCCTGAACGCGCCGCTGATGCCCCTCGACAAGCTTCAGCTCGATGTTACCGTCTTGACTCCTCAATCGTGCGATAAGCTCCGGAAGAATATAAGGTCCAAAGGTGTGCACGCAGCCAATGGCAAGACTACGACCAGCGTAAGACATGCCCATTTCGATTGATGCTGCCGGGTCAATCCGCGACGCCGAGCCATAGGCCCGTTTCGCATAAATTAGGGGTGAACCACGTTCAGCGAGAAAGATATCTTCAACCTCACCAAACAACACGTAGTGGGTCCCTACTTTCTCGTTAGAAACAATCTTGCAGTCAAATGATACTAGTGGATCGATTACCCTGGGCGCACCCGTAACTTGAGTGGTCCATTCGGCGCATTCAAATTTGTCCTCAACCTGATCTTTAAATCGGCCGGCAAAGGTATCTGAAATATAGGACTGATCATCACGCAGCACGTTCACGCAAAAAACACCGTTTTCTAGGATTTTTGCCGCAGCTGGGCTCATACAATGGACGCAAACCAGCAGCGTTGGTTTCGGCGTGTCTGCCGAAACGGAAGACATCGCGGATACTGTCACTCCCGCTCGGCCCGCGTCGCCATCTGTAGTAACGATATTGACCGTGCAGGCAGCATGACTCATACCCCCAAGAAATCGGTCACGCAGATTCGGATTTACTGGCGCGTTCATCATGTCGTGAGCTATGAAAAAAGGTATCAGAAGACCTCATCGAGATTGCGAGGAAGCATAGCAGAATGTTCTGAGAGCCATTCAGTAAATGTACGATCCAGATCGCCAGGCGCCCGATCTTTAACTACGGTTTCTGATAAATTGGTCGCTTTTTTGGTAAAGCGCAGGGGATCACCTCAAAAAAAATTTCAATAACCATTATCCGCAACCGATAACAATTCAGTAACGTTACGTTTATTCTCTTCTCGCGACAACAAATCATACCAATGTCTAATCATATTTCAGATTTCAAGGGTGATTGTTTCTTAGGGCTGCTAACCATTCCGCACGCAATCCATTAAACTATTCAACCCGAAATCACCTCATCTTTCCCCACTTTGACCATGCCTGAATTGGAAAGCGCCTCCGAAAAAGCACAATCTGGATATCATGAAATCAAGGATGCCCAGGTAATATTTAAACGGGTTTGGGAAACGTTTGAAGAGGAAATTGGACACGAATATTTACGATTTCCCAAGGAGCTGATCCTTCTAGGGGGGGCACCGGGGGCGGGTAAAGGCACGCAGACTCGGTTCATCATGAAAACCAGGGGGTTAACCTGCAAACCAATCGTGGTCAGCGAACTACTGACCACTCCAGAAGCACAGAAGATCAAGGATTCCGGACAACTTGTGGGGGATACTGATGTGATTCGATTGCTCTACAAAGAGCTATTGAAAGAACAGTATCGTGATGGCGCGCTTTTAGACGGATTTCCTAGAACGCGAGTGCAGGTTGAATGCCTGAAGCTATTGGTAGATAAAATAAATTCTCTCAATACAGAGTATGCCAACACCAAACTAGCGCTGCACTTCCGCCGCCCTATCATTCACGCTGTAGTGTTATTTACCAGCGAACAAACCAGTATCACGCGCCAGCTCCACCGCGGGGTGGAAATCGCGGAACATAACCGGGAAGTAGAAGAAAGCGGTGTGGGCAAAGCCCTCGATCTACGAGCGACCGACCTGACTCCGGAAAACGCATCTCAACGTTACAGGGTATTTAAGGAGCAAACATGGGATGCGTTGCAGTCTTTAAAGGAAATCTATCACTACCACTTCATAAACGCTGAAGGGCTGATTGAGGAGGTAGAAGCAAACATACTGAAGGAGCTGCAATATCAGAGCTCCCTCGAACTCGACCCGAAAACATTCGATCGATTAAGCCCGTTGCCATTGGCTGAGGAGATTACACTGCATGCGCGGCAGGAGTTGGTAAAGCGACTCGACGCATACGAACTGCATAACAATGAACTTTTCAGAAAAGTAGTTGAACTGATCAGCGCCAAGTTCATGCCTATCGTCACCCGGCATGCCCTATCAGGACAGGCGAACACAGGTACGGAGAATCCGATTTTCGATGATCCACTCGCTATCGCCATGCTCATAGATATTTTTTCGGAGCGTGGCTACCATGCAATAGTAGATAAAAGGGTACAGGAAATACCGGAAAGTGTGGATCTCAACAGTGGCAAAATTAAGTGTCGCAAGAAAAACATCTACCGGATTCAGGTCCGCTTCAAAGGATCGGCCATCCGACGTGGATAAGGTTGAAATAAATCATGTTTCGGGCTCGTTCACAGCCTGAATATCCTGGAAGAAATCTACCACGTCCTCCAGGGCCGTCGTATTGTTACGAAAAGGTTTGCTCAGAGAAAGCAGTAGCGCTATGTGACCTACATCCTGATACGTAACCAGCGTTGACTCCGCGCCTCTCGAGGTCGCCGAGTCATGCAGGGAGAAGCTGTGTTTTGGTAACACAAGTTTATCGTCGGTGCCGGTGATCAAGATCATGGGCGGCGCACTTGAAGAAACAAGATTGACCGGTTGGGTAGAAGGCAGGTCGGATACCTCTGCAAAGGCATTTTTAGTTGAATCAAAAGCCAGGGGTAAAAAGTCGTAAGGCCCAGCCAGCCCCGCAAAGCCGGAAATGACTGGCAGATCCAGATTATGTTCAGAAAACAAGGCGTCCGCGAGTCCAAGCATTACCCCATTGTATGCACCCGCTGAGTGTCCGACCACGAAGATTCGATCCTGATCCCCCCCATATTGCCCAATGTGGTCATACACCCAACGCAGTGCATTAGCATTGTCGATCAAAAATTCCGGGTAACGTATCTCTGGCACAAGTCGGTAATCAGGCAATACCGTGATATAGCCTTTGGTATTAAAAGAATGTCCGACAAAAGCGTAGTCCTGCCGCTTTCCATTTTTCCACGAACCACCGTATAGAAACATAATTACCGGAGCAAGCTCATCGACATCCTTGGGCAGATAAATATCCAGCTGCTGGCGTGGGTGACTGCCGTAAGATATGTCGGTGACGACTTCCAGGGTGCTGTCGTCTTTGGGTGCTACAGCATTGAGTACGCCGAGACTCGTGCATGACACGAGCCCAGAGCACGCAACCAAATAAAGGCTGACATAGATGGTTTGGCGCAACATGATAAAAATGTACCGTTAAAAATATTGGTCGATCTTAAACAATACATCGTCAATTAATGGTCAAGATCAGCTTAATGAAGACAAAATCAGCCGCCCTCAAATAGGTCGTTGTCCACTTAAAAGATCGTTACGTGACCGGGGTAAAATCGAACTCCTCGGAAGCCAAGACAGCCTGCACGCCGCCCAGCTTCTCGACTAGCTCCGCTTGATCTGAAAAGGCCTGACGATTGGCAGTCTCCGGATCAACCAGGTCCATCATCTGACTATGGCATTGGTTCCTGATATCAGCATGCGATTCAGACCGTCCCAAATCTATTAGCTCGCTCGGGTCCGCTTCAATGTCATAGAGTTCAGGATCGTAGCCTGGATAATAATTATATTTCCAACGGTTATTTCTCAGCATAAACATCCCGGTTGGCGAACCGCCATCATGGTATTCGCTGAGCACTGGGCGATCATAATCCGGCTTATGCGCCAACTCGGTCAAATCGATGCCTGGTCGGACTTTGCCATCATCCGAAACTCCTGTGGCGCTGATTATTGTGGGATAAATATCGACCAGCGAAGTCAAGGTCGAGACGGTCTTATTCTCTGGCACACCCGGACCGGCAATGATCATCGGCACGCCCGCCGATTCATCATACATAGTCATCTTAGTCCACAGACCACGGTCGCCATTGTGATCACCGTGATCACTGGTGTAGATCACCAGAGTGTTATCAGCCTGTCCACTTGACTGCAGTGCCTGTAACACCACGCCGACCTGGTGATCCAGAAAACTGCACAAACCATAGTAGCTGGCGCGCGCGACCTGGCGCGAGTCTGGGGTAAAATAATCTCCATAGTTAAAGTTACGGCGAATGGTCTGTAACACTGGATGCCGGGGTCTTTCCTGAACATTGGTAAACCGCGCTTTGTCCATCTTCGGGAGTGGATACAACTGATAAAACTCTGCGGGACACTTCAGTGGATAATGCGGCCTCAGCCATGAAACAAAAAGCGTCCAGGGTTGCTCACCGCAATCGTGCTTGTGGTCAGTCAGCCATTGGCACGCCCGTTGGGTCACACCTAAATCGTATTCACTATAGCTGCAATCGCCGGGTCCTATTTCTTCAGCATAGCTTGAGCAATCGAGAACTGCCTCATGATTGCGCAACAATCCTTTAATCCAACCCTTACCGCCTTTGATATAGAGCGGAAGAATTTCGTTGTCAAATCCGTTTTGTGTATCCGAGCCTCGATAATGCAGCTTGCCTATAGAGTCAACTCGACATCCGGCCGCCTGTAATCGATGTCCCCAGCTCTGCGGTTCACCCTGATAGGCTTGGGCGTTGGACCAACAGCGTGTTTTGTTTACGTATTCCCCTGCAGCCAATGAAGCCCTCGCCGGCACGCATATCGGAGAGGATGTGTAGGCATTCTCAAATCGAGTCCCGCCAGACGCAAGCTTATCTAGATGAGGGGTCTGTACAAGGGGATGCCCAGCGCAACCAAGTGCGTCTCTTCGGTGCTCGTCGCTAAACAAAAACAGGACATTAAGCGGGGTCAAGATTTCAGTATCCTGCTTGACGATCGACCTGGTGCAACAAGGCTTCTCCTGTTGTCAGCCTCCGATAATTTTCCGCAACATCTTCAAATCCACCGTCAAGATGCCACCCTGACACATGCGGGGTAACCGTAATTTTATGGTGGTTCCAAAATGGGTGATCTGCAGGTAGCGGTTCAGCTCGAAATACATCAAGCACGGCACCCGCCAGATTGCCCTGCTCCAGCGCATCAAGCAGGGCCTGTTCCACAATCAAATCCCCTCTTCCCGCATTAATTAGAACCGACCCCGACTTCATGTTTTTTAGCATCCCGGCGTCGAACAAATTGCGCGTCTGGTCGGTAGAAGGCAGGATGCTGGCAACATAATCGCACTCGCTCAGCACTCCAGGCAGAGCCGCTTCCCCAGACCGGCATTCAACGCCATCAATTCTTTTTTCAGAACGACTCCAACCCAGCACACGGAATCCGAGCGCGGCAAAACTTGTCGCAGTGCGGCCTCCGATATGCCCTAATCCTAGAACCCCAATCGTAGTGTGCGGGCTTCGCTTTGGCGCTAACGGTTTCCAGACACGGCGCCCGGCGTTGTCATGATGAAGCTGAATATTGCGCTGCATTTGTAATACATAAGCCACACAATATTCAGCAATTTCCTGGGCCGGTGCATCCGGTTTCAGGCGACAGACGTTTACCGAATCGGGAAGATCCACATCATTAACGATAGCATCCACTCCGGCACCCAGTTTCTGCACCAATTTCAAATTCGGTAGATTCTTGACCACACCAGGGAATAGTTTAACCGCGGCAAGCATAATAATCTCGTCTTCATGCGCTGCTGCATCTTTGCAATAAATACTTACACCCGGAAGATGAGGAGATAACAAATCACACAGCTCCTGTTCTTGCATCCAAGACGGATCACGAATGTCAATCAGGATGGCCATTTAAGCTGTCGATCTGATCGCTTCTTTATCGAGAGGCACCGAGAGATAAAGACCAAATTCGGCAGCAAAATCACAACTAACCCGGGCGTGCACCCTGCCCTGCCGATCTAAAAATTGCTGACTATCCGATACAGGAAAAATTCCTTCGTGCCAGATATTTGGGTGGATATATAATCCCTTCGATCCGTCACACCAAAATGCAATAATCTTGTCAGGAGAGAGGTCGTCGCCAGGTAAGGCGACCGGCACCACAAACGGTAGACGATCAAGAGGGAAAAACAGCTGGCCACCATCGGGATGGTAGTTCATATGCCACAGCACAACTTTTTTCCGGGGCGATGATTGCGTTACGGCCGAAGCACGAGCAGGCTCATCGGTGGACCAGCCGAGCACATAGTGCCCGTTTACTGCTTCATTTGTACCATAAAGTATGTCTCCCCTCCACTGACCACTAAAGATACCCTCGACCCACCCTCCTTCATCACCTGTACCCTCGTCAACGGAACGCCATCCCTGCGCCGGCCAGCGCACGATTTCAATCTCGCACTGATCTGGGTCGTCGACCAGATATCCGTAGCCATTGAGACTCTGTTTTGTTGCCTCAACAAGGGGCACCTCCAGCAGATCAAGACTGGGCTTTTCGTCGGCTGAGAACAGGTAAGCAGGTGCTGCAAGATTCATCATAGTATTCTCATGTTCATCTGCAGGCATTCTAACCCAATCTTTTTTTCCGGCGCTATAATCCGCACACTCTTAAACGGCGCAGCCTACTTTCGCCGATCACTTTGTTTCAATTTTTCGATGAGGATACAGTATGACCAGTATTGGATTTATCGGACTCGGCAATGTAGGTAGCAAACTTGCTGGCAGCCTTTTACGAAATGGCGTAGATCTTACCGTGCGTGATTTACATAGAGGCATTGCCCAGCCATTTCTCGATGCCGGTGCGAAATGGGGAGAAAGCCCCAAGCAGATGGCGGCAAGTGTAGATATACTCATAACCTGCCTGCCAAGTCCTGCTGCGAGCGCCACGGTGCTCGAAGCGGGAGACGGCGTGCTGAGCGGAATCGGTCCGGACAAGATCTGGGCTGAAATGAGCACTACCGATGAAGCCGAGGTGTTGCGATTAGGAGAAAAAATCCGCGCCAAGGGCGCTGAACCTGTTGATTGCCCGGTGTCTGGCGGTTGCCACCGGGCCGCGACCGGCAACATCGCCATCTTCGCCGGGTGTGAACGTGATGCGTTCGAACGCATGTTGCCTGTTTTGACCACTATGGGCCGTCGCGTACTGCACACCGGCCCGCTTGGCTCGGCCTCAGTTCTCAAAGTGATCACCAACTATTTGGCCACCGCCAATCTTCTTAGCCTATGCGAAGCATTGGTCACTGCTAAAGTAGCCGGCATGGATCTGAACACTACCTACGAGGCCATCCGCATATCTTCGGGCAACTCATTTGTGCATGAAACCGAAAGTCAGGTCATTCTCAATGGAAGTCGTGATATCAATTTCACCATGGACCTTGTCTGCAAAGATATCGGACTGTTTGAGGACATAGCGAAGCGAGGCAATCTCGAACTCGAGCTGGCACCGGTGATGGTTGACATCTTTAAGGATGGTCAAGAACGCTATGGCCCCAGAGAATTTTCGCCAAATATTATTCATCGCCTGGAAGAGGCAGCCGGAGTCGAAATTCTGGCTCCTGGGTTCCCACCGGAAATAATTGACGATGAACCAGAAGAACCCGGATACGAGGTCAAATCCAGCTTAACCGGATGAGTGCATTGTCGCTGGATTATCCTTGGATTGCCGCAACGTTTAATCATCAAATTTCTTTTTGCACAGCCACCAGTAATCTACGATGATAGTGTTATCCAGCCCGGCGACGGTCTACCGAAGGGCTGCTAAAGACGCTCTTGGTTTTCCTTCCGTAATGCTTCTTGCAAGCATGACCGGGTTTGGATCCCTGGCAAAAGAAAGTGGTCTGACGCTTGGCATGGCGCTCAGCTCCACCGCGGGCATTTGGGGTTTGCCTGGTCAGGTGGCCCTGGCAGAAATGCACGCCGCGGGGGTGTCTGCTTTATTCGTGATCCTGGCAGTTTCCCTGTCCAATGCGCGCTTCCTGCCTATGGCCGTTTCTTTCATTCCACTGATGCGAGATGGAATAAAACGATTTGGCTGGATGTTCGCACTGGTTCAGCTATTGAGCATCAACTCATGGGCAGCGGGCCTGCGTAGTTTTCCTGAAATCGAAGTGCATCTGCGGGCGCGCTATTACGTGCTCTTTGCTCTGATATGCATGAGTGCCGGACTTCTGGGCACTGCGGTCGGATACTATAGCATCGGTGTAATGAATCGGGCGGCATCCCTGGGCCTGATTTTTTTGAATCCATTGTTCTTCGCAGTATTATTAGCGGGTAGCCACGCGCGCCCGGCCATTATTGCGATGCTGATCGGTATCCCGCTTGGCCCGATTCTGCACGTGCTGTCGCCGGATTGGGGATTACTTGCAACAGGGTTGCTGGGTGGAACCCTGGCGTTTCTGATTCACTTAAGAGCACAGAAATAGGGATGCTCGAGAGCCAAACTGAGTTGTGGATCGTGGTCGCCGGTTCTATCGCAGCGACTTATTTATGGCGTTTTCTTGGCACCCTTTTTTCTTATCGTATTGATCCCCAAGGCCACCTGTTCCAGTGGATTACCTGCGTATCTTTTGCCATGCTTGCAGGATTGATTTCGCGAATGGTATTTATTCCTGTAGGTCCATTAATAGAAGTCGATCTGTGGATCCGTGTCACTGGCATCATGGTCGGGCTGATTGTGTTCTTCCTCGCTCACAGGCAGGTCCTGGTTGGTGTGGGCGCCGGACTCGCGGTTTTCATTGCGCTGGTTTCGGTGGTTTAACAGATCATCGGATTAATCAGTGCAACAGAATAACGACGCGTCTTATAATCGAGGGTAAAGCTTTAACCCGCCACACCATCATCAGACATCTTGCGTTTGTGACATGAATCAAGTTTTAGCCGATGTTATCAATCTAGACCGACATCCTCTGATAAACGAGGGCTTTCGTGCCGAATGTAAACGCATGCTGGACCAAAACGGCGTTCTGGTTGTGCCAAATTTTATGACACCGGCAGCCGTCTCGTCCGTTCAGCATGAAGGGGAAGAAAACCAAGATCTTGCCTACTACACCTTGAATAGTCACAATATTTATCTCAAACCAAGCGACTCTAAGTATCCGCCCACCCACCCTCGAAACCGGGAAGTTACATCTTCAAAAGGATGCATTACAACTGATCAAATCCCTCGGGACTCAGTGTTGCACGGGCTTTATAAGTCTCCAGATTTTCGAGCGTTTTTATGCGCCGTTCTTGGCGAACGGGAGTTGTTCGCATATGGTGATGCGATGTCTTCAATCAATCTGCACTATGCGAGCGAAGGTCAGGAACTGGGCTGGCACTACGACAATTCCAGTTTCGCTATCACCCTGATGATTCAGAAACCAGAAGACGGGGGTAATTTTGAATATGTGAAAGACGTTCGCGATGCCGACAACGGCGATATGAACTACGAGCTATCGGCAAAAGTACTTGACGGTGATGTACCCACCAAATCTCTGGCAATGGATGCGGGGGCACTTATATTGTTCCGAGGGCGTAACTCAATGCACCGTGTCACTCCAGTAAATGGTAACCGCACCAGGATGCTGGTAGTGCTTGCGTACAATACAGAACCGGGCATTGCGCTCTCGGAATCGGCACGCATGACCTTTTACGGGCGGCTTGAATAGCACACCTAAGACTTCTTAAAAAACGCGCCGTAGATACTACCGCCGAGGGTTAAAAATCCCGCAATAATCAACCCCAGGGCTATCGGCCGACCAATGAACCCGGACCACTCGAAGTGCAGCATCTGCATCGCCTGGGCAAAAGTCTGCTCTCCAATACGGCCAAGGATCAGGCCTAGCACTATACCGGCCACCGAATAGCCCGAGCGCCGAAGAAAGAAACCAATGGCACCTGCAACGAACATCACTATCACATCGATGGTCAAACCGCGTACCGCGTAGGCACCCACGGTTGCCAGACAAAGAATCATCGGCGCCAGAAACTGGAAAGGAATACGAAGCAGGTTAATAATGGTCTTTGTCTCAAGATAGCCTACAAACAGGATAGACAAGTTAGCGAAGAACATCGCGGCAAACACTACCCAGACAAGATCTGCACTGTTGATAAATACCAGCGGACCGGGTTCCATATCGTGCATCTGGAACACACCCACCATCATCGCGGTTAACGCACCACCAGGTAGTCCAAGTGCAAGCAAAGGAATCATCGCCGCCCCGGTGGCCGCGTTGTTAGCCGTCTCTGAAGAGATAACACCTTCCAACTTTCCTTTTCCAAACTCGGATCGATCCTTCGACCAGCGCACCGCTTCGTTGTAGCCCATGAACGCCGCAAGCGTCGCGCCGATTCCCGGCAGGATCCCACAAAAAAAGCCGATCACAATAGATCGAATCACCGCTACTTTGTGCGCGATCAACTCGGCTAAACTAGGAAAATCTACACTGAGTTTTGGCGCCTGATAGGCCCCCCGCGCTTTCTTTTCGGCCTGCACGAATATCTCGGTCACGGCAAAGAAACCAAGTATGGTCGGAATGAAATGAATGCCCGCCAGCAGGTAGGGCATATTAAAATCCCAGCGCTCTATTCCACCTACTGGATCCAGGCCAACTATGGCGATGAGTAATCCAGCCAAGATAGACAGCCATCCTTTCCAGAAAGTTTTTGCACCCACGGAAGACGCGACTGCCAGACCAAAGAAAACCAGAGCAAAAATCTCGGGGGGGCCAAAAGCGGAGATCGCCCAATTGGCGATAGGAGCCGTCGCAATCATCATGATCACTGCAGATACCGTCCCGCCCAGGGCCGAACACATGACCGCTGCCCCCACCGCCTTGCCGGCCTGGCCGTTCTTAGTCATCGCGTAACCATCGAATGCGGTCGGCGCATTTTCCGGCGCCCCAGGAATATTAAATAAGATAGCGGTAATCGCACCACCGTATACACCCGTGCAGTAAATCACGGAGAACAGCATAATGCCGTGTTCCGGAGACAGATGCGCAGTAAACGGTAATAGAATAGCCGCCAGTGTCAGCATACTGACTCCTGGAATAGCACCGAACAACATGCCACCAATCACGCCACCAAAGAAAATCAGAATTCCGAAGGGATCGCTAAATAGAGCGACCGTGCCACCAAGAAAGTTGTTAAAAGTTTCCACTGCAATATTCTCCTTGGCGCCTATTGAAGTATATTGACCAGGCCAGTGCCAAACTCATAGAACGGGCTAATATTTCCAGTAGGCAGTCCGACATACAGCAGGCTGACGAAAAACATCAGCAACAACGCAAACAGCCCTGCCATCACCACAACCATGTGTTTGTAACGGCGTTCACCAAAAAGGTACATCACACCAAGAATGAAAACAGGGGCCATCGCGTAAAAGCCGAAATCCTGCAGGAATGCACCAAACAAAATAGGTAATGCGAGGATCCCTCCCACATGATTGCCTCTAATCGCAATCAAATAGATCACCACCAAGATCGCTGCTGAAATCAGTTTGACCGTGTGTAAACCCGGTTTTTCAAGAGACATCGCCGCCGCAATCCACTCTGGCAGATTCAGATAGACAAACGGAATCGCCAATAGAAAGAATGTCCATGCATACCACCTCGCACTATCGTGGTGCGATTCATGCGCCGCGTCTTCAGCACTATCAGCGGTAGCCTGACCGATCATTGAGGTACCGGCCCCATCTCCTGATTTCCAATGAAAAGCAAGCTGACCTATGGCAGCAATTGCGATCAGAAGAAGAATAGCCCTGGGCCAAGATGAAGCACCATATTTGTAGATTTCGATTTCTTTATCGAACTCAAATGAATAGACATAAAGAAATACCGTCAGGCTCAACCAGATGGCTGCCTCGACAATATGGCCGGTTTTCAGATTACCCATTGCTGCTCTCCTTTGGAACTTGAAATGACTGCTATAAAGATTTCAAGGTCAATCTAGACCAATCCGAAATCGAGCAGATGATTCAAAATTAAAAAGACAGAAAATCCTCGACGACCGCAGTCGCCGAGGATCCTTTCACGTCAGCCCGCAAGATGTTACTTTACTTCCAGACCCATGGCCTTATAAACATCGCGGTATTGAGCAACAGTGTTGTTGATCAGCTCTCTTGAACCTTCGGTGTCACGAAAACTTTCAATCAGTGTCATGAATTTGCTCTCGTTATATTTCTGATAGCTTTCTTCGCAATACGCTTTCTGGAAAGCCCACTTCAGCCATTCTACCCGATCCGCAGGTGCGTCCTTGTGCACATAGAAACCTCGGAAACGGTACAACGGATCAAAGCCAAGTCCTGCTTCCGTAAGGCTCGGTACATCAGCAAAAGCCTCTGGGGCTTCCTTAAGAATAGTCAGGATGGGTTTGAAGGTTCCCGCATCCAGAAACTTCCGAACATCACCAGGCTGCTCGAAAAGTGCATCGACCTGACCGCCTGCCAAGGCACCGTAACGCGGCGCGCCCTTGTCGAAAGAAATCTGCTGGATTTCCATGCCGGTAGCATCGGTGATGAACTTCATGGTGATCCGCTCCATGGAGCCTTCTTTGGAAACGTTAGCGATAGTCGCCTTACCGCCTTGGGCATTAACCCAGTCCACAAAGGAAGCCCAGTCCGTAAAACGGTCTTCTTCGGTGCGAATGTAAACCTGAGAGAAAGTGATCTGCGAGATCACAAGCGGGATCAGATCTTCAGCGGGGTTAGGGCGACTCGAATCCAATGCGTGCGCACTGGAAGCGTCATCGATATGCTCAAGCACCGTATAGCCGTCTGCCGGGGTTGCCATAAACGCTGTCATGCCAACCGTACCGGATCCACCGGGTTTGTGGTCTCGATTGATGGACACACCGGTCAGGTCTGAAACGGCCTGGGCCATCGCCTGGGCAACCTGACCAGAACCACCCGCTGGTCCATAAGGTACGATCATGGTCAGTGCCCGCTCGGGATAACCACCAGGGCCCTCCATGCTCGCAGGCAAACCATCGCTTGCACAAGCCGCAAAGGCGACGTTAGCACTGAGCGCCATGGAAACGGCGATCGTGCCCACAGACGCTACATATTTTTTGAGTTTCATATTGTTCTCCTCGATTAATGTTTATGAGAATGGGGTGATGGAAATAGCTCCTCGAAAGCGGAAGCTTTAAGAAATTTATTAGTTGCGATGTTAGTCATATGTCAAGACAGTGTCGAGTCCAAATTCCAGGCTCGCCACAACATCGATGTCCCTGACGCCAAAAGTATGAGCCATACTAACCTGTGAAACAACCGTTCCGGCACACGGTTTCGCAGAGAACGACCCAGGCCCAAGCCTATGGAAAGCGGCAGCAGCGCCAGGGTTGAGCTTATGACGAGCGAATTATTCAGCATATCAAATGAAACGAGCACGATGCCCCAGGATAGCACCGCAGCGACATACAGAAAGCTGATAATGCTGACGAACTCATTCTTCTTCAGCCCACCGAGAGACACCAGATACAGGACCAGCATCGGACCAAACATAGATGAAAGACCGCCAATCAATCCACTGCAGAATCCAAAGAAAAAGCCAGTGATCTTAACCAGATTCTCCGGAATTTGGATTTTTCGACGAGACCCCTGTAACAATGTGAAACAGATCACCGCAATCCCGACAAACATCAGAAGCGGACGCTCATCAATTTCCGATAAAATTCTAACGCCAAACCAGGTGCCGATAAAAAGTGCACCGAATGCGGGCCAGAATCTCAGCACAGTGGCAGTCGGATCGCTCGCCTCTCGGACCTGCCAAAGATTAGCAACGATCACCGGAACAATCATCATAGTCACTGCCATATGCGCCGGTAAAACCATGGCCATCATCGGTACCGTTAATAATGGCGTACCGATTCCGAGGGTACCCTTTATCAATCCACCGAGCATCATTGCCAGAGCACACCAGGCGATTGCCCAAGCTCCGAAGTCGGTAATCAAAGGGAACTCCATACTTATTCTATTTATTCTGCTATCGACCAGCTTTGCGCGATGCGCTCCGCTTTATTTTTCATGCTCGGCAACAATGAAAGCGCCTGCTGATGGCTCATTCGCAACGCGGGCGCGTGCACCGCAAGCCCGGCCACAGGCCGATTGTTCGTATCCATAATCGGCACCGCGAATGCGGTCAACCCCTCTACAAACTCTTCATTATTAAAAGAGTAACCCTGAGACCGGATAGACTTAAATTCCTGCTCCAATTGACTCGGTTCGATTAACGTATGCTTGGTGAATTTTCTGAGGCGTGAAGTATTAATCAAGCGCGAGCGCAGGTTCTTATGTTGACTGGCAACGAGAAGTTTACCAATTGCGGTACAGTAAAAAGGTACCCTGCTTCCGACATCAAGTTGAAGCCGTAACGGTGAGGATCCCTCTATACGTTCGATATAAACTATTTCGCCCTGTTCCAACACTCCTACATTGCAGGTTTCACCTGTCTGCTCAACCAGTTCCATCAAAATAGTCCGAACTGGTGCCTGGGTATTCAATGATTTAAGCGTCATTACCGAGAGCCGGGTCAATTCAGGGCCAATCTGGTATCGATCCTTTTGAGGCGCGCGCAGGACCATTCCCGCATGCAGCAACGCCTGCAGCACCCTGTGAATCGTCTGCCTTGGCAGCCCCAGAGCCTCCGTCAGTTCCGCTAAACTGACTGCGCGTTCAGATGAAGCGACGCTGCGTAGCACCAGAATCGCTTTATCTAGAGCCGAACCGCGGGTTTTTGGGTCTTGTACGCTGCGGGAATTCGGCATAATCGAACTAGATTTCAAACACAGTGCGAGAAGCTGGAGGAGATAAACAGCACCCGGCGATTTGTATATTGTGGGTAATTCTCATTCGTAATATACTATATTAAACGGGCGATTTTGTCCCATTTATCAATAATTTTACGAAATAATTATCAATCATTGCAATGACAACCACCTCATTCAGTGAACCAAACTGCAGGCACTAGATTATGTTGAAGGACAACCCAGCAATACCGCTCGATCAGTCTGATCCTCATGCCATCGCCGAGCAGCTTGTGAGACAAGGGCAGGCCGCAATGGAAGCGTTTCAAAACACCGACCAGGCGCGCATAGATGAGGCTGTCACGGCGCTGGCCTGGTCGATCTACAAACCGGAACGGGCCAGAGAGCTTGCCGAACTTGCGGTGCAAGACACCGGGCTTGGCAATGTTCCCTCCAAGGTGACCAAAAACACGCGCAAAACATTTGGAACGCTGCGTGACCTCTCACGGGCGAAGACCACAGGAATCATCGAGGAGATTCCGGACAAAGGTCTGGTGAAATACGCTAAGCCGGTTGGCGTGGTCGCCGCGGTTTGTCCCTCGACCAACCCTGCGGCTACGCCGGTGAATAAGGCGATGATGGCGGTTAAGGGCGGCAATGCCGTAGTCATTGCGCCATCCCCCGCCGGCTACCGCACCACCGCGCTGACGGTGAAATATATGCGGGACGAACTTGCCAAGGCGGGCCATCCCGAAGACCTGGTGCAGATTCTTCCTGCACCGGTTTCCAAGGATCTGACCCAGGCGCTCATGGAAGCCGCTGACCTGGTGGTCTGCACCGGATCACAAAACAATGTCAAGCGGGCTTACTCAAGCGGTACTGTTGCGATTGGCGTGGGTGCAGGTAACGTACCGGTCATTATTGACACCTCTGCAGATCTCAGCGACGCAGCAGAAAAAATATGTGCGTCAAAAACCTTCGACAATGCAACGTCATGCTCGTCAGAAAACTCAATCATTATTATCGATGAGATATACGAAGACGCCGTTGCCGCACTGCAGCGTGCCGGTGCCTATCGTACCAGCGCGTCTGAGAAACAAAAGATTATCGACACGCTTTGGGTCGACGGGCACCTCAATCGACACGTTATTGCCAAGGATGCAAATGTACTGGCCGAAGCTGCCGGTCTCAATGAATCCGCAGCGGCCGCCAAGTTCTTTCTGGTAGAAGACGATGTTATTGGACCCGACCATCCTTTGTCAGACGAGAAATTGTCGCTGGTATTAACGGTCTACCGGGCGATTGATTTTGAAGATGCCAAGGACAAGGTGCGTCAAGTGCTGGATGTTAAGGGCATCGGGCATTCATGCGGGATCCACACTAAGGAGCTGAAACACGCTCACTCCCTCGCCGAAGATCTGAAAGTCGTCAGGGTACTGGTCAATCAGGCCCATACCTTTGGCAACGGAGGGGGATTTAACAGCGGCCTTCCTTTCACACTCTCAATGGGTTGCGGCACCTGGGCGGGAAATTCGATTTCAGAAAATTTGAACTATAAGCACTTTATCAATATCACTCATGTGGTCACTACGATTCCGGAAGACAAGCCTGCAGAAGAAGAGCTGTTTGGTGACTACTGGAGTAAGTACGGAAAATAATCTTCTCACGGTCTCTAACTTGACCATGTCTGTCTAATTTACAGTTATTCCATCAAGACCTATCGTCACATGCATACCATCAGACAGTGTATCGAACACCACGCCGCCGAGCGCGCTGATAAAACTTTTCTGATCGCACCGGACATCGAACAGGATCTTAGCTTCGCCCAACTGAAGACCAAAGCAGATTTGATCGGCAACCAGCTAGATCGGCTCGGTGTCGAACAGGGTGCGAAGGTCGCCTTTCTCCTGAATAATGGCTACTGGACTGCACAGATATTTCTTGGCGTAATGGCCAGCAATCGGGTGATCGTCCCACTCAATGCGGTGGCAGGTGCAACCCAGCTTCAGCATGTCTTAAGTCATTCGGATGCAGAGATCGTATTCGTTTCAGCAGAATATCGGGATAAGTTAAAAGAACTTATGACAGTAATCGATCGCGAGATTCTGGTGATTGATTGTGATGATATGAATGGCCCTGAATGGCCTGAATTCTCCGGCCGCGGCGCAACCGCAGACGCACCGGCATCAGACGATGCCGCCCTTCTGCTTTATACCTCGGGTTCGACCGGTCTGCCTAAAGGCGCAGTACTTTCGCACCTGGCAGTTACAAGTGGTGGCGCCAACGTAGCGGGCGGACATCAACTTGATCAAGATGACCGAGCGTTATGTGTCCTGCCCGTCTACCATATCAATGGCGCCATGGTGACGGTCTCGGCACCGCTGGTGAGCGGCTCAAGCGTGGTCATGCCCTGTCGCTTCAGTGCCCGCACATTTTGGACATTGGTAGCTCAGTACCAGTGCTCCTGGTCGAGTGTAGTCCCCACAATCATTAAATATTTACTGGATCGGGCGCACCAGGAAGAGTTCAACTTCGGTCATGATAAGCGTCTGTCCTGCTTTCGATTTGGTCGTTCTGCTTCGGCGCCGCTTCCTGCCGTGGTCTTAAAGCAGTGGGAAGACACGTTTCATGTCCCCATGATTGAAACCCTCGGTCTGACTGAAACCGCGGGCACAGTGGCCACCAATCCCATGCCGCCTTTGCCGCGCAAACCAGCTTCAGTTGGTCTTCCTTACGGCAACGAAATAGAACTTGTGGACGAGAAAGGCGACTTTTGCTCCGCTGGCGTCCCAGGAGAGCTGGTCATTAAGGGCGACAACGTACTCAATCACTACTACAAGAATCCGGAAGCCACGCAAGCCGCCTTCATGGGTGAGTGGTTTCGCACCGGCGATCTCGGGAAAAAAGATAAGGATGGATATCTGTTCATTACAGGCCGGCTCAAGGAACTGATAATTCGTGGCGGTGAAAACATCGCACCCCGGGAAATAGACGATGTGCTGTACAAACATGACGCCATCCTCGAAGCCGCGGCGATCGGCGTGGATGACGATAATTATGGCCAGGAAGTCGTGGCCTGCGTGGTAGTTCGGGATGGCTATAACTGTAATGAACAGGAGTTAAAGGACTTCTGCGAAGCTTCGGTTGGAAAGTACAAAGCCCCAAAGACGATCTACTTTTTTGACGATCTGCCCAAGGGGCCCTCCGGGAAAATTCTCAGATTAAAACTGCCGGACCTTATTGCTTCTTTATGATTGCGGAGTAAGTTGTTGAAAAAATTGAACTCAACGACTCGGAACCTTCAGTTCATTACATTCTGCAATGATTATTATTTTACCCCCACCGTACTGAACGTGATTCAGGGCCTCCATCAGCTATTTAAAATCACGGCTTTAGTCCTCACTGACCTGTTCGATTTCTTTCCTTGTGGGTTCCAACCCAAACTTTCCTGCGACCGGCAGGTTGCAGCGCCCAATCGATTTCAATCTTCCTCAATCTAACATTAGAACTAACTAATATTGATTGAAATCAATATCAGCAGGTCGAGTTCAGATATATCGTGTTCGGGTTACTAAATAACTATTTTCCTGAGGGGTTAAAAGCTTATGAATACTAATGATTCGGGCCGTCGCAAGTTACTTAAATCGTTGACCGTAGGGAGCGCCGTTGCCGTTACAGCGAAGTCAATGCCTAAAGAGTGGACCAAACCAGTTGTCAATGAGGTTTTATTGCCTGCGCATGCACAAACCACCATGCCGCCATTTATTCCTAATTTTCATGGCGGTAACCCCATGAATAGAGTAAATGGTGTTACAGGCCTGTCTGCACCTGAACAGATATTCAAAGGTATCATTGATTCGATCATTCCCACTGCGCAAGCGTGCGTCTGTAGAAATGTGGATGTGGTGATTCAACATTGCTGTGTCAAACCAGCTGGAAGCAATAATCAGATTGTAAATTTGCAGGTTGCCTTCCTGATTCAGCGCGATGTCCCGAATGAAGGCGTTAACATCGAACATTGGGGCGCACAGGGTGTGCCCGTGGATGGCTCTACTGTTTCTTTGTCTCGCCTGTCGCCCGGGAATTGTCTCGGCATTGCAGCCAGCATCTCAATAGACGCAATAGGCAAAACGTCTAAAGGTACGATTTCGATGAATACTGCCGTCTCTTCCTGGTCTGCTCCTTACGATATTCCGCGTGGCAATCAGCCACTGCCTGCTGAACAGTGTGGGGTTGCCGCTTAAGCAAATGATCGTCTCTTGACAACTGATCTTTACTCCAGATAACCACCATCATAACAGGCGGACCCACGCTCTCGGTGCCATAGTCTAAACAGGTGGCGCTTGTGGTCCGGGTCACTGTGATCGGAAAATGCACTGCGATAATGTCCAACCTCGTGGTTGTTCAAGTACTGTATTTGCCCACGTTGCAGCGGCCCTTCAAACCAGATGTCTTGATCGGCGCAGACTTCATCGATGGCTTCAAGCGCATCGGCTAGTTCGGTATCCATGGTTTCATCCACGACCGCATAACCCTTGCGCACCAGCTGTGAATTTGCACGCGCATTCAGTCGATTGCCAATCCAGCTGAAGTAAGGCGCCAGGCAGACCTTTGGCGCGCCTTCTCTGTGTTCCTTTTGACGATCAAACAGCATGGGCTGATAAAGGCGTTGCAGTGATTTCGGATACTTGCCCATCATCCGATCGTGCACCGTGTAAAGACTGCAGAATCGACTGACACCTCCCTCTGGAGCCGGGTAACGGCATAGCAGCCCTACATAATCCGGCACCATCTTTGCGAAGGCGTTGTCGGTGTGAAACACAAGTTCAACCGAGGTGTGGGAGCCGCGCACGCCATAGCCATAAGCCTCACCGGTATCGCGAACGTCATAGATCATTTCCCCATTCCATTTCTGGGCCACCGGCCGGCCAACTAACTGACCGAGCAGCCAGTAAATTTCGACCATGATATCGATCGGATAATCATCCATGGGCAACCTGTCCAGCACTGCAAAACCCACCCCGTCATCCAAAATTGATTGCATATGCGCCATCGTCGCCGCGCATGCAGGCAATTTGAAATCCTTCACATTGCGCTGCAGATTCTGTAGCGGATTTTCTTTAATAAACTCAGATAACTTATTAATTTCACTCAACATTGCCTGCTCAAGAGGCACCACCCAATCCTGGTCGGTTATCTCGTGCGCCAACCATGCCCTGCGCGCATCCGGCGTCTTTCTGATCTCGGACAATTCCTGGCGACAGTCGAGGAAGGCGACAGACATCTTTGCTCAGATCACCTCGACATGCAGCTCTCCTACCCCTTCAATAGATCCCTCCAGGGTATCCCCTCGCTGCACCGGTCCAACCCCGGCCGGGGTGCCGGTCATGATCAAGTCGCCTGGCTGCAGTTCGAACAGTCCTGACAGGATCGAAATTATTTCCGGTACTTTCCAGATCAACTGATTCAGATCCCCGTGCTGACGCAGTTCACCGTTGATCTTTAACGTGATCGAACCTTCGGCGGGATGGCCTATTCCGGCGACCGGCATAATTTGCCCGCAAGGCGCCGAGTGCTCGAATGCCTTGCCAACGTCCCATGGCCGCCCCATTTTCTTCTGTTGAGCCTGCAGATCTCGCCGGGTCATGTCGAGGCCCACCGCATATCCATACACATGCTCCAGCGCATTCTCCACCAGAATATCCTTTCCTCCCTGCTGCAAAGCGACCACCAGTTCGATTTCATGATGGACATCACTGGTCATTGGCGGATACGGAAAGTCCGCCCCGTTTACGACCAGATTATCGGGATTCTTCTGAAAGAAAAACGGCAGCTCCTTATCCGGATCATGACCCATTTCAATAGCGTGCTCCGCATAGTTTCTGCCTACACAATATATTCTATGCACGGGAAACACCTTGTCCGAGTCGAGAATAGAAAGGTTTGGTATAGCCGGAGGAGAAAATACGTAATCAGACATGAAAGTTTTATAGGATAAACAAAGATTATCGCGCGCATTCTACAGAATTTTCTATAATCCGTGCTATCAGATCGCAACAACACTAACGAACCGGCTCGAAGATCTTGACCTTATCAGCGACAAAAAATTTTTTCACCCAGGGATGGAGAATATTTGAACCGGATCCGGCTATCGAATCCTGGAGAAAATCATCTCTTGCGTCATGCAGACAGGCGGTCACCAATCCAGCCAACCGGCAGTGGCTAAGGCATGACGGCACCTGGTTCGCCGGCGTCAATGCACTCGAGAATAATGAACGAGGAGAGGTCAACGGCGGCCCGCCTATTAGCGGACAAGCGGTACAGTTTGTATCCAGGCAACTGGATATTCAACCGATCCGCTGGGATAAGGCACAGATTTCTGTGTGTTACCCGGGCTATCCGAAAGTTTCGGACGATGAACCGGAAACCGCCTTTCGCTACCGCCTGAAGCGCGACGCTGCACATATTGATGGACTACTGCGAATCGGACCTGAGAAGCGTAGATTTTTACGCGAGTACCATGGGTTTATTCTGGGCATTCCGATGGTCGACTTCAGTCATGACGCCTCCCCGTTAGTAGTGTGGAATGGCTCCCATGAGATCGCTCGTAAAACTTTCAGAAGCGTGCTCGATGTAAACACCCCGGACGGCTGGGAAGAAATCGATTTGACCGAGATCTATCACGCGCTGCGCCGCAGAATATTTGAGCAATGTAAGCGCGTCGAGATCGCGGTCAAACCAGGGCAGGTGTTTGTGATACATCGTCTGGCCCTGCATGGCATGGCCCCCTGGGGAAAGAACGCGAGCGCCGGCTCCGACGGCAGAATGATCTGCTATTTTCGACCAGAGTTCGCGGACCCGGTAAAGTGGTTACAGGCACCTTAATCTCTGGCGACTAACCAGCTCGCGAACGCACGGCGTGAAACAGTACCTGACAGCCCGCGGCGATATCTTCAGACGTGGCGTTTTCAATTTCATTGTGACTGATGCCACCTTCACAAGGGACGAATATCATCGCTACAGGATATTTTCTTGCCATGTAGACCGCATCATGCCCTGCACCGCTGATCATCTCACGGTACGGATAACCACTTTTTTCAGCACCCTCCCTGACCAGAGCGATGCAGTCTTGATCAAACGGGGTAGCCGGTGAAATCCAGAAGTTTTGCAGATCAAAGGTGCACCGATGCTTGTCTGCAATTTTTCCCAGCGATTCACGCAGCAAACTCTCCATCCGTATCAGCACATCGTCATCTGGATGTCGGGTATCGACAGTGACCCATACATGGCCCGGTATCACATTACGACTGCCCGGCAGCACCTTGATCAGACCGCAGGTTGCGCAGGCATCCGGCCCATTGTCCAGTCCCAGTCGATTGATCATTTGAATCATCTCTGAGGCACACAGCAACGCATCCTTTCTCAGAGGCATCGGGGTTGGCCCGGCGTGGGCCTCCTGCCCATAGACGTTTAACTCAAACCAGCGCTGACCTTGTCCACCGCTGACAACGCCAATTGTCTTGCCCTCGTTTTCAAGCACAGGACCTTGCTCAATATGCGCTTCGAAGTAGCAGTCGACCGCCTGACCGAATGGACGTGAGCCGATCCAACCAAGCCGGTCCAGCTCCTGTTTGACCTTGGTACCAGCTTCGTCTTCTATCTGATAAGCCCAATCTAACTCGAAGATACCCGTATATACTCCAGAACCCATCATTGGTGGCGAGAAACGGCTTCCCTCTTCGTTGTTCCAAACCACCAGCTCTAAGGGTGCCTCGGTCTCAACATTATGATCGTTAAGCGTTCGCAATACTTCCAAACCCGCTAATACTCCATAAACCCCGTCAAATCGCCCACCGGTTGGTTGGCTGTCGAGATGGCTTCCTGTCATCACAGGCGGGCGCTCTTTGTTTCGACCTGGGCGTCGAATAAATAGATTACCTACCGCGTCGCATTGGTGCGCGCAGCCTAACTCATCAGTCCAGCGTAACAGTAGTTCCCTGCCTTGTTGATCTAAATCGGTCATCGTCAATCGACACACTCCACCTTTGTCGGTGGCACCAATTGTCGCCATTTCCATTAGTGAATCCCAAAGGCGTTCGGCATTAATCTGAATATTCGTTTGCTCCATTAATAACCTCAGTAGTGTGCAATATTTATGGGTTAAATTTATTCTAACAGTTGCAAATCGACGCAGCGATACTACAATCCTCGAAATATAGTGAATATCCTTATATGCTCTCTCCAGAACAGATCGATAATTATCAACAGCAGGGTTTTGTGCTGCTAGAACACGCAGTGTCCAAGTCACTGCTGCGATCATTAACACGCAGCTTCGATGCCTGGGTTGAGTTATCGAGACAGCACGGTGGACCCTTCGGAAAAATGCTCGATGGTCGCCCGCGCTTTGACGTAGAGCCTGGTCACAGTTTCGACTCTCCTGCTCTTCGCCGAATAGCGGCCCCTGAAGAATTATCAGCGGAATGGCTAGGCATGTTGCAGCAGGGCGCATTCATTGAGGCCGCAGCGTGTATCATTGGCCCTGACATTCGCTTTCACCACGCTAAACTAAACAGCAAGATGCCGGGTTCAGGGTCCGTTGTGAAATGGCATCAGGACTTTCCTTTTGATCCTCATACTAATGATGACTGCGTCACCGCGATGTTGTATCTCGACGATGTCAGCAATGAAAATGGTGCACCCAAGATAGTGCCCGAATCCCATCGTGGTTCGATTCATTCCCTATGGCACAACGGGGTTTTTATTGGAGCTGCAGAAGATAAGACTGCTAGAGAGTGCGAATCTAGCGCGGTCGAATGCACTGGCCCCGCGGGATCAGTTTGTCTGATGCACACCCGCGCACTGCATGGTTCTACAATTAATCGAACCAGTTCACCGCGCACACTATTTATTGCCAATCTGACGAGCGCAGACGCCATCCCACTTTCGCCCAATCCGGTGCCCAGCGTTTACTCCGGCCAAATCGTATATGGTAAGGACCCGGGCAAAATTAGGGTTCAAAGCCAGACTCTTGAAGCGCCGGAAATTCCCTCCGGAGCCTCTTTTTTCAATCAGCAGTCTCAGCAGGGAATGTAGAATCTGGCGATGGATATCGGCCAGCCACTCCCCTATTTAGCGCGCATCAGGTCCTACTATCTGGCTCTCGGTTACGAACATCCTTACCAATGGGCGCATTTTGACGAGGTGCCTTTCTCTCACCTTGAAAAGCCACTGTCGCAAGCACGGATCGGTCTGGTAACCACCGCAGCATTGTTCTGTAAAGAATGCGGTGATCAGGGCCCGGGCGCAGCTTACAACGCCGCCGCAAAGTTTTATAACGTTTATGCTTCGCCGACGGAAGGAAATCCTAATGTCTATATTTCCCACGTAGGATACGATCGCAAACACACAACGGCTAAAGATCAGAACACCTGGTTTCCGTTAACACAATTAAAACTTGCCGCAGCGTCGGGCAGAATTGGCGCTGTATCCAGACGCTTCTATGGATTGCCCACCAACCGGAGCCAAACTACGACCATGGAACGTGATGCACCCAAGCTCCTGGAGCGATTTCTGGAGGACGATGTGAATGCTGCCGTGTTAGTAGCGAATTGTCCTGTTTGCCATCAATGCTGTTGCCTGGCCGCCAGACATCTTGAACAAAATGGAATTGCCACGGTGGTCTTGGGCTGCGCTAAAGATATTGTCGAACACATTGGCATACCAAGGTTCATGTTCAGCGACTTTCCCTTAGGTAACGCAGCGGGGAAACCGGGAGACGATAATTCGCAATGTCAGACTTTGGACCTGGCGCTGACAATGTTGGATACCGCTACAGCTCCTCGAACTACCTTAGTTTCCCCAATCCAATGGTCGGAGAGCGAAAACTGGAAGAACGATTTTTATAATATTGAGCGGCTATCAGAACAAGAGCGCCGCAGCCTGCGAGAAAAATTTGATCAAGATAGAGCGATCGCCAAAAAGAAAAAACAAACTGAAGGACGGGCAAATCCTCTTTAAACAACCTCAACGCCAAATTGCAGCGCCGATTCGAACAGGACTTCCCATAAGGACAACGCAAATCCTCTTGGAATGAACAATTCATAGCCCGCTGTGGAGCGCCAAAGGGTCACGCCTACGTGATGCATTGCGGATGATGCCACCACTCCTTCACGAAAATTTGCGTTACGTAAATCAAGAGGGAGCAGTCGGTTTAAAAGTGTAGTCGACTTAGGTCCGGTTATGCGAATCTGAGTTCGCGAGTGTGACAAATCTAGGGTGGCTCCTAGTTCAGGATCGATCTGTAACGCATCCGCACCGACAAGCCACCACTTCAGTGGCTCTATTCTCAGTATCGCACCGTGCTCACAATTAATCGCACCACCAGGCGCCGGCGCCTCATCAGCACCCGCAGCTTTGGCAGCAGCATCCGCGGTCTTTTTTATCGTGTCGGGCCAGGCAGCGACCTGCTGCAACTGCAAATCCCTGATCAGCTGCAGACAGACGCCAGTGTCCCCATCGGTTCCGAAGCGTCCAGACTGATAGTGCCCATCCAGGGCTGAAATCCGATCAACCATACATCTTCTCCCCACTTGGGTCATACATATGTGGTGAAACGATTTCCACCTCGGTGTTACCTTTTCTAACAGGATCCGCCGCGATTGCGGTTCTTTCTGCCCAGGCTTCATGGCCGCCTGAAATAAAACCAATGCCAATCCAATGCCCCATAACCGGCGAGTGGGTAACCCCGGTAATCCAGCCCTCCCCCAGTCCGGAAACCTGCTCAACACTGCAAAGAATTGCACCCGCATTGAAGGTCTGGCTGCGATCTTTCGGAAAGATACCGACGAGCTTAGGCCGGTCTTCTCTAGTCATATCGGGTCTGTTGCGTAGTGCGCTACCAATGAAAGATTTCTTTGGCGACGCCATTTTACCCAGCCCAGCGTCCTCAATGGTTACCCTTCCATCCAGCTCCGCACCGGTGACATGACCCTTCTCTATTCGCATCGCACCCAAGGCTTCTAAACCATATAAACAACCGCCGGATTGTTCTGCTTGGGGCCACAACAGATCCATCATAGCAACAGCATAGTCCGAGGGCACATATGTTTCATAGGCCAGCTCACCAGAAAAGCTGATTCTTGCAATGCGGCATGGAATACCACCCTTCAATTTGGTTTCAACCACACCCATAAAGGGAAACGCATCATTATCCATAACCGATGCATCCTCAACACAAGTCGCCAGAACCTTTCTCGATTCGGGACCGGCTACCGCACACCCGGCCCACTGCTCAGATACCGATGTGACGTGAACTTTCAGGTCTTGCCAACGGGTCTGCAGCAGTTCCTCCAACCACACCATGACTTTACCAGCGTGTGCCGTTGTTGTGGTCATGAAGTATTCTGTCTCGGACAATCGCCATGTGGTACCGTCATCCATCACGAAGCCGTCGTCCCTTAGCATGATGCCGTAACGCGCCTTACCAATAGGAAGTTTGGCAAATGGGTTGGTGTAAATACGGTTTAAAAATTCAGTAGCGTCCGGGCCCTGCACTGCAATTTTTCCAAGAGAAGTGACGTCGCACAGCCCTACTGTTTTTCTGGTTGTCTCAGTTTCTCTGACATAGGCCTCGCTGATAGTTTCGCTCTGGCGTGCGAAATACCACGGACGATGCCATAGACCGGCCATCGTCATCGTAGCCCCATTAGACAAGTTCCAGTCATGCATCGGTGTGCGACGTAATGGTCGAAAATGTTCGTCCACGCTGCGCCCACGCAAGGCGCCAATTGAAACCGGTGTGTAAGGCGGTCTAAAAGTTGTCGTGCCGACTTCAGGAATTTCCCGACCTAACGCTTCTGCCATCAGCGCAAGCCCGATGACATTGCCCATCTTACCGCCATCTGTTGCCATCCCCAGTGTGGTGTAACGTTTCAGGTGCTCAGCGGAAACAAAGCCTTCGCGATGGGCGAGCCGAATATCTTCAGCAGTCACATCATGCTGTGGGTCTACCAGGCATTTCAATTTTTTTCCCGGCACTTTGACTTCGTAAACGGGTTTGATCGCCAAATCCCAACCGCCGATCGGGGGCAGCACGAGAGACTTGGCTTTTTTACCGAGCGCACTGGCCGCCACAGACCCAGCTGCGATGCCCGACAATTCGCAGTCCGCCGCGCGCCAGTACCCCGCCGCAGAACCTGCCATTTGAATCGTTTCGTGGCGGGATGGCGCCAGGAAACAGGCGTTTTCAGCGTCCCATTTCGGTTTCACTCCGCGGTGTGACATCAGATTGACCACAGGTGACCAGCCACCAGATACCAGCACGGCATCACAAGACTCAGCTCCTCGGGCTCTCCAGCCATTAACTGAAATAACAGCTAATTCCAGCCCGTTTACAGACAAGCGGCCTTTCGTCTTTAGCGGGACTGTATTTGTTCTTAAGCTGACGCCCGCCTCTCCGATTCGCTCTGAAAGCTCACCCGGCAATGTTGAGCGCGCATCGAGCAGGGTCACTTCTGCACCGGCAGAAGCAAGATCAATCGCACTGTGGTAGGCGGAGTCGTTATTCGTCGCAACGATAACGCGCTCTCCCGGTAATACTCCATAACGATTTACATAGGCTCTGCCTGCAGCAGCATTCATGACTCCCGGCCGATCGTTATTACCAAATGCAATATGCCGCTCCAAGGCACCACTGGCTAAAATCGTTTGCTTAGCCCGCACGGTCCAGAATCTTTGACGGGGCTGATAAGGGTCCGGACTCTGCAGATGATCTGTCACCCGTTCCAGCAACCCTGCGACGCCGTAATCATAGAGTCCAAACGCAGTAGTTCTGAGCATTGTACGCACCCCTGCATTGTTGAGTGACGCCACCATATCCGCGCATCTATTTTTCGATTCACTACCAGTCTGCGATAGAAAACTACCACCAAGCTCCCAATCCTGCTCAACTAGCATTACGTCAAGGCCGGCTTCTGCAGCGGCCAGAGCCGAGGACATGCCTGCTGGCCCAGATCCCACCACCAGCAAATCGCAGAAGTCATGACCCTGCTCGTATTGATCTGGATCAGCCTCCCTTGACGCGCTTCCCATACCCGCAGCTTTGCGAATAAACTTTTCGTACCACATCCATGCACCGGTGCCCTTGCCCCACTCAAATGGGGGAATCCCCATAAAAGTTTTATAGTAGAAACCAGCAACGAGAAAGCGGCCCAGCATGTCGTTGACCTCACCAAAATCAAACCGCACATTCGGCCAGGCATTTTGTCCGGTGGCTGTAAGCCCGTTAAAAAGCTCCTGCATCGGCGCTTTGACGTTTGGATCGCGACGCGCGCCCTCTCCAACGGTCACCATCGCTCCGGATTCTTCTACACCCGCGGACATCACCCCGCGCGGTCTATGGTATTTAAAACTGCGTCCAAGCACCTGCTCTCCATTGGCCATCAAAGCAGAAGCGAGACTGTCTCCTGGGTGACCGGACATCACTCGATCGTCCCAGGTAAACCTGAGAACCTGACTGCGGTCAATCCGACCGCCACTTGGCAATCTCCTGGCGCTCATCGGTCATCCTCCAGAACGCCGGCCAGCCCTTCATGGGCAGGCCTCACCGATCGTATTTCATGGGTCATGGTATCTCTTTGCACAATCAGCCACATGCGACATCCATTCACGTGATGCCAGGTTTCAGTCTGCATACCCCGAATATTCTCCCGCATAAAAACGGCCTCATGCCATTCTTCCGCTGTTGCATCCAGAGCGGGATAGACGATCGAGGCATCGCCACCATATGTAAATTCACTATGGTCGCGCTCACCGCAGAAGGGGCACTTTATTCGTATCATGAAGTTAAACTATTCTCGTCGGTCTACCCGTGCAGCTTGGGATCTGGTCCCGCGCCGCGCTCATCAATATTGACACCTCGCGAAAACCTACCCAGATCAAAATTTTCAATGACCGGATCCGGTCTGTCATTGGCGATCAAATCCGCAAAATACCAACCCGATGCGGGTGTTGCCTTAAACCCACCATAATTCCAGCCGGCATTTAGATAGAGATTCTCCACAGGGGTTTTGCATATAAAGGGGGAACCATCCATCGACATATCCATTACCCCGGACCAGTGTCGCAGCAACCTGACCCGGCCCAGACAAGGCAGTATTGAGGTGGCGGCTTCCGCGACGTCTTGAACAATCGGCAGATTGCCCCTTTGAGCATAAGATTTATACCAGTCGAGATCGCCCCCGAATACCATCCCACCTTTGTCAGACTGTGAGATATAAAAGTGGGCACCGCCTACACCGAATACCACCACCTGATCCAGCAGCGGCTTTAAAGGTTCTGACACGAAAGCTTGGAGCTTGTGAGTTTCGATTGGGAGTTTGCCAAGTTCCACCATCCGCCAAAGCCTTGAGGTATTCCCAGCGACCGCAAACCCCACCTTGGCGGCACCGATATCACCCCGAGTGGTTTCCACCGCTGTTACCCGCCCGTTCTCTCGCCGCACTCCAGTGACTTCGCAATTCTGGATGATATCCACACCATACTGATCTGCCCCCCGCGCATATCCCCAAGCCACCGCATCATGGCGTGCACTTCCTGCGCGACTTTGCACCGCAGCACCAATTATGGGGAAGCGTGCGTTGTCATAGTTTAAATGCGGCACCTCTCGTTTAAGCGTTTCTAGATCCCACAGCTCCGCACCGGTATCGGTCAACCGCATCGTATTGTAGCGTCGGGCTGCGGCGTCTCGCGCCGCGGGGCTGTGCAGCAAAGAAATATGCGCACGCTGGCTGAACATGACATTAAAATTCAACTCGTGACTCAGGTTCTCCCACAACTTGAGCGAGTGTTCGTAAAAGAACCGGTTGCCCGGCATCATGTAATTTGATCGGACAATCGTCGTGTTGCGGCCGGCGTTTCCACCTCCAAGCCACCCCTTTTCAACCACCGCAATATTGCGAATGCCATGATTCTTAGCAAGATAAAACGCCGTAGCCAGACCATGTAATCCCGCCCCAACGATGACAATCTCATAACTATCTTTGGGTTGCGGATCACGCCACGCCCTGTCCCAGCCTTTCTGGCCGGTAATTCCATTTTTTAAAACATTCCACGCGTTATATCGCGTCATCTTTACCTCGTCGGCTGGATACCGGGTTGATGAAAAGCCTGGCTGCATCTCCGGTCGAGAATGGACATCAACTTAACTGGGACCACTAGAAGGCCTCTAATCTCTTCCAGCGGATAGTAGCTGAACAGTGCCTGAGTACATAGCGGTTTGCCGCCACAATATTAGATAAAAACGCCCTCAATCAGAGCGATTCTGCGCACCTTGCCTGAGGTCCTGCTGTTCCGGACTGTGGTCGGGCCAAGAAATACATTAACGAGTCCTTGGCGAGAAATGGAGCTTCAACACCTTGAAAGACTCCAACCAAGCAAAAAGCCACGCCATTTTCGCCATTTGATCGGGTCGGCATCGGTAAAAATGCCCATGAAACAGCAAGCCTTTATTGTTTGCGATAAATCTGAATAATATTTGGATAACCATATGATTTATATATAATTTTCAGTGAATTAGAAGAGGTTTCGCTATTTTTTCTAAATTCGTTCCAATCCCTGAATTTGGCTCTTTTTACTTTAAAATTGAACCAAATACAGGCATGATTAAAGGTTACGGGGGTAATCGATAGCATAATGACAAATAATATCGAAAAGTTTGAGCGGCTGGAGCGCCGTCTCAATATCATCACTTATTTTTCCCAGTCGGTATTTCGCAGAAATACCGTGGACGACGTCCTATGGGATATCGTCTCAAACTGTATCAACCGACTTGGGTTCGAAGATTGCGTCATCTACCTGGTCGATGAAAAACGTAACATGCTGGTCCAGAAAGCGGCATACGGTAATAAAAATATTGATGATGAGGCGATCAAGGATCCAATCGAGATTCCGATTGGAAACGGAATTGTCGGTACTGTCGCTAAAACCGGCAAGCCGGAACTCATATCAGATACCCGGCTTGATGATCGCTATATTGTCGACGACCACGCGCGCCTGTCTGAACTCGCGGTGCCCATATTCGCAGAGGGCGAGCTAATTGGCATCATCGACAGTGAACATTCCGAAGCGGGCTTCTACGATAATTATCACCTTGAAATCCTGCAGGATCTGGCCATTATTTCCGGCACCAAGATCTCTAAGACAATACACCAGCAGGAAAGAGAAGATATTGCTCTGTTTGCACTTGAAAACCCGAACCCGGTGTTCCGCCTGTCCTCTGAATTTGACGTTTCACTGGCCAACCAACCGGCTGAAAGAATTCTAAAAGCTCTGGAGGAGAGTACTTTCCATTTTCGCTATCACAATCTGTACAAGTACGTATCCGAAGCCCTGGTAGCCGGTGAAAGCGGTCTCATCACATTACCGATCGATAAGCTGATCTATTCGGTCGATATCATTCCGTTTCCGGAACGAGGTTATGCCAATCTATACTTCGTCGACGTCACCGCATACTTTAAAGCTAAGGAAGTCGCGGAAAAAGCAGATCAGGCAAAAACTGAATTCATGAGTATGATGTCCCATGAAATTCGTACCCCGTTAAATGGAATATTGAATTTGAGCCGACTTCTTCGGGAGTCCGTAGACGGGAAGAAAGCCACTGAGCTACTCGAGACCATGGAATATTCGGGTGAGAATCTTCTTAAAATTATCAACGATATCCTAGAGTTCGAGAAACTTGGGGCGGGTAAAGTGGTGTTTGAGCAAAACACCTTCGACCTGCATGATCTTCTAGCCCGCTTGCTACAGATGTTATCTCCTCATGCAGAGGAAAAATCAATCGGTTTAGAATACGAAATTGCCGAGAACGTTCCCAATCTTCTGCTGGGCGATGCGACTCGGTTATCGCAGGTGCTAGGCAACCTAACGTTAAATGCTCTCAAATTCACTAATTACGGTAAGGTAAAAATTGTTGTGGGTCTCATAGAGAGGGATGATTCGCAGGTCAATCTAGCAATTCGGGTAATTGACACTGGCGTCGGTATACCACTTGACAAGCAAGATTCAATTTTTGATCGTTACGAACAGGCCCATGCCGCAAAAAGCAGTTTGTTCTTTGGAGTCGGACTTGGCCTCGGTATTTCCAAACGACTGGTGGAACAACAAGGTGGCTCCATAGGAGTAAAAAGTGTACCGAATAAAGGCACTACTTTTACAGTCACCCTACCCTACAAACTGGGTTCCGCTACAGAACATAAACCCGTTTCAAATGACGCACAACATTTTGATCTTTCAGGATACCGGATACTGATCGTAGACGATAGTCCGATAAACATTTTGGTAGCGCAAGAATTTCTTGAAAGGTGGGACGTCGTGGTTTTTACGGCATCTGACGGGTACAAAGCTCTTGAAATGGTAAACGCAGAACATCTCGATCTGGTTCTGATGGATTTACAGATGCCGGGCTGGACTGGCTACCGCACTGCGAAAGAGATTCGACGGTCGACCACGGCAAATGCCAGAATTCCAATAATTGCGATGAGTGCAGACGTCTTATCCGCTTCCCCTGCGGAAATCAAAGGCGCCGGCATGGATGGACAGCTAGTCAAACCCTTTCACCCGGATGAGCTGCGCAGCAGAATTGTTGAGTTACTTCGCCCTTCGACTCATGCAGTAGCGGTCTAAGCTGCTGAAAGAACACTCAGGCGGTTAACGGACAGGTGGGTCTTAACTGATTTGGACTATTCAGGGTATTATCTTTGCTGAATATGCGTCACTTCTTGCATTTTTTACTCTAATAAACGTTCATTTTTCAACATTTTAAGTGTAGGATTGGTGGTAGATTGTAATTAAGTAGGTTAGGGTATGAGCTAACCGATCTTCCAAGGCTGGCCTGAATGACCTCAGCCTGCCAATTGAAGTCTTGGAAATCGATTGTGCAGATTACTAAAATATGTCATCCAGAGCCTCGAAAACGAATTAAAAAAACTCTCACTTGAAAACCACATACGAGTTCATAGATGAAAAAATCGTGCCGTTTCCGGCGCGTCGCGCAACCAAGGACTCCCTACCTATGGTTGACGTTGGTGGGTTGTATGACAGGAACCCCTCGGTTCAACGTAGCACCGCGGCACAAATTTGTGATATCGCCATGCAGAATGGATTTCTGTATTTGTATAACCACATGGTTTCTAAGGCGCTGACCGATGCGGTGTATGAGCAGGCACAGTTTTTCTTTAACAAGGATATCGCGGAAAAGAACAGATACTATATTGGCCATTCTCGCAATCATCGCGGATATGTGCCGATCACTGAAAAAGGTGACTACGCTGATGAGCAAGGCCCGAGACGTTACGAAGCCTTTGATATGGGAATGGATTTACCTGCGGATGATCCTGACCATGTAAATGGTAATCCGTTGCTCGGTCCAAATGTGTGGCCTGATCAACCCGGGTTTCGCTACATACTCGGGCGTTATGTCAAAGAAATGAACCGGGTATCCCAGGCCATGTTTCGAGCGTTCGAAATGAGCCTCGGTCTGCCCAGGCGATTCTTCCGCAAACAAATAAACAAACCTGTTTCTCAATTACGTCTGCTTCACTATTTACAAAATGATCGCATACCGAGCGATACAGACGTTAATATGGGTGCTCATACAGACTATGAGTGCTTTACAATTCTGCATTCCAGAAAACCTAGTTTGCAGATTCTGGACCTTGACTCAAACTGGGTTGATGCGCCCCCGATCGACAATACGTTCTACTTTAATATTGGCGATATGATGGAAGCTTGGAGCGGTGGTCTACTGGTGGCAACTCCGCACAGGGTCATTAACCAAGGTGAAGAGCGGTTTTCAGTTCCGTTTTTCGCAGCCACCAACTATGACACGGTCGTAGCGCCGGTTGATTGTCCGAAATTCCGCCACAAGCAGAAACACTATGAACCAGTGCTTGGGGGCGAACACCTTCTCAGCCAGTTGCTGCGGGATTTTCCGTATCTTCGCAGGCGCTATGAGGCAGGATTGCTTGAATTTCCTGATGTGCAGCCAGGTCCCAACCCATTTGAGGAAAGGATGCGAAGTTATCTATAGGGCTGTCTTGAAGTAATCTAAAGATCTATCGTAAAGACTAAAGTCGGCTTTCATTGCATCTAGAAAGTTGAAAGAATATGGTATGGATGCTGGATAAAAATTACTACTTTAGTTAAAAGGGGAATATGCCAAGTATTGATATGATTGTCGCCGTCGCGGTGGCTGGCCTGCTTTTGAGCGCATCACCAGGCCCGTCAATGTTGTATGTGCTATCCAGAAGCGTCGGCCAAAGCCGGAGTGCCGGATTCGCTTCTGCAATCGGACTAGCAATAGGTGGCATCATTCTGGCCGTTGCAACAGCAATGGGGTTGGCAGCGATATTTGAATATTCTCCGAAGGCGTTTACTATTCTTCAAATCGCAGGGGGTTGTTATTTGTGCTATCTCGGCTATAGCATGATCAGAGGCGCCGGTAACGACGATTTTTCAATCCGCAAAGTCAAAGACGCTTCTTTTTCGACCATTCTCTATCAGGGTATTCTGGTCGAAGTTCTGAACCCAAAGACCGCGATTTTCTTTCTTGCTTTCCTTCCCCAGTTCATCGACTACTCGCGAGATGACATTACTACACAAGTCCTGGTGCTGGGGATGCTGGTACCGCTCACTGCAGTACCCTCCGATATTATTGTAGCAATGGCAGGTGGTACGCTGGCACAAAAGCTAAAAAGAAGACCATTGGCGGGAGTGATTCTCGCATGGATTGCGGGTCTGATTTTAATCGGGTTGGCTATCCGAATTTTCTTTGTCAGCTCGCCATGCTGCGTTGCTGGCTGATCCGATCCTGGGACGCAGATTCGGTTGCTACTTATCCAGTAGCAGCAGCGTATGATTGACCAGCGTTTCGACGCGTGACGATAATTCTTTCAGTTGTTCACCCTGTGGCTTTCTGCGCTGAATTTCTTCCAGGATATCCGCAATGTTATCGAATCCCATGGTGCGCATGGCGGAACACATTTTGTGACACTGAAATGAAACCTTCTCCTGATCATCATTTTCAACCGCAGACAGCAGCTCGGATAGATAATCGGGCACATGCTGACGGTAAAGCGCGATAATTTCATCGCTTGGTTGGGGCAAGTTGGTATCACCACTATTTCGCATATCGTTATCGCTCATGCTAGTACTCACTTGGACTTAATTCGTTGTTATGGAAACAACTTCATGTCTTGCAAGGCAGGGAATACACACCTCGTTTACTCTTTATCGCCAATTTACCATTGAATTCTGATCGCTGCCAGACTAAATTTTCAGGCGGCACCCAGGAAAACATTCAAAAAAAGCGCTCCCCTTTCATGCAGAGCCGGATCGTCTGTGTATAACCTTAGTCATTTAGGAGAAGCGCCGAAACCGGCTGATCTGCCCAAGCTCTCTGTGCAACTCTGGCCTGTCGAAGTTTTTCCTCCACTGACTCTCGGTTATCAACCTCTCGCTCCGCATATACGGATCCATCAATGGGACTTATGCAAACAATCTTTTTCATTTTTTAAGCCTCTTATCTCATGCCCGTTCAAATCCTCGGGCAATTTCCCAGTCAGTCACCACCCTGTCGAATTCCTTCTGCTCCCAACTGGCAGCATGCACATAGTGGTCAATGACCTGATCTCCAAACGCCGAGCGCAACATATCAGATGCATCCAACGCGCTAATTGCGGCACGCAGAGTCCCGGGGATTTCGCGCAAGTCTTCGCCATGATAGGCGTCACCCTGGAAGGCCGGCTCGAGTTCGAGCTGATTTTCTATTCCGTTGATGCCCGCGGCAATTAACGCCGCATAGGCAAGATATGGATTCAGGTCTGAGCCCCCTACCCGGCATTCAACTCTTACGCTCTTGGTATCTTCGGCACAGAGACGATAACCTGCAGTACGATTATCAGGACTCCAGATAGCCCGGGTAGGCGCGAAAGTTCCTGACTGGAAACGTTTGTAAGAATTAATGAATGGAGCTAAGAAACAGGTTATCTCACTCGCATGGGACAATAGCCCAGCCAGATAACTTCGCATCAGTGGTGACATACCGTATTCTGCGCCGGAATCATAAAACAAAGACTCGGTTCGATTTTTATTCCATAAACTCTGATGAATATGGGAAGAACTCCCTGCCTTATCGGTATCCCATTTAGCCAGAAACGTAAGTGACTTACCCTTACTCCATGCAATCTCCTTACAACCGTTCTTTACAATCACATGATTATCCGCTGAAGTCAGCGCATCCGCGTACAATATATTGATCTCTTCTTGACCGGCACAGGCTTCACCTTTTGAACATTCCACCGGTATTCCGGCACCATGCAGTCCATTGCGAATTGAACGCATTACATCCTCTTCCTTGGTGGTTTGAAAAATATGGTAATCCTCGTTGTAAGTGCCCGCAAGTTCCATGTCGCGATATCCTGCCCGCTGGCACTCTGTATAGCTGGTATTAAATAAAAAGAACTCCAGTTCAGAAGCCATCATCGCACTCATTCCCATCTGATCCAATCGCTCCAGCTGTTTCTTAAGTATCGCTCGCGGAGAATGCGGTACATCTTCGTGACCATGATGGTCGAGCACATCGCATAGGACCATTGCGGTTCCCTCCAACCAGGGAACACGTCGTAAGGTCGTGAGATCAGGCTTCATGGTGTAGTCTCCATAGCCTGCCGCCCAGCTAGTCGATCGGTATCCTCCCACGGTTTCCATTTCAAAATCTGTGGCCAACAGATAGTTGCAGCTGTGAGTCTCCTCCCAGGCGCTATCAATGAAAAAATCAGCATGAAAGCGCTTACCCATCAGTCTACTCTGCATGTCCACCTGACATACGAGCACTGTATCGATCGATCCTTCACTAACCTCCGCTTTCAATTCTTCAAGTGTCATCAAACCTTTCATTGCCGTTACTCTTTAATGTTTTCTGTATGCGCAGGATAGCGCTTCAGTCACAACAGTGCCAGTTTGATTAGTTACCTGAGCCAACCCGACCTCCGGAATGAGAGTTTTGCAAAACTGCATCATCATGTTACGACAACATGTACTTGGAATGGCGTTTGTTAGACCGAGGCTCGTAATGAAAATTATTACGATAATCTGATCTAGATAACGCTGTGAAACACAACAGCCAAGGCAGTTTGGTCAGCCTCCAGAACACCCTTCAAGAAGGACTGCATTTTGGCTAAGTTTGCCGCAGCAACCAAGATGAAGATAAGTCCGAACAGCCTCAACATAGCGCAGCAGACAATCAGAGACTTTGATCTTCCGCACCAAGGATAATAATAGGCCTGATTGCAGCCAGTAAATTAGTTATCCTTCTCAGTACCAATATTTAACCTATACCGATCCTGAAAATACATCACACCCTGCTCATGTCTCGGAGACAAAGGCCCGGGGTGGTAGTTTCCCGAAACATAATTTTTGTGGGTGTCGAAACAAATCTGAAAATCCTGGCGCACAACTTCGAGATTGCGTGCAATCGTGTTGGCCTTAAATTCAGTGTCTTCACAGAGACTTTGGTCAAAGTAAAAATGATAAATAAGTTCTGTTCGGTTGTGACTGAGCGGATTTATTCTTGAAGTATTCATACCGCCATTGAACAACGAGAGCGTCCAGTTAGGCCACATCCAGTACCACCGACCCCTGTAAAACAGATCCTCTTTCGTCGGCGCACTCATGGACACTAGACCGTTGTCAGCCGTGGTGCTGAATTTTTCGAAGTCAATGGCAGCATAAAACTCAGGGTGAATACCAGGAATGTGATAGCCTTCAACGAAGTTGTCCGTATACACTTTCCAATTCGCACTGAATTCTACCCTGTGCTCATCGACGCAGTGGTAGTCTTCTAATAGAACATCATCAAGCGCGGCTTCTGTATCCCCAAGTTGATCCAGCAACAATTGATGTGGCTCGATACAAATAAAGACCAGGTTGCGCCATTGTTGTATGTGTATCGGTCGCAATGGCCACTGATCAAGGGAGAAATCCGAATCCCCTCCAAACCAGGGCGCATGCTTAAGGGCTCCGGTATCTTCATAAACCCAATTGTGATACGGACAACGAATGGTGCGGCAACTTCCTGCACCATCCGCGATCAGTTGCGCACCGCGATGACGGCAGACATTACGGAAAGCGCGAAGGGTTCCGTCTTGACCACGAATAGCGACAACTTTAATTCCGGCGATATCATCGCTAACGTAACTTCCTGGATTCTCGAGACGTGATAATGGTCCGAGCAACTGCCAGGTGGTGGAGAACAGCTTTAATCTCTCAACCGAGAAAATCGATGGGGTTATATAGTAATCAGATTCGAGATTGGTTTTCACAGGCGCGCTGTGGCGATTCGTTGCCACAGCGTACCAAATCAAACTAGCTCTGTCTTTCTAAGCACATGGCGATACCCATACCGCCGCCAATACAGAGGGTCACCAGGCCTTTCCTTGCCTCCCGTTTTTGCATTTCGTGTAACAGCGTGACCAGAATCCTTGTTCCTGAGGCACCAATTGGATGGCCAAGCGCAATCGCACCGCCGTTGACATTAACGATATCGGTGTTCCAACCCATATCTTTGTTGACCGCGCAAGCTTGCGCCGCAAACGCTTCGTTGGCCTCTATCAGGTCCAGGTCATCAATGGACCATCCTGCGAGCTGCAGAGCACGACGGCTAGCTGGTATCGGGCCTGACCCCATCACAGCGGGGTCAACACCGACAGTGGCCCACGAACGGATAGTTGCCAATGGTGTAATACCTCTTTTCTCAGCATTTTCCGCAGACATCAGCACGGTAGCCGCCGCACCATCATTGATACCCGATGCATTGCCTGCAGTCACGCTCCCTTCCTTACTAAATGCCGGTCGTAATTTCGCTAGCGTCTCGGCGGTAGTGCCATGTTTCGGATGTTCGTCAGTGTCAACAACCGTGTCACCCTTGCGACCGGGCACCGTGACAGAAACAATTTCATCTTTGAATTTGCCAGCGGCCTGAGCTGTTTCTGTCTTTTGCTGAGAAGCCGCAGCAAACTGATCTTGCTGTTCCCTGCTGATCTCCCATTTGTCGGCAACGTTTTCCGCGGTCGTACCCATATGGTAGTGATTAAAAGCATCCCACAATCCATCTACAATCATCGTATCAACGAGGTTTAAGGGACCCATCTTCTGACCCGTGCGCATCTGCGCGGCGTGGGCCGAATGACTCATGTTTTCCTGACCACCCGCGACCACCACCTCGCTATCGCCGGCTTTGATGGCCTGGCATCCCATCGCTATCGATCTGACGCCGGAACCACATACCTGGTTGATGGTCACTGCGGTGCGATCCGCAGGAATCCCCGCATTTACTGCCGCTTGCCGCGCTGCATTCTGCCCAACTCCTGCAGTTAACACCTGCCCCATGATGACTTCAGATACTTCATCCGGCTGCATACCGGCACGGGTAAGGGACTCGGCTATAGCGATTTCTCCTAATTTGGATGCGGGTAAGGATGAAAGACCGCCCAGGAAGGCACCAATAGCGGTTCTGGTGGCGCTGGCGATGACAACTTCTGTCATTGTAGACTCCTTTTAGAGTGGTAAATTTGTAATTGTCGGGCACAAAATTGTGCACTGCACAAAATTATTATACCGATCGGCCTACTCTATTGCAATGTCAAACCCTCCCGCCACAATTTTCAAGCAATGGTCGAATAGCATGACAGCCGAACTTCGTTTTCAAAAAATTAAAAATACACCACAGAAGCAGTGGTTATCTCTTGAGCCACTCGACAACCGTTTCAATCTGCTGCGGCACCATTAGAGACGGTGCGTGAGCACAATTGGCGAATTCAACCGATTCTGCACCAGGATGACGTTGCTTCATCTGCTCGACAGTTGGCTTCAGCAACAATCCGGATTTTTGCCCGCGAATAATCAGTGTCGGAATATCGACTTTTTCCCACAAGTCCCAGATCTCAATGTCTTTGCATTCGAGCGAAACAAACTGATCTATCATCGCCGGGTCGTAGTTCAAAATATACCCAACACCACTCTCGTTACTGGCCACACCGTGTTCGACCAGATGTCGATAGTGCTCATCCTCTAAAGGACCGAAACTGGCATATACGGTGCGATAGTAATCTTCCGCTTGTTCAAGCGTCTCGAATAACGGCTGCTCACATAAGTACTCATTGATCAATGCCAGTGCATCACCGGGAATGAACGCGCCGACATCATTAATTACCATTCGTCCAATGGGCTGATTTGGCATCGACGCCAAGCCTATCCCAATCAAACCACCCATTGATGTGCCTACCCAGTCGAGGCATTCATACTCTATGGAATCAAGGATTTTCAGTGTATCGAGCAAATACTGCTCGTTGCGGTAGTAATCAGGGTTTGCAAGCCGGTCACTGGCGCCGCGACCAGGATAGTCCGGGCAGATCACACGGTAATCTGCCGCCGCCGCTCGCGCCAGGTAGTCGAAATCACGACCATTTCGAGAAAGCCCATGGGCACACAGTAACAGTTTGGGATTAGTGACTTCACCCCACTCTGTCCAGCGCACCTGATGACGCCGCCCATCCGCGGTAGCGGATTCAACCTGCCCCGAACGGCAAACAATTTCTTTATTAATATCAGTCATTTAAAACTATCGTAATTTTTGTTGCATTGCACAATAAATGTTGTTATGCTGCACCGCACAATTTGATGTATTTTATTTGATTACCAACCTTTATCAGGAGATTCAAAATGGCAAAAGTTACTGAAGCCAAGCAGTTCGAAGCTGCAATCGCACCAGTTGTTGCTTTCAACAAACTGGTTGTCAAAAACGCCGAGACCGCATTCAATATGCAAATGGCAAGCCTGCAGGCATACGCCAAGCTTGGTCTTGAAAACATGAACGCCGGTCTTGAAGTTCGCAATGCTGACGACTTCAAAACATATGCAGAGAATCAGAAGAACGTTGCGGAAGAAATCACCGCTCGCGTAACTTCTGACGTGAAAGCATTCGGTGAACTGAACGCTCAGTTCATTGAAGAAGCTCGTGATCTAGCTGAAAACAACGTTAAAACCGTTTCGGCTGCTGTAAAGAAAGCTGCTTAACCGCGACTTTTAAACAGATAAAGCCGCTGCCGCAAAGCAGCGGCTTTTTTGCGCCCTTTAGGCGCTCATAAACATTCCGCCATTAACCGGTATGTTAGCGCCCGTGGTGTACCCATTGCGCTCATCAGCCAACCAGGCCACGGTAAAAGCAATCTCTTCCGGCGTTCCCATTCGACCGACAGGGACCTGATCAACAATGTTATCCAAAACATCCTGAGGCATCGCCATCGTCATCGCGGTAGAAACGTAGCCAGGCGAGATTGTATTCACAGTAACACCTTTAGACGCCGTCTCCTGTGCTACCGCCATTGTAAATCCATGCAGACCGGCTTTAGCAGCCGAGTAGTTGGCCTGACCGAACTGTCCCTTCTGACCATTTACTGAAGCAATATTGATGATACGACCGAATCCACGTTCCAGCATGCCGGCGACAATCGGCTGGGTGATGTTAAAGGCGCTGTCCAGGTTAGTGTTGATCACCGCCTTCCATTGATCCGGGGTCATCCTTTTCAAAGTTTTATCACGAGTAATTCCGGCACAATTAACTAGAATATCGATGGCACCGTGTAATGTCTCGACGTGCTCGACCATGCTTTTGGCACTGTCGTAATCGGTAACATCAACCGGAGCGAGAGTAAAATCGTACCCCTGTTCAGAGTTATGTTTCTGCCAGGATTCGGCCAATTCTTTTTCGGGGGGAAAATAACCGGCTATGATGGTGCAGCCTCGATCGTATAGTTCCTTGCATGTGGCAGTGCCAATACCGCCGGTACCTCCAGTAATCAACGCAATTCTTTTAGACATCTCAAACCTCAGGATTGATTATTAGAACAAGCTAATGCTGCGATGCAACATTGTGCGCTGCACCATAATAAGTTGAGACGCTGATGTCAAGGGCAGGCAATTTTCGAAAAACCTCCAGATCGGTGATGTTCCGCCAGCGTAAGACGAATATCAGCGTGTACGCAGCCCGCTGTGAGCGTTACTCAGAGCGGACCAAACCAAGGTTTACGAGCGTAAACGGAGATCCAGGAAATGGTGCTGGGGGCCCACTAATCCTTGGACTTTTTGTCTTCCTGCTTATCCTGGCCAAAAAATGCTCCCTGCATCTGCTGCCACATTTCCATATTTTGTTTGCTGATGTCAGACCACACTTTGACCGGATTATTCTCAATGATGTCGCTCATATTCGACTGGAACTGTTCCTGCTGCCGTTGAAAAAACGAGAGACTCTGGTTGATAAAGTCGGAAAATCCCTGTTGCTGGTTTTCACCATAATACCGAATGAAGTGCTGCAGATTATCGGTGGAAAACAATGGATCATTTTCAGACTCCTGATCGATAATAATTTGCAGCAGAATACTGCGTGTGATGTCTTTTTTTGACTGGGTGTCGATCACTTTAAATTCAACACCTTCCACAACCATATCCCGCACATCATTGATCGTAATGTACTTACTATCATGGGTGTCGTAAATACGCCGGTTCGGGTATTTCTTGATCGTTCTAATAGATTCGTCGCTCATCGTGATGCAGGCTCAGTAATAGTCTGAATAAAAGTGTCTAAGTATTTGATGATACTATGTCTGTCAAGACTGTGTGGCGTGATTGCCTTGGTTCTTGACAAAACCTTAAAAATCCATAAAATACGTTATTGTGCACTGCACAAATTATGATCTAGAGGAATATCCCATGTCAAGTAAAAACCCCTTTGATTTCAGTGACCTAATCAATCAGATGGACCCTGCCAAGTTGGCCCAGCAATTCCAGGAAATGCTTTCCAGTTCACCTGTTGCCAATCTTGATCCCAGCGCAATCGCAGAATCTCAACGCAAGAATTTTGAAACCATGATGCAAGCTAATCAGGCCGCTGTCTCTGGCGCCCAGTCATTACTTAAGAGACAAGCCGAAATGATGCAGACCGCGCTCTCAGAAGCTGCAGAAGCGGTCCAGTCGATGTCGGATTCTGAGCCCTCTGAAATGGCCGAAAAAAATATCAATCTGATTGAAAACGCTATGAATAAGTCCATGGATAATTTCACTGAAATCGCTGGGATGATCGAGGGTATTTACGGCGATATGTCCGAAAAGGTGGAACAGCGAATGAAGGAAAATCTCGACGAACTCCGAGATACGCTGGCCAAAACTAAATAGAGCTCTTTGCTCTTATATCCTGCGCGCCGAAACAGCCAAGAGATCCCCCCATGTCAGAAAATCAAAATAATACCGACTCGACTCCTGAACAAACTGATCCGTCTGAGATATTAGCCAACAATATCAAGCAATTAGAATCGCTGCTTAGAGAGATTTCAAATGGTAATAATCACTTTAACCATGATCCTTTTAATCTGAGCGAAGCGTGCTCAGCATGGTTTGAAGTGATCTCGAAGAATCCAGAGAAAGTATTTGAGGCTGGGCTGCAATATTGGCAGGATGCAATGAAGCTCTACCATCAAAGCGCACTGGCGTTGATGGGGGGGGAGAACGCCGATCCGGTGATTACGGAGCAAAAAGGCGATCGCCGGTTCCGGCACGAAGCCTGGCAGGACCAGCCTGTGTATAACTTGATCAAGCAGTCTTATCTTCTGACATCACGCTGGGCGCGCAATCTGGTCACCGATGTTGACGGTCTCGATAAACAGACTGCTGAAAAAGTCGCTTTCTTTACCGAGCGCTACCTTGACAGTCTGTCGCCCACCAATTTTGCGACCACTAATCCGGCGGTGATTGAAAAAACCATTGAGTCCAATGGCGAAAATTTGGTCAAAGGCCTGAAAAACATGCTCGGGGATCTTAAGAAAGGCAATGGCTCCCTGCAAATCACCATGACGGATACTGAAGCATTTGAGCTGGGTAAGAACGTCGCGACCACTCCGGGTAAGGTAGTATTTCGCAATCGAATGCTGGAATTACTGCAATACACTCCAACTAGCAAATCTGCCTACACCAAGCCATTGCTGATCATTCCACCGTGGATCAACAAATACTATGTGCTGGACCTTCAACCAAAGAATTCTCTGATCAAATGGTTGGTCGGCCAAGGGCACACTGTATTCGTCGTGTCATGGATCAATCCCGATGAAAGTTATCGTGATACTGGTTTTGAGGATTATGTCATCGATGGAGTCGGTGCCGCGCTGAGCGCTATTGAGAAGGCAACCGGCCAGAGCAAGGTCAACGCGGTTGGCTACTGTATTGGCGGCGCGTTACTGGCAACCGCCCTGGCTTACTTCAAAGCCACCGGTGACGACCGCATTACCAGCGCCACCTTGCTTACTACGATGCTGGACTATTCCGATCCTGGGGAGCTGGGTGTATTCGTCGACCAGAAACAGGTAGATAACCTCGACCTCAAGATGCAGGACAACGGATACCTCGAAGGGAGTTCCATGGCGACCACCTTCAACATGTTACGCGCCAACGATTTGATTTGGTCGTTCTATATTAATAACTACTTGCTGGGTAATGATCCCCGGCCATTTGACCTGCTTTACTGGAACTCAGACTCAACCCGAATGCCCGCAACAATGCACAGCTGGTATCTGCAGAACTTCTATATTGATAATCTTCTGTGTCAGCCTGGCGGGATCAGTATTGACGGTGTTGAAATTGATCTTTCCACCGTGGATGTTCCGATTTGCTTTGTCTCCACCATCGAAGATCATATCGCCCCGTGGAAGTCGACTTATGCGGGGGCCAAATTGTTCTCTGGCCCGGTTCAGTTTATCCTGGGAGGATCTGGTCACATCGCAGGCATAGTAAACCCACCCAGTGAGAAAAAATACGGTTACCGGGTGACCAAAAAACCACCGGCAAATCCAGAAAAATGGTTTGCATCCGCTGAACAGAACGAAGGATCATGGTGGCCGGAATGGCAGCGTTGGATCAGCCGAAAGGCCGGAAAGAAAGTACCGGCACGAAAACCTGGAGACGGAAAACTGAAGGTCATTGAAGATGCGCCTGGCAGTTACGTTAAAGTAAGGTTAGGCGAAGATCACTGAGAACGATATTCTTACAAGGATTTTGATTAGCGCTAATTCCGATGGTCTGCCTCTCTGTCATTAGTTTAATTCCAAGCCTTAAACCAATGTGATAGATTGGCGGCTACATCATCAATCTAGACCACTTTCCACTATAACCATGAGGACAATAATATGAGCAGAGTCGCTGTAGTCACCGGCGGTACCCGGGGCATCGGGGAGGCCATTAGCGTCGATTTAAAGAAGGCCGGGTACAATGTCATTGCCACCTACGCAGGAAACGAGCAAGCGGCCAAGGAATTCACCGAGCGAAACGGTATTCCGACCTATAAGTTCGATGTGAGTGATTTCGACGCCTGTAGCGCTGCAATTGATAAGATTGAAGCTGAGGTTGGACCGATTGAAGTATTAGTTAATAATGCCGGTATCACCCGAGACGGCACCATGCATCGCATGGATTTTGAGCAATGGAATACTGTACTACAAACCAATCTTTCTTCGTGTTTCAATATGAGCCGCGGTGTGATCGAGGGGATGCGCGAGCGAGGCTTCGGTCGCATCGTTAACATCGGTTCCATCAACGGGCAGGCTGGTCAGTATGGCCAGGTCAACTATGCTGCCGCTAAATCCGGTATACATGGTTTTACCAAAGCCCTGGCTCAGGAGGGCGCGGGTAAAGGTATTACCGTAAACGCAATCGCGCCAGGTTATGTCCTCACGGACATGGTTAAAGCCGTACCGGAAAAAGTTCTGGAGAAAATAATCGCCACTATTCCAGTGGGAAGATTAGGAGACCCTCATGACATTGCTCGCGGCGTTTTGTTCCTTGTGAGTGATAGGGCAGGATTTATCACTGGATCCACCGTCGATATCAACGGTGGCCAGCATATGTATTAACTTACACTAACTCGGTTGATACACGAGGGGCTCAGCTAACCAGGCGCCGATTTCAGGCAGTATGGTCAGCTGGGCCTTTTTACTTACCAGCAAGCCAATGTGGCCGCCCTCGAACTCGAGTTCCTGGTAAGATGACGAGTCGATAAATCGCTTAAGCGCAGAGGAAGATTCAGGCGGAACCAGGTGATCATACCTGGCGAACACATTCAGTACAGGCATCTGCAAGCTGCCCAGTCTGATCTGATTTCCGCCAATTTCCAAGCTATCTTGTACCAATGCGTTTTCCTGAAAAAAACGCTGCACGAACTGGGCAAAAGCCTTGCCGGGCTGATCCGGGCAGTGGTACACCCATTGATCCATTTTCATCATCAATTCAAGCTTGCGACCCGCCGCTGGCTGGTCAATTTGCTGAACCTGCCGAATCATATCTTCGAACGGGCGCATCATTTGGAACAGCATGGTTATCAGGGCGCCAGGGATATTCTGCGGATTAGAAGCCAGTATGTTCATGTCCAGATAACGCGCCCAGCGCGTCAGAAGACTGTCACCTGCGTGGAAATCCACGGGAGTAACCAACGTCACTAATTTGTTTACCTTAGCAGGGTGTCGGCAGGCATAACACAGGGCGAACGTACCACCCTGACAGATGCCGAGAAGATTTACAGCCTCGAACCCGCCATGCTGTCGAAGGTAGCTCACTGCCGCATCGATGTATTCCTCGACGTACACACTTATATCGTTTTCGCGATCAGACTCACTGACCTCCCCCCAGTCAAGGATGTAAACACGATGGCCTTTTTCTATTATTCGCTTCACCAGGGAATGATCCGGATGAAGATCGATGACACAGGGCTTATTGACGTGTGAGTAGACAATCAAAAGCGGCAGTTGGGCTGGATCTCCACCTTCAAAATGTCTCAACCTCATTGCGCCATGTTCGAGCACCACGCTGTTCGGGCTTGACCAGTCTAGCTGTTCCTGCTGTGCACTAATCTGACGATTAAGCTGCTGGTAACGCTCACGGAACTGATCAAGCTCCGCGGCTACATCAACACTGGTTTCGTCATTCATACTTAGCGGCAACAAGCATAGTGTTTACGACCTCGCCCATCGCCCTGGCAAAAGCGTCGGAGCGAATCAACCGGTTATATGCCTGATCACATGCTCCAGCCCAGCTCACAAAAAACTGCTGAAGATCCAGATGTTCTGAATCCATCTGCTCGAGCACAGGCAGTAACTGCTCCATGGCCTCTATACCCGCTTGTTGAACCTCCTGATGCAGCTTGTGGACCCAATGCCATTGTTGGCCACCGGAGTCAGGCACATCGAACCCCGCATAAGCCGAAGACATTGCGCCCGACTGCTGAACAACATAGCTTTGCCAAACTGCAGCGAGTCTCGACCGCAACTGCTCATTGTCTGAAAAATTTTTACCCTGCTCGACGGCTTGTTTGACCAAAGCATAGCATTGGCCAATTTGCACGTAACATGCACCGGAGAACAGATACTTCTGAAATGGGCCGACGTCAGTGGGATGATTATCTTGTCGCAGGGTATACTCGTTATCTAAGCCGTTTCCCAGATTATCGCAGGATGCTCTGGCATAATCATCGCCAATTCCCCCCTGTATTAATCCAATGATTCCTATCGATATTGCACTTGGCTTTTTCGGCATTTCGGTGGTCCTTGGAATGGCTCCAGGGCCAGACAATATTTTCGTACTGACACAATCTGCACTTAAGGGTCGGCTCGCAGGATTCGTTGTAACGCTCGGACTTTGCAGCGGGATCATCATCCACACTACCGCAGTTGCTTTCGGCGTAGCGGCTTTGTTCCAGGCGTCGCAGCTCGCTTTTATCGCACTTAAGGTAATCGGTGCGATATACCTTTTGTATCTGGCCTGGCAGGCGTTTCGCGCGTCGTCACAGGAAGTCGCGCTCCGCGGAACTCAACGCCCCGAATATGGAAAGCTTTATCGCCTTGGTTTCATCATGAACATCACCAATCCCAAGGTGTCGATATTTTTTCTGGCCTTTTTGCCGCAATTCGCCGATCCCGGCAGGGGGCAGTTACCACCTCAAATGCTGTTGCTGGGGCTGCTGTTTATCGCGTCGACCATCTTGGTATTTGGAAGTATCGCCCTGCTGGCGGGTACGCTTGGAGAGAAATTCGCCAGCTCCCCTAGAGCACAACTTATACTCAACCGCGTTGCTGGTACCGTCTTTACAGCCTTAGCCATAAAACTTGCTTCAGCGGAGAGATTATAGAGCGAATTTTACTGCTGCTCCGCCTGCTGGTCGAAAAATGAAGCTGTCAGGGGCAATTGGGGGGTCATCATTTCAAACGGTGTGCAGCGAATTCTTCCGCAGCGCTCACCGCTGACAATTTGGCCTTCATAGCGATTCGGCATGGGATTTGCGGAACAGGGTATCGCATCATCCGCGGAATACACGCAGATAAATAGGGTGCGCGGGTGCTTCGACTGATTTGCCGTGGAGCCATGCAGCAGTCGCGTATGCATCAAGCAGACAGACCCTGCCGGGCCAATACAGTTTACGGCATCTTGCTCACAATCAGACGCAACGCTTTGTCCCACCGCTCCGGTAAACACCCCATCATGCCAAAGCCCATAAATGTCTCCAAGATGCGAGCCAGGCACCACCTGCAACGGACCGTTTTCCTCGGTGACATCATCGATCATGATTAATGCAGTGACCAGATCGTCATTACTATGCGGAGTAAAAGGAAAATCCTGGTGCCATTTAACTTCAGTTTGGCCTCCCGGCAGCTTGGAATTAATTTTACTATGATGAAATTTGACGTCCGGGCCGATCAAGTCGGCCACCATGCTGGGAACACGACTTTCGGACATCGCTTCGTAATAGTCCTTGGAGATTTCCACTGGCGCATTCACCCGACGTAAGCCCGGTTTGGCAGAAGAGTGCCCCGGTTCCAGGTCAAAACGAGGTTTTCCATTGAAGGTTTCGCCATAGGGTTCAATCTGACCCCGACTCTCTTCAACCCACTTACCGAATTGTCGCTGTAGCCTGACGAGTAACCCGGACTCCAAGGCCCCTTCTACAACTAAATAGCCATTTTTCTGAAAGAACTCAGTCTGCTCCAGCGTAAGTTCCGACACGTTTTGCGGGTGTTCATCCATAGCTTTCATTATAGCCAATAAGCAAGCTTATTCTGCAACAAAACAAGTTTCAATATCCGAGTCGACCCGACTGAAAGCATGCTGTCGAACACTCCAATTGTCATCAAAACAGGACTATACTCAGCCGCCTTTAGCAGCAATGATCCGGATATTCCGGCGGAGGCAACTGTGAGCGCAACCACCCATCAATTAGAAACCCCTGGCACCAATCTTGAACACTGGCAGCTGAGGGTTGATCTGGCAGCATGTTTCCGCATGGCAGCCGAGTTAGATTTTCATGAATCCGTCGCCAATCATTTCAGCGCAGCGGTATCGGAAGACGGTACCAAGTTTTTGATGAATCCTCGATGGAAGCACTTTTCACTGATCAAAGCCAGCGACCTGCAGCTGCTCGATAGCAATGACGGCGAAACGATGCAGAGGGATGACGCTCCGGACCCGTCAGCCTGGAGTATTCACTCCAACATTCACGCCAAAATTCCGAATGCCAGAGTACTGCTGCATTGTCATCCGACCTATGCCACTGCGCTTGCAACATTGAAGGACCCCTCTATCAAACCCATTGACCAGAACACCGCCAGGTTTTATAACCGCATGACTGTTGATTTAGGATTTGGTGGTCTGGCCGACAGTGAACAAGAAGGCGAACGTATCGCGCAAGCCCTTGGCAAACATAATGTCATGATGATGGGGAATCATGGCGTCACTGCAGTGGGACAAACCGTTGCTGAAGCGTTCGAGGACCTATACATGCTAGAGCGCGCTTGTCGAACAATGATTCTCGCCTATCAGACGGGGCAGCCACTGAACATCATGCCCGATGATTTGGCTGAAAAGACCGCCGCGGGGTGGGATGAATTTCGTGGCGCAGGCACCGCACATTTCGAACAATTCAAATTGCTGTTGAACCAAAAAGATCCCTCCTACGCTGACTGAACTAGTTGTGTTTAATCACAGTTCAGTGGATTAAAACGCGCCGCCAGCCAACCAAATTTTCAGAACAACTCCGCCTGGGCACTGACCAACGAGTCGAAATCCAGGCCAATGAAAGGAAGAACCGCGTCGGCGACCGGTTTCAGCTGCCGGTCTATATAGTGATCATAGTCAACGGGATTGGCCCTGTGTTCCAATGGTTCGGGACCACCAATAGTCATGACATAGCTGATCCAGCCCTTGTTCTGATATCGCAACGTCTTTCCCTTTTTCTGATTTATCTGATCGGCAATACGTGCCGCCCGCACGTGAGGTGGGACGTTTTTTACATATGCCGATAGCTTGCGTCGAAGCTGTTTTCTATAAATCAGTTTGTCATCGCGCTTACCTGCGATGGTTTCCTCTACGGTTCGTTTGATCAGTTCACTCGGATCTCGATCGTGGAACACCATTTCAAACAATTCCAGTTGAAATTCCTTAGCTAGATCAGTCCAATCGGTTCGAACGTTTTCGAGGCCCTTAAACACAACTTGATCAGGCTCGCCCGGATCACCCACCACCAGACCCGCATACCTTTTCTTACTGCCCGCTTCTGACCCTCGAATGGTTGGCATGAGAAAGCGGCTGAAATGGGTTTCAAACTCAATTTCCAGAAAGCATTCAAGATCAAACTCTCTCGAAAGAACCCCTCGCCATTTGTGATTAATTGTGTCAGCCAGATCCTGACCTGTCTTTATGCAAGCCGCTTGATCAAGTGCCTCATCAAGCCGCACAAATGTCGAATCGGTGTCCCCGTAAATGACTTCATAGCCTTTCTGTTCGATCCATTTGCCAGTGGTCTGCATAATTTCGTGACCACGCATAGTAATCGAACTTGCCAGCCTGTAGTCATAAAATCGACATCCGCTCGAGCCCAGCACACCATAGAACGAATTCATCAGTATTTTGAGCGCCTGAGAGCGAGGCAAATCATGATCACGTTTGGCGTGGTCGCGTTGACGCCACAGATCAGTAATGATTTGCGGCAGATAGTGACGCGTTCTGTGGAAACAGCCCCCACGGAATCCTGGGATACTTTCATCGGAGTTTTTAAGACCCTCTACAAGACCCATAGGATCGATTTTGAATGTTCGAATTATTGACGGATACAAGCTCTTGAAATCGAGAACCAACACATTGCGATACAGGCCCGGTTTTGAATTCATAACATAACCACCCGGGCTGGCTAAACCACCATCAGCCGGCAGATTAGGTGCAATGTAGCCACCACGGTGCAGGCGCGGCAGATAAAGATTGGTGAAAGCCGCAACCGAACCCCCTGCCCGGTCGAGTTCCAAACCGGTTACCTGGCTGCGTAATATCAGATAGTCGATAATGCCGGTATGTTTGAAGATATCCAGAACCAGTCGACAGTCCTCAAGGTTATACGCTGCCAGCGCCGTCTTGTTGTGCAGAAAGTTATGCTGGATCTCAGCAAGCCTGTCATCCACGTCCTGATCCACTTTTTTACCGCGTGCGAGCAATGCCCTTGACACATGCTCCAATGAAAAACTCGGAAAGCTCCATGTCGCTGATTTGAGCGCGTCAATGCCATCGATCGCCAGTCGCCCGGGAATCGTGACATAGCCTTTTGTGGGATCACCCCTGGTATCACGCCACGACGCGATTCGATTATTACGCCCAATACTGAACGGAATCTTGTATCGTTCCGCGCGCTTGAGCAAAATTCGCATATCGAAATTAACAAGGTTCCACCCGACCAGAAGATCCGGATCAATTTGAGCAATACGGTCACGCAATCCTGCTAAAAGAGAAGGCTCGTTTTCAAACCAGTGAATCCGGGTTTGTCCGCCGTTTTCCGGGTTACCAATCATAAGCACTTCATTTACAGCAGCTACTGACCCGACTCCGGCTCCTGCCAACCCTACCGAATACAATATCCCATCCATGTCACATTCAATGTCCAGTGATAGAAGGTTCAGCGACGGAAGATAGTCAGTTGCTTTTAATCTACAATTTCGATACTCGATAAAACCCTTGCACTGAATTCGCTCGCCAACGAACGCCGCGCTCCCATAAATAAATCTTTCCATTAAATAACGATCGTGCAGTCTGAAGTCAGATTCAAACAGTTCGATACCACTATGTTGCAGTAAGTCCTGTGCAGTAAAATGATCGCTGATTGTGTGCGAATAAATCCCAGCCGTTGCTTGTCCATTAAACAGGTTGAGCGCCAGCGGTCGCACTTCAACCTGGGATCGCATTGGTTCAAGCACTCGGGATGCGGCAGCTGCTGATTCAGCAGCAATAAAGAAAACTGGCCGCTCGCCGTTTATCAGAATCCTCGCAGGGCCTTCATCCGTGGCTGCCCAATACTCGATCTGAGTTAAATTATTACGGTCGTGACTGGATCGGGACAGCAAAAATCCCTGTTGCACTGTAGAATACGTGGGTGGGAGATCGGAGATGAGGTGATTGCTGGTCATGGGGGAAACATACCGGCATTATTTCATTGCATCAAATCTATTCCGGACATAATTAGTTAAACGCCAGCAAAGCGATAATCCGCTAGATTGCTGTAAAGCCTGATTGGGGTGAGTAAGATGAGCATATTCCAGGAACTTGTACCTTCCCTGCGATTTGGGAGTTGGACCCCATCGTCAATCCGCAAATACCTGTTTGGAGATGAAAGTCAATCCATTGAGGCACTTTGCGATGTGATGATGAAGTTAGACGGGGAATATTCCAGTCTGTTGATTGCAGAACGGATTCTCGAGGCTTACGAAAAATTAGATCTGGAGGGTCGATCAGACTTCTTCAAGATGCTGAACGCTGAATACGATCTAGATGTGGATTTATTGGGCTCGGCGGTAGCTCAATACGCTGAGAAGCCTGACACCAAAACCCTGAAACAACTTACCAGGGAAGCTGAGCCCAGACGCCAGGAATTGTTTCGGCGTCTAAATATGGCGCCAGGTGGCACACAAAGTCTGGTTAAAATGCGCGAGCACCTGCTGCAGCTGTCGAGGAAGCAACCAGAGCTTGCAAAAATGGACGTGGATTTTCGACACTTGTTTAGTTCCTGGTTTAATCGCGGTTTTCTCCTGATGCAGCCGATCGACTGGACCACACCCGCCCACATTCTCGAGAAAATTACTGCTTACGAAGCAGTGCACGAAATCCGAAACTGGAATGAACTGCAGCGGCGACTGGAGCCTCAGGATCGTTACTGTTATGCATTCTTCCATCCAGCAATGGATGATGAGCCACTGGTGTTCGTCGAGGTCGCACTGACCGACGAAATTCCATCGAAGATAGATCAAATATTGCATCGAGACCGAGACCTGCTATCGCCGGATCAAGCGAGCTGTGCGGTATTCTATTCAATATCTAACTGTCACAGTGGTCTCGCCGGCGTTTCTTTCGGTAACTTTCTGATCAAACAGGTGGCTACCAGCCTGCAGCAGAGGTTTCCGCATCTGAAAAAATTTGTCACTATTTCGCCAGTCCCTGGATTCAAGAAATGGTTGATTCAGAAGGCTGCCGAAGAACCTGCGGTGGCAGAACTGATAGAGCAAGCTGAGCTTAGGCCCGAAGAACTCGAGCGCGAGCGACTCTCTGCCAGCATTTCAAAGTTGGCAGCACGTTACTTTCTGCAAGAGAAGTCGTCCTATGGAACGCCTATTGATCCGGTCGCAAGGTTTCATTTAAAAAACGGCGCTCGTCTGGAGCGCTTTAATGTTGCCGCAGACCTGTCGGATAAAGGCATGACGCAATCACTCGGACTGATGGTGAACTACATCTACAATCTGGCAAAGGTCGAAGAAAATCACGAAAACTATATGAAGAACCATAAGGTTGTTTGCAGCAACCAGATAAAGAAATTGTTGCCAAACTGATTTCTGAATGCCGAACTATCTTTACCAGCGGCTGGTCGCACCACGCGAGCAATCCGACACAACGTTTCTCATACTAGAAGACAACACCACACTCAGCTATCGGGAGTTTTGTGAACGTGCCAATCAAATCGCAAACCAGCTGATCGCAAGCGGAGTCGAACCCGGTGACCGAGTCGCCGCGCAGGTTAACAAATCCTGGCACGGGTTAGCGCTTTACCTTGCCACAATCAAGGCTGGGGGCGTATTTCTGCCGTTGAACAATGCCTATACTTCTAGGGAAATAGAGTACTTCCTGGGAAACGCAGAGCCACGCCTGCTGATTTGTGATCCGGCCGCCGTAGAATCTCTTGAGTCGATTACCCATTCCACCAATGTAGAACTTTTCACCCTGAATCAGGCAGGCACTGGCAGCCTCTCCTCTGCAGCAGACGCTTGCCCCATCGAGTTCGAGACGGTAGCGCGTGACAAAGATGATCTGGCAGCCATTCTCTACACATCTGGCACTACCGGCAGATCCAAAGGTGCAATGCTGACACATCACAACCTTTGGACCAATGCAGAGGTATTGGCCAAGGCCTGGCAGTTTACCGATCACGATATACTGCTTCATGCTCTACCGGTGTTTCATACCCATGGGCTGTTTGTCGCGACCAACACTTCCATGGTCGCAGGCGGTAGCATGATATTCCTGCCCGCTTTTCATATCGACTCTATGATCGAACAGCTTTCCGCGGCGACCAGCATGATGGGTGTCCCCACGTTCTATACTCGCCTGCTTGACGATCAAAGATTTACCGGTGAACTGGTAAAACACATGCGACTGTTTGTCTCCGGAAGCGCTCCGTTGCTAGCCGAGACTCACGTCGAATTCGAGCAACGTACTGGCCACCGAATTCTCGAACGATACGGCATGACTGAAACTAGTATGAATACATCAAATCCTTATAAAGGGGACCGCCGCGCCGGAACTGTAGGCCCACCACTGCCAGGCATCGAAGTCAGGATCATGTCAGCGGATAACTCACAACCTCTTGCGGCGAACAAAATAGGCACCGTGCAGGTAAGAGGCCCGAATGTATTTAAAGGTTACTGGAAAATGCCGGAGAAAACCGCCGAAGAATTTACCGATGACGGTTTTTTTATCACCGGTGATCTCGGCAAGTTAAGTGAAGACCACTATCTCACCATCGTAGGTCGAGATAAGGACCTGATCATTTCTGGCGGATACAACATTTACCCAAAGGAAATTGAATTGCTGCTCGATGCAATAGATGGCGTGAGAGAGTCCGCGGTGATCGGTGTGCCTCATCCGGATTTTGGCGAAGGCGTGGTCGCGATATTAACCGGAAATTCACTGCCCTCGGATGATCAAATCAGAGCCATGATGAAAAACGAGATCGCAAAATTCAAACAACCGAAAAAGTTTTTCCACCTTGACCAGCTGCCGCGCAACAGCATGGGAAAGGTTCAGAAGAATATATTGCGGCAACAGTATGCCGACTGTTTCCAGCCCTGATTCAAATTTGCACCAGCTCCGCTTGGGCTAGACAATAATCCGATCAATCTTACCTCTTCGGCTTGCCGCAGCAATTCTACTCGGCGGTAACGGTATGCTCCGCACCCTGGTTGCGCTGCGCGGCAACCTGAAGGCTTCAATACTGATCTGATCGGTCTGACGGGCGCCTGCTACTTCTTCGGATTCTTCGTCGCCAGCTTCAATGCCGCAAGAGTCATTCGGTCCATTGGTCATGTCCAGGCATTTGCCGCTCTGGCGGCAGTGGGAGCAACCGTCCCTCTGGTCATGGCATTGGTGCCTAATGCCTGGGTATAGATTGGAATTAGGGCGCTGAGCGGATTTTGCTTCGCCGGATTGCCCATGGTGGTGGAAAGTTGGATCAATGAAACCTCGAAGAACGCTGACCGAGGACGTGTGCTCGGAATCTACCGAGTCGTTGATCTGATATCGGTAACTTGTACCCAGTTTCTGATTCCCGCAGCAGGCGCAGCCGGATTCGAGATATTTTCGATCGTCAGCCTGATGTACTGCTTATCGCTGGTACCTGTGGCAATATCAAACCGGACCAAACCAAAGGTCCCGGAAAACCTGAAGCTCGAATTACGGACCGTCTGGTTGATTTCCCCTCTGGCCTGTCTGACCACACTTGCCATTGGCCTGACCAATTCGGCATTTCGACTGGTTGGCCCGATTTATGGTGTGGAAATCGGGCTCTCAACTTCATCAGTAGTCATTTTCATGACCATGGGGATTATCGGTGGTGCCGTATTGCAGTACCCACTCGGTCATATGTCAGACAAACTGGATAGACGTAAAACCGTATTGATCGCGACTGCCGGCGCAATGCTCGCAGCACTGTTTCTATCACGTCAGCATTCAGGCGCGGAGACTTCGGTGTTTATTGGCGCATTCTTGTTCGGTGCGTTTGCCATGCCGTTATATTCTCTCGCTGCTGCGCACGCTAATGATCGCGCTGGATCAGGTCAGTATGTACTGATCTCCGCGGGACTGACGTTTTTCTTTTCTCTCGGGGCAGTGGTTGGGCCGTACACGGCGTCGCTGGTCATACAGCATTTCGGACCACCCGCTTTCTTTGTGTATACCTGCGCGGTGCATGGGTCTCTGGCACTCGTCGTTATGATCAGGATCAAGTCGCGAGCTTCGGTGCCTGTAGAACAGCGGTCGAGATTCGTTAGCTTACTCCGGACTTCGCCTGTATTTTTCCGTATGGCAAGAAAAATCAGTCGTGACCGCCCGAGGTCAGACCAGTCATCTAATCAGGCACAAAACAAAGAGACTAAAGACGGTCATTAATCAGATAAATAGGGCTGGACCAGATATAGTGGCCGTCCTCCTGCGTAATCCTGACATACAATGCATTATCGCGGTCATGATTCAAGTGAATTTCGCGTTCAATTTGAATTCGCTCTACCTTGTTTTGATCGGGCAGCCTGAATACTCGGATTCTTCTATCAATCCCACCGTTTTCAAAAACCATTTCTTCTCGCCCTATATCCTTGACGTCGATTTTCTGCTTGACCAGTTTAGTCTCAATACTCAACACCCCGTTTGATGCGTGATCTAGATAGGCGTCAAATCCACCGAAGCCTCCAGTGGTCAGTGCGGCCCACTCGAGCCGCTGCTCATCGATAAGCTCAAATCGTTTGTCCACGTTATATCGATTGATCGGAGAAACATGCGTAAAGCGATTGTTTTGAATCACGGCGACGCCATCCCAGATCGTCTCTCTCCCGCGACCTCGATACTCTGAGCCTTCCCATATGACTCTGATGCGACTACCCAACTCCTCCTCTTTATAGGGACGGTAGACTTCAATAGTATCTAATCCGTTCCGAATGTCGACACGTTCAATCGGTGCGGAACCTAGCGCGTCAATTTGAAAGCGCACGGTGTCCTGATCACAACCGACGATATCCCCCATCATCGACGCCTTCACTTCGGTTACCTCTGACTCACCAAGTAGAGGATCCTCATCATACAGCCGCGCGGGCTTTTCAAACTCAACCCTCGTATCCAGTAACATGCGGCAACCTGTGGTGCCATAATGATGCCTTCTGCGAAGAGCGTCCATAATTGCGGCACGAGTCAATTCAGTTGCCAGCATACAGGTCAGACCGCCATAAGCGCCGAAGTTGGTGGCGCCTGGATGCGAGGCCCCTGGGCGTCCTTTATGGCCATCTGAATTGGACATGATGCCAACACGGTAGCCTTGTTCAAATGCGTCCTCGATCAGCCATTCAAATGTGCCCCATGCAGAATGCACTTCTACCGCCCGTTCGAGACGTCGATCATGGCTGGCTTTAATATCGGCGTAGCGCCCCCCGATATGGGCGAACACTACACAATCCTCATCCTTCAGAGCCTTGAACAGGTCTGTGGCAGAGTTGGCGTCGGTATGAATATCCGACAGGTCATCTACCAATGCATGAGAGGAACGGTGTATTTGCCGCCCCTCTTTCATCATCAATACGTTGCGGTCTCCACCGAGACCGGTATTGCCAGACCACTCCCACCCCGGGTAGACAACAAACCGATGATCGACATTAAACTCCGCGGACAACTGATTCAGCCACTCCCAGAATTCACTGGTGATCTGGAAGTCATTACCCTGATGAACACAGACATCGAGGAAGGCTTTATCTCTTGCAAATTCATAAAAATCTCTGGCCGAGTTAGTGCCAATAGTTTCTTCTGACTGACCGTGCAGGTCACCCCAGAACGGCCGCAGCATAAGCGAGGCAGTTATCCTATTGGGATTCGATCGCGCCAGCACTGCATCTGCGTCTGCGTCTGACACCAGTTCAATCACAAGATCACCAGGTTCCGAGACAGTGAGATTTTTTAAGGTAACTGAAAATTCCCCTTTTAACATTGTGACCTTGGGCGGCAGTCCCTCAACAGCGACACTCGGTTTCAGAAATAACTCTTGATCGCAGCGGTCGGTCGGGTTGCCCCACTTGTCCTCAACTTTAATCCGCAGGCTAAAGGGCTCTCCGGATACAGTGCTGGTGGGCATGATTGCTTTAAACAGCGATGGTGGACCAGGCACAATCTCGATCACGGGCTGTTCAGGAAGCTCCACATAGTTATAGGTGGCAATAGCATCCACGAGCACACGGAACTCGAAAGTCGACTCACAAAAAGTCTGTACCCGGATACCAGGCGACCCCTGCCGCCGGTCTCCAAAGCGCACAACGATCTGATCCCCTTCTCGCAGAAATCCCCGCACGACTTTAATGTATAGCGTCTTATCCCAGGGACGAATATTACGTTTTGTATCGTACTCGACCTGCAACACGGCGCCATTGGACGCCTCAACCGCGGTGTAGTTCGGTGCGGTCGGATTAGCAAACTGCGGTCGCCCCATGTCAGATGCAAATCGATGCACGATCTTGATTGAACCGGTGTCATCGATACCAAAATAACCGGCAGTATAGGTAACTACGAATTCCTGATAAGACCCCGCCTCGAAGCTGCCGGTTGGAGCAACCGTGGCTGAGCCCATCCTTTCGGGCATATACGTGGAATGAGGCATCGTTAAGTCAGCAGAGAAAAAATGCAATTGGAGAACCTTTACATTTTATAACGGTGTTACTAAGTTGCAACACACGAGTCCCCCATTATTCCAGACTCCGATCCAGCATCTCTGGATAGATCCTGACATTCTGAATCAAATTAAGGATGATGATGCAGGGTGGGGGTTTAAGACGGCATAGAGTTCCGCTTCATTCCGACAAGAGTCAGAGCCTCTTCAAGTTCCCAAAACGCTAGACAAAACACCCCTCACAAAACCCGATCACCATCTGCCAATCACGATCCCTTGCTGCTCGTCCAGCTCTGGCCCCATTGCATCGAGTGCAGTTGCAGGCATTTCGGTTCTGCGTTTGAGACCACGAAACCAGTCAAACAACCTATCTTGCATTTGATCAATAATTCGCCGTGATTCCGGCTTATCCGCCACATCAAAAAACTCCTGAGGATCGGCTTCAAGATCAAAAAGTTGCGGCGGAAAACCTTCGTAGTAAATATATTTCCACTTTCCGTCGCACAACATCCATGCACGACACTGGTATGGCGGGATATTCAAGATACCTCTCACACCCCGATCACTATAGTCTATTTCGCTTACCACCAGTTCCCTGAGCGCTTCCTCATCGGAATAAAGCAAAGGCAGTAATGAGAACCCTTCCAGTTTCTCCACTGAAACCTGACCGCCGGCCATTTCGATCAGTGTAGGCAACAGATCTATTGATTCGACATATTGCTCCCTTATTTCTTCTCGCGTTTCGAAACCTGGCATTCGAATCATTAACGGAATTTTGACCGACATATCATGAAATAAATCCTTCTCTCCAAGCCAGTGATCGCCGAGATAATCTCCATGATCACTGGTAAAGATAATCACTGTGTTCTCCCATTGATCATTCTGCCTCATCCAATGAAATAATCTGCCAAGATGGTCGTCAATTTGCTTAATCAGACCCATGTATACGGGCACTAGAGATTTACGGATTTCCTCGTTTGAATAGTTGACACTGTATTCCTGCTGCATGAACGCATCGACCACAGGATGCGGCGAAATCTTTTCTTGGGCGTGCCGACATACCGACAAGATATCCCGACCGGAGTACATCCCATGGTATGGTGAAGGCGCCATCAATGGCCAATGCGGTTTAATGTAGCTCAGGTGCAGACACCAGTTGTTTCCAGGATTCAGGTCCCCAAGAAATTCAATAGCCCTGTTTGTGATAAAAGCCGTCTCTGAATGCTGCTCAGGAATTCTCGACGGTTTCGAATTGTTTCGCATTAGCCATCCGGTCAACTCAGCCGCATCGCCTTGGGCGGTATTGACGAAGGATTCCCACGGATTGTCAGCCTCAAACCCATGCCCCCGTAAATAAGCGTTATATCCTAAGTCGGGCGAGACAAGGGGATCCGGATTTAATCCTTCATAGACCTCCCAGGGTTCGAATCCGCCGCAAATCAAACGACTAGCCAAGGGACTTTCGAGGTCAACGCCTAGTCGCTGCAAACCAGCGCGGTTGATCGAGGTGTGCGATTTCCCGCAGAGCGCGGTTCGATAGCCCAAATCACTTAGATAATCCCCGAGAGTCAGTTCGCCCGTGGCTAGCGGATCCGCGTTTGCCATTGCGCCATGGGAAGACATGTAGCGCCCGGTGTAAAAGCTTGAACGAGAAGGCCCGCATAGCGGCGCCTGACAGTATGCGTTGGTAAAACGAAAACCTTGCTCGGCAATACTATCGATATTTGGTGTGTGCAGGGCCGGATGACCATAACAGGACAGGTAATCCTGCCGCAGCTGATCACACATAATAAACAGGAAGTTGGGACGTTCCATGAATATCAATATAAATCAGCAGCGAATACTTTGAGATAGAACAAGACTCAATTAGTACCAGGCGTCCGGCAGTTGCTCCTTACGAATAGTCATGTATGCCAGTAACTGTTCGTGAACCGCCTCCTCCATCTTCGGCTGCTGGTAATCTTTCAGAATCTGGTTCCAGCGTTCATAGGCTCGTTGCGCCGAATCTTTTGAGCCCTGATCCTCCCACTGTTCGAAACTCTCACTGTCTGAAAGCGCAGATTCATAAAATGCAGTTTCATAATTTGCCATGGTGTGACTGCAACCCAGAAAATGACCCGCGGGTTCGACTTCGTAGTATGCCGATCTTGCCAATGCATTTTCGTCCATAGGCATTCCGCCAAGCATCACCTGATAAGCGCCTAAACGATCTGCATCCTGCACTAGTTTTTCATACCCGGTAACAAGCCCTCCTTCCAACCAACCGGCCGCATGGAGGACAAAATTAGCGCCACCGAGAACTGTGGACAACATCGAATCGGCGCTTTCAGCCGCAGCCTGGGCGTCGGGCAACTTAGAAGCGGTCAAAGATCCACCGCAACGAAGTGGCAATCCAAGCCTCCTCGCCAGTTGTCCGATAATCAGGTTCGACATCACGGGTTCCGGCATGCCAAACGTTGGCGCCCCACTTTTAAGACTCATGGAAGACAGAAAGTTTCCCAAAATAAATGGCGCACCGGGTCGCACAAGCTGCGTGAACGCGCATACCATCATAGCTTCCGCCAGCGCCTGGGCAATAGAAGCTGCCGTGGTCACCGGTCCCATTGCACCGCTGAGAATAAACGGCACCGCCACCAGCCCCTGGCCAGCGCCACAATAAATCCGGGCTGCCTCTGTGACCACCTTATCGATCAGCAAAGGTGAGTTAGTGTTGACGTTGCCCATAATCACGCAGTTGTTCTGCATGAATTCTTCACCAAACACTATCTTTACCATGTCTACCGAATCCTGAGCGCGGGATATTTCGGTGATCGCGCCGAGGAACGGTTTGTCATTGTAGCGTAACTGGTTGTAAACCATATCCAGATGCCGCTTAGATACCGGCACATCACAAGGTTCACATATCACCAGCCCGGTATGATGCAAACTGGGAAGCGAATAACAGATCTTCACCAGGTTTTCATGGTCCTGCATGGCGCCGTAACGGCGCCCGCCGTCTAAATCACGCACGAACGGAGGCCCGTAGACCGGTGCAAATACCTGACTATCACCACCAATCTCAACACTACGCCGTGGATTTCGTGCGTGCTGGATAAACCGAGATGGCGCAGTATTACAGAGTGCTCTGGCCATATCGGCAGGCAACCTGACCCTGGTTCCTGTTACGTCAGCACCTGCCTGCTTCCATATTCTGAGCGCTTCGTCATCGCCACGAAACTCCAAACCTATTTCCTGGATCAACCAATCCGCCTGTTTTTCCAAAGTGACCAGCCCTTCCTCATCAAGGAATTCGTAGAAGGGAATCTTACGTGTAATATATGCGGGCGCGGTATGCTCCGCCCGTTGCTTCTTGGCGGCGCGTCCACCACGGGATCGGCCTGTGGATTTTCTTTGGCGTTCTGACATACGATCTATCAGGGAGTATGAGTCACATCGAATGTGAGTGTGACAGGTAAAACTTCACCCTAATGTATCAGCGGCGACTCGGCCTGTCGCACCGAGCTAATACTTCAACTTATGCAGTATCAGAAAAAACTGCCGTCAACGAAGATCAGATGTGGCCGTGTCGCCTGGAATGCGAATTGTAAAAGAAATCATCACTGAACAATTCATCGTCATCTTCCCACCCATTTTCCTGGAACCATTTTCGTTCAAGATATGCATCCAGTCGCTTCTTTACTTCCAGCTTATGATCCACTTTTTTACTAGAAGTTAACTTGGCCGTCTCTTGTTCCAGGTGTTCAAGTTGAGGATCTGCCTCTTCGATCTCCCCATCGTCTAACAAATTAGGCGTATCATCAGATGACTGGTCTTTATCTTTGCTCATAATCGAATCACTGATATACCAAAAAACGGGCAAATTATGATCCTGCAAGATTAAATCTCAAGGAAAAATTAACAGATAAGGCCCCCAGATTTATTAGAAATTCTTATCATCAGGTCTAAGGATTTGCTGCAAGATTGATGATTTTCGCATATCAGATTCAACGTTTACTCCCATACCCCGGCCCCGTCCCCATACAACCAGTCAAGGCGATGGTAATACTCCTGTGGTGACCAGCTCCCAAGCATGGCGTTACGCACCATCGCATGGGCGCCATCAGGATGATAAACGTGATCCCCCATGGCTCGAGACGACAGCACTACTCTGGCAGTGCGGGTGATTCTTAGGTCCTGATATGCCCTAAAAGCAGATTCAATATCTCCATCGTGCGCCTTCACCTCTCGCGCCAAACATACTGCGTCCTCCATCGCCATACATGCACCTTGGGCCATATATTGCAGCATCGGGTGTGCAGCGTCTCCAAGCAGCACCGTATTAACGTCTTGCCAGGACGTCAACGGTTCGCGGTCACAAAGCACCCACAATTTCCAATCCCTGCCAATATCGATAATCCCGCGAGGCAACGGATGTACATGTTCAAAGCCCTTAAGCACCTCATCTCTCGATACCGCTTTGCCAGCAACCGGCTCTGGAGCGTCGTTATGATAAGTCACAACTAAATTAAAATATTTCCAGTCTGAAAGCGGATAGTGAACGATATGACACTTTGGCCCGGCCCATAAAGTCGCCGCATTCCATCGCAACTCCTCGGGCATCTGCTCAAACGGAATTACCGAACGGTAGGTCGTATGTCCGGAGACACGCGGCGGTCCGTCTGCGACCAGCTGGTTGCGTACATTCGACCACAAACCGTCAGCGCCCACCAACGCACGACCACTGATGAGGGCATTGTCAGCAAGCGTTACCGTTACACCATCGACCCGGTTTTTATATCCAAGCACATTGGCGTTAACCCTTAGTTCGATAAAATCATTCTGCTCACACGCGCGCAGCAGAACGCCATGCAGATCGCCACGATGCACGACCGCATAGGGATTACGATAGCGATCTCGAAATGTTTGATCAAGAGGAATGTGCGCAATCTCATCTCCACTAATGGCGTCCATTAGTCGAAGCTGATCAATGTAGACCGCCATCCGTCGCGCCTCTTCCCCAACACCTAAGAAATCAAAACAATGAAATGCATTGGGACCAAGTTGAATGCCTGCACCGATCTCCCCAAGTTCCGAAGCCTTTTCGAGAACCAGGCTTGAATAACCTTGCTGGGCCAGACCAAGCGCAGTGGCTAATCCTCCAATACCACCTCCGGCTATAATTATCTTATCGTTGCTCGAGCCGATTGCCATAAAACTATATTTATTTGAGACCAGTCTTTTCTTCTAACCGGTCTGTGGCTAAGGCAGGTTCCTTTGACAGTCCGGACACCTGCTCATACAGCTCAGAGTTCATCTCGACATTGAGCGCATCAAGCGAAGGATAAAGCTGTTCCAAATTACGCGCACCTATAATTGGACAGGTCACCATAGAATTGGCTCTAACCCAGGCAACCGCTAGACTCACCGGATGTATTCCCTTCTGCTTGGCAAACTCGCCGAATCGTCCGGCGGTTTTATACACCCACTTTTCATCATAGCGCGCAGAATACTCCTCATTATCTACAAGCCGTCCACTCTCCGGCTTTCTACCTGAAGCATATTTACCGCTTAACAGCCCACCGCCAACCGGGCCATAGGTCATTACCCCTAGCTGCTCGGATGCTGCCATCGGTAAAATTTCAACCTCTGCCTGACGCTTCACCAGGTTATACATTGGCTGAATCACCTCAAATCTGGTCCAATTGTGTTGAGCCGAAATACCCAGCGCTTTTTGCACCTGCCAAGCCGAATAGTTGCTGGCGCCGGTGTAGAGCACCTTGCCATCACGCACCAGATCTTCCAAAGCACGCAGCGTCTCATCAAGCGGCGTCACCGGACTCCAACGATGAGTCAACAGGATGTCAAGTCGATCGGTATTGAGCCGCTTCAAACTGGCTTCAACAGCGTTTCTTATGTGGCGACGACTGACGCCATGATCGTTGACATCTTCACTGGTAGACATGGCGCATTTGGAAGTAATCACCAGCTGATCGCGCTCCCCCGTGATTAACTTACCCAGAATACGTTCGGCTTCTCCGCCACTATACGAATCGGCGCAGTCGAGGAAGTTGATGCCAGAATCCCGCACTGCCTTATACATTCTGGTCGATTCGGCGACGTCAGCATCACCGCCAAATGACATCGTGCCGAAACAAAGTTCGGACACGTACACTCCGGTGCGACCGAGTAATTTGAAATGCATCATGTTCTTTTAAGTTTAGTAAAAGATTAATTATCCCATGAAAGTTTTAATAACAGGCGCAATAAATTTTAGGATTGGTCTTATGCCCTAAATTGTTCTTATTTTTAGTAGCCGCAAATTCAGCGGATAGGCTATGATGCGCGCTTTGTCTCTTACGAGCACCATGCCTAACAGCGCGCTATACGTACTGACGATCTTAATCTGGGGCACGTCCTGGTATGTGATCAAACTCCAGCTTGGAGAGGTGGCGCCTCAGGTATCCGTGTTCTACCGTTTTGTGATCGCCGCGCTAACGCTTCTGATCTATTGCCTGATTAGGCGCAAGTCGCTGCACTATCGTCTTATAGATCATGCACGATTTGCATTCATCGGCCTGTTTCTTTTTAATCTCAACTACATCTCCATATACTTCGCCTCGTTTCATTTAACCACCGGTTTAATCTCGGTAATTTTCAGCTGTATTCAGATTTTTAATATGGTGATCGGATATCTGGTGTTACGGGACAGAATCACCGGCATGATGCTGGTAGGGGCGCTTACCGGAATAGTTGGAATTGGGTTGGTATTCTCACCGGAAATCAATCAACTTGACTGGACCAGTGCTACCATTCGGGGCATAGGGCTCGCCCTGCTGGGCACGCTTTGCGCCGCCATCGGCATGATCAGTTCTGCTCGCTTTCAACGTCAGCAGTACCCCGTTCTGCAAACTAATGCCTGGGGCATGACGTGGGGCGCGTTATGGATGGGGGTTTATATCTGGGTTGCAGGTATAGAATTCAGTTTCGAGTATTCGGCGCAGTATATAGGCGGGTTGTTTTGGCTCTCTATATTCTCCACCGTATTTGGATTCGGGTGTTTTCTTACCCTCGTAGGTCGAATCGGCGCAGCCCGGTCATCTTATGCCATGGTGATTTTTCCCATTGTGGCGCTTGCCCTTTCTACACTTTTTGAAGGTTACCAATGGTCGACTGTGGCCACCATTGGTCTGATTCTGGCCATTTTGGGTAACGTCATAATTCTGCTCGACAAACAGCAGATCATTGCTGATAAAGCGGTCGGATCAACCAATAGCGCAACGCGGACTTGTCATGATTCCTAGCTCTGTCGGAAGTGCCATATCTTGAGATATAGCCTCTGACCAAGAACAGAAGGGTTTTGCCACTATTTGCTCACCCCAAGGAAATCCACAATGCGCTTTTCCATAAAATCATAAAAAGGATTCCACCGAAGACGAAGCATGGTACCAGCCGGGATCTGTAACACTCCGCGTTCACCACGTAGCACGACATTTCCAATTTGGATTCCCGGCGATTTTTCCGCTGCCTCGCCGCCATAAAGGGCATCCGTCTCGGGGAAAGGTAGCGCCACATGTGATAGTGAATAGATACCTTTAGGCCATTCTAGACCGGTTTCTTTGATGGTGATTGTCATGCTACCCGCTTCTTTAGATCTTTCTACAATTTCCCTACTCTCTCCATTTCTGTTCTCTAGTACAGTGAACCGAAAGGGCAGCACCTTTTCCTCTTTCATCTCATTTAGTCCTGGAGTTGGTTTCGGGTTGAATACTGTTTCCATCGAATCCAGCCGATTGATATCAAACAATACGAGTTCATGACCCTGGTCAGGCAACGAGTTGAATAAAACCTCGACCAGCGCCGGGGTGGAAACCGTAGCGTCTACCACTGATTGAAATCCAAGCACGGTGGGAAATTCTTGCAGCACCTCCTTTTGTTTAGCTTTCTCCAATCTCTTCCTGATCTCGGATGTCAGCAGGAAAACCTGTCGCCCTGCGTTAAGCGCAAATGACCCATATTTGTAGGGATCATATTCCGGTTGAATATCATTCCACGCCAGTTTATTTAATCCTAAAACGTGACCCAGCCGACTTTGCCAGATCGCAAGTGCGGCTAATTTTGTAACCCCGATCGACGGCGATATCAAAACGATTTTTTCGACCTGCGGCAACTCGGAGTTTTCGATAACCGAAAGCGCATACTCGATCGCGAGTGCTCCCCCGTTCGAATAGCCGATGATCGAAATGGAGCCATTACCGACCTGCCCTTTTAAATGGGCAACAGCAATTTTGACCGCCGCCGCCATATCTTCCCATTCAACATCGAGCAGTGCGGAAGGTGACGTACCGTGGCCAGGAATACGCAAGGCGATCGCAGCTGTTTTACCATCCGCTATTCTCTCTCCCAACGAACGCATGCTATACGGTGAGTCTGACATTCCATGGAGCAATAGAATCCCTCGGGTTGGAGATTCTGGCTCAACCACCCATGTTCGATTCCAGTTCTTTGGCCAACGTTCGGGGTCACTCAAACTTCCGGCAAAGTAGCGATTGATTTCACGCTTATCTCCTTCTTCTATCTTATCGCTAACTGTCTCCTCTAATTCCTCAAACAGTCGATCTTCAAGCTCAAGGTACCCAGAAAAGGTTTCGATATTGGCTGAATCCGAAAACTCTTGGTTGAGCCTCGCTTCATGCCAGACCTTCAAATCTGGCCGTCCGTTGAGAATAATTACGAGGGCAATAATTCCAGAAATTAGACCGCCCAAGGCAAACATAACCGTGAGCCTTACTGCGCGAATCAATAGTGCTTTGGCATGCCTTCCTTTTATTGACATCCAGGCGATGAGTGATTTCATTCAGCTATTGCGGATGTACACCGCATCAGTCAAGCACACAGATTCTTGGGCCAAACCAATCTAACTTTGCCCTCGCTAGAAAATTATCCACGAAGATTTTAGTTTTACGTTGGGCTCTTTCTTTTGCAACATAGCTTCAGGTTTCTTCCAACAATATAAAGATAGTCTATTGCACTCGCTGAAGTACTACCCGTGATTCAGGCGATACCGCGATAAGCTGATCACCGTCCACCGAAAATTTAAAATTATTAACATAAGTCTCACCAGTGTCTGGGTCTTGGCCCGTAATCACTATCGCGTCTTCAACGATACGATATTGTTCCACGGTTGTTTCGGCCTTACCATCTTTGTCTACTGCCATGGTAGTGAGCTTGCTGCTGGATGGAAAATTGACCACCATCGAAGCGTATTCCGGGTAGGGGCTTTCGGATACCAAGCTGACGACTTGCCAGGTGCTGCCTACAAACTGGTTGGTGACCGGCGATTTGTAAGCTGTTTCCGGATTTTCAGTGACCTGTGCTTGGGACCGCGCTTCTCGCTCAGCCGCCGCCTGCGCCTCGGCCTTTTTTTTGTCGTCTTCATTGCCCGTCAAATAACCAATTCCACCGCCGGCTGCCGCACCCACTGCCGCACCTCCCAGGTCACCACCAATAATACCGCCAGCCAGAGCACCGATGCCGGCACCAAGCCAACCCTTTCTTTTTGCCTCTGACTGGGCATGTATGGTTGCAGAAGAGATCGAAAGAACCAGGGCGATAAGAAGGCCCGTAGCATATTTGTTATTCATAAATTCATCCTCTAGAGGTTGTCGATACAGCATTCGACGTATCAAATTTCATGTACGTCTTCGCTATCCGCTGATTAAGCAAAACTTTGAAATTTAAACCACATTTACGCAATGCGCAAATAGCTAAAGCAGTACTGGATCAGCGACACTTTACACGTAACTGAGACGCCTAGTGGCTGTCAGAATGAATATCGAATTTAATGGAGTCGCCGAGATACCTGCAGGTCACCAGTTACTCAGTTTCCCAGATAAACAATCGCAAATATTTCACCTTAACGCAATGCAACGTATTCGTCAGACAAACCTTGCGGTTAATCCTGATAACAATTGGTTCACCTAGGTGACCTCTATCAGCAGTGACGAAACAACGGTTAATGTAATGATCCGGTTCAATAATTTGGCGGAGCTTAAGGAATTTACGATCACCCATAGTCCTCACCTGGACTTATATTTGAATCGAAAGTTTGGTGAATTAAAATTAAGGTAATAAACTGAACCCGTCACAACCGTTACAACTACTCGTGAACGATCTACTACCTATACTTTTTCCCAATACTTCTGATCGATATTTTGAATCCGGTATTGTTCGCAAGTATGCTTGCGGGGATCGGCAGCAGTCGTCCAGTGTTGAACAGCAGTGCGATTCTTGCTGGGCACACCGCAGCCTACTTTCTTTCGGGAATTGTACTAGCCGTTGGAATAGAGAAAATAACGACACGGCTTGCTAATCCAGAGTCGATCGATTTCATCATCAGTAGCGCGGTAGGTATGGCATGCGTTTACGCTGCCTGGGCAACACGAAACAACAAACCCGAAGAATCCAGTCAAAGAGAAGTTGCGCTAACACCGGCACATTCCTTCGGTATCGGCGCAATAGTGAATTTTGCCGGAGTACCGTTTGCGGTACCCTATTTTGCAACTATTAACCAAATTCTGAGAGCCGACCTCTCTCCTTTAGAATCATTGGTTGCGTTAATTGGCTACAACCTCGCCTATACGTCACCCTTTGCAATAATACCGCTTTTGTATGCGCTCAGTGGCAACAAACTCAAACCTGTGCTGAAAAAAGTCAATGAAATACTCTTCAAGATCACAAATTTTATTCTGCCTTTGTTACTAGGGCTCCTGGGCCTCGCTCTGATAGCGGATGCAATGCTTTTTTTCTCGAGGGGTAAAGGTTTGTATTAATTTTCGCCTTGATGTCATTTTGCTTTTAGAAGCACATCAAGACTAAGAAGGAGACTTTCCTCTAGCTGTATAAGTTAACATCTGAACATACGATTTACAATTTGGAACTCGATCAAGCCTGACCTTGGAAAAGCCGCCGTTCTTCAGAATCCCCCTATTGGCTCAAGATGCTCCTGAGCAGTTTTTCAGGAGACTCAAACCAATGCGTCAGTTATGCTCTTGGCGAACTTTCTGATACTGCATAGCAGGCTTTAAATAGCTCAACTTAAACCGTGGCTAACTCTAAAACTGGACTGGTCATGTGGCAGTTCAATCTCCTTATTTTGGTATTTTTTTGTGGTGGGATGCTGATGAATTTGCGCTGTGTTTAATTTCCTCCTTACATTTTAGTGGCCTAACGCCTCGCATCAGCGGCGCATCTTCGCTGCGTCCGACTGCAAGCGATTATTATGCGATAGTTTTAAATTCGATGGTATTTGTGATTCAGGATAATCTCCACACCTTTATCATTTGAATGATGGAGTATTGGGGTAGTAGGTAATTCTCTCATATTCGACATCCCTGTCTGTTGTTCTAGTCATAGCTGATCCCTAATATTTTGTTCCCTCGAATCTCCACCAGTGCCACTTTGACTTTAAAGTCCGAAGAATGATTCCGGCGTAGTCTTCTGGGCAGGATGAGCTCCTTTTTTGTTGCAACAGAGTGCCGTAAATGAAGCTGCTTATCTACTTATAGCGCTGTCTAAATTTCTGGGGCCGCCTCTTAGATAGCAAGAGCGGCCCCCATATCTTTTTTTAGCATGACCATTCGGCTGTATGCGGTCATTAATTTTCAAGCAAAATCTCATATTTTGATATTTGAACGCATAAGGCGTATGGTCCATATTTATCTGTGGTATTTGATCTTGACTCTCCACTTGGGGAGCGCTAATTCATACCAGCCATTCAAGCAGAGTTATGCGACGATTCAATGCATTTTCCTCGATTTTACTGGGTGTCATCCTGGGTCTTGCCAGTGTATTGCAGATATCGGCCGCGAATGAGGATGGTTCAAAATTAGTAACACCGGAAACAGAAGAGGCAGTGCCGGGCCCACTAGACGGTCTTACTTTTCGTGGCGCCCTTGGCCCCGACGGTAAACCCAAAGATATTCCGGATATCTTCATCTTCGAAAATGGCACCTTTGTTTCAAAGGAATGCGAACTGCGATGTAAATACCCCGCTCGTCCTTACTTCGTGCGAGCTAATGGCAGCAAGACAGAATTTATCAGTGAAACCCAATGTCCCTATAAAGACGCCAAAATTGTTTGGCGTGGAATTATCGAAGGGGGCCGTATTAGTGGTAAATCAACCTGGGTTACCAAGCGCTGGTATTGGACGGTCGAAAGCACTTTCGAATTCGAAGGCAAGTTAGTCGAAAATATAACTGGCTCTTCAAAGACCGACTAGCATGAAAGATGGGCAAACTGCCTACGGTATTCGCTGGCGCAGAGTTTTCATCATTGTTTGTGTTATCACACTAATAGTCACAGCTAATCTAGTCGCGCTAAACTACATTGATGCCCTGAGTTTTCCAATTCGCCCGGGTAACGAGGATGCAGTGCACCGCACGATTATGATTTCCGCGAGCCTCTACGCAATATTTCTAGCCGTCCCTTTTGTTCCCGGCGCTGAAATTGGCGTTGCGCTAATGGCCACGCTCGGACCCCGAATCGCATTGCTGATCTACTTGTGCACCCTAGCCGGATTATCACTCAGTTTTATTCTGGGACGCATGATACCGATCAAGGTGCTGATTCATATGGCTAAGGATTTGAGGATCGAACGCACACGCCAGTTGCTCGAGAACATCGAGCCGCTTGACAAGAAAGAACGGCTAGATTTTCTAATCGGCCGCTCACCCAAACGCATGGTGCCTTTTCTGCTACGTTACCGGTACTTTGCACTTGCGGCGGCACTTAACATTCCTGGCAATTACGTTATCGGCGGCGGCGGCGGCATTGCACTATTTGCTGGTGCCAGTCGGCTCTTTTCGGTGCCTGGCTTTTTCGTCACGATCATACTTGCTGTTTCTCCAGTCCCAATTGCAGTCATGATTTTTGGTGTGGGTTTTTTATCGGATTGATAGAAAAATAGTCTTTAAGTTATTTTTTTAGACGTCTGGGCTCTCTAGGCTAGTAACAATTTCCGCGAGGGTAGAATTAGCGACGCTCTGAGAAACCGAGGCCGATAATTTGGCCGTCTGCTTTGCGCTAGAATATGTATATGCGGAGCTTCTGAATACCTGCCACATAACGCCTCGCATCAGCGGCTTGCAAGTCCGACCGCATGCGCTTGATACTCGGACATCAAACAGCATTACTCGTTCCTCGCTCAGCTTTTTGCCACCGGTAATTTGCGGCGCTTAATGTCCACTTTATACAAATGGGCATTCTTCTGATTTTAAAAGTTGTAAAGTCGGCAATGAGTATTTCAGAGCCGTTTACCCGAACGCCCGTGGATGCCCGCTGCTGAGAAAATAGGAAATATGGGAAAAGCTGACCTTGGGAAAAACAACGTGAATACCCGAGTTTGCTCCTGAGCCGTCATTCAAGGATTTGCTCGGCAACAACCGCGGTTCGTCCATAGCGGACGAATTGTCACGAGTATAGAAATTTACTGTAATGAACCAACACTGCGCAACTCTGCCAGGCCTGATGACAGCACCCGGATCGAAGAGCGTATGAGCATCACTACGAGTCCGAGCGCAATCGCAATATCCGGCCAGCCCGACCCCGTTAGCCAAACCGCTGCGGCGGCGATGAAAACAGACAGATTCGAAGCAATATCATTGCGCGAACATTCCCAGACTGAACTCATATTCACGTCTTCATGGCGATGCTTCAGAAGCAGGACTATACAAATCGAATTTGCGATCAAGCTTAGTAAGCTGAACGTGCCCATGACTTCGAATATAGGAACGCTTGGCACGAACAGCCTGTACACAATCTGCCCCGCTACCGCACAAGCTGCCAGAAAAATTAAACCACCTTTGAACAGGGCAACCTTTGCCTTGGCCGACACACCCCTCGATACCGCATACAAACTAAGGATATAGGTTAATGAGTCTCCAAGATTGTCGAGACCATCGGCGAGTAACGCGGTAGATTTTGCAAATAATGCAGCTCCGGTTATAAGCAAAAACATGATGGCATTGATACCAAGCACAACCAGCAATGTTTCTCGCTGTCGTTTATGAACTCCAATTAAACCAAGACTGTCACTATCACTCACTTTTTAAACTCTTATCGCGCTAATATAAACAAACACCGCAGCAAGATAACGGCATTAATTGTAAAAAAATATTGAAATCAATAATTAAATTTGCAATGTATGAGGTTGAAATTTAGGTTCACCGTTCTTGGTTTTCACTGGCAACGATTAAACATTGTTATTACGATTCACAGAAATTATGACAATTCCCAATCTTTGCTCAGTCTCCACTCTTTGATGAGCTTTGGCAGCTTGTTCAAGGGGATAAATTTTATCGACGGTTGGTTTGATTTTATTCTCTTCAATCATTTTCTTAAGTGTGAGCAGCTCTTTCTCCTTTTCTCCGGCAAAAGCAAATACCGATGTCTTATCAGTAAATATTGCTGTCAGAATTGACCTCAGCATGTCGGATACACGCGGATTTGCCATCAGATAACGCCCCTTAGGGTTAAGTGATTTAATACATTTAGAATAGGAGCTTTTGGCTACCATATTGAAGATTACATCATAGGATAAACCACACTCTGTAAAGTCCTCTTTCGTATAATCAAAAAATCGATCAGCCCCGATTCGGAGTAACATTTTCTTCTTGATGGTGCTGTCAACAACCACTACCTCCGCCCCCATTGCTTTAGCAATCTGCACCCCAAAAGTACCAATGCTTCCGCCTGCACCGTTGACTAAAACTCTTTCTCCACTTTTGATATTCGCTTTTCTTAAAAAGTGGAGTGCATTCAGTCCGCCCAAAGGTATGGCTGCCGCTTCTTCAAAGCTCACATTACAAGGCTTCAATGCAAGTGTGTAGCTGGCCGGCAGGCACACGTACTCGCCATATGCGCCCAACCTGAGCCGGGTAGTTCCGAAAATCTGATCTCCAATTTTAAATTTTGAAACCTCTTTACCTATAGATTCGACTTCTCCAGAAAAATACCCTCCCAATATGGTTTTCTTAGGCTTCAAAATTCCCATTACCACTCGTAAAGGCAACCAAAACCACTTCACTGCAAATTTGAAACTACGCAGTTCACAGTCTGCCTTTGTTGCCTCTACAGCATGAACTTTTATCAAGACTTCACCTTCCTTGGGTTCAGGCTTTTTTATCTCCTTAAGTTGGAGAACATCCGGGCTTCCGTATTTGGTATAACAAATCGCTTTCATCACTCGACTATATTAGGATTAATTTCATTCAAATGGAATTGATAACTTGGTTAATAACACGACCACTCTGGGCTGAAGCTGCTTGATAATTACGAGGGTCTAATGGCAGTATGAATATTTTACTGGTGTTCCACCGGGATTTATTGATTGGGCTGTTTCAGGGAATCAAGATGAACCAAAAAAGCTGACGTTCACCAGGATTTTTTGGAAGCCCGGAATTGCTCCGAAGCGGACAGTCGCAAATTTCAGTCAATTGTCTCAGTTATACGGCGGGTTCAACTGGTCGATGCAACATACTAATCTTTTGTTTAAAGAGAGGGAGTGTTGCAGATGAAATACAGACCGAGAATATATTACTCAGATACCCAAAAGGCCCTAATGTGGGAT
>JAHEGU010000056.1:19010-19771 GCA_024644945.1 Gammaproteobacteria bacterium | reverse complement strand
ATAGCAGTTGGCTGGCGCCCATGGATTTCAGTTACCTGGTTTTCGCCGGCATCTGGAGCCGAGTGTTGTTTGACCAATGGCCTACAATACCGGCAATACTCGGTATGTCGCTCATTGCAACCGCGGGTATGGTGACGGCCTGGCGCGAGAAAGTAGTCGCAGCGAAACTGTCAACCGCTGCGCCTTAGGCGCTACTGGGTCCAAATTAATACTGTAGCTGATTGAATTGATCCAGACATACTTTCTATAAAGTTGAATACTGCTCTCTGCTTCATTGCGATTGTTCCAGACCCTGTAATCTGTTCGGAAATAAAAGCGTTCCAGGAGTATGTCTCAGAACATTTCAATAGCAGTCGAGCCCTAAGGGCGCCTCCACACATCACATTGGAGCCCCCGTTCAAGTGGGAGGTTGATCGTTTTCAAGAGCTGGAATCCGTGTTGCAAAAGTTTTCGGATACTCAAGAATCTTTCTCAGTTCAGCTCAAGCACTTCGGTGTTTTTCCGCCAAGAGTTGTATTCGTGAACGTTGTCGAGACTGATGCGCTCAATCAATTTCAAAGCGCCATAAAACTCTGCCTCCGGTCAGAATTCCAATTCCAGAGTGAGCGTCAAGACAGACCCTTTCGACCGCATATAACCGTTGCATTCCGTGATCTAACAAAACAAATGTTTCACAATACCAGGAAATACTTTTCCAATATTGAGTATCGGAGGGAGATTGTTGTCGACCAGTTCTTCCTTCTGCAGCATGATGGCGAGAG
>JAHEGU010000056.1:0-19000 GCA_024644945.1 Gammaproteobacteria bacterium | reverse complement strand
AACGCAAGTCTTTTAAGATTGCACATTCCTAGATGTGCATTTCTTTCCCAATATATTGAGAATGTGGCCAACACGCTGAGCCAGGACATTTCCTATTCTCGTTCTTCTAGCTTAAGTTATTGACTTTTTACCTATAATTCTCGCTCGAAAAGGTGTAAGGTGACTTTGACTACGGGTAGTTTCGGAAAGTTAGTTAGATTGGGGGTTCCGAGAAATGAAAAGAAGAGCTCGAGATGTTGTTTTGGCAATTGCGGGATCGGCTGTAATTGTAACGGGCTTGGCTGGGTGCGGTAATCAGGATAATGCCGCAGAAGTTGGAAAGTCATTGGTAACTATTAACTTGAGCCAGCCAACGACTAATAAGATGGAATCCAATTCGACGACCGCAGACGCGTTGAGCAAGGTGCCTCAATTAAACACTGGCGAGTTCTCTGCGCACATATCGGAAGGAAAAGTAAGTCTTTACGCAAACGAAGCTAGCCGGTTGGCAGTTATAAACAATCTGGCGGAACGGATCGGATTTTCACTGCATGGCTCCTCAACCGATGACGTGTTGGTGACACTTAGTGTGGAATACGCGGGTATGCCTGGTTTGATCGACCAGATACTCACAGGGGAGCGCTATCATACGAAGTATGCGCCGAAAGCAAATCGTCATGGATTTCGCCTAAGTGAGTTAAGGATTGGGCTTGTTCCAGTTGAACATAGTCCGGGGATAGGGACTGAAGTTACAGACCTGGATGACGATACGGAAACGTTGCTGGGGCTTCCGCCGATCAACAATGAAATCTATCTTGGCGATGAGCAAGATGATGCGGATCTGGTGAGTCGGCTGCTGGATGAGTTGCCGCAAAATCGAGCAGATGCGGTCAGCGAGTTGAGGATGACACCTGTCGAAGTAGAAGCAGCGTATCAGGTTTATATGCGTGAAGAATCGCAAGAGGTTCGACTGGCGATATTGGAGTTGCTTGGAGCAGAAGATTTATTCCTGGTGAAGCAACTGTTGTTAACTGCGTTACAGGATCCATCTCCTGAGCTAGTGATGGCAGCTCTCAGCGCAATTGAAGCTAGCGGAGATTACTCTTTAGTGCCGCACATAGAGACCCTGACGAATCATTCGAGTATGGAAGTACGCGCCTATGCAAAAGTAGTGCAGGATTCACTAACTTCTGCGTTTTTTACGCCAGAAGAATATGCAGAAAATAAGTTAACCCGTGGAAATGACGTGATGCCACAAACCGAAGAAGATCTTGTGCCTGGCGATTACTCTCAGTAAAGTATTTTTCCAATGCACAAACTTACAATTTAGTGAGGTACGCTCTTCATCTATTGGTAAATACAATTTGAAACAACTTAAATGCGTTTTCGACCGTTGAAATGATTTTTTCGCTTTTATTACTATCATTATGGGCGTATAGTAGAAAGCACTAAAGCAACAATTACAAATAGATGGGGGTGTAATTAAGAAAAAGAAAATCTAATTAGGATTTAATGATCCTGATACATTACAAAAATATACAATTGAATTTAGGGGGTTCAATTATGCGAACAAAAACGTGTCAGCGGGGGCTGAACAAAAAAATTCTTATTATTCCTGTACTATTGTTGTGTATAGGAAGCGCGTCAACAAATGCGAAGACTATTAACGTCGCCACCTGGGGATCGTTTAACGTCAGTTGCGGTTCTAAAAGTAATCCATGCGGCTCTATTGACTGGGCACTCGCGTTTATAGCGGTCACTAAAGATAAAGTCTTGGTGCAGCCGGGTATTTATACTGGAAACATTAAAGTAGCTATAGAAGGGATCAAACTTGAATCCGTGGCCGGCTATTCCGGTACGATTCTAGAAGCAGCTAACGCCAGTGATCATGTCATCGATATTCAGGCACCAAAAGTGCGGATTGGAAAAAAGGGTAAGGGATTCACGGTGCGCGGTGCGAGCGCAACAGGCTTCGCTGGTATCAATGTGAATTCAAACCTGCACTCAAGAATTAAACTTGAAGGCAATCTTGCAACCGGTAATTACATCGGATTCAATCTCCAGGGAGAAAAACTCCAGGTCAGAGGCAACCATGTAGTAAACACCACGGGAGGAGATGGAATTCATTGCACTCATTGTGAGAGAGCCCTATTTCAGGACAATAAGGTGATAGATGCTGGCGCGGATGGACTGGAACTTAGCAATTCATCCAGTGTGTCAATATTTCGTAACCTTATTCGTAACCCATTAAGCAACGGGATTCTTTTAGTTTCAAACAGTGATTTTGCGAAGATAAAAGAGAATGTCGTGATTGGGAGCACTGATGCGATTGATACTGGCTCCAATAGCAACGACGGGGTGTTGATTCAATCTAACATTGTCTCTGAAAATTCGAGCTTGGGTATCTACACGAACTCTTCCGGCGGTGAAACCAAACCTCAGACTATAAAATATAACTTATCGGTCGATAGCGGAAGTGGCAATAGCTTTGATCATGGATTCGATATTCAAGCCGAATCAGGTCTGCCAATAGTCTTCGTCGGAAATACAGCGGTACTGGCTCATGGTTCTGGTGTAGAGCTTGACGAGGGTACTGAGGTTAAAAGCTTCAGCAATAACAATACCTACGCTTCTTATGGTGGGATTGGAGTATTAAATAACTCGGGTGAGGATTTCTCCTACAGCAAACACTTCTGGGGTCATGCTTCTGGCCAGGATCCTGACGGCGCGGATGTTGATATGCATGATACCTTGGATGATGGAGGTAGTGTAGTGACGGGTTCTGATGCCACTAATCCAAATCCGATCAATGCGACAAAAGTAGCGGGTCTGTAATTTCGCTAAGCAATCAATAAGCGGAAGACCGCCGTGAGTCAGGGGCGCTGTGGAACCACTCCATGGCGTTCCTTAACTTCACGCTTTCCTGCGTTTTCCCATTCATCGCCCTATACATGGGCAACCCCCGATTAGTGCAGGTTATATGGCCAATAGTGCCGGTTCTCAATTGCTCAGGACAATGATCGAGGTTCGATAAATTTCAATAGAAATCCGCTGACCTTCTGATATACCACTGTCCTGTGGAAAATGAGCGATCAGAAGGCGGTCTGGATCTGCTTCCAATGAGAGTAGAGCACGAACATAAGCGCCGAAAAAGGCAGCGCTTTTGACCGTGGCGATTCCCAGGGAAAGTGCATTCGTGCGATCTGTTAAGCGAAAATGTTCGGGCCTGATACCGAGTTGCGCCGTATCACCTTGTCGCAGCGTATCTGTCAGGAGCGCTGATGAAGGCAACTCTAAAACCCCGAACGGTGACTGCAGGCAAATGGAACTGCCGTTTTGGCTGGACAACTTCACCGGAATCAGATTGATCTCTCCCATGAATTCCGCGGTGAACCTCGTCGCTGGCCGCAGGTAAACTCTGTCAGCGGATCCGCTGTCTTCAATTCGTCCATGGTTCATGACCACGATCTTATCGGCTATAGCCATCGCCTCTTCCTGGTCATGGGTGACATGGATAAAAGTGGTGCCGACTTTCCGCTGGATCGCTTTCAGCTCGTCCTGCATTTGTCTGCGTAGTTTGAGATCGAGTGCGCCCAGGGGTTCGTCCAGCAATAACACATCAGGCTCTACCGCCAGTGCCCGGGCTAATGCCACCCGCTGACGCTGGCCGCCAGACAATTCATGGGGTTTTTTGCGATGTGAGCCTGCCAGATTCACCATTTCCAGCAAGTCCATAGCACGATTCGCTGCGTGCCGACGCGAAATACCCCGCATGCGTGGGCCGAACATCACGTTGGCCGCCACAGTCATATGTGGAAACAAAGCATAGTCTTGAAACATCGTAGTGGTTGGTCTTTTTGACGGAGGCACATGTTGATACGACTGCCCGCCAATTAATACATCGCCTGCCGTAGGCGGTATGAATCCAGCCAGGATCATAAGCAATGTGGTCTTGCCACAACCTGACGGCCCCAACAGCACTGCGTAATCGCCGGCCTCAATGTCGAGATTGATTTCATCCAGTGCCACAAAGTCATCGAAGCGCTTTTTGATCTGTTTGAATTCAACTCTTGCGGTCACGTGGCGCCCCTCGTCTAAAAATGATGAATTCAAGGAGCAGCACGATCACGACTGAAATCAGAAACACCACGCTGCCCACCGCGTTGGTTTTGGGGTTGAGACCGGAGCGGAGCAGGCTCCAGATTTCTACCGGTAAGGTCACATCAAATCGGCTCAACAAAAACGCAATAATGAATTCGTCCCAAGAAAAAGTTACCGAGAGAAAGTAAGCTGCGATGATGGATGGCAGCAACATGGGCGCCGTCACCCGCAGCATCACCTGCCAGTCGTTCGCCCCCAGATCCCGTGCCGCACGTTCGATATTAAGCTGATGATCACCCATGGATGCGTAAATGATGGCAAAACAGAGCGGCGTGTTGATGACCACATGGCCAATACCAACTGTCAGCAAAGAGCGCGACACACCGATCATGTTGAACGTGACCAGGAGACCAAATCCAATAATCAGATAGCTGACGGTAAGCGGCGCCGTGATCGCTGCCTTGATCGGTGCCGCGCCGGGCAGGCGGTATCGAGCAAAACCATAGGCCGCAAGAAAGCCAAGTAAACATGAGACCAGGGAAGAGATCAGAGCGACCATTAGCGAATTAAATAGTGCGCTGGTTAACTTGTTGTCGGAAAACACCGCCTGATACCATTTGAGTGACGGACCGTTAAACGGCGGAATCGGAAACCGGCCTTCCTGAAACGAAAACAACACCAAAGTCACTACCGGCAGGAAAATAAATCCGTAAAGCAGCAGCAAGTAGCCTGCTACACCTATGGTTCGCAGTCGATGCAAAGTCAGGTCCGTTCCATCTTGAGCCAGCGTGCGCAGGCAATGTAAGCGATCGAGATAACCACCATCAGAATGATCGACAGCGCTGCTGCAGTCGGAAAATCCGCGCGCCGGGTGATCTGCAACATGATGATTTGTGGCAATACCAGTTCGTTGTTTCCGCCGAGTATCTGTGGCGTGATGTAATCACCGATGCACAACACAAATGTGAGAAAGGCACCAACCATCACTCCCGGAATAGTCAACGGCAAAATCACATGCCAGAAGGTTTGGAATCCATTGGCGCCAAGATCTGCCGCGGCCCGTCGATAGTTGGGAGAAAGCTGCACCAGGTTGGCATAAATGGTCAGCGTCAGTAGCATCACGAAAAAATGTACAAAGCCGGTTACCGTAGCCACACGGGTCGCGGCAATTTCAAGAGGTGTGTCAATAACCCCAAGATTGATCAGGGTCTGATTCAAGTATCCATTTCTCGATAGCACCAGCAGCCAGGCATAGGAACGCACTACGTAAGAGGTCCAGAACGGCAGGATCGCCAATATCAGCGCCATTCGCTGCCATCGAGGGGACACCCGCTCAGCAATGATCCAGGCCAAAGGGTAGGCGAGGACGATCGAAATGACGGTAACCAGGGCGGTAATTTCCAGGGAGTTGATCAGCCCCGCGACAAAGTGTGATTTTTCAAAGAAACTGGCATAGTTATCAAAGCTCCATGTCTTGACCAGGGAGGTGCCCGCGCGCTGCCACAAGCTGTACATCACCATCACCGCAAATGGGATGATGAAGAATGCCAGTGTCCACAACAAAGCTGGCACCACGAAGGCCCAGCCTTTGCGCTGCAGCGCGGCCTCTGAGGGCATGGAAATACCGGATTAATTTACTGCTGCAGGAACTCGGTCCAGATATCCTGCATCTTCGCGTCGAGTTCGGCGCTCGGGACAGGATAAAGCTGCGTATTGGCGAGGTAACCTTTCTGATCATCCCAACGAAGCGCGGCTTTCTGCTGATCATTCAAGTGATCGCCAGCTTTACTGTTGGCTGGCATGGCCCAGTAACATGAAGAGGTGGCGAGCCGGGCCTGGCCCTCGGGGCTTAATATGTACTGCACAAACTTGAGAGCGAGGTCAGGTTTCTTCGAGTCGGCAAATACACCCACCGACTGTGACCAGCGCACCGCGCCCTGATCAGGAATGATCCAGTCAAGGTGAGGCAACTCGCCGGTTAATCCAGCGGTCACCCATTCACCACCCCCAACCAGAATATCAACTTCTCCGGTAGCAATTGCGGTCTGGCTGGATACGACCTCGCCGACCTGCTTAGCCACCGCTTTCATAGCAAACAGCTTCTCCTTGATCGCGGGCAGATCAGATTCCTGGATGTTAGCGGTATCAATGCCGAGGCTGATCGCCACCAGTCCGATCATCGGAAGATAGTAGTCATACAATGCAATCTTGCCTTTATATTTTTCGTCCCACATCACCGAGATGTCTTTCATGTCGGCTGCATCGACTGTGTTCTTGTTATAAGAAATCGTGTTGTATCCAAATTTTTCTGTGATTGCGTAGGTTTTGCCATCAATCACGTGGGTTTCGGGCATGACAATTTCCGGGAACAGGTCGGCGGTCGGCAACCCGTTTTCCGGCAACGGTGCCAGCAGTCCGGCCTCAACTACCCGCGGCACGTCGACGCCGTCGACCACAAAGACATCCCAGTCACCGGGCTGCGACTGTTCGATAATCGATAGTGCGGTACCCGTTCCTTCGTAGTCTTTGAGATTGACCTTGACATTATTAGCCTGTTCAAACGGTTGAATGAATTCAGGGTCGGTATGGTCGCACCAGACTAGAGCGTTAATTTCATCCTGGGCTTGACTGGTCTGTGCGGCTATCGAGAAAATTAACGCGACGACTGATGTGATTGCGGTTTTATTCATGACTTTTCCTCTTATGACGATTGGTTATGCTTTGTTCAGATCATGGAGTAAACAAAAAAACCTGTCAAATGAAACGCCATTAGTGCTGCGATATCACGCGCTGTATACTCCGTTGCCATGAAAATAAGAGTGTCAGCTGATCAGTGGTATCAGACACGCAAGACGGACGATGACGTGACGCTGATATCAGAGCCCTGGATCGAGGAGTTTTATCGCTGCAACATCTGGCATGTGCGTGGCAGCGATCGCGACATGCTAGTAGACAGCGGTATGGGCGTGGTCAGCCTTCGAGAGCATGTCCCACTGGTCACGGAAAAACACTGTCTCGCGGTTACCAGCCATACCCATTTCGACCATATCGGCGCCCATCATGAATTTAAAGAGCGTCTGGTGCACCGCGCCGAGGCCGATCTGCTGGCTAATCCGACCCGCCAGGGGACACTGGTTGATCCCTATGTTACTGACGAGATTTTTTCAAAGTTACCGCCCGAGCCATATCAATCCCATGAGTATGCGGTAAACAAAGCGCCGGCGACGCGACTGCTGGAGGATGGCGATATTATTGATCTTGGCAGTCGTCGCTTCAGCGTCATTCACACTCCTGGTCATTCCCCTGGCGGTATCGCCTTGTTTGAAGAGGCCTCAGGCATTCTTTTTTCCGGAGACATCGTTTATGACGGGCCGCTTATAGAAGACACCTATCATTCCAATGCGCAAGATTACTACCGCAGTATGGTGCGGCTTCTGGAGCTGCCGGTTCGTGTCGTGCATGGAGGGCACTTTCCAAGCTATGGGAGAGAACGACATAGGGAGTTGATAAAGAGATGGTTGGAAGAGAAAGAGCAAAGGGCTGGCAACGATGTGATATGAAAAACAGGATTGAACCAGTTGCATAGTTCAGGAAACCCACTATTTAGGCGAATAGAATCAAACTTGCGCTTGTTTCACTGATGTAAGATGCCGGGAACGATTCTCGAAAAACACAACCAGTAAGCCGCTGCCGATAATTAACATACTGCCGATGATCTCCTTCGATCCTGGGAGGTCTCCCCACACCATGTAACCCACAATTACCGCAAACGGCAGCGAGGTGTATTCGAAGGGCGCGACTACCGACGCCTGTGCAAGGCGATAGGACTGAGATAGCAGGTAGGCACCGAACGCGACCACCAGGCCGCAGAGCGCAAGTAGTCCGAGATCAAACGTGTTTGGCCAATGCCAGGCGCGAAACAGGAATGCGAGGGTGGGTTGATCAAAATTGTTGAAGCGACCGTCACCGATAAGGAGACCACTTAAGACACTGACAAGTATAAATGCTACCTGGATATAGAAGGTCAACGCGCCGGCAGAATCTCGCATACCCAATTTTCGTGTCACCATCTGCATTGCAGCATAGGTCAGCGCGGCAAGCACAGGTAATACGCTGGTCCAGGTAAAGCCGCCGGCGCCAGGCCGAACCATAATAATCACTCCGACCAGTCCGATTAAAATCGCCATCCAGCGAGCAAGACCTACCCGTTCTCCCAGCACCGGCCGTGCCAGCAGGCAGATAAACAGTGGCGCTGTGAAAAATAGCGCTACGACTTCCGCCAGGGGCATAACGGATAAGCCGAGAAAGAAGAACATGTTGGCGAACACCAAAAGCATGCCTCGAAACAGATGTAGCAGTGGACGACGGGTTTTAAGAGTAGCTGGCCCGCCCTCCAGGTATACAAAGACAAATACGATAAGAATGGCAAAGACGGAACGAAACAGGGTGATTTCGTGCAAGGGATAGTGCGGGCTCAGCCACTTGATGATGGAATCGCTAAAGGTCAGGAACACCACCGCGCCAATCAGACACAAGATTCCCTGGGTGTTGTGGCTGAATCTGGCGAATGCTTGCATGAGCGGAGTTTAGACCGAAAGGAGTATCCGTACCCAGCAAATATTATCGTGCTGCTAGAGATCGTGAATTGTTCACAGAACTAGCCGCCTCGCGGGTCTACAATCAATTTTAGTTGCACTAGGTCGAAGATTATTGATCGATTCATGGTGAAGCTGTTTCAATCTAAGGGGAGATGTTGCCACTCTCACGCAACAATAGATGGCCCCAGAGAGATATGCCTGCAAGTGCTGGCATGAACTGGATAAAAGGGGATGAAAATGGGTACAGGAACTTTTGATGGCAGTACAGATGTGGAGTTCAGGCTGCAACAGGGTATGGACTGGGTCGAGAAATACGCTCCTCGGCGATCGATCATCGAAAGCAATGAAATCGGTCAACTTGAAACGTCAACCAATCGGCTTGCCCAGCCGGTGGAACCGAAAGGCGATGCTCGGATCAATCTGATCATAGACTTGCTCACAGAAATGACCGCTCTTCTTGCGAACCCATCTGACAAGGATCGCGTCAATTCGACTTAGAGTGAAACCTGGCTTATCGGCGCAAGCCAGAGATAAAGAAGGCGGGAATAGCGAGACGGGATCAATCATGATTAAGCCTGTATGGCATTCTCTTGCGCACAACCGTGGGATTCTATTTGGGTATGAACCAGTTCAATCTGCTACTACTCAGTACTATTGAGTGCTCGGAGTTACCGGCTCTGGCCGCCGGTGCGATGGCCCTCTCGAGTGATGTAGTAAGCCGCCAGTATCGGCAGAAAGGTGACCAGCACCACAACCATGGCTACAACATTTGTTACAGGTCTTTGTCGTGGGCGAACCAGTTCCTCGAGCATCCATATTGGCAGTGTTTGTTGTTGCCCCGCAGTAAAGGTAGTCACGATCACTTCGTCGAATGACAATGCAAAGGCAAGCATTCCTCCGGCCAGGAGTGCGGTGCCAATATTCGGCAGGATCACATAACGAAATGTCTGAAAGCCATCAGCGCCTAAATCCATCGACGCGTCAATGAGTGATGCTGAGGTGCGGCGAAAACGCGCCACCGCATTGTTGTATACCACCACTACGCAGAATGTGGCATGACCCAAAACGATAGTCCACATTGAAAACGGGATCTCAGCTAGATTAAAGGCCGAGCGCAGGGCGATGCCGGTAATAATGCCCGGCAGCGCGATGGGCAAAATGACCAATAATGAAATGGTCTCGCGGCCAAAGAACTTGCTACGCGAAATGGCCGCCGCGCACAGAGTGCCAAGCAGAAGGGCAACAATCGTAGAGAGCGATGCAACGCCCACGGATAACTTGAGAGCCTGCCACACGTCGGGCCGATCCCAGGTCACTGCCAGCCACTTTAGAGTGAACCCAGGAGGAGGCCACTGATAACTCTTTTCCTCGGTGGTAAAAGCGTATACGAATATAAGCATAATCGGCAGATGCAGAAACAACAGTCCCGCAGATGCCGCGAGCTTGAGTGACCTGGGTGCTTGGCTATCAACGTTAGAGTGCATCGAAAGCCCCCTGTCTTTTGGCCATCCAAAGATAGAAACCCATCACGACAATAGGCACGACGGTGAATGCCGCAGCCAGCGGAATATTGCCCGCAGTGCCTTGATGTGCATAGACTGCCTGCCCGATAAAGAGCCGCGATGATCCAATGATTTGCGGAATGATGTAATCGCCGAGTGTCAAAGAAAAGGTAAAGATGGAGCCGGCAATTAAACCTGGCATGGCAAGGGGCAAGATAACATAACGAAAGGTCTTTACTGGTTCTGCGCCGAGGTCAGACGATGCTTCCAGTAAATTAACGGGCACCCGCTCAAGGGAAGCCTGCAAGGGCAGAATCATAAATGGCAACCAGACATAAAGAAAAACAATGCAGGTACCGAGGTAGCTTACTGAGAGTGAGTTGCCGCCAATGATGGGAATGGCCAGTACCGCATCCAGCAACCATGTCAGATGCAGTTGGGCAAATAACCAGTTGAGAATACCTTCCTTGGCGAGAATCAGTTTCCACGCGTAGATCTTCACCAAGTAGCTGGACCACAGCGGTAGCATGATGCCTAAGTAAAACACTGCCTTCCATCTGCCCCTTGCATAACGTGCGGCATAGTAGGCGATAGGAAAAGCGACCACTGCCGCGGATAGCGTGACTACAACCGCGGTGGATACCGTGCGCACGATAATGTCCAGGTTGGCTGGATGCAGCAGCTCGCGGTAGGTCTTTAAGGTGAACTCGCGTTTAACCAGGCCGGTAAATTCATCGATGGAAAAAAAACTTTGCACCAGTAAGGCCAGCAATGAACCGATATACACAACGCCGAGCCACAACAACGGGGGTAACAATAGAAGAAACAGAAACATCTTTGGATTGCGCCAGATGGCGTCCGAAGACCGGCCGAAGATACCGCCTCGGCCGGGCGTAATAGCGAGTGCGCCGTCAACCATTATTCACCCTCCATCACGCGCACATCGTCCGGGTCCCAATCCACACTGATTTTATCGCCTTCATCAGGTAATGGTTGATAGGATGAAACCAGCGCGTGTAATCGAGTTCCTTCAACATCGAGTGCGATCCGGGTTGAATTCCCGAGATAGTTTAAACTGACTACCCGGGCTTGCTTACCGCCTGTCTCGACAATCCTAATCGCCTCAGGGCGCAGGCTTGCCCACTGATGCTGGCTCGAAAGCCCGGCAAATTCAACCGGGATGACGTTAGACGAGCCGACAAAATCGGCAACAAAGCGCGTATTCGGACGACGATAGATATCTTCAGGGCGGCCAACCTGAATAATTGTGCCTTCATTAAAAATCGCGATCCGATCCGCCATTGATAGCGCCTCACCTTGATCATGGGTCACAAACACGAAGGTAATGCCCAGGTTTTTCTGCAGCGTTTTCAACTCTTCCTGCATCTGCTCGCGGAGCCTTAAATCCAGCGCCCCGAGCGGCTCATCAAGCAGCAATACTTTCGGTTTGTTAACAATCGCCCGGGCTAGCGCCACGCGTTGTCGTTGCCCGCCTGATAATTCTGCAGGCCGCCGTGTGCCATAGCCTGGCAGACGAATCATTTCGAGCGCATGTTCCGCTGCGGCGAGACGTTCCGACTTACTCGCACCACGTACCATCATGCCATAGGCAACATTGTCTATAACGCTTAGATGAGGAAACAGAGCATAGTCCTGGAAAACGGTGTTAACGTTGCGCCGATAAGGTGGTACGCCATCCACGGACTCGCCGAAAATCTCGATATGACCCGATGTCGGGCTGTCAAATCCGGCAATTAATCTCAGGCATGTGGTTTTGCCTGATCCAGAAGGACCCAGCAGCGCGAAGAATTCCCCCTCGCCAATTGCAAGGTCGATACCATCCACCGCTTTAACGGAACCATAGTGGCGACAAACCTTAGATAACAGAACCGCGTCAGTCACGAAAGCCTCTTATCCCCGTCAAGTGCATTGACGGGGATAGTCAAGAGTGTATTTAAATAAGTTTAGCGACCGCCGATGACGCCGATGTAGTCAGAGACCCATCGATAGTAGGGCACACATTGTTCCTGGCTGGCGCATTTCGAGACAGGTGTTTGCCAGAACTTTATTTTTTTAAAGTCATCCATGCCGTTAGTGGTGCAGCCTTCTGCGGTCTGCATGCCGCGACCATCAGTACACGCTGCAGGAACCGAAGGATTGGCGCCAAACCAGACGGAGAGATCACTTTGCAGATTAGAGGATAACGTGTGCTCCATCCACAGGTAAGCACAGTTCGGATTTTCAGAGTCGACATGCATCATGGTGGTATCGGCCCAGCCTGTGGCACCTTCTACCGGTATGGTGGAGGCAATAGGGAATTTTTCACCGGCAAGGAGATTGACCTGGAAGGGCCAGGATCCCGAGGCTACAACCCCTTCATTCTTGAAATCGTCCATCTGAATAAACGCATCATGCCAGTATCGCGAAACCAGCTTGCGTTGTTGTCGTAGAAGATCGAGCGCCGCCTTATACTGATCGTCGTTTAACTCGTAAGGGCTCTTGATACCCAGTTCGGGTTGATGATGCATTAAATAGTTTGCTGCATCCGCGACGTGAATTGGGCCATCATAAGCCTGCACTCGGCCTTTGTTAGATTTGCCATCTCCTAAAGTGGTTTCCTCGAATACAACACTCCAGCTGGTGGGAGGTTCTTTAAACGCCTCGGTGTTGTACATCAACACGTTAGGACCCCACATGTAAGGCGTCCCGTAGTGAACACCATCAACGGTATGCCATGGCGCATCTTTCAGCCGATCGTCAACAGTGTCCCAACTTGGAATCAGGTCGATGTTGACCGGCTGTACACGCTTACCGGCGATCAATCGCAGCGAGGCATCACCGGAAGCTGTCACCAGATCAAAACCGCCTTCATTCATCAACGCCACCATCTCGTCGGACGTATTAGCAGTTTTAACCTGCACCGAGCAGCCGGTGGCTTGCTCGAACTTCGTTACCCAATCAAAATTCTCCATGGTTTCGCCACGTTCGATGTAACCCGGCCAGGCCACGATACTGACCTGACCCTCGGCTTTACCTAATTCGGTAACCATGTCCGCGGCAAACACCTGGCCGGTCATCGCCGCGCTAAGTGCGGATATCAAACAAGATCTTTTCAAATTCCTCATATTTATTCTCCTAGTGGTGTGACAGATAAAGTGGTGTGACAGATAGTGTCTCAGTTTCTTTGGTATCGATGCATCGACGTATTCTCTATTCGCCTGTGCCTTTATAACAATAAGGCATGCAGAGACGGTCGATAGATCGGTGAAATAGTCGAACAAGTATAAATCAGCTGATTAGCCGATTGAAATCCATTTTTAGGGCGCGCGCAGGCAATCCCTAGCATTTATGGAATTCCGATGACAGTTTACTTATCTCCAATAACAACAATGTGCAATTAAGTATACTGTTACCTTAATTCTCTATTTAATTATCAGGCAAGGACACTCAGCCGTTTGCAGAACTTTATGCGAAACGCTGCCTAGTATCAGGCTTTTCAGATCGCCAAAGCCACGGCTTCCCACCACGATCAGGTCGCTATCGTTTTGTTTGGCGAGTTCAAGAATGACATCCGCCGGTTTGCCACTTTCTATCTTAGAATCAAAGTTCTTTATTCCTGCGTCCTTTAGTTGCCTGGTCGCTTCAGCAAGAATAATCTCCGCCATTTTCTGATGTACCTCCGCCGCTTCCGCCGCTCTCGAGTCGGTGCGTACCGCAGGCCCGGGCGCCCGGCTAAGGACTTCGAGTGAAACCTGGTCAGCCTTATGCCCCTCTACCAGATGTTCTGCCTTTAACATCCGTACCATATTTTCCGGGACATCCCCCTGACCGACAATGGTGACGAGAACGATTGCAGAGTCAAATTTTTTGGCAAGAGTAGCAGCGGTCTCCGCCGCACGTCGACCCAAAGGGGAGCCGTCGGTAGCAACAAGAATATGTTTAAACATGTTTCACTCCAATTTAGTCAGTGATCAAACTTACAATTGTTTATACGCTGCATCTTCAAAGTGTTTTGTGGGTTGATCCAGGTCAATAATAGGAGACCTGAGCCACGGTATCCGGAGTGTTTAAGTTTGCTTGAGTAATACAGCCCAAGATTATGACTAACTATATCATCGAGGATTGATGCTTCAAGTGAATGAGGTAAACCGTGACCTCTAATCCCAGTCAACTTCAGCAATTCCAAGAGAGTTACTGCGGGCCTCAATTTCTAATGCGGCGTCAAATAAAACATCTTCTCGATATCGGCCTGCGACAAGCTGCGCACCGATTGGCGCACTTGATGTTTTGCCAGTGGTCACAGTCATTGCAGGCATGCTGAGGAGTGGCAGACCGATCTGTGTCATTTGCGCCTCCAGGATTTCTCGAAATGTTTCTGGGGATTGCACGTCGAGTTGATCGGCGAATGGCAGACTAGCCGAAACCGGGCAAAGCATGATGGGGTATTTGTTCAGGAATAATTCCCAGTCGCGGATCAGCCGGACTCTGGTCCTTAATATTTCCATAAAGCTGCTGAGCGTGGGTGGGTCTGTTAAGTCACACAGTTGCTCGTAGATAAAGTTGGCATCTGGGTCGTTTTCATTTTTAAATGCTGCACCCTGATCAAGATGAAATTCCGAGGTCCAGAATTGAATCTGTAAGTTCATCGGCTCGCGAAGAGGTGGACACTCTGTTTCGATGATTCTCCATCCGGCATCCTCGAGTTTTTTCGCTGATTCTTTGAGAGCATTGACAATCTCAGGTTCGGTATCGAGACCGTCGGGATGGGTGCAAAGGGCAGCGACCTTGTCGAACCCACCAGAGTTCTTGGGCGCAGGAACCCACCAGGGGTCGAGATGGCTGGGTTGGGACATTGCCTCGTAACCAAGCGCAACGTCACGCACGGTACGTGCGATAGGCCCGGATACAGCAGTAATCTGAGGGCCGATATGGCGATCAGGCAATGACAGATTCACCGCCGGTACTCTCCCCAATGTGGGACGCAGACCATGCAATCCGCAGGCGTATGCTGGATACCTGATGGAGCCCGCGATGTCCGTGCCATGACCTATAGCGCAGATGCCTGCGGCCACCGCCGCTGCGGCACCTCCAGAGGAACCACCCGGCGTAAGCGCGGGATTGCGCGGATTCTTCGTATGTCCATGCAATTGATTTCGCGTAAACCAGCGCAACGAAAACGCAGGGGTGTTGGTGCGTCCAACGATAATGGCGCCTGCCTCACGTAAGTTATCGACCAAGGGACTATCATGCTCCGCTACATTGTCCTTTAACGTTACAAGGCCATTAGTCGTGGCTTGTCCTTTCTGGTCGACATTGACCTTTATCGTGACCGGCACCCCGCCTAGCGGGCCAGGCGCTTCGCCGCGAGCGATTAACGCATCAACCTCTCGAGCGGCAGCCAGGGCTTCATCCGGCATTTCCTGCACCACCGCATTGATTTTGGGGTTGACTTCACCTAGTCGCCTTAAGGCCTGTTCAGTGACTTCCGTTGCAGTTATTTCTTTATTTGTGATCGCCACCGCAATTTCCGCAGCGCTTAACCGCCATAACTCACTCATTAGTTCTATCCATTTGCATTATTTTCGATTCGCAGGCCCGTAAATGCACTGCGGGAAATCTTCCAGGCGTTTTGTCTCAAATGCCTAAAATACCAGCTACCCCATTATGTCTTATCGAAACATTGCGCTCCAGCATCTCAGGTTGCTGACCACTTTATGTTTCGTTGTCGCGACTAGCCCTATCGACGCGCAGGACTCCTAGGTTGTGTGTCCACCTCAGCTGCAGAATCTGCAGGCGTTACCAGAAGTGCACATATCGTGCAGTGGATTATCGTCCTCGATCATTGCATTAGATCGTCGTGCTTTAATGAATTACACGAACAGCTCGATCAAAGTTTGTCAGGCATTCAACACCGGAATCAGTCACGACGGTTGTCTCGCTTAGCTCCATACCCCAGCCATCCATCCACATGCCGAGCATGACATGCAACATCATACTGGGTTCGAGGATGGTCGCCTCGCCTGCTCTTAGGCTGATGGTGTGTTCGCCCCAGTCCGGGGAGTAACCGACACCGATGCCATAGCCGATTCGGCTTGCTTTCACCAGGCCATGCTGATCCAGCACTTTCTGCCAGGCGCTATGCGCTTCCCCAGCGGTAACACCCGGTTTTATGCTTTCAAGCACCGCTTCGAGACCCTCTTCAACCGCGCTGGCGGTGTCGAATAACTTCTTTGGGCCTTTACCCAGCTGCACCGTGCGCGCCAAGCCGGCATTGTATCGTTTACGTGTACCGCCGAGCTCCAGCGCAACTGTTTGATCTTTATCGAACGTTGCATCGGTCCACATTGGATGTGCGGTGGCCGACGCTTCCCCGGCCAGGATCAGCGGGGATAATGCAGTCAGATCACCGCCGAAATCTTTATTGCAGCCGACCTGGGCGGCAAGAATTTTTGCCATCAGATCACATTGACGTAAACCGGGCACAATATTGTCGTAGGCAATTTGCATCGCGCCTTCCACCAGTCGCGATGCCTGTCTCATCATCTGAATTTCAGCGTCGCTTTTCACTGCCCGACACCAGTTCACTAATAAATCCGCATCCACCCAGTGCGCATTAGGTGCACTTTTTTGCAGGCAGCCTAGAGATCTGGGAGAGAAGAAATAGGTGTCGCTTTCATAGCCAATGGATTTTCCATCAAGCCCAAGGTCGGCCAGAAACTCAGAGACCACATCCATAGGATGCACGCCTTCGCGCTGCACCATATCTTCGGGATAAGGCATGATGGATTCATCGCCCAGATAGGTGGTGAGGGTTATCGCGCCGGCGTCCATCATACGACCCATCCATATGGGCGCCTTGTTATGGGTTACCAGCATGACTTGCGGCACATAAAATGACCAGGCGTCAAAACCGGTTAACCAGTTCATATTGGCCGGATCGCCAATCACCAGCGCATCCAGATTCCGTTCTGACATGCTGATGAGGACACGCTGGAGACGCTGATCAAATTCCGTTTTACTAAATGGCGGGGGCATAATTTTTTGCTTAAAGGTTGTCGATTATGGGGTCGGGACAATACTCCCGTCGCCGGCAAGAGCGGCAAAGATTACCGAGGTAAAGTTCGTCGATCCAGGCAACTAATTCGGCAATGGACTCTTCATCGTCAAACAGAAAACCTGCTTCGAAATTTCTTTTGTCTCCGTGTTTGCTGCCGAGCCCGGCGCCGGTAAGATTCGCCGAACCTACAAAGGCCTCTCTGCCATCAATGACAATCGCTTTGGTGTGCACACGAGGACAGAGTATTCGTTCGAATAGCTCATTGTTGATCAGTTCATCATAGCGATCAAAATCCTCGCGAAATCTTGGGCCTGGCTCCTTGGCATGAATTAACCGCACGCCCACCCCCTGCGACACCAGGTCGGCGAGTAGTTCGAGAAACGGCACGAACTCTCCGTAGCGTTCCACATACATATCCTTGATATCCGCGGTCACAATCCAGACATGGTGACGCGCTTGGGGGATTCTTTCCTGAATAACTTTGAGATAGATGTCTCGATTGAGTACGAGTTGAAACATGGTAGGTGGGCGAGACTGATAAAGTGTTAAATCGCCTTTAAAGCCGCTTTGCCCACTCAGTGTAGCCCCCATCCAAACTATAGGATTTTTCGAATCCTTGCTGGCCAAAAAAGCTGGCGGCGCCCTTGCTCATATGGCCATGGTAACAGCAGACAATCAAAGGCAGTGACTTGTTTGCACTCTCGACAAATGTCTGCACATTGTCGTTATGAATATGAATAGCGCTTTCGATATGACCGGACTGAAATGAAATCGAGTCGCGGATATCGATGATCACAGCCTGCTCCTGCTCGACGAGGATTGTGGTCTGATCGATACTGATGCATTCGTATGTCATGGTCGTGTTGCGTTGCTTGAAGATTTTATTGCGATCAAGAATATCACTTTGTAATTGTGGGAACACAATAATTAACCCAATGATTCTTGCTCCGGCGATTACTCATGGAGTGGGCCAGTAATTGTGTTTTAAAACGCTCAGATCAGCTCCTGAGCAAGCGCTCATCCACTTTCCCGGCTAACGCGTTCCCGATGCAATATATACAATCCACTGATTATGATCAGACACGCTCCAATCAAAGTCCATCGGTCTGGCAGATCACTGAACAGGAAATAGCCGAACAGCGTTGCCCAGATCAGGGAAGTGTAGCTGAACGGTGCGACCACTGATGCGGGGGCGCTGCGAAATGCGCGAATTAGACAAAGATGACCAATACCGCCAGCTAAACCTAAAGATGCAAGTAAAAGATAGTCAGAACCTTCTACTGATTGCCATTGATGCGGGACCACAGCTGTCATCACCAGAGCACCAACCAGTCCTGTATAGAATAATGAAGTGATGGGGCTATCGTATAAGCGTGCCTTGCGGGTGAAGATCTGGTAGAAGGCGTGAGTAAGCGCCGCGGTAAGCACAAACAGCATACTCCAGTCGAAAGCCTCAAACCCGGGTCTGACGACCACCATGGCACCGACGAAGCCGATGGCCACGCCCGCCCAGCGCCGCACGCCAACTTTCTCCTCGAGCAGGAAGATGGACAAAATAGTGACGAAGATCGGCGACACAAACATGATCGTCGAGGCTGTGGCCAAGGGCAGCAAGTGCACACCGATGAAGAAAAGTACAGTTGTTGTCAGCATGAAAATGGATCGTGCACACTGTAAAACAATAGATTGGCTTCTTATTTGCAGGCCGCCATGGAAACCCATCGCAATCAACACAAAGATGACGTGAAAAAAGAATCGCGCCC
>JAHEGU010000055.1 GCA_024644945.1 Gammaproteobacteria bacterium | reverse complement strand
TACGGACCAGTTTAATGCCAGACTATCTGCGCGTCTGCAGGACGTGGTCGCCTTAAAGGGAGCGCATGCAACGCTGGATGCGTCATTAGATTCGCTTTCCAGATTGAATGCGATTGCGGGCTCTTCCCTGCCTGATACAGACCCTATATCGTTGCATGCGGAAGTGATGGGCGATGAAGAAAGTTCCGAGGGCGCCGCAACATTTAAAGCGAAGGCCAGCAGCGGTAGCACCACTATAGAACTCGACGGGTTGCTCGGAAATTTGAAATCCGTCGATGATATCAAGACCTCCATTATAGTCGCGTCGGAATCGCTTGCCGATTTGAATCAGTTCGTTCTACAGGAATTACCTGATGACGGGCCGCTCAGTCTGTCAGGAACAGTAAGAATTAAGCCTGGTGAGTATTACCTCGACGATCTTCAGTTCAAGCTGGCACAGCAGGAGGCGAATGGAAATCTTAAGTTACAGCTCGCGCAATCTGAGGGCGCAGTCTCCACGGTCACCGGAAAAGTTGAAATACCGTTCCTGGATTTGACGCCTTACCTGGTTTATGGAGGTGCGAACAAACCTGCGGCTGAAGCGGTCATCGGTGCTGAGGTGGAGGATAAATCGAATGATGGGCGCACGCAGAAGGAGGACGATACCGGCGGAAGGAAAGGCGAAGAATCGGATGATCTCTTCGAAGTTGCTTCGGACAGGATATTCTCAACAGAGCCGTTGCCTTTCGATCGATTGCATCTTATTGATGCTGATTTTTCATTAGGCGCGGATCGCCTGAAAATCGGCAAGACAGCCCTTACAGATTTTAAAGTGACACTGACATTGAAAGAAGGACTGCTGAATATTGAGCCCATCGAGGCTGGTGACGGGGAGGGGACGCTAAAGGGCTTTATACGTCTGGATGCACGAAAAGAACCTGCAATGTTCGACGTTGAAATAACGATGGAAGATATGCCGACACCACGTCTGGGAGGCGGTAGTGATATCAACATAAACCTCAAGGGAGACGGCCAGACCCCCGCAGAGATAATGGGTGGACTGGACGGACAGATACTGGTCGTGTTGCGCGATGGCCGCCTAGAACATTCATTCGCAACCGAACTTGGTACGGGCCTGTTGTCATTCAGTGAAGAAAAGGACTATACGGATCTCGAATGTGGGATTATTCGAATGGATATTGTCGATGGTTTGGTTGATTTTGATAATAAACTGGCGGCCCAGCTAACCGAGGTGAACTGGCGGGGAGGTGGCGAAATCAATCTTAAAACCGAAAAGCTGGCTTTCGGAATTGCTCCAAAACCGAGGACGGGGCTTGGTATTAGTGCGGGAGGTTTTGCAAGCCTGGTCTATGTAGCTGGAACCTTGAAATCACCGAGAATAGTTTTAAACCCAAAAGATGTCGCGGTGAAATACGGCAAGTACATGGCCTATGTTTCTACGGGCGGGTTGTCACTGGTGGCGGAATCCCTGATCAACAAATTTCGTGCCAATACAGATATCTGTGCACAGATCCTCGATGGCACGGTGTTTGACGAAGACCCTGAAGAATTGCTGAAAGCACAGGCTGAAGCCGAAGCTCGAGCAGCGGACGACGCGGAAAGTGCCTCCAAAACGGAAATCGAATAGAGTCGTTTAATAGTGATCTAATTTTCTACATGATGATAATCTGCATTGATTTCTAAAAACATGTGAAAAATATAAATCTTATACAGACAGTTCGTCTCCAATATGCCACATATAACTTTTAAGTCAGCAAGAAATACAGTGTCGGCGGCAACGGCGGAATTAAACTGGATAGCGATAGCGTCATTGAAATCCACATAGCTGCTGAAAAGGCCTAAGCGCCTTACTCGTAAAATTACGGTGGTTGGCTGCTAACAAGGGTGGTTTCAAACGATCGATCCAACGCATGGGCGACAATGAACTCGGCCAGAACCCATGGCGTCACTCAAAGGTATATCGCACACATCATAAAACTGGCCTGGCTGTCCCCGAAAATCATGAAAGCAATATTTCGTGGCCAGATTCCAGCAGCGCTGTCTCTTGATAAACTTAAAAAAAGCTTCCCCCTTGACTGGGACAAACAGTGGGATTTTCTTGGATTCAACGCCTTGCCAGAAAACCACAAACCGAACCAGCAAAATTCCGATTAGAGACGCTGGCCGAACTTCTTAGAATAGCGCCATCGATCAATTCGGGAGAATAGCTTTCCCAGGATAGAGTTTCACCGTAACCCGCCCAAAAGTACCCCAATTCACAACTTCCTTATCGTCTCTGATTACAGACTAGACTGTATGGCGGTGTGCGCAGTCACCAGCGAACCAGTCTCCCCTTCCCTGTTAACATGAAAAATACAGGGAAATATCTCATCAAATCTTAGTTTTTTATCCCGTTTGCTCCGTATACGTTTGAATAAATAGGGATTTGGCGATCATTGAAATTTATTAGGAAAAAAAACAGGGGAATTACAGGGAACTTCACTTTCCCAGAACTGAAACCTTGTCATTTTGAACTGGAAATACCCTTCTAACTATTAGTACAGAGACCTATCTCGCAAAACCTAGTTTAGTAAGGCAGCCCATTGAGAAGGTGTTAATCGGCTGACTAGGGAAAAATCGCCATTCCCATGGGGGCGAAACACGATCCCTTCTGCCTCGCCGGGATAGACAGGAGTTGCTTCACGGGCCACATTTCCGTGAGCAACTATAACTGTATTTGTGCCGTCTTCCGGTGGGGTCGATAGGAGTGCGCGGGCACGTTCAACGATGGCTTCACGTCCACCAAAATACTCGGCGACACGTAAGTTCATTACATCGTTTGTCGTCACTATGTGGCCTATATGCATAAGACGAGCAGTTTCTACTGCCCTGCAATATGGACTTGAAAGTACGCGGCCTATCGGAATCTGAAGATCCCGGATTGCCTGCCCTACCGCCATCGCAGTCTGACGACCTTCGTGGGAAAGCTGCCGTACTCGTGTCGAATCGCAGCTTGTCCAGTCGCCTCTTCGGACGATGTGGTCACTTTGGGCCCAGTCGGTTTGCGCGTGTCGAAAATATATGGTGTAACCGCCGCTGCGCAGATCGGCAATGAGTTTTTGATCAATAAGCTGTTTAGTTTCCGTGGACCAAACGACCATAGAACACGTTGTCATCCATAACACAAACGCAAATTTAAAGCTGAAGTCAGTGTAACTCATCACATTTCTGAGTATTGGCAATTTAACTCTGACCCTCTTCCAATTTAAAGCAATAAATTCTTTAAAGTGCAATTGCCTGTCTTCATGACAACATTGCCATTTATCTGAGCATTCAATAATGAATGGATGAAACCAGGTAACGCCCAGATTAAATCGATAGTACAGCCAGAACAAATATTGAATGATTCCTGGCGAAAGTCGAGGACGTTTGTCGAGATTATATCTTGATTATATCCCCACGTTATCGCCCAGCTGAATCTAACTCGGCAATACCGCGCTGTCTCTTGATAAACTTAAAAAGGGCTTCCCGCTTGACTGGGACAAACAGTGGAATTTTCTTGGGTTCAACGCCTTGCCAGGAAACCACAAACCGAACCAGCAAAATTCCCATCAGAGACGCTGGCCAAACTTCTCAGAATAGCCCCTTGGATCAATTCGGGAAAATAGCTTTTCAAGGATAGAGATTCACCGTAACCCGCCCGAAAGCGTGCCAATTCACAACTTCCTTGTTGTCTCCGTTCGCAGACTGGACTGTATGGCGGAGAGAGAGGGATTCGAACCCTCGATACGCTATTAACGTATACTCCCTTAGCAGGGGAGCGCCTTCAGCCACTCGGCCACCTCTCCACGGCTGCCGAGTTTACACCAGGCAGTCTAAAAAGTGTGTTCTTGAAACGGGGAAGACTCTACAAGAAAGTCAGGTATTGTGGGGGTCGCCCTGATCATTTTGATGATCGTCAAACTGATCATCTTGCTGTTGTCCTTGGTCATAATCGCGATCATTTTGCTCATAGTGATTACCGCCTCCATCTCCATCTCCCTGCTCATTTTTAATCCGATAATAAATTTCTTCTCGATGTACCGGCACATCCTTGGGGGCATTGATACCAATCCGTACCTGAGTGCCTCTTACTCCCAGTACAGTCATTCTTACTTCTTCGCCAATAAACACTGATTCGCCGATACGGCGGGTTAGGATTAACATTTGCTCTGCTCCAATTTGTATTGTTCCTAATACTATTTGTAACGGTTTCCGAAACCGTGCTGTCCAAGCGTATACAAGCTCACCACCCCGCTTTTATGATCAACACCTCGAATTCCAAACTTAAAACTATACGCTTTTAGATGGAGTTACAAGTCTAAAATGATTCAGCCACGCCCCAAATTTTGCTCTGGGGGACAGGGACAAAGGGTTCTTAAACCACTACTGACGTGGTTTCTTCCAGATCGAAGGTTTTATGCAGTGTACGGACGGCAAGCTCGGCGTATTCTTTATCTATTGTTACCGAAATTTTAATTTCAGAGGTAGAGATCATCTGAATATTGATCCCTTTCTCTGAAAGAGCCTCGAACATAGTAGTGGCAATGCCAGCGTGAGACCGCATTCCCACCCCAACCAGGGAGATTTTTGCCAGGTCGCTATCACCAACCACTTCACTCGCACCGAGTTGTTCGACTACAGGATCTAACAGAGCAATACACTTCTGGAGATCCGTGCTTGGAATTGTGAAGGTGAAATCAGTCATTCCATCTGATCCGATATTCTGCACAATCATATCAACGATAACATGGGCGTCCGAAACCGCGCCTAGAATACTGTAAGCAATTCCGGGTCTGTCCGGAACGCCACGGACCGTAACTTTTGCTTCGTCAAGAGTGCAGGCGATTCCAGAGATTAGTGGTTGCTCCATCGATTTGTCCTCATAGGTAATCAGTGTTCCAGGGCCTGGCTTAAAAGAAGAGAGCACCCGAAGCGGTACGTTGTACTTACCGGCAAACTCCACGGATCGAATCTGTAAGACTTTGGCACCGGCGCCTGACAACTCAAGCATTTCCTCAAAGGTTATTCTGTCAAGCCGTCTCGCTTCCGGAACAATGCGTGGATCAGTGGTGTAAACACCATCTACATCAGTATAGATTCTGCATTCATCCGCATTGAGCGCGGCCGCCATGGCCACCGCCGTGGTGTCAGAGCCCCCGCGACCCAACGTGGTGATGTTATTTAACGAGTCGACACCTTGGAACCCCGCGATAACCACGACTCTGCCCTTGTCGAGATCCGACTTGACCTTAGCTGCGTCTATGCTTTGTATCCTGGCTCTGCCATGGATATCATCTGTCAGTATTCGGATCTGGCCTCCGGTATATGACCGTGCTTTTACCCCAATGTCGTCAAGCGCCATGGACAACAATGCAATGGTGACCTGTTCTCCGGTCGAAACCAGCACATCAATTTCGCGTGCTGGGGGATCTTTGTGGACTTCATCTGCCAATGCCAGCAGACGGTTGGTTTCTCCGCTCATTGCGGAGACAACTACAATGACCTGATGGCCCTGACCAGCAGACGCCGCCACGTTCTCCGCGACAGCGCGAATACGCTCTACCGACCCAACCGATGTACCGCCATATTTTTCTACGAGTAAGGACAATGCTAGCAGGATTGAAGGATTTGCCCTCTGATGAGGGCGAAAAATTGGCCGCGATTAAAGCGCCTCTACTGACAAATGTAAAGCACTCAGGGTGATTTCTCCACCCACTGATAAGTCGCTTCAATTAAACGATCAACTGATTCAGTATCAGAGCCTCCACCCTGGGCCAGTTCGGCTTTTCCCCCGCCCTTACCGCCTGCCATAGGCGCCAGATGGCTGATCAATTCACCTGCCTTGAAACGATCAGTGAGATCCTTACTTATGCCCGCGATCATGGTCACCTTGCCATCCCTCGCTCCGGTGACCATAACAATCCCACTGCGCAACTTGTTTTTCCACTGATCCACAGTCATTCTCATGGTCTTAACATCAGTATCATCCTGCCGAATCGCCACAACGCTTACTCCATTCACCTCGCGAATGGCACTTCCTGTCGAGTCACCAGTCGCCAACTTTGCTTGCAAGCTCTGTATCTGTTTTTGCTGCTCTCTTTGTGTTTCCAGCATTGATTTTAATCGACCGACCAGTTGATCAGGCGAAATCTTGAGGCTGGCTGATGCGTCGCTCAAAATCGAAAGCTGTTTTGCAATCCATTTTTCCGCGGCACTTCCAGAGATTGCCTCGATCCGCCGAATCCCCGCTGCAACACCGGATTCAGACAAGATTTTAAAGAAGCCGATATCACCTGTACGGCTGACGTGGGTACCGCCACATAACTCAAACGAAAATTCTCCCATCCTAATCGTGCGAACCTTACTGTCATACTTTTCCCCAAACAAAGCCTCTGCACCAGCGCCTTTTGCTTCCTCAAGCTCCATTTCCACTGGATTTACTTGAAGATTTCTTCGAATCTGTTCATTGACCATTGCCTCGATGACTTCCAGCTGAGTCGCAGAAACCGCGTCGTGATGCGAGAAATCAAATCGAAGCCTGCCCGGTTCGACCAGCGATCCCTTTTGCTGGACATGGCTGCCCAACACAAACTTTAAAGCAGCATGAAGCAGGTGCGTGGCCGAGTGATTATTCGCACTGCCAGCACGCAGGGGTTCGCTGACAACCGCATTTCCAACTTGTCCCACTGCCAGGCGTCCACCACTTACCCGACCAAAATGACCGATTACTTTGTTCGCAAGATATTGCGTATCCGTCACTTCAAAAGTTACTGCCCCAAACGTAATCGCGCCCTGATCGCCCACTTGGCCACCACTTTCCGCATAAAACGGCGTGGCGTCAGTGACCAAAATTCCGCTGTCCCCATCCTCAAGACACTCAACTGGTTGCTGCTCACGAACGAGCGCGATGATTTCGGTCTTTTCGTCCAAAGTCTGGTAGCCATTAAATTTTGTTGGTGCAATGTTTTCGACTTTAATCTTGTCTCCTTGCACAAACTGGCTGGCGGCTCGGGCTCGTTCACGCTGCGCGTCCATCGCCGCTTCAAATCCAGATAGGTCAATAACCAGATTATGTTCTCTTGCCACATCCGCGGTAAGGTCCACTGGGAATCCAAATGTATCGTAAAGTTTAAACACTACCTCCCCGTCTAGTGTGTCACCCTTCAGTTCACTGATCTCACGATCCAAAATCTTGAGGCCTTGATCCAGAGTCTCATTGAACTTCTCGTTTTCTAATTTGAGCACCCGCTCTATAGTTGGCTGCTGTTGAACCAGCTCTGGATACGCATCACCCATCTCTATAACCAGAGATGCAACAAGCTTGTGCAGAAAAGGTTCACGCGAACCCAACTGATATCCATGACGGATTGCGCGACGTATGATTCTACGCAGCACGTAACCCCTGCCTTCATTAGAAGGAATTACGCCGTCTGCAACCAGAAATGAAGTCGATCGAATATGATCTGCGATAACACGCAGGGATTTGCTCTCAAGATCAGATACACCAAGCAACTCAGCGGCATCTCTGATCAAATTCTGAAACAGGTCTATTTCATAATTGCTATGCACACCTTGCAGCACAGCAGCGATCCGCTCGAGCCCCATACCCGTGTCAACAGATGGTTTCGGTAAAGGCGTCAGTTCGCCCCCTGCACTTCGGTTAAACTGCATGAACACCAGGTTCCAGATTTCGACATAGCGGTCGCCATCTTCATCGGGCGTGCCAGGAGGTCCGCCTTCAACTTCTGGTCCGTGATCAAAGAAAATTTCTGAACATGGACCGCACGGCCCTGTTTCTCCCATCTGCCAAAAATTGTCCTTTGCACCGATTCGGGCTATTCGATCTTTTGGAATCCCTATCTGGTCGATCCAGATATTCTCCGCCTCATCGTCTTCTTCAAAAACAGTCACCCAAAGTTTTTCTGGAGGCAATCCGAACTCCTTAGTGAGCAGTTCCCAGGCAAACTTTATTGCATCTTCCTTGAAGTAATCACCAAAACTGAAATTACCGAGCATCTCGAAGAAGGTGTGATGGCGTGCGGTATAACCAACATTCTCAAGATCGTTATGCTTTCCTCCAGCCCGGACGCAACGCTGGGAGGTTACGGCCCGATCATAATCCCGTTGCTCTTCTCCGAGGAAAAGATCCTTAAACTGGACCATCCCGGCGTTAGTGAACAGCAGGGTCGGATCATTCCCGGGCACCAGTGAACTGCTGGATACCTCACGATGGCCATGAGCCCTAAAATAATCTAGGAAACGCCTTCTGATCTCTGTGGTTTTCATTTTGAGGGCAATAGCCTAACAGGCCCGGGATCATACCCAAGTTTAAATTTAAAATGAATGCGAAGTGGGGATCTGGGTGTGGGAATGTAAATAACCAAGTTCGAACCTGCGACATTTGAGCTCTAATTCGATTTTCCCCCTTAGCCACAGAAAAGCGGTGTTTCAATACCTCCGACCGGGCCGGCAAAAGCTGCGCTGAGGTCGACGTTCAGGATGCCGTTCGCTGAAAATTCGAAACGCCCCCTGTGGCGACTCACCCGATTATTTGTTAAAACATGTTGTCTCGATCATCCAAATGACAGTAGTGGCTAAACTAAAATGAACGCCAACATTTTCGGTCCAATCAGAGCGTTTTACTGCATCTGCGTATTGGCCAGCCTGGTTGCATGTACGAGTATAGGGCCTGGCACCATTGCGCGCGATCGTTCTAACTATATTGACAGTGTGGGTATGTCATGGAAAAACCAGACGCTGCTGAATATTGTAAAACTGCGATACGCTGATACCCCGGTATTCCTCGAAGTGGCTCAGATTGTCAGTGGTTACACCTTGGAGAGAACGCTGGCCGTAAATGCCGATACGTCCGACTTTCAGGACACGCTGTCCTTAGGCGCCGAGGGAACGTTGACAGACCGCCCAACGATTACTTACTCACCCCTCACGGGAACCAATTTCGTGCGCAAACTTCTGGCACCGATCCCGCCAAACGCGGTATTGTCCTTGATCCAGTCGGGCTGGCCTGCCGACCTGGTGTTGCGAACCACAGTGCAGGCTATTAATGGGCGCAGCAATCAGTCTGGAATGGATCAACGAAAAAGCCCGGCTGATGAAGATTTTCATTATTTAATCAATCTACTGCGATCTATTCAGCAATCCGGTGCGTTTGGCATGCGTTTCGAGCAGTCCGCCCCCGAACGTGACACTACCGTCCTGTTCTTCTATCGCGAGGAACTGGATCCCAATGTTGCAATTACGATTAAAGCGCTAAAAGATCTTCTCAATCTAGACCCGGATTCACGGCGCTATCGCGTCGCCTATGGCGCAATTCCTGGTGGAAACGATGAGATCGCCATTCTCACCCGTTCGGTTATTCAGATTCTGATCGAGCTTTCTACCTATATCCAGGTGCCACAAGATCATATCGACAGAAATCTGACCCAGCAAACGTCTGCCCTGCGTACCGATTTAGATGCTGGCGTTGCGCCGCTTATACAAATTGAAAGCGGCTTGGAAAAGCCTGAAGGAACATTTGTCCAAGTTCAATACCAGAATTACTGGTACTGGATCGATGCGGAAGATTACGCATCCAAACGAGTATTCACTTTTCTCATGCTGATACTTATGCTTTCAGAAACAGGAGAGGGCGGGAAGCTTCCGGTGCTGACAATTCCAGCCGGATAGAACACTACTGGCTCGCAAAGCAGCGAGCCCAGGTTTGATGAATCCAAGTGTTAGTGTTACGATTTTTCTATTGCAGTTGAAGAACCAGTGGTGTGCATACACTGACCCTATTTGTTAAAAATATACAACGCGGACGGCTCTATATTGAGTAAAATCGACTGTGCTGACGGGTCCTCGGTTACTCGCCTCGAACCTCGAGGAATGCATAGATTATGCTTCGATTTTTACCGGATTAGACGCTTGAAAATTAATTAACAGAATGAGGAAGATTTGAATGTTAAAAAAACTAGGCTGCATTGCATTCTTGCTGGCCCTGGGCAGTACTGCTGTCAATGCTGATCGTGGTTTATATATTGGCGCTGGATTTGGGTCTTCTGATATTGATGAACCCGGTGAATTGCGCGACCTCTGCTCCGAATATGGCATAGACTGCAGCAAGAGCGAATCAGATACCCAGATTAAAGGAATCCTGGGCTATAAATTTAACGATTACTTTGCTCTCGAAGGCACTATTTTCGACGCCGGCTCGCCTGCGTTGATTGCTGAAGAGTTTGTCACTGCAGAAGCAGCCTTTGAATTAAGGGGAATATCGTTTTCTCTATTGCCTCAGGTACCTCTGGGTCAGAGCGCCTACCTTTTTGGACGACTTGGTCTCGCTGCTGCGGATGCGACGCTTACGGTTGGCGTCCCATCCCTTAACTTAGTCGAAACCGACAGTAGTGAAGCAGCGGCCGTAGTCTACGGAATTGGCGCTGGCGTAAAATTAGGCGATTCCGTATCGCTGCGCCTGGAATGGGAAAGATACAATTTTGACGAAGCCCTTAAAATTGCAAATATTGACGTTGACGCTCCAGAGCTAGACGTCATCTCGGGATCAATTATCTTTTCATTTAGTCCCTGATCCGTACTCCCTGATCCGGGGACTATTAGAAAAGTTCAATCTCGATAATCAGGAATATCGTTCACAGAGAATCCCCGTTGCTGAAGAAATCTAGCCTGCCGGGCCCACTCTTTGTAGTCGGCTGGCGGAGCTGTCCCGAATTTCTTAATACGGGCAGATTCTGCACGCTCCGCCCACTCCCCTTGGTAGAGTTCCATTACCGACTCAACGGTAGCCGGATCAAGTCGATGTTGCTTGAGTTCTTGTTCAAGCAACATCGGACCCTTGCCTGCATTGACACGTGCGCGACCGAGCTGCTCGGCAAATCTCAAATCAGATTGCGCGTTCAACTGAATCAGTTCCCGCAGCAGTTGCTCCAGCTGGTGAAACGGATCAACTCGCCCGAGTTTCTGTCGTAGCTCGTGCTGACTATACTCCCGCCTAGCCAGATATTGATAAGCCCTGTCCCGCAGCAACAGATATCCTTTACGACGAATTGACCCCTGCAGATCCTCACTGACCGAATCGCCGGCCTTCTCCTCAATGTTTAGAGTATCCCCTTCCCGCTTCAAGGAAACGCCCGCTCAAATGATTGCGTTCTGTCGAGCTTATTAAGGTGCTCCATACTCTTCAGGCGGTGCAGACCTGTCAGATTTCCACCGCCGCATCCGCCGCCAGATCCGCATCCATCTCGATCGATTCATCGCTCTTTATCAAGCCTTTCTTCTGACGAATAATGCGTTCTATGTCTTCTGCCATGCCCTGGTTTTCCTTTAAAAACTCACGAACATTATCCCGGCCCTGGCCAATTCGATCCGAACCGTAGCTGTACCAGGCCCCGGATTTTTCGATTACACCAAGCTCAACGCCTAGGTCGATCAATTCACCTTGCTTAGAAATACCCTCATTGTAAAGAATGTCGAATTCTGTCTGTCTGAAAGGCGGTGCGACTTTATTCTTGATGACTTTCACCCTGGTCTGGTTTCCAAGCACTTCATCTCCTTTCTTGATAGCGCCAATACGTCGAATATCCAGCCGCACTGATGAATAAAACTTGAGCGCATTGCCCCCGGTAGTAGTTTCCGGATTACCAAACATGACCCCAATTTTCATTCTGATCTGGTTGATAAAGATCAACATAGTGTTGGATTTTTTGATATTGGCAGTGAGTTTTCTCAGCGCTTGGGACATCAATCGCGCCTGCAAACCGACATGGTGATCACCCATTTCGCCTTCAATTTCGGCCTTCGGTGTAAGCGCGGCAACGGAGTCCACAACAATGACGTCTACCGCCGCGGAGCGCACAAGCATGTCGGCAATTTCTAAAGCTTGCTCGCCAGTATCAGGCTGAGATACCAGCAGTTCATCGATATTTACACCCAGTCGCTCTGCATAGGACGGATCAAGTGCATGCTCTGCATCAATGAATGCAGCTGTACCACCCAGTTTCTGTGCCTGCGCCACTACCGACAATGTCAAAGTGGTTTTGCCAGATGATTCCGGACCGTAAACTTCAATTATCCGGCCGCGGGGCAGGCCCCCAATCCCGAGCGCGATATCCAGGCCAAGGGAGCCTGTCGAATAGGCTTGGATATCCTCGGCGACACTGGAGTCACCAAGACGCATGACAGATCCTTTGCCAAACTGTCGGTCAATCTGACCAAGCGCCGCATCGAGCGCCTTTCGTTTATTCTCATCCATTTCAGTAATTTCTCGTTAAAGTGGTTATCGACATTTGCCAGAGACCGGATGTTCTCTATTTTGAGAACATACCAGAATACTACCGGTAATTACAACCTTTCCAGCAAGCGGATTATCCCATAGGAAGATACTTAAAAAATCGGAGAACTTAAAAATTCATCAATTAAATCAATAAAATAGAGTTAATTTACGTGCGGAATTTGATGCCTGGCATCGATAACGTGCATTAACACGTTGATATTCTTGCAGATAAAAAAACTCGAGGCTGGGGCCAATGCATAGCCACTCTACCTCAGGATTTATCTGGACGCTTAAGATGAGTCAGACTGCCGGTTCCGAACTCATCAAAATCAACGACCGCTACACAGCATGTCGTCATCAACTTCCCGTCGGATGGGATCTGGACATCCGGCACAAGACGTAAAAGAGCCTTCTCGAATCCAGGATTATGCCCGATCAACATCACGCTCTGGTGATCAAGAAGCTGTTGTTCGGCGATATCAACGACCTCCATTTCGCTGGCATGATAAAGATCGCCCAGGTAATTTATTTCAACATCCGCTAAATCGAGTTCGCTGCCAATAAGCTCCAGGGTTTCTCGAGTACGTGCAGCACTAGAACAATAAATAACATCCGGATAAAAATTATTTGCATGCAACCAGCGTCCGACGCGCGGTGCGTCCCTTCGGCCTCGATGATTAAGGGGCCGGTCAAAATCTGTCGCCGCTCCGCTATGCCAGTCTGACTTGGCATGTCGCAACAAGATCAAACGTCTAGTCGCCATGATCCACTCCTATCAGTACAATACGGCGTCTATTTTACCCTCCCGAAGTGTTGTTGATGGCAAAAAAACAAAAGTCTCCGCGTCCAGGCACCATTGCATATTCAGCTGATCGCCACGAATACTACGAAAAAGCGGTGCAATGCGTGGAATCAGAAATAGACATGGTAGACGAAACCTATGAGAACCTGCGTGGAAAGAAAGCTCGGTTTCTTAGAGAAGATTTCTGCGGCACAGGAAACACAAGTTGCGAATGGGTACAGCGGCATCCTAAAAATACTGCGATCGGTCTCGACCTCGATCAAGAGGTTCTCGACTGGGGCATACAAAACAAGATCGCGGCTCTAAGTCCCAAGCAACAGGCACGTATAAATTTAGTGAACCAAAATGTGCTCAACGCGAATTGTCCGCCGGCGGATGTCATTCTGGCCATGAATTTCAGTTACCAGTTGTTCAAGACCAGGGATGCCCTTCGCAAATACTTCGAAAAAGCCCGTGCAGGCTTGGCAGACGATGGAGTATTTTTCATCGACGCCTATGGAGGCCATGAGTCGTACCGTCAGATAAAGGAGAAAACCAGTTTTGATGACTTCGATTACTACTGGCACCAGAAAAAATACAATCCAATTACGGGCGAAATGCTTTGCCATATCCATTTCAAGTTCAAGGACAACTCCTGGCTTAACAAAGCATTCACTTATGACTGGCGCTTATGGACGCTCCCTGAAATCCAGGAACTGTTGAAAGAGGCAGGGTTTAGTAAAGTACAGGTTTACTGGGAAGGTACTGACAAAAAAACAGGGGAAGGCAATGGAGAATACTACCCCACCAACAAAGGAGAAGACGATCCCAGCTGGATCGTATACATCGTCAGCGAGAAGTAGCGTGCTTTGCGATTGAATTCGGTGTCCCAAGTATTAGGTAGTACAAAAATGTTAGATTTTGTCACACCGATTGCAGCCAGTACCTTCATCGGAATAAGGCTGTTCTCTATAAGGCCGTTTTTCCATAAGGAATGTCCACCCCGGTGATTAACACGACTTTATGGTCTGGTGACTAACGATAACTGACTAAGATTTCTGGTTTCTAATGACTACCGTTCCAGCAAGCTTGTCATGCCATCCTTGTTTTCGTCTATCAAAAGCAATCCATATGATCCCAAGAAAAAATGGAATCGTCGAAACAAAATAGCCCAGGTACCGCCCTATGAATTGACCGGTAGAGGGTTTACCCCCTGTTTTAGCGTCAACTATGGACAATTTGGTTAATATTTTTCCGGGGGTAGCAGATTTATAGACCCAGAAAACAATAACCACAATCGCGGGAAACAGATAATTGAACAGGGCATCCCAAAACCCGTGAACGGGAGACCCGCCGCGCCAATAACCTGTGCCATATATAAAAGTGAGTAACGGCAGAACCACTATCACTATTAATATTGTATCTATTATCGCTGCCACGGTTCTAATCCAAAAGCCGGCATAGTTCTGCTCTTTCATACACCTATTCCCATACATGTTTTGGGTTAATACGACCCGCTACCGATATTGAGCCCCGCCTCAAGATAATCGGTTTTACGCCTTAAATAGAATGTCTCAAAGCGGCTCCATCGCGTCAGTTCATTCTGCAATTGCGAAAATCAGGCCAATTCAACCCTAAAGGTAGACGATTAATTGACAAATTTTTAATGTAAAATACTATCAAACTCTGGTGCTCGTAAAACGCAGCGAATTGAAGCAAAGGAAGACTTATTTCAATCCTATCCAAGCATAATCATTAGATATTCGTTAGGCTGTAATTTGGGTAGCACCCCCGCGTCTGCTTTTCGGTTTTCAATCCATATGCCCCAGACTGGACTGGGAAACTCTCTCACTGGCCGCCAAAAACCTGCATTGAATTGAATATAGCCTATCTTCAGAACCCTGCTGAAAACGCAGACAGTAGACTCTGAACAAACAACAATGAAAAAACCGATTTTCTACAGCATCGTAGGTTGCGCACTGCTACTCATGCTATTAGCAGCTGTCAAGTATGACCAGATCGACACATTAATCAAGTCGGGAGAGGGTATGCAGCCACCACCAGAGACAGTGTCAAGTTTTACTGTACAGCGATTGGAGAGAGAGAACACTCTCACCGCAGTGGGCACACTGGAATCTGTACGTGGCGTCACGCTCACTGCAGATATCCCCGGCCGGGTCATCGAAGTGGCGTTTGAATCCGGCGTTGAAGTCGATCAGGGGGAGGTGCTGGTCCGCCAGGATATATCTTCCGAACAGGCGCAGTTGCGGGCCGCGGAAGCCAACTTAGAATTGGCCCGTGCCAATCTAAAGCGACTCGATGATCTGGTTAAAAAGAAAGTGGTCTCCATTTCCGAGTACGATGCTGCACAAGCGCAAGCCAAATCAACCGAAGCGCAAGCAGACACGATCCGCACCACTATTGCAAAAAAAACCATCTCTGCACCCTTTTCCGGCCGCCTTGGAATTCGTTTGATCAATCTTGGGCAGGATCTCCGTGAGGGTGCGCCCATTGTCTCTCTTCAAGCGGTTGATCCTCTATTTGTAAATTTCTATGTACCGCAGCAGCATCTGGCGCAGTTGCGCACCGGTTTAAAAGTGAGGATTACTTCAGACACTGCACCTGGCACAATTTTTATTGGGGATATCACAGCGGTAAACGCGGAGGTGGACCCCAAAACTCGTAACATTCTCGTACAGGCGACTCTGGCCAACCGCAAGGAAAAGCTGTTACCGGGCATGTACGTCAGGCTGGAAGTAGTGTTGTCCGATAGTGAGATGGTGACGGCGATTCCTATCACTGCCGTGTCATTCGCCACCTATGGCGATTCGGTCTTCGTATTAGAAGAAAAGGATGAGCAATTAGTTGCGCGACAGCAGTTCGTGCAACTGGGTGAAACACGGGGTGATTTTGTAGCCGTTAAAGGAGGCGTCGAGCCCGGCGACCTGGTTGCCAGCTCAGGAGTATTCAAGTTACGAGGGGGAATGACGGTCGCCGTCAACAACGAGGTTGCGCCGACATTCAGCGCCAATCCAGATCCCGTCGATAAATAGCGAATTTCACTCCGGCCATGGTATTGACCGATATTTTTGTGCGCCGACCTGTACTGGCGATTGTCATCAGTTTGCTGATCATCATTGCCGGTTTGCAGTCGATCAACTCCCTGACCGTGCGCCAGTATCCGCGCAACGACAATGCAGTCATTACCATTACTACCGTATATGTCGGTGCCAGTGCAGAGCTTGTGCGTGGTTTTATTACCACGCCACTCGAGCGTGCTGTTGCCGGCGCCGATGGTATCGACTACATCGCCTCCCAGAGCAAGCAAGGTATGTCTACTATCAATGTGCGTCTGGAACTTAATTACGACCCCATAAAAGCGCTTTCGGAAATTAACAGCAAGGTCAATCAGGTGCGGGGCGATCTGCCGCCGGAAGCCGAGGTACCCACTCTTAACGTGCAATCCGCCGATAGCGCATTTGCTGCCGCCTATTTAAGCTTCACCTCGGACATCCTCGAACAAAATCAGATTACTGATTATCTGGTGAGAGTGGTTCAGCCACGCCTATCTGCTCTGGAGGGCGTGCAGCGGGCAGACGTTCTGGGTGAGCGCACTTATGCCATGCGCGTCTGGCTGAAGCCGGATCGTATGGCAGCCCACGGTATCACACCGTTGCAGGTGCGTCAGGCGTTGGCCGCCAATAACTATCTCGCCGCACTGGGTGCAACCAAGGGGGCACTGGTACAAGTTAATCTCTCCGCTAATACGGACCTCAGTACTGTTAAAGAATTCCAGGACCTGGTTCTACGTGCCTCGGATGGAAGTTTGATTCGGCTCAAAGATATCGCCGATGTCGCACTCGGTTCCGAGTTCTACGACACGGAGGTGCGCTATTCGGGGCAGACCGCAACATTTATGGGTATCTGGCCACTGCCCAATGCGAATTCTCTTGACGTCATTCGCCTTGTGCGTGCAGAAATGAAGGAGATCCAGCGGACTTTACCCTCTGGGCTTGATGGCCGCATCGCCTACGACGCGACTGAGTACATAGAAAATGCGATTATTGAGGTGGTCACCACATTAAGTGAAACACTTTTAATTGTCGTATTGGTGATCTTTCTGTTTTTAGGCTCGATCCGCTCTGTCTTGATTCCTGTGGTAGCGATACCTGTTTCCCTAATCGGTGCAGTATTCCTGATGCAGATTTTTGGTTTTAGCATCAATCTGCTTACTCTGCTGGCGGTGGTCCTTTCTGTGGGGCTGGTGGTCGACGATGCCATCGTCATTGTAGAAAATGTGGTGCGCCATATTTCCAAAGGGGAGTCGCCCTTTGACGCGGCTATCCTCGGCGCACGTGAACTAGTGGGGCCGGTGATCGCCATGACTATTACTCTGGTGGCCGTCTATCTGCCAATAGGTTTACAGGGCGGCCTGACCGGATCACTGTTTAAGGAGTTTGCCTTCACCCTTGCGGGCGCGGTGTTCATTTCAGGGGTCGTGGCTTTGACCTTGTCACCGATGATGTCATCTAAATTATTGACCCCGGGTATTGAAGAGCGCGGTTTTGCTCATAAGGTTGCGCAGGTGTTCGAACGTATCAAGCGGGGCTACGCTCGCCTGCTAGACCGGACGCTTAGTGCCCGGCCGGCGGTTTACGGCGCTTGGATATTCATCAGCCTGCTTAGCATTCCCATGTTTTCAATGTCCAGCAAGGAATTGGCACCCACCGAGGATCAGGGCGTGATTTTTGGTATCGTAAAGGGCAGCCCTAACGCCACAATGGAACAAGCCTTACTATATGCTAATGAGGCCAATCGAATTTTTCAGAGCTTTCCTGAAACAGAGTTCACGTTTCAATTGACCTTTCCGGATTCCGGTTTCGGTGGCATGGTCTTGCAGCCTTGGGACCAGCGCGAACGCACCGTGTTTGACTTGTTACCAGAAGCACAAATGCAACTTGCGCAGATTCCCGGCATCTCGATGTTTCCCGTCACCCCACCGGCGCTGCCCGGTGGTGGTGACTTCCCGGTAGAATTTATTCTGGCGTCAACGGCTGAACCTGCCGAAATTGTTAAGTTTGCAGAGCAGCTGCAACTTAAAGCGGCAATGAGCGGCATTTTTGCTTTTCCCCCGGATATCGATACCAAAATTGATCAGCCGGAGACCGAGGTTATTTTTGATCGTGACAAAGTCGCCGACCTCGGCCTAAACATGCAACAAGTAGGTGCCGATGTCAGTATCATGCTGGGTGGGAATTTTGTAAATCGTTTTAACATCGAAGGCCGAAGCTACCGGGTAATTCCGCAGGTTAAGCGGGCAGAAAGACTTTCTCCGGAGCAACTTAAAGATATTTATATCACCGGGCCCGACGGTAACCTGGTACCGCTGAGCACGGTAGCGACCTTACGTAACAAAACGGTGCCGCGCTCCCTGAATCGGTTTCAGCAGATGAATGCCGTGAAATTAAGCGGTGTCGCCATCCGTCCACTGGACGAAGCACTTACTTTTTTGGAACAAGAGGCCGCTGCGATTCTGCCAGCGGGGTACAGTCTTGACTATACTGGTGAATCGCGCCAATTGCGGCGGGAAGGCAATAAATTTATTCCCGCTTTTGCGCTTTCCATTGTTCTCATATTCATGGTGCTGGCCGCCCAGTTTAACTCCTTCCGAGACCCATTTGTCGTACTTGCAGGCTCTGTTCCTTTGGCCATGTTCGGCGCGATGATATTTACTTTCCTAAAGATGCCTAATCCCAACCTGTCTTATTGGACTGATAGTTGGACCACCACATTAAACATTTATTCACAGGTGGGTTTGGTCACCCTTATCGGTCTGGTTTCAAAAAACGGAATACTGGTCGTTGAATTTGCCAATAAACTTCAAGAGCAGGGCCTGAGCAAGCTGGCCGCGATCAGAGAATCAGCCGCCACCCGGCTACGCCCCGTCCTGATGACCACTGTAGCGACAGTTGCCGGACACTTCCCCTTGACCCTGGTCACCGGCGCCGGCGCCGAAGCCAGAAACTCTATTGGTCTCGTGCTGGTCGGCGGCATGGCCGTTGGTACACTGTTCACTCTGTTTATTATTCCCTCTATTTATATGTTGATCGCAAAAGATCTAAAAGGAGAACAAGAAGACGTGAACGAGTTGGCTGTCCAAGCGGTAAGCTAATTAAACGCAGGGCCACAAATTAAAATTCCGATGCCTGATTGACGACTGGCGTATCGATAGATTGGTTAGTGAAAATTTCGCGGTGGGGCCGATACGAGATAGATTTCGGTTATACCAAAAAAAATCCCCGGCGCGCATTGAGCGGACCGGGGCTTATATCGGATAGCTATACTTATCTAGGGAACTCGTATTTAAGTCCCAAAGAGAGAATATCGGTGGTTAGATCGTTTACGTCGGTATTGACCGCCGAAAATTCTCCAAAAATATTCCAGTCTCCGAAGTCATATTCAACACCTATCCCGCCGTAAACTTCGGTAGATGAGTCGTCGAATTCTGTAAGATTGGAATTAGTATCCAAAACGAAAGCGCCGAGCTTCGCATACAGATCCCAGTTGTCTGCAGGGGTAAAGTTCAATACACCGGCCAGATACCATCCTTCGGCATCCAGATTCAGGTTAACGCCTTTCTCATTCCCCCGGGTCTTATAATCTCCAAGGTCAATATACCCGGC
>JAHEGU010000099.1 GCA_024644945.1 Gammaproteobacteria bacterium | reverse complement strand
AACACCAGGCAATCTGCGGAAGCATACACTGCAGGTAGTCCGCTTTGATTAACAAATCCGGTAAATACAATCCGGACGCCTAGTTTTTGTGCAAGACCTTGCAGATCATTGCGCAGCCCTCCTTCCCCTGCAATCACCAGACAAAATCGGCTTCCGCTAGATTTCATCTTTCCTAAAGCACGAATCATTTCCTGCACGTTTTTTTTATGTTGTAGTTTACCGACAAATAAAATTACAAACTCTGTAGATCCTATTTGGAACTGAGTCCGCCATTGCTTCCTGGTAGCGTCTGATCGATCATTCTGTTTTTCAAACCATTCATTGTCCACAAAGTGCGGCACGAAATATAATTGCGCGGCTGGCACCCCGCGTTCAAGATAATAATTTTTATTACCCTCCCCAACATACAAAAAACGCGTAAACGTCTTAAGAAATATCCTGTGTAATACTCTTTTATAAAACGGTCGAGGCTTCAAATTATTAGAGTCTCCCCTGATTAAGCACGGTATTCCCGCCAATTTGCAGGCCACTAATACTTGAATCAGGCTAAACTGATGCCACCCTGTCAATAATACTGCCGACGGCGATAGGGATCTCAGCTTGGACCCGATTGATCTTACTCGAGTTCCAAAAAATCGATCCAGTGACGGTCTCTTGGCGTCGTTTTCTAGCTCCTCCCATCGGTATCCACTAAATAATTCAGTGTCCCATGTGAATGCCTGGCCAAATCCAACACCTTGTAACGTTGGATCGGGAACAGTCATATACCAGACCGTCAACTGCAAGCCAGAATGAGTATTAAGGTACCGGAACCACGGGGCCATGTATTGCACCGGGTGAGTCGCAACGACCAGCAATGAATCAGCTTTCAAAGTTTCGATGGAGCAACTGAGGGCCCTTACACCAAAGTATACTGGCTAGAAACAAACCAGTAAATTCCGCAACCAGGGTGAATGGGACATACCATGGATGCGTCAGATGGAAACGTGTCTTGATAGAACCCACCAGTCGTTTAACAATACGCTGCGTACGTTTTCCTCCAGATGTAAAAATATAATAATAAGCGCCTAGAGAGTGGCCCGGACGCCAAGTCGTTAAATGACTACCGAAACTTCTTACGCCGCCTTCGGTTGCCTTAAGGTGATGTATCACAGCAGTGGGCCAATATAATATCCTAGCTCCCGAAGCCAGTAACCGATCGGCAAATTCGCGCTCATACTGATACGCTGCATAGCGAAAATTCTGATCAAATCCACCTAGAGATATTGCCAAAGCCCTATCGACCGAAAAGTTACCGCCCATAAACTCTTCAACTTCTGCAGGATTCGCGGCATCAAAAGGGGAAGGCCTTTCTTTAGCCCATGGTTGTATAACCCTGCCTGCGACTAGCGCGTACCGATCTTGTTTACCCCCTTGTTTATGACCTTCTAGATGGGCATCAATTAACCCACTATCAGGATCTATATCATCGTCCAGAAACAATGCGATTCGGCCACGTGCATGTCGAAGCCCGATGTTCATTGCGGTCATAACAGAAGGCTTGTCACAGCGCAGCCAGGTGATTACCTTGGTATCAGACCATCCACGCAGTTTAGATTCGACCGCCGAATCATGATGCAACGTCTGATCAATGATAAACAGCTCACGCTCTGGTTTACTCAGAGGCAACAGACTTTCAATAGTGTTGACCAAGATATGATCACGGCCATAGGTCGGAATTATGATTGAAATTTCCAACCCGGGTTCTTCCATACACTCACCGGATATCGTAACCAGGCGTTTTGACTTATCAGTAGCCGCCGCCGTAATATTCCCGGTTGTAATAGTCGTATTTATCGTAATAGTAGTGTGATTGATTATAGTTGAGTTGAGAGAGCACAACTCCCGTCGGAACAATGCCCGCTGACGAAAAGCGCTTGACCGCCGAGTCGGCTACCTGGTGGCTAGTAGATCCCGCTTTCAGCACCATCAATACCGCATCGGCAAGCTTTCCGAGCACAACTCCATCGCTAACTGGAAGAATTGGCGCACTGTCAATCACAATATAGTCAAAACTTTTCTTCATCATTTCGAGGGTTTGCTTGAACCGATCCGAAGAAAGCAGTTCAAGTGGGTTGGGGGGTACTTCACCACTTCTCATTACCCTTAATGATTCCAAGTCCGGATCTTGAAACAAACACTCCGTAAGCGAATTTTGTCCAGCGACATATCCAGTCAGGCCCGTTACATTTTCCATTTGGGCAATCTTCGCGATTCTCGGCTTTCGAAAGTCTGCATCAATCAAAAGAGTTTTTCCTAATTTGCTGAACGCTAACGCAAGATTTGTGGCACAGGTAGTCTTACCCTCATGAGGCACAGCTGAGGTAACCAGAACAATCTTAGGAGGTTGATCGAAATTAGAATAGATAATACCCGTTCGAATATGATTAATAATCTCTGAGAAACTAGATCCGGAGCCACTCAGATAATAACGTTCAGGCATCGAACTGCCCTCCTTTCGAAGCTTCTTGCTCGATAGTAATGGCAGAACGCCGAGCACCGGCAGCTTCAAACGCTCTTCGACCTGAGCTTGATTTTTAAATGTGCGATCGAAAAATTCCCTGGCAAATAATAGTATCAGACCAAACAACAGCCCAAGCACAGAACCAGTGATCGCCTGGTTAGCTATATCAGGACTAAAGGGCTCCGACGGGACCACGGCACGGTCTAACAAGCTGGTATTGCTGGAAACCGAATCAATACCGAGTTCGACCTCGTTAAACCGAGAGAGGAAAAGCTCGTAGAGTTCTCGGTTTGAATTCACCGAGCGCTCGAGTTTCGTCAGTTCAAACCTGTCTTCATTGGTATTGAGTTCACTTGCGGACACCCGGCCATAGCGGCTTTGCGCTGTAGCCAGTTTACGCTTTGACTCTATTATTGCAGGGTGCTTCGGCCCGTAGCGTTTAGATAACTCGGCGAAGTTTCTGCGAGCTTCCAACAGATCGCTGTTGACCTGGTCCAGTGTCTGACTCGAAAGGGTTTTTACAGTCTGCAAATCGAGCACCTGGTTCCTGAGCTGAAATTCTCTCAGTTCGTTCTCAGAGGCGGTTAGCTTCGTTCTTGATTCAGAGATTTTCTCTGCCAGCCATTGTCCTGCTCGTTCTGTTTGTGTCACGCGACTCTCAACAAGATATGCAAGGTAAGCATCAGCAACCGCATTGACTACTACTGCTGCGACAATAGGATCCGCGGCGGTGACTGTCAGACGTTGAATTTGTTCTGTACGACCAAAGTCAACTGTCATGGCCGCCCCTATTTTCGACGCAATCAGGTCGATTGAGGGAAGTCTCTCCGATTCGCCATTCAACGAGTCATCATGTTTTTTTTCCGGAGCAATACCCTGTCTATCTAAAAGACGGAGCCAACCTGACGCCCGCTGCTTTAAATCGCCCATATATCCCGACAACCAGTTTCTCTCTTCAGGCGCAAACATAAATTGCACGATCGAGGGACTCAGCGAAGAGGCAGCCTTGTTAAGCACTACTTTGCTGCCGATCACAACTTGCTGAGTTTCGTAATAGCTGCGCGGGACATAGTAACGTAAACGGTTATTTAAATACTCAGCCCGGTTTGAGCTTTCTGGCTCAACCACAATATTGTTACTGGCTCGATACAAAGGTGTCTCGCTCGCAGCCAAGAAATATCCGGCAGTCGCGCCGATCAACGCAAAGAACAAAAGCAGAAACTTATTTCTGCGCAGAACTTTTATTATTTTATCGAGTTCAATAGCATCCTTACCCCTATCACCATCGCCAAAAAAGCTCTGCTCCAGCCGCACCATTTTCTGGTTTGGTTGTTTCAGGTCTACGACCTTACTGGTCACTGGAACACCTCGATTTCATAGATAGTTGATTCTAAAGGAAGTCATATATCAAAACAGGCTTGCTCCGATGCTTATCACATCTCCGGGGTACACTAAGGTATCAAGGCTAACTTTATTAAGCTTTTCTTGAGTCTCACCGCGGATAATTGTGATCTTCTTGCGGGATGCTCGCAGGCTTAGACCTCCCGCAATGGCAATCGCCTTCTGAACCGACAGCCCCCCGGCATGTTTGTATTGGCCCGGGGCATTAATCTCTCCTTCCATGTAGAAATATTCGATTAATTTTTGCTCAACAATCTCTTCGCCAACTGTCACCACATCACCCGGAAGTATCTCCGTAGATAGATCAGCCGTCAGTTCAACCCGAGAAGACTCCGTTCTCCGCTGAATTGTAATCTCACCCTGACTCGCGGTTTCAGCGAATCCGCCGCCAAGCGCAATCAATCGCTCAACATCCATGCCAATAGAATAATCTTTCCGACCAGGCATCTTTACCGCACCACCCACAAAAATCGGCCGATAACGCGTGACCGCAACCGTCACTTGCGGTTGCAATAAATAGCCATCGAGTAAACCCAAAGTTATATCGCGTGCAAGCGCCACCTCGGTCTTATTCTCTACCTGCACTTGCCCCAGGAAAGGGTAAGTAATTACACCATTTGACGGAACAGGTAAATCGGTGAAGCTCAAGTCAGGTTCTCCATAGACGTTAATGCTAATACGGTCTCCTGGAGCAATCTTATACTCCGTCGGGCTCTGATTTGATTCCAGTTGATCCGATTGACCGGCTGCAGTCGCCGTCAACGAAAATAACAGAACCAGCCATACTAGAAATCTACCAGTACTGCGACACATTACTCTAACCCCCTCAGGTCCTCACGGGTATGGATATTATGGTCACCAAACGTGTTTTCTATTTTTGGTTTTAGGGTTAGGGTAAGCGAAAACAAATCGGAATCGTAGTCAGCAATGGGGTCGGTCGAATTTCGTTCTGTACGCGCCCAAATTGCTCCCAATCGCAGCCAGCGTCTTATATCGTAAAACAATCCGATCCCGTAATCGGAAATCTCATCCTGGCGCACATTTATAAGATCATCTTCAATATAGTTCAAATATAACTGACCACGAAAAGACTCGGTAAAACTATGGTTCAAACTAATTCCTGATAGAGCCGACTTAATAACCGGGGAGTTCAAATCTATACTCTCTTCAAAAGTTTGAGACATATACAGGTTTAAGGAAGTAAACCGGCTAGGAAGCCATGTAAATTTACCTAGATAACTGTCACCATCCTGATCTTCAAAATTCGAATCCTTAAACGACTTCTCAATATTTCCAGCTTGCAGTAATACCGAAGTGCTGAAACTTGGTTCCCAACCTACACCTAAAACAATTTCGTTGTTCTCGCTATCGAACTCACCACTTACATTTTCTTTGTAATCGACATCTGTCCTCGACCCCTTCAAAAATAATGAAGTTTTAGGACCCAAATTCAGATACAGGCCGCCGAATATTCTTTCATCCACACGGTCTCGCTGACCCTGATCATTATTAGTAAAGTCAATATCGGAATGATTAGCTCCGAGCAGAATCTGAATAGGGTTTGTACGTCGACCTAGTGTAATTTTTCCGCCCACCGTCTTATCAGTAAACTTGTCATTGGGCTCATCAATATCCAGATCTCGTGTGGCAGTATTACCTCTGCTATCTTCGAGGTCTGCATATGAGGCATACAGATCCGTTTTGAGCTTTTCTGACATATCAAGCGTTATCGCCGCACCGATCTGACTGTTATCGCTGTCGAGAGAAGTGAACGTATCAAAGCTTTCACTTAGAGTAGAGGCGTTGAGTTCATAAATATGTCGATCGTTCACCAGTCCACGATATCTAAGATCAAGTCCGATGCGCACCGAGTTGTCGGTGTCATCCTCTCCATCTGCCACACGTGCCGGATTACTACGCCTGTTAGCACTGATCGTGAGACTAGGGAAAAATCCAGTATTTGCCTGTGCATTAGCGCCTCGAGGAGGGTTTATATTGTCCTGAGTATTTCGTCCAGCAGGGGCCGTAGCTTCCAACGATACTGAACTGACAAGGGGCGCAACAACACGTGGGAGCGTAAGCTGATCTACATAGCGAGTGTCGTAATCGGTATCGAGCTCTTCAAGCCTCTGTTCTTCGGTTGCCCCGTCTGCAGGTGGCGCTTCAACAGCTGTGTCTGCTCTTAGACCAGTCGACAAACCACCGCCCACTATTAAAATAGACACACTAAAGCCCCGAAAAAAACCGGTCGCAGCCCTAATTCTCAGCGGGCTTGGCGCTTTAACCTCCACTTCAATCACTCACCGGCGGTGGCTGCGGCGATGGTGGTGGCGGTGGCGGCGGTGGCGGTGGC
>JAHEGU010000054.1 GCA_024644945.1 Gammaproteobacteria bacterium | reverse complement strand
CATCTGCGTCATTGTTTCTAACACCGCATCGGTCACTCCAGCTAATCCACCTTGCCAACCCACATGTGCCACACCAATTATCATTGTCTCGGGATCAGCGAACAGCACCGGCGCACAGTCAGCTCCCAGAGCCCCAATACAAATCCCTGTTTCCTGTGTAACGAGCCCATCTGCTTCAACCACCTGATTCAGGTCATCATCAGGGCCTATCACACGAACTTTTTTTCCATGCACCTGACGGTTTGTTACCAGTACGCGGCCTCCCAGCTTAGATGCAACAATTTGACGATTTGTTTCTATCGCATCAGATGCGTCACCGGAAAAAGGGCTACAGTTGAGACTGGAAAAAATCCTTTCTGAAATACCCCCAAGCCTGGTAAAAAATCCGTGGCCTATCCCCTTTAGCTCGCCAATCGCTTCACTTTCAACTACCGGCACCTTCATCAGTTACTGCTTCCCATGAACTTTTGTTAAGCTGTTAATTATTATAGTGGCAAATGTATCATTCACTACTAGACGCCCATCGGCCATGAATAGGAGGATAGGGCAGCGCACCCTCAAAACCACCCAGATCAATGGATTTATATTCGATACACTCCAAAAAACGCGGGTTGTGGCTAACAATCGAACTTGGGTGTATAGTTGAATCCGTTTTAAGAATGAATGCAAAGGTTTCAGCTGGATAATCTGCTGTCACTACCGTGACTCAGTCTTTCCCAAGGACGAGCTGTGCTTTCGCATCGTATCGAGGTAAATACCCCGTGTCTACCACAGGGTAAATATAGCCATTATAAAATCCCAGGTTTTAACAAATTATGATTAAAGGCATTTTGGAGATATCTCCATGGGCTTACGTTGGCGTGACGCTAGCGTTGACACACATAACCATAGCCAGCGTCACTATCTTTTTACACCGCTGCCAGGCGCATCGAGCGTTGACATTGCATCCTGTACTTAGCCACTTCTTCCGCTTATGGCTGTGGATCACCACCGGTATCACTACCAAAGAATGGGTGGCAGTGCATCGAAAACACCACGCGAAGTGCGAAACCGAAGAAGATCCTCATAGCCCTCAGGTTAAGGGCATATGGAAGGTCCTGTTCGGTGGCGTAATCTTGTATAAACAAGCGGCACGTGATCCAAATACCCTGAAGCGCTACGGAAATGGCACACCAGATGACTGGATCGAGAGAAATGTTTACAGCCGATTTACTTTTGGTGGCATTGCGATCATGGGGTTTATAGATCTCCTGCTCTTCGGCCTAGTCGGGCTGATTATTTTTGCAGTACAGATGGTTTGGATTCCATTCTGGGCTGCCGGAGTCATTAATGGTCTCGGCCACTTTCTTGGCTACCGCAACTGCGAAACCCCGGATGCATCGCGCAACCTTTCTCCAATTGGCATTTTGATCGGGGGCGAAGAGCTGCATAACAATCATCATGCGTATGCACATTCTGCCAGGCTCTCAAACAAGTGGTGGGAACTCGATATTGGCTGGTTATATATTAAGACACTCGCAATGCTTGGTTTAGCGCGAATCCGGCGCGTCGCCCCAAAAGTTTCTATTACACGGAATAAACTGACTATCGACCATGAAACGCTTCGCGCTGTAGTACTCGATCGTTATCGAATCCTTGCGCTGTACAGTAGTAAAGTCATTCGCCCGATTGTTCGTGCCGAACGTCGCAGCAACCAGGGTTCAGGGCGCAAACTGCTGCGTCGGGCACGTAAACTGATGACCCTGGAAGACACCACGCGTGACCTTGGCGCGCACGCTGCGCTGACCGAAACACTGCAGCTGAGTCAGACGCTCGAGACGGTTTATCGCTTCAGATTACAACTCAAGGCACTTTGGGCAAATACGGCTAATGATGGCACCCGACGTGTAGAAAGTTTGAAGGCCTGGTGCGCGGAAGCTGAACGCTCGGGCATTGTGGCGCTTCAGGAGTTCTCAAACGTAATTCGCGGATACACATTGCAAACAAGTTAAGATTTGGTTCCCAATAAAGAGGGGTAAGCATTGTTCCTGTTGAAGAAGTCTTAGCTGATTGCCTTGAAGACGCAGATCATCGTTGTTTTCACTAAGGGATTAATTACTGATCGATGACCTCGTAGTCTTCATATACTTTAGGTCCTGACTGATCGAGGTATTCGTAGTCTTCATAGAATTTTCTATTTGTCTGCACACTCTCAGACCTATCTGTTGTCTTTGAAGCCACCTTATTCAGTTCATTTGCCCCGGATTCCTGGCCACCTGAATCGCTCATATTCTGGCCCTTATTATAGGTGTTCAACCGCTGCAGCAACTGCTTAGAGGGGTGCCCATCAACCGGCAAGCCACTTTGCTCCTGAAAACTTCGGATCGCAGCTGCGGTATTGTTTCCAAACAACCCGTCGACCGGACCTGGATCAATACCAATGCGGGTTAACTCACGCTGTAGCCCAGCTACCAGGTCACTTCTCGTTTGATTACTCACGGCCGTATCATTAGTCTCGTGGTTTTGTTTCAATGTATTGGATTGAGTTACCACCGCTGTTTTTGGGTTTAAGCTATACCGAAACGTAAGGGGAGTAAAAAACTGCCTGAAAAATACCGAGGCTGGGGGGGTTGGCAAAGGAGACAAGCCGTATGCTGACTCTAACGCTAGGGCGTCGATTTCTTTGGAACCGGAAGAAGATATGATTTTTACCTCTCTTATCACACCTGTCTGCTGGATCTCGACAGCAAATCCCAGCTCTATTGGTTCCGATGGATGGTGCATGCGATCTAATCGAATATTCTCGGTTTCAAAAAGTGGGACTACGATGGCTTTGTAATCCACCCACGCACCTGCATGCGCGACCGAACTCAGGACGCACCATGCCCCTGCTAATGTTGGAACCAACATGAATTTGAAGTGTTTCATAGTCTTCGTTTTAGCCGCAACAACCTAAGCTTCTACAAGCAATGCAAAACAAGGTATTTTAATATCGTCAGGGTCGCTCAAGAGTATAGAAAAGCCTTATAATACGCGGCGCTCACCGCGGAGAGTTGGCAGAGTGGTCGAATGCGGCGGTCTTGAAAACCGTTGACTGTAACAGGTCCGGGGGTTCGAATCCCTCACTCTCCGCCATCATTGACTGATTAGATATTAATAATCAATAAGATGTAGTTTGTAGAATCGAATCAGTCCCCCAGGTTTGTGCCCCATTTTGGGTAAATACACAGTGCTCATTATAAACACGGCGCAACCATTAAATCACCACGATTCATACAGTAGCCTTATACGGTAATCCCTCCAATAATCCGGCACTATGCCGGCGCTCCGAAGAAAACAGAACTATCGAAATATTATTCTAACAGCTGATACCTCTCACGAGACGGTTGGCGTCTACCTGCGTTCAGGACTTACCAGAGATGTCATCTGGCGTGGATTCGTGGATTTAAAACGGGCCCAAGGTAGTCCAGTCAAACTCCATATCCACTCTTACCAAGCTGAGAACTTCGGACCGTGGACTCTGCTCAGGGAGAACGAGTGCATCCAGGGCTGTGTGGTGGTTGGAGAGGGTGTTTATGGGATCTTGATCGACGGCGTACCACGAGTGATCAGGACCAAATACTGACCGAGCCAGCTCAACCCAAAAATTTCACGTTGTGATGACTTAATTTAGCCTAGGCTATTTGTTAGTCAAAATGCGCAGTAAGTGACAGATCTATCAACGAACTAAAGTCACACAGCAAAACTAGAACGCCCTCGAATAATGCTCAAAAAGCTTGCCTATATAAAGCGCTTACTCATTACCTTCGTTCTTTTGGCATCACTGCCCGGTTATGCTGACGTTCAGTCTGGGCTGGATGCTTATGAAGCTGGTGATTATGCAACCGCGTTGAAGGAATTCAAGCCGCTGGCTGAACAGGGCGATGCAGTCGCGCAGTACAACCTTGGAAAGATGTATAGAAAGGGACACGGCGTGTCGAAGGATGGTAAGGAAGCGGCAAAGTGGTACCGCAAGGCTGCAGAGCAAGGGATGGAAAGAGGAGGATGGTCAGGGTGTAAGTGACTATATCTTCTGTGGCCTAGCAGTATGGGTGGGGTTATCCTGTATTTACCCGAACTCCTAGGGCCCGATGAAAAAAACCCCGGCCGCCCCAGTACTAAAAAAAAGCACGCCCGCGGGCAAATCCCGTCAGAGTTATCGTTTCGATCCCAGCATCCATAGGGCGCTACGCTATTTTTCGAAAGTCACCGATACCTATTCAAACGTAAAAGTTTTTAGGAAATTCAGCCCCAGAAACCAGCAACACGATTCATAGTCCAAAAAACTGTCAAGCTGCCCACACTGTAGGCCAGTGGCTTTTCGATTAGACCTAACCAATCCATTGGATTGAGCTCAGTATCCTTTAATCTTCGTACCTGTCTTAAAAACCAAGTTGCAAGCCAGACCGAAACAATCACTGCGGTGACAAACAAAATCTGACCGATTTCAACACCGACGTTGAAAGACAGCAGCGCAGCGGGTATTTCTGTCTGAGGCAGACCGATCTCGCGCAATGCGGAAGCGAAGCCAAAACCATGCAGCAATCCGAACGATGAAGAAATCGCGATGGGATAACGCCAGGTCAAGGTGTCGCGTCGCTCAATGGCGATTTCCCTCGCCAAGAAAACGATTGATAGGGCGATGGCCGCTTCAATAGGCGGTACGGGCACGCGAACCAGTCCAACGGCCGCGAGCGTCAGGGTAATCGAGTGCGCGATGGTAAATCCCGTAATAGTGATCAGTATACGGCGCCAGGTGCCCGCAATCAGAATCAGGCAGGCAACAAAAAGAAGGTGGTCCATCCCTTGCAAGATATGCTCGATCCCAAATATCAGATAGGTATTAGCCACCTGCCAGAGAGTCGGCGCCGCCGTCACGACAAACGAAGGTGAGGACGGCGTCAAACGAGCCACCTCGGTGGAACCATCGAGCCGTTCTATTCGCACCAATACTTCGGTGGAGACAGTGGTCAGACCTTCAATAACGATTTCAGTCCCGGACAAACCGTTTTCTCTTTTGATGGTTGATGTTTCGATAAATGCATTGCCGACAAAGGTAGTCCGGGCAGGCTTTATATTTTCAATGTCCCCCTGGAATTCAACATTAAGCCCCAGGCGCTTGTTTGCCCCACGCGCCGGCACCTTCCATAGCATATCGAAGGTGTCATCACTGGATTGTTTGAACTCAAGATAAGCTGGTCGATATTCATCTGCCTGAACCGGCACAGCGATCACAACCAGCAATGCAACATGGAGAAGAAAAAGTTTCAATTCGTCTCTTTGGTCATCGATAACTTGTGCGCAGATATCTCTTTATTCGCATCCTCCACCGTTACCTTATAACGCTTGCGAAGCGCTTGATAAAACGCCTCATTAGTTTCTTTTCGTTTATCTGAAGACCAATCGCGAAATACCGCCTCACGCACCTGATCGAGACCGGGAACTTCTCCATCAATCTTCTCGTCAATGTAGACAAGGTGTAAACCATATCCTGATGCAATAGGGCCCTGCCAGCTATGAACAGAAATTTCTTGCAGTGACCGTAGAAACTGCTGCCCCATCACCCGCTGAATCTCGTTTTCAGTGGCGAGATCGAATCGACGCGGAATCATGTTCGAATCGCCAATCGAGTCCACATCGGCATCCTGCGCCTTGAGTAGTGTCAGTATTTCTATCGCGTCCGCAGCGGCAGACTGGCCGCGCTCGTTAGCATTCAAATAAACCTGCCTGAAGCTATATCGAGACGGCTGTCTATAGGTTTCCTGGTTGGCCGTCAGATAAGCCTGCAACGTGGCATCCTCGGGTTCCTCCAAGCCCACCAAATCCTCGGAAAGAAATTCAATTTTCTGCTTCATGCGCCGACGCACAATGGGATCATCGCGATCCAAACCCAAGGCCAGCGCCTCACGGTACAGCACTTCTTCGCGAATAAAACCTTCAACCAGATTGTCCAGTTCAATTTGCGTTGGCGGGCGCTGCCAGACTTTTTCAAAACTCAATACCAGAGCTTGTAAACGTCCCTCAGTGACCACAATCTCTTCAGGCCGCTCGTTGCCATCATACCCTTCATCCGACACCCAATGAAAAAACGCGAACAGCGCACCCCCAAACAATAGAAAGATTAGCAGCGGCTCTCTTAAAACCCTCCCTATCATCTAGAATACCCTCAGAGCTTCGACCACCTTTGGGGGTTTTACCGCACTATCATTGACAATCGAAACTACAGCAGCGTCTTCATCTATTTCTCTGACCTGCATCTTGGTTTCAGGATGCATCAAGCAAATCCCACAACTGTTTTCGTCGGCAGCTTCTATGGTCACATTACATAGCAATAGCAGCTTAATCTCTGGCTTTGAAGTCAATGCGGCGTTCGCTAACTGCGAGTTACAGGCCCGTAGAATGTTATTTGACCGAAATCTTGTTCCCATAGAATTTCTGTAGCTAATAGAATCTTTTCATTATTTATTAAATTAAAGAAACTAAAAATACCACTTGGTCTAAAGCATCGGTCCGCTGAAACTGATGTCCGTAATTCGAGCATCCGGAGGGAGTTGCCATTCGAGATGACGGTATGCGAGCTTCAAGTTTCCCCACGCGAATTGATAGGTTGTGCCATCCATTACTGGCTTATTGATATCAGATTCTGCGCAATAAAGTCGAAATCGTCTTCAGTATTTCCCCGTTGCGTACGCTTTGATAGTCCAGATTTAGCCCGCCTTCAGTCAAGGTACGATTATACTGCTGCATCTCGTAGCCCCCTTCCTCGTCCACATGCAGCGAAAACACCGTCAGGATATCGCCGGTGATCCTGGCCCAAACATAGGGGTCGCCCATCATAGGGTCCAACGGCACAGCATGACCAAATACATTGGTTTTCATAGCCGATGAAAATATATTATCCCTATCTGTTGCAACAAAATCAATCGAGTAAGATTTTGTTTTAGTCCGACCGTTAGGTTTGTGGACAGTGGACTCCCAGATCACTGTAAAGCCTTTCTTATCTTTACTTATCTGAACGCTCATATCACGCTTTTCCTTCGCGCCATTTCGGTCTAGTTCCACTGAGCCAGTATATTCGCCAACAAACGGGTCTATATCTGCGGCACCGGCACTTCGAATTGGAAGTCCTATCATCAGAAACACGGTAAGCAGTATCAGACCGCCTTCATTCATCTTTGAAAAATAGCGCATTACCATAATTGCCTCATACCTTGAAATTTTCAAGCACCCGGGCAATCCCGTTAAGAACCGCTGCCACCGATGGGTGGTTAGCTTCGTACTCTGCAACCATTTCACTTACCTGTGTTGCGAGGACGGAATATTGATCAAAATCGTCTGGGTATACTTTCTGTTGCTCGAGGGATTCTACCAGCTCATCCAGTCGCTGATGTTGCTCCTGGTTGACGGGGTCCAGCAGGTTACGCTCCTGCTCAAGCTGGGCCAGCAAATCATGTAACTCCTGTCTACTCAACTATTAATCCTCCAATAACTTAATGGTTGCTTATTATCCTACCTTTTTTCACTGCAAAACAATGAGAATTTCTACGCATCGTGCTTATTTTTCAAACGGATGACCTGATAGCAGCTATAGGCAACGGCACTTGAAAACAGAAAATACAGATACTCGATCCGGTAACGGAACTCAAGATCGGGATACACCAACAGATAGATAAAAAATAAAAGTGCAGCAAAAATTGCAGCGCGTTTAAGCGGTAATCGTCCTGTCCGTATCTCATGTATGCATAGCAATGCCAACGGTATTGTAGTAACGACCCAAGAAAGAGGTGGCCCTGTCATCACGCCGACTTCGATATCCATTATGTGGTTCAGAAACGTGTTCAGGTTATACATCTGAGATAGCGAGGCAATAAAGAATGACAGCCCAATAAAATTCCAAAAATGCCTCTCTTTGATTTGTTGTGCGCGCAACCTTGCGATGATTCCTAGACAGAAGAACAACAGTATTGGAAACAGTGCCGATGGGTTTCCTTCCGGAAAAAATGTGTAGTTTGGTACTATTACCACTGCGGTGAACGCAATTTGTGTAATGAACAATGCGAAGATAATCATTGGGTAATCTAAAATATTCTCCACCACAACCGTCGCGTTTAAGAAGCGTCGGTCTCCATCCCCCAATCGCTTCATAGCGATGAGGCCAGATGTAATGAGAATACCCATTGCCACCAACTCAATCGCTTCTTCTCCTACTAAACGAACGCGGCGCCAGAAATTATGCTGGAAACCAAGATCGTGCTCCAGGGCTTCAAGACCCGCCACCGCCACGAAGATGCTGATTCCAATCACAATCAATACCGCAGCTTGGCGTGTCGGCTTATGGCGTAGCAGTTGAAACAAAGTCAAACTAAATGCCACAGCAAATACCAAGGCAAACGGTAGTAGACCCCACCATCCTCCTACTCTGGCCACTGTCTCATGAAGCGATCCCACTTCATCGAAGCAAAGCGCAATCATGGCGAGAGATAATACATACCACACCCAGGGCTTGGTGCCCGTTTCCTGAGCAATCGCGCCTACTCGAGCAAAGACAATGCCAGCCAAGAAAAGACAGATTCCCGACCACCACACCGCGTAGCTCATTTCATGGGAAAGGCTGACACCGCGGTATGCAAAATGGAACCAGCCTGGATAATCGATAAAGAAAAACACCACCATAACGCCGACAAAAAAAGCGCTTACTAGCCAGATCCAGTACCATTGGCTGAATATCGTGCAGTTTCTTTGGCCCCGCTTAGCCAAATTGAACCTCCTTAGCTGAATTCCGTGGGGCCCATGAAATCAATCCAAAACAGATCAAGATCCATAGCAGCAGCCGCGCCGATAACACCGCAGCGGTTTGCCCTGTTGTCATCACATGCTTTTCCATATGCGGGAGTTGAATCCAGACAGGCGTCGTGACATCGAGGCGATCTATGAGAAGTCTTCCTGGCTCCATTTTAAGCCTAAAAGAGGCATTCATGTCTGCTGCCTCGAGTGCTGAAAGAGAGTCTCCTGAAATTTCAAATAGCGGCAAATACACGTAAGCGAGCCGTGTGTCATAGCGAATGGACAAAATTCGCACAACGATCTTGTCCCGAAGAATATCGACTCGTAATCGCGGCGCGTCATGCGATTGCTGAAAATAGAGCTGCGTACCTAAATTAACAATCAGCTCGTGATGGTCATCTACGCGATTAAAAAACTGTGCACTTAAGCCCGGCTTGCTGTCACCGGAAGCGTGCAGTGTGAGGTAAGTGCCGGCAGAGAGATTAGGCAGTTTAACCACCACTCTGTTTACTGCTATAGGTAAGGTCAACAGTCCAATAGCGATCAATGCGGCCACACCAAGATGTGGCCTGATAGATCTGCCATCATGGGTGTTAAGCAAATACAGCACGGCTAGACTCCCAAATAATAGAATTGCGCCACAAAGATACAGGGTAATAACATCGTCAAAAATCAATATCGACAGCAGCATCAAAATCCCACAAATGGTGCTGATGATAAATTGCCAGCGGGAGTGAAGCCGGAGAATCGGCGAACCCAGACAAAGCAATCCATACGCCGCGACAACCGTCACCCACCAGAAACGGGTAATTAGTGAATGTATTGAATTGTCAACCCAAAATCCCGCGCAAAGGGCTGCCGAAAAGAGTAACACCAGCGTTCTATATGAAACGACCACCGTTAAACGCCTGCGAGGAGCGTGCCACCATCAACGGTGATGACGCTGCCATTGATATAGCTTCCAGCCTGTGCTGCAAGAAGTAGCAGCACACCATCCAATTCATCCAGCGTCCCGGCGCGCCCTGGAAACAGACTGCCTAGGTACTCACGCCCGACGTCACTGGTTAAAAACTCCTGATTGATATCGGTCAAAAAATATCCTGGAGCAATCGCGTTAATCCGAACTCCTTTGGTGCCAAGCTCGAGGGCCATAGTACGGGTGAGCTGGATGACTGCCGACTTGGCGGAAGAATAATTTGCCTGCCTGCGCTGTACCGCCATACCTAGTATGGAGGCAATGTTGATAATGCATCCGCCCTCGGGCTGTTGCACCATTAACCTGCCCGCGATCTGGCCAACACGCCAAACCCCACTTAGATTGGTGTCAATGACCTCCTTCCATTGTTGTTCAGACATCTCGAGAAATCGTTCGGTTCGAGCGATACCCGCGTTATTAAGCAGGATGTCAATTGAACCAAAGCGTTCTGTCGCAGTAGCTACCGCTCTTTCAACGCTGCCGCGGTCGTTAACATCCATCTCAAAACCAATGGACGATGCGCCATCGGACTCGAGCTCCGACGCAATGCTCCGCACCTTTTCAAGTCGTCGTGCGGTGAGCACCACATTACATCCGGCCAATCCAAATAAGCGGGCTGCATGTTCACCTATTCCGGACGATGCACCTGTCACCAACGCAGTTTTTCCGTCGAGGCCAAACATGTCACTCAGCTTGCTGGCGAAGGTCATTTGATTAGCGGTGTTTTCTTATATGGCTTCGGATTGTAACGCCTAAAGACAGCTATTGCTCACCGGTGACAGTGCCGGAGCAAACGGCGATAATCTACAGTTTATCAATCCGTGTCTCCTGTGCACAGTTACTCCTCATCTCGATCAAAAATTGTTCTGATTGGGCTTACAGCCTTAATGATAACGGTATCATTTGTATCTCTGAATTCTGGGGCAATCGAGACCAGTTTTGCTGAGACTTTAACTGCAATGGGTCACTTGCTGGGTATGAACCAGGATGCTGGAAGCGATCGTCTTGCGATGATTCTGGCTCAAATTCGGCTGCCGCGCCTGTTACTGGGAATGCTCGCCGGCGGTGGCCTGGCATTATCTGGAGCGGTAATGCAGGCTCTGTTTCGCAATCCGATGGCGGACCCGGGGTTACTTGGGGTGTCGTCTGGCGCAGCGTTTGGTGCAGTGCTCACTATCGTTCTGGGGGTATCGCTGTTACCGGGACTGTTTACTCTCATGGGGACCTGGCTGCTATTAGCAATGGCATTTGGTGGCAGCCTGGTCAGTCTGCTTTTAGTGTACCGGCTTGCCCGGATAAATAACCGAACAGACATCCCTACCATGCTGCTCGCCGGGGTTGCAATGAATGCCATTACCGGTTCACTAATCGGGCTATTGAGCTATGTTGCAAGCGATAATGAGCTTAGAGATCTGATTTTCTGGAGTCTGGGAAGCCTTGAAATAACAGACTGGAACAAGCTGATCGTGGCCGCCATTGTAATCGCGCCCGCATGTGTGGCCATGCTGGCGTATAGCGGCGCTTTGAATGCAAATCTACTAGGAGAAAATGAAGCCAGGCACCTCGGATTCGAAATTGAGAAGGTTAAAACCAGGCTTATCATCCTAGTGTCACTGGTAGTGGGAGTGATTGTTGCCATGTCTGGCATCATTGGCTTTGTAGGACTTGTGGTTCCACACTTGCTACGCCTGGTGGTTGGCCCGGATCACCGTTTGTTGTTGCCGGCCTCGGCGCTATTTGGCGCTGGACTACTGGTTTTGGCAGACATTGTTGCGCGCACCATGGTGGCACCTGCCGAGGTGCCAATTGGAATTATCACTGCAGTACTTGGAGGGCCACTTTTTCTATGGCTGCTGATCCGACATAAGCGCAGACAAATCGTCTGATGTACAAAATCTCTAACCTCAAAATTCAATTCGGACAACATGTCCTGCTGCATAATCTTTCAATAGAGATTAAGTCAGGACAGCTGTGCATGGTAGTGGGACCCAACGGCGCCGGTAAGACCACTCTGTTGAAGTGCCTTGACGGAGAAATCAATCCAACTGAGGGCACAATTGAGTTTAATGGCAGACTTTTAGATCACTGGGCAACAAGGGAGCTGGCGAAATCCAGAGCAGTATTGCCGCAAAACTCCTACCTTGAGTTTCCCTTCAGTGTTCAGGACGTGGTTCTAATGGGTCGTATGCCACACGATACGTCCTCTGAAACTAATCTAGAAATTTCGGGCCAGGTCCTAGAAGCGTGTGATTGTCTGCACCTGGCACAACGCGCCTTTCCAACCCTTTCAGGCGGCGAACAGCAGCGGACGCAAACCGCGCGAGTGCTTGCCCAGGTATGGCAGGAGTTTCCCGGATATGATCGGTTCTTACTTCTGGATGAACCGGTATCGGCGCTCGACCTTAGCCATCAACATTCACTCTTGAAATTACTGAAAGAGCTGGCTCAGAATCAGGGCATAGGCATCCTCTGTACCCTGCACAATCTGAATCTTGCAGCGCAGTATGCTGACCGCTGTCTGATCCTTGATCAGGGTCGACTGGTAGCAGATGGTGCTGCGAACGAGGTGTTTACCGAAGAAACCCTCAGCAATGTATTTGATCTTGATATCTGGCTGGAACAACACCCTCAAGACCCATCAATTCCATTGATCGTTCCAAGACTGTCGTAATTAATTCAAGGGCAGAGACTTTTTGGTTGTTGTTGAGACTTGGTAATAAACTAGCAAATACATTGTGCGCGGGAGTCAGCTCCCACCCTTACCTTTCAGACAGCAGGGAAGTCCGAACATGATCATAGTCACTTTGTCTGCAACCGCAGCTATGTCCTGATGCAACCATCCGCTCTGGTCAACAAACCGTCTACTTAATTGGTTAGCCGGCACCACTCCCATGCCGACCTCATTTGTCACCAGCAAAACTTCCGCTTCGGTATCGTTGAGCGCCCGAAGAAACTGCTTTTTTTCTCTCTCCCACTGGTCGTATCGTTCTGAGCACAACCAGTTGCTGAGCAATAGCGTTAAACAGTCGATCAACAATACATCCGCGGATCCAAATTGCTCTAAAACGTTGGCAAGATACTGTGGTTGTTCAACCAGCCGCCAATCCTGATTCCGCTCTGCCTGATGGCGAATTATCCTCTCCTTCATATCAGCATCGTCAACTGTGGCCGTGGCGATAAACATTTTGTTACCAGGCTTTGCCTCAGCTGCCTTCAAAGCATAGGCGCTTTTCCCGCTGCCGGCTCCTCCTGCTATCAGCCCATTCATTTGTTAGGATTATTATTCACCCAATTGGTACGTCCCGATCCTAGCTCAATCTCCATAATGACTTCGATAGGGCCGCCCACACTTGACGTCTGATAGCTCGCCAGCGCAATTTTTCGAGCCATTATCGCGGAGACCAGATTGCCAGCAAACTGTTGAATCAGGTCAGCGACTAGTGGAGTAGGATAGATCCCATCATAAAGACCCACGGTCATATGCGGAACATATTCCAGTTCGTCGGTCATGCATGTCGGATCACACATCACTCGCGCCAGATCTGCGCCCAGGTTTCGCATTTTCCCAGACGGAGCATACACTTCGAAATAGGCAGACGAAGTGAAACTAGATAAAATCCCGAGTCAAAGTTCGAACCAATTGCAGCGCTGACATATTTCAACAAGCGGAGTTTTTTCCAAATTATGCGCTCCACCGAATCCAGCGGGCAATATAGTGATGTGCGGCTGACGAAGATAGCCGGAGAGCATAAACGGCTGTAAATGCTCTGTTGCACGCTGAATCAGGTTTATCCAATCAGCATTGTCTACCAGTATTGACCAGAAATAATATCGCTGCCTGCCCAGACGCCATGACTTAAAGTCCCTATCGACATTTTTGATTGTGAACGGATGATCGAGAAACCGATTAAGTGCACTCAGGTTTTTTGCACAACAAGCTGTATCAGTGGAGAGCACGCCGCACCTCGTCGAGCTGACGACAGAATGATTGCACACCTTTTAGCATACGCAGGGTATGTCGATGCATGACATCTGAATCCACAAAGATAATATGTTGATTTTTCACAGCCTTTATCATGTGCCATTTTTCCCACACAGACATGTCTGGCTTCTGATTGTTGACCATACCGGTAACGATGACATCCGGATTAGCATCAACCACCGCTTCGATACTGATTCGTGGTGCGATGATTGGCAGCTCAGCAAATAGATGATGAGTCCCACACACTTCAAGCACTCTTGAAATCAAATGATCGCCATTTAGCGTCATCAGTGGATCAGTCCACACCTGATAGAACACATCCAGAGGTTTCTGATCTGCAAAATCGGCGCGTGCTGACTCGATATTTTGCCGTATGGTAATTAAATCAGGATCTTGCAACTCAGTCGTGCCAGCAAGCGCGGCAAGCTCTTGGATGTTTTCTACAATGCTTTCGAAGCTCCAGGGTTCCGAGTAGTACACCGGAACCCCCAATCGCTCAATTTGTTCTAGAGCGTCGCGATTGTTGCCACTGAGCCACGCCACTACTAAGTCAGGCTCAAGCGCTATGATGGCTTCAAGATTGAACTGCACATGACTGCCAACAGAAGGGATCTTCGCAGCCTCAGGCGGATAATCGCTATATTCCACCACCCCGACAACCATATTGCCGGCACCGGCTGAAAACAGATTCTCCGTATTGTGCGGTGCGAGGCTAATGATTCTCTGAGCTGGCGCTGGAAGCGCGACGACACGATCAAAATCATCAATAACTCTGACATCAGGGGCGGCGGCATTGGCACTGGAGCCGACAACAATCCAATAAGTAGCCAATACGAAGAACGCGGTAGTAAGACATCCGTCAGATATAAATTTCTTCATCTGCCACTATTCTCAGTTTGGCTGATACCGCAGTGTCACCATAGCGTTAACACCATCCTGATTATAAAAAGCGGCAGTTTCGTATTCTTCATCAAATACATTGTTGACCTTGAGCCCAAGTACCCAGTTTTTATGAAATTTGTAGGCGGTACGCAGATCTACTAGCGTGAAATCATCGATCTCGACAAGATTCGCAATATCGTCATAGCTTTTGCCTTTGTACAGCACAGATGCTCCCACCGACCATTTGCCGAAGACACTGTCTGCACTGAGTTGAAGGTTCTCTTTGGCACGACGCGCGAGCTGGTTGCCGTCATTGGGACCGCCACTTGTATCGAACGGATCCTGCAGAGTCAGGTTGCCACCGATCAGCCAACCTTTGGTTCTGACTGTGCTTGCGAATTCTATACCGGTAATCTCCGCCTGGTCTGTGTTAACCGGTGAAAAGGAGGTCGGATCAAATGCGATTAGATCATCAATTTCCGTTCTGAAAAGATTAATACTCCAGTTGCCGTATCCAGTTCGTCCTGAGAAACCCAGATCAATACTACTCGAGGTTTCTGCTACCAGATCAGGATTTCCGAACCCTGGAAAGTAAAGTTCGTTGAAAGTAGGCGCTTTAAAGGCAGTTCCGTAGGAGAGGGTCATTCTCGATTGCGATCCGATATTACGACCATAGGCGATGCCCCCGGTTGTTTCACTGCCAAACTGTTCGTTGTCATCATTGCGCAGCGAAAGGTCAAGATTGTGAATGCCGAACATAGTATTGAATGAGGAAAATATTCCCAGGTTGTCACGATTCGATACTGCGAAAACTGAATCACTTTCAACTTCATCGTCAGTATAGTCGACGCCTAGAATCAAACGATCCTCATTTATCATAATATCGTTTTGCCACGATATCTGATCTCTGCTGGTATCAAACTTAGAAGCGAAAGCGTCATCCAGAAAGTTATCCGACTCATCTTTCGACTGTGCGATCAACAGGCTCGAAGTCCAGATATCGTTTGCTTCGACTTCAGCCTTAACGTGGCCAACCTGGGTCACGGTTTCGGATGTATTCTGGAAAGAACCGTCAAACTCAGTTTCACCGTTGGCATTCAGCACACTTGCTTCGAGATTGAAATCGTCCGTCAGTTGACTGCCTGCGCGTATTGAGAGGGAATTATTATCATACCCATCTTTATCGGGCTCAACCGTGAAACACCCTGCATCAAAACTTCCGCGGCAGGCGTTAAAACCATCGGTACGGAAACTGGTAGCACTCAGTGAATACCAGCGCTTCGAGTCCCCACCAGATACACCTAAATTAATGTCAGCAGTATTGTGAGTTCCAGCGGCGACACTGAAAATCGGCTTTGTGCCCGCGCCTCCTCGCCGTGTAAAGATCTGAATCACCCCACCAATAGCCTCAGAGCCATACAGGCTCGAACGCGGCCCTCTGACAACTTCGATTTTTTCGATTTGATTGACTGGCAAATCCTGGAAAGGAGTGGTCCCTAGCGTGGAGGAGCCCACTTTCACGCCATCAATCAATACCAGAGTGTGGTCAGATTCCGTTCCGCGCAGAAACAACGAAGTGGCTTGACCCGGCCCGCCATTATTGCTGATCTGCACTCCAGGAACCGTGGCCAGAACTTCCGGCACACTGACTGCGCCGATGCGCTCAATTTGTTCTCGAGTAATGGTCGTAACCGGCGCTAGTGTCTCGTCGGCTGTTTCCGCACCTCTAGAAGCGGTAACGACAATAGTCAAGGGATCACTTAATAGGTCGCTCTGAGCAGTAACGAAGGATGAAGATACTAGCAGCATCAAACCGGAGAACCCGGCCAAGAGGGTAATTTTCATCTGGATACCAATCGGTGTTAGCACGCACCCGTGCAATTTCACTTATGACGCAGTATTACCGCGGCACACCAGATTCAGGCAGGTCTCCGGACTTTTGAGTGTTGGAAGTGTTAACTTCCCGATCCGCTCCTTCCCATACCAGATGATACAGTGGATGATTCAACTGAGAGACGATGAATCGACAGATCTGACTCAACTACCGTTGCGGGGGCAGTACCGGAATTGCCATTATTCAAGCTCGAACTAACCCTCATGAGCTTACACTTCTTGGCGCACCGGTTTCCCTTTTCACCTCGATGGAATAACCAGCGAAGGAACCCGAACCAGCTTCATGGTATGTTGTTTTGAGTAAAACAACAAGTATGTTGCGAAATCTCGCAAGTCGATTGTTATTTTGATGGTGACAGTCCTTTTTCCGAATGACACCGAATCTTGCCGTCTTAATTTTTTACAGCTTCTACTTCAAATACAGAGCCTCGAGCTGCGGTAACTTTAACCTTCTCCCCTTTTTCCATAGCCGGCCCGGTCACCCGCCACTGACTGTCGTCTACTGATATTTTTCCATAACCGTTGGTAATCGGTTCGACGAGGGTAAACACTCTACCAACATACTGTTGCCCACGCCGATTAAGGTTGGGCAATTCAGTATCAATCTGTTTGTTTGAGAACAATCGTCGGGAAACAAGAATGCTCGCTACGGACAGCACCGAAAATAGAAGAAACTGCACCTGCCAGGAAATTTCCGGGAACAGATACAATACTAGTGCGGTTACCAGTGCCGAGACCCCTAACCACAGAAAGAACATTGCCGGGACCACCAGCTCGAGCACTAGCAGTAACAGGCCAAGCACCAGCCAGCTCCAGTGGGTCATGAAAAATATATCGATCATGGTAAATGTTAACTGCTGTCTTCCGAGCGGGGCGACTTAAAGGCTTCTTTGGCAATTTCCCCAATACCGCCGAGAGAACCGAGCAGGCTGGTTGCCTCCAGCGGCAAAAACATAACCTTCTGATTGTCTGCTGCGGCCACATCTCTTAATGCAGCCACGTATTTCTGTGCCACGAAATAATTGATCGCTTTGACATCCCCAGCGGCGATGGCTTCAGACACCATGCGCGTTGCCGCCGCTTCAGCCTGAGCTTCCCGCTCCCGCGCTTCCGCGTTACGAAAAGCGGCCTCCTTTTCCGCTTCGGCCTCGAGAATTATTGCCTGCTTGGCACCTTCGGCACGCAAAATTTCTGATTGGCGTGCGCCTTCAGCGACCAGGATCTCGGCTCGCTTGTCTCGCTCCGCTTTCATCTGCCTCGCCATGGAATCGACCAGGTCTTGTGGCGGAGAAATATCCTTAATCTCGATTCTTGTCACTTTTATCCCCCACGGAGTCGTTGCAGTGTCCACCACGTTCAAAAGTGCTGCATTGATTGCGTCTCTCTTAGACAAAGATTCATCAAGATCCATAGAACCCAGCACAGTACGGATATTCGTCATGGTGAGATTCAGAACCGCGTTTTCCAGCATATTGACTTCGTAACTGGCCTTTGCCGCATCGAGCACCTGAAAAAATACTACACCATCAACTTTGACCACTGCGTTGTCACGAGTAATGACCTCCTGGGAAGGAACCTCCAGCACCCTCTCCATCACATTAACGCGGGCGCCTATTTTGTCGATATAAGGGATTAAAAAATGAATTCCCGGCCGTATGGTTTTGGTAAATCGACCAAATCGTTCGATCGTATACTCATACCCTTGTCGAACGGTCACCACCGACTTGTAGACGGTGAGCACAACAAGCACGACCAGCACAATTGCCGCGATGGATGTTCCAGCCATGGGTTTCTCTCTTTTTATTGTACGAGTTTAAAATATAAAGCCAAAACGACTAAAAGCAAGAGATCTGCGGTTAAAATAGAGTCATAAAAATCTCTTAAATAAAGCTAAACGTCGCTTATATTCGGTTAATTTCGGTTAAAATAAATTTAACATTGAATCCAACAAAGCGCCGCGCTACAATTTGTCTCAATCCAATGCAGTCTCTATACTGTAGACAGTTGAGGATTTGACAGCATGTTGCAAAGGTTCAGTAAATTTTCCGAAAGAACGCGAATCACCCTGGTTGGCGTATGCGCCGCAGTGCTGGTGCTAGTAGTGGAGCTACAACCCTGGAACGCATCAACCGAGGTGTATATCGAAGACCAGCTGTCCCTTGCAGACTCGCCTGAGAAACCCCCGGCGCCTCTGATCACCCCAGACATAGAGGTCAGATTGCGCGCTAACACCGCAGAATCGATAAAGGAAATCGACCCACAGCTGGAAGTCCTGATGGCGCAAGAACAATATGGTGAACTTTCAAACCGCTTGCTCAATCTCGCCGCCATATCAGTTGGTTCAAAGCAGCCTGACCAATTAGCGGAAATTCTTTCTTTACTTGGTCAAGTTTCCATCGAACAGCAAAACCTGGATGCCGCCGAAGTTTATCTGTTTGAAGCCCTGGATGTTCTAAGCGACTCATTGAATGACGGGGTAAAAGCTGAGATCTACATGCATCTCGGGCGCGCCCATCTTCGCTCAAGAGAAATCGCGCGGAGCGCAGGTTATGCCTATGACACTTTGCTAATTGGTCGCAATCAACTGATGCGCGGTCGTTACCGGGTAGCAGAGGAGAACATTCGAAAAGCGATCGAGTACAATCTATCGATTAATCGTTACAACGCTGCGGCCAGCGCCTACTCAAGTCTGGCACTCCTTAATCAACGATCTGGCAACAAATATGAATCTGAAATTGCGCGGCTGGAAGCGGCGCGACTATATGCTTCTTCCGGCCAGATGTCTTCAGCACAAAAGCAAATTGACTTACTTCGCGCTGCGGGGATCGAGGAATGGCGATTATTCGGTATCGAGGATGAAATCGAAAGCAATATTCAGGAATATGAGGAGAGCATTGCACAAATCGCGCTCGCTCGTGATTACCAGCGACTCTACAATCATTATCTATCGCAGAACAATCATGCCCGTGCTTGGCATTTTCGCTTATTGGCTAGCAAGTCTCTAGAGAATGTATCCAAACGAGCAATGTTCCATCGCCAGCAGGGAGTTCTGGCACTGCTGTACAACTCCAATGAAGCGATGACTCTGGCAAAAAACTACTTCTCACAAGCCAGCCGCTCATTCGTCGCCAATGATATGGTGGATCTTGATGAAAGAACTCAGGCGTTAACCAGACAGATCTATTAACCGCAGCGCCATCTCACACCGCAGGTATTGGGGCCTGCGACAAGCGCAATTGGAACCCGCCTGAAACCAGTCATACATCGCAACTTGACCACCGCCGATATGCAATCCGGGCGCAATCCGTGATTAAAATGGCAGCGATAGGGAGTCTCGTGTTGCCATCAGCAAACCCCTGAATTGTTTTTGAATTTTCTCCAGACCGCTCTGTGAACGCGCTTCAAAGCGCATAATTAAAGTAGGAGTGGTATTTGAAGGACGAATCAATCCAAAGCCGTCCTTAAAGTCCACCCGTAAACCATCAATCTGACTGACCTTACCGTCTTTAAAATTCGCCTTGCGGTTTAACTCCTCCATCAACTTATAGTGCTCTCCTTCATCCATCTCTAGCCTCAGTTCTGGAGTGTTTACCGTATCGGGCAATGAAGCGAATACTTCTTGCGGCGACTGGTCAATGGTGGACAGCAGTTCACAAAGCCTGGCGCCAGCGTACAATCCATCATCGAAGCCACCCCACCTGTCATTGAAAAAAATATGGCCACTCATCTCGCCAGCCAGTGCGGCACCGGTTTCCTTCAACTTGCTTTTTATGAATGAGTGGCCGGTCTTCCACATCGTGGCGCGACCGCCATGTGCTTCGATGTCTTCCGCCAAGGTCTGAGAACATTTCACGTCAAAAATGATTTCAGCACCGGGAATTTGGTCAAGCACGCTGCGTGAAAATAAGATCATCTGTCGATCAGCCCAAATTACGCTCCCATCAGCCGATACCACTCCAAGCCGATCCGCATCACCATCAAACGCCATACCAAAATCTGCAGAGGTA
>JAHEGU010000017.1 GCA_024644945.1 Gammaproteobacteria bacterium | reverse complement strand
ACCTCCCTTGGTAAAAGCGGCCACGGGTGAGGTTGTGAGTGCGGAGGATCTGGGCGGCGCAGACGTTCATACGCGCCTTTCCGGCGTTTCAGATCATTATGCTGAGAATGACAGCCACGCCTTAGCGCTGGCGCGACGGGCAGTCGCACACTTGAATCGGCCGACACCGAATAACGTTGTAACGATAAAACCCGAAGCGCCGCAATACGACCCATCGGAAATTCCTGGAATTATTCCCGCTGATCCTCGCCAAACTTATGATGTGCGCGAAGTGATCGCTCGGCTGGTGGACGGATCGCGACTGGATGAATTCAAAACCCGGTACGGCACTACGCTGGTATGTGGATTCGCTCACATCCATGGTATTCCGGTGGGAGTCATCGCAAATAACGGCGTGCTGTTCTCAGAGTCCGCACTTAAGGGTACACATTTTGTCGAACTCTGCTGCCAGCGCAGGATACCGCTGCTGTTTTTACAGAATATCACCGGCTTTATGGTCGGTGAAAAATACGAATCCGGCGGTATTGCCAAAGATGGTGCCAAGCTGGTGACCGCCGTGGCGACCGCTAGAGTCCCAAAGCACACTCTGATTATCGGTGGCAGCTTTGGCGCTGGTAACTATGGCATGTGCGGGCGCGCTTATGACCCCAGATTCTTATGGAGCTGGCCCAACAGCCGGATCAGCGTAATGGGGGGCGAACAAGCGGCCGGCGTATTGGCGACAGTAAAACGCGACAGTATCGAGCGAAAGGGTGAAACCTGGTCTGAACAGGATGAGCGCGCGTTCAAGCAACCAATCATCGACCAGTTTGAACTTCAGGGCCATCCGCTTTATGCCTCCGCCCGGCTTTGGGATGACGGCGTGATCGATCCTGTAACCTCGAGGGAGGTGCTAAGTCTTTCATTGGCAGCAAGTCTCAACGCCCCCGTTGAGGCAACCCGTTTCGGCCTGTTTCGGATGTAGCCATGATTCGAAAAGTTTTGATTGCCAACCGGGGCGAAATTGCCTGTCGGGTGATACGCACCCTCAATCGGATGGGCATCGGCTCCGTAGCCGTTTTCTCTGATGCCGATCGCGATGCGCTGCATGTTTCAATGGCCGACCAGTCGGCGCGCCTAGGTCCCGCGCCTTCGATCGAGAGTTATCTAAAATCTGATCGAATTATCCAGGCGGCTCTGGACACGGGCGCCGACGCAATTCATCCCGGTTACGGGTTCTTGTCAGAAAATCCTGACTTTGTGCGAGCCTGCAATGATGCTGAATTAATTTTCATTGGGCCAGACGCTGATTCGATTGAATCAATGGGCCTTAAAGATGCTGCTAAGAAATTGATGCAGGAAGCCGGTGTTCCGGTGGTTCCCGGCTATCATGGTGACAACCAGAATCCGGACTACCTGGCTGGCGAAGCGGACCAGATCGGCTACCCGGTGCTGATCAAGGCCCGTGCCGGGGGAGGCGGTAAGGGTATGCGTAAAGTTGAAACCGCAGATGATTTTATTGACGCTTTAGAGGGCGCCAAACGCGAAGCGGCAGCTAGTTTTGGTGACGATCGGGTAATTGTGGAAAAGTATCTGGATACACCCAGGCACATCGAGATTCAGGTATTTGGCGACCGTCAAGAAAATGTAGTGCACCTTTACGAACGCGACTGCTCGTTGCAAAGACGACACCAGAAGGTCATCGAAGAAGCGCCTGCGCCCGGTATGACTGAAGAGATGCGAACAGCTATGGGTAATGCAGCGGTGCAGGCAGCAAAAGCGGTTAACTATATTGGTGCCGGCACCGTTGAGTTCATCGTTGACGCGTCCGACGGCCTGCGGCCAGACCGTTTCTATTTCATGGAGATGAACACCAGGCTCCAGGTGGAACACCCGGTAACCGAAATGGTGACCGGCGTCGATTTGGTAGAGTGGCAAATCAATGTTGCTGTGGGTAAGTCCTTGCCGGTGAGCCAAGATCAGCTGTCGATCAACGGGCACGCAGTGGAAGCAAGGATATACGCTGAAGACACAGACAATGATTTCCTCCCTGCGTCTGGCACCCTGGAGTACATGTGCTTGGATTCAGGTTCGAGGATCGATTCAGGGGTGCGCCAAGGGGATTTCATCTCGCCTTATTATGACCCAATGATCGCAAAGCTGATCGTAAAGGGAGGGGATAGAAACGCTGCCGTAGCAAATATGGCGTCAGCTTTGAACAGATCCAGAATTGCGGGTTGTGTCACCAATATCGGCTTCCTTGGCAGACTTGTGTCATTACCAAGGTTCATCGATGGAGATCTGGAGACCGGACTGATCGAACAAGAACGAGAGAAGCTTTCAAGACCAGATCGACCTCCTGCTGCAGTTTTGGCCCTTGGGGCTCTGCACAACATTGGCGTATTAGCAAAGCCATACAACACCAATCCATGGCGGGAACTCACTCACTGGCGACCTTGGGGCTACCCCACATTTTTGGTTTCTTCACGCTGCCAGGATGAAGTATATGATCTGCCTATCGATGCGATTTCTAGTTCGCACTTCAGGATTAAGATCGGCGATTCGGAAATAGAGCTAGAGCTTGGCGATGTGTCTGTCCACGATGTTCATATCGCGATGGACGATCAATGGCTTAACTTAGGTATGTCCGCAGGAATGTATCGACTTACTGTGTTTTACAATGGCGAAAGCTGGCTGCTGAATTTCGATGATCCTTTGGAAGTTACTGCGGACAGTGGCACCGATGCCAACTATGTCATCGCACCCATGCCTGGAGCGATCACACATATATCAATCAAGCCAGGTGATTCGGTTACGACAGGCGATACACTGATTGTTATGGAGGCCATGAAGATGGAACATGCCCTCAAAGCCGGACGAGATGGAAAGGTCGAATCTTTAAGCGTAGCTGTCGGTGATCAGGTTGAGGCAGGTGCCACACTTGTCACGCTGGAACCCGGCGTCGGATGACATTAATGACTGGACAAGTACAAATTTTCGAGGTCGGTCCACGTGACGGACTGCAAAACGAAAAAGCCAGAATTACCTCAGAGCAAAAGATCGAGCTTGTGAATCTGCTATCCGATGCGGGGTTCAGCAAGATTGAAGTAACCAGTTTTGTTTCGCCGAAGTGGGTCCCTCAAATGAAAGATGCTCCGATAGTGATGAAAGGCATCAAACGCAAGCACGGAGTGACTTATGCGGCCCTTACTCCGAATAAAATGGGCTATCAGTTTGCCCGAAAAGCCGGGGCTGACGAAGTTGCGATCTTTGCTGCCGCCTCGGAGACATTTAGCCAGCGAAACATCAATTGCAGCATTGCAGACAGCATAGAACGATTCCAGCCGGTGATAGAGGCCGCGACTGATGACAATATTCCGGTACGAGGATACATCTCTTGTGCAGTGGCCTGTCCCTATGAGGGCGCCATTGATCCCGAGGCAGTGGCCGGAATAACCAAGACGCTTCTTGAGATCGGTTGTTACGAAGTTTCCCTGGGCGATACGATTGGCGCCGGTACTCCAGAAACCGTCGCTGCAATGCTGGAGGCAGTACTAAAGGTGGCCGAAGCGAACAAAGTGGCCGGACACTATCACGACACGGGCAATCGTGCCCTGAAGAACATCGAAGCCAGTCTCGAAAGAGGAATCAGAACCTTTGACACAGCCATAGGCGGGCTCGGAGGCTGCCCCTATGCCCCAGGGGCCAAGGGAAATGTATCCACCAGTGCTGTAGTAGATATGTTGCACCGACAAGGATTCGAAACCGGTATTGATCGGGCCGCTCTTGACCCGATTGAGGCATTTGTTGGCAAGCTGGTGACCGAAACAATAGCAGATACCAAAGAGAAACTGCACTAGCACTATGTAAGTCCGAACCGATTGTGGTAGGACAATTATCGCCAGGTTCCCATAGTGCTGCGCCTCTATAAGGATAGTCCGATAATACCCTGGTCTGGAGTTATCGCAGCTGAGAATGGGCCCACGATCAACAATACGCACCTAATCTGGTTACAATATCCTCACATAGACACCACTAGTACAGGATAAAAACAATGCTCAAGAAATTAACCAGACGAGCCATTCTCGCGCTCCCTTCTCGCCGTCGCCAAACAAAGGGCCGAAGTCCGTCGTAAAGGAGTAGCGGATGGCAGTTAATCCATGAAGCGTCTCAGCGGATTGGTCATTACCCTCAATGAGGAAGAAAATATTCACGACTGCCTGGTCAGTCTATTCCAAGTGTGCGACGACGTTGTTGTGGTTGATTCAAACAGCCAGGACGCGACCGCGGACATCGCCCGTGAACTGGGTGCTAAAGTCATCTTGCAATCATTTCTTGGTGATGGCCCTCAGCGCAGTGCAGGACTGCCGCACTGTAAACACCCTTGGGTTGTTTACATCGATGCCGATGAACGCTTGGATGCAGAGTTAGTCAGAGAGTTGGCCAACCTTGATCTTGAACATGAGCAGATCGAAGCTTATGAATGCAGGCGTAAAAACCATGTGAATGGTCGTTGGATGAAAGTGGCAGGCCAGTATCCCGATTACATTTGCAGAGTATTCAATCGAGCCAAGACAGATTTTTCCCCACTTGGCACCCACGCACGTATAACCACCGACAAACTCGGTAGGCTCGAAGGACATATCCTGCACTATGCAATCGGGAATTTAAATGACATGTCGACTCGAATGATTCGTTATTCTGACTGGCAGAGCCAATCAATGTTCGAGGAAGGCAAAACAGTTTCTGCATTCGCTCCGTTCGTCCACGGATTAGGTTGTTTTGTAAAGTTTTATCTGATCAGGCGCGGTTTTCTGGCCGGGCTTGACGGACTGAACTTATCCATTTTTAATGCCATGGGATCGTATTTAAAATATGCCAAGCTTCTCGAGAAAATTAATTCAACTCCCCGTCATTCAAAATGAATAAAGAAACATCTACAGCTCGCTTCAGCCAGGTGACGTCGCTGCTCGATGCCGGCGACAGTGACGCATGGGCGGTACATGATGAGGCCCTCGAGCTCAAACGAAGGGGAGAAGATGTGATCATGCTGTCTATTGGTGATCCCGATTTTCGCACCCCGGATCCCATCATCGACAATGCCGTAAGCCACATGCGCGTAGGGCGGACCCATTACTCACCAGCTCTTGGTGAACTTAACCTGCGCCGCGCAGTCGCCGACTATGAATCACGAGTGTCTCCACACAGGTGCCAGGTGGAGGAAGTCGCAATATTTCCCGGTGTCACCTCCGCAATCTATTCCGTAATGAGCTGCCTGCTTGATCCAGGTGACGGTGCGGTCATCGTCGATCCGATGTACGTAGGCTATGAACCAATCATGCGAGCCCTGCAGGTCGATATGCAAATTGTATATGCGAGGGCCAAATCCGGATTCGTACCTTCGTTCAAAGAAATTACTTCTGCGGTCACCACGTCGACCAGGGTGATCTTTATTAATACTCCAGCAAATCCAACCGGCGCGATCATGGATCAGACCCTGCTCGCCAAACTTGCTAAATGGTGTCAGCAGAATAAAATCTGGCTGGTATGTGACGAGATCTACTCAATGCTGACCTATCGTCGGCCCCATGTGTCACTAAGAACAGCCGCTGAGTCCCTGGATAGGCTGGTCGTAATCGATGGGCTGTCCAAGTCACATGCGATGAGCGGTTGGAGAATGGGGTGGGCTGTAGGTCAAAAGGATCTGATCCACCATCTGGGAAATTTTAGCGCCATGTCGATTTTTGGCTGTCCACAGTTCATTCAGGACGCTGCCACATTCGCCCTCAATAATGACGAGTACTATGTCAAAGACATGCGAGACCGCTATGAGCTTCGCAGAGACAAGGTATGTGAACGACTCGATCAGATCCCATCTATCAGCTATCACAAACCGGAGTCAGGTATGTTTATTATGATTGACGTTAGTAAAGTCGAAGCGGATGACCGGGTTTTCGCCAAAAAGCTATTGGATGCGGAGTGTGTATCCGTGTTGCCCGGCATCGCCTTCGGTGATAGCACGAGAGGTCATGTCAGATTCTCACTGGTGCAACCAATGAGCGTGCTGATGGAAGGTTGTGATCGATTGCAGAAATTCATCGAAGAAAAATGACGGCTACTGGCGAGAAATTGGCTCACTTACTCGATGCATATGGCATCGAAATCATTTCGGGTATCCCTGGTACGCACACTATAGAACTTTATCGCGGTCTGCCTCAAACTCGCATCCGGCACATTACTCCGCGTCATGAACAAGGAGCCGGGTTTCTGGCCGACGGTTACGCAAGGGTCACCGGAAAGCCGGCGGCCTGCATTACAGTGTCGGGCCCCGGAGCGCTCAACATCGCAACTGCGATGGGGCAGGCGCTGGCTGACTCGGTACCGATGCTGGTTATCTCTGCTGATAACAAGACCTACCACAAAGGTCTGGGCGAGGGCCGTCTGCATGAAACTTCCAATCTGCAGGCCGTCATGGCCGAATGCAGCCGATGGAGTCATACCTTGGCGCGACCGGATGAGCTGCCGGGGGTAATGGCACGGGCTTTCGCTATTTTTCGCAGCGAGCGACCGGGACCAGTCCATCTGACAATTCCACTTGATGTGATCACTGCCGATGCGGATCATGTCAGCACCGAGCCCTGGTCTTTGCCATTACCGCCCGCACCACACCCGGAGCTGGTGGATCAAGCCGCACAGATGATAAACAAGAGTGACACGCCCGTAATTGCGCTAGGGGGTGGCGCAGCAAACGCTGCTAGTTTGGCTGTAACTTTAGCTGAGACCATCGATGCGCCAGTCACAACCACCCACAATGCCAAAGGTATCGTTCCTTCTGAGCACCCACTTTATACCGGCGGCAGTCCAACCCAGGAACCAATCCAACAACTTTATGCTGAAGCAGATCTAGTGCTGGCCATCGGGACCGAACTGGGTGAAACCGACTATGACTTTTTCTTCAAAGAGTCTACCCGGATGTCGGAAGGATTGATCAGGATTGACATCGATCCACGCCAGTTCAGCCGCAATAAAAAGCCAGCGTTGTCGATACTCGGTGATGCAGGACTCTCAATACAAGCTCTGCTACCCCTTTTAGAAAGTGACACGAAACGCCAAGGTGCAAAGAGGACAGCAGCCATTCGTGAATCTGTAAGTAAAGAGTTTCATCCCGACTATCAGGCGTTCTTCGATACCCTAAAAGAAGCGCTGCCGGACCTGATATTGATCGGCGATTCAACTCAGCCTGCCTACTTTGCTGCTCCTCAGTACGATGGATCTTCCCCAAGAAGTTTTGCCGCGGCGGGAACCGGCTACGGAACACTCGGATTTGCTTTGCCTGCTTCATTTGGCGCCAAATTGGGCCAACCCGACAGACCGGTGGTGGCTTTGATCGGAGACGGTGGGTTGCAGTTCACCATCAACGAACTATCTACTGCGGTAGAAGCCAAGATAGCGGTCGCGATCATTGTCTGGAACAACCAGTGCTATGGGCAAATCGCACTTAATTTCAGAGATGCGGGGATGGAACCCATCGCCTGCGACATCCACACACCAGATTTTATAGGTATTGCAAAGGCCTATGGGTGCCATGCAGAGCGAGTGGATAACCACTCTGAATTACGTCAGGCACTGCGGCAAGCGCAAGACCGCGATGTACCCTCGGTAATTGAGGTTCAGCAGGACTCCTTCATCGGGACACATTGTGGATGACAGTCTTTTACGGCCGCTTGACCCACGTCTTTACACTGACCCTGAGGTCTTCACTAAGGAACAGCAGAAATTATTTGATCATCATTGGTGGTTAGTTGGTAGAGACACTGAGTTGGAAAAAAAGGGCGACTACGTTGCCACAACACTTGGCCGCTTTCCGATCTTCATCGTCCGCAGTGCGCATGGTCAAATGAACGGTTTTCATAATGTCTGTCGTCATCGTGCAGGTCCGATCGTGACCAAAGAAAAGGGTAATCACCCAGGCAACCTGTTGATCTGCCAATATCATGGTTGGTGCTACGACCTCCAGGGCAGGTTAAAGAACGCACATCAGCTCAACAAGCATTTAAACCATGAAGATTACGCATTGATTCCGCTCCGGGTGGAAACCTGGAACGGACTGGTATTTGCATGCGTCGGCAACCAAGCGCCTGCTCTCGAGCATTGGTTGGGAGAAATCATTGACATTGCAAAGCAGTTTCCTGCGACCAGTGTCATGAATCCGTCCTCGATAATAGAAAGGAAGGGAAGCACAAACTGGAAGGTTTATGGGGACAACTCCTGCGAGGGGTATCATGTTGGACTCGTGCACAAAACGTTGGATTCGACCATGAATCGTGATGAAGTCGTGCTTCAATGTCACGAGGAGGATCAGTTCATTGGCTTCGATGTGACCTACTGTGGCTCTGTATCGGATCCAAGCCGTCATGGAAAAGGACTTTGGATTTATAAATTTCCAGGGCTGTTAGTTCATTTTTCAGAGTCTGCATTCAACGCAGAACGCGTGTTGCCAGTCAGTGCAGGTCAGATTGATCTGAAACGCTGGTTCTGGGTTTTACCTGAAAGCCATGCAGCCCAAGAAAAGCTGGTGGAGAGTGCATCCAGGGTGATGGAGGAAGATCTTAGAATTTGTGAAAGTGTTTTTAAGAACCTCGGCGCAGGCGTATATAAGGGTGGCGTGTTGTCGCCCGAAGAAGAGCCAGGTACCGTATTTTTTCAACGGCTTGTGCGCAACCTCCATGATTCAGTCGGTGTTTGAAAATGAAGTCGCAACCAGTTCAAGGCTCTGACTCTGCGCTCAAGCTCCTATGGGTACCACGACTTCAGTTCTGCGTAATTTATCCGCGAGGTCAATCGACAGGATGTTTTCTTTTACCCGCTAAGGTCTCACGCAGTCGGTCCTTAAACTGCATCCACCAGTAGCTTGACTGCACTGCAGCCTGTCCCAGGGGCCCGCCATTCCAGTCCAGCATATATTTATCAAAGTCTTGCCAGCGTTCGTCTCCTCTGACTATCGCCGTAGAGATCAATTCCCCTGCCATTGCCGTTGTATTCAAGCCCTGCCCTCCAAAAGCCGTCGCCACCCATAGCCCTGGCTGTTGTCTTCGTATTACTGGCATTTTATGACTGCAATACCCCATCAACCCTGACCAGCTATGCTCGATACTGACATCAGATAGCTCCGGAAAAACTTCAACCATTGCTTTTTTCATTGTCCGCTCCAGAGTTTCCGGTGGCTCTGTTAGCGTCGAAATTTTACCGCCCCACAACAGCCGCCGATCAACGATACGGAAGTAGTCACAGGCATTCCTTGTGTCTGAGACGCAGGCACTCGTATTGACCAATCCCAGGATGTCATCACCGAGCGGTTCAGTAACCGCAACATGAGTGGCCACCGGCAGGACCGATCGCGATATGGGACCATAGAAATCCTGATCATAGCCACTGGTGCAAATCACCACATATTCTGCTTTGACTTCGCCATAGTCGGTGCGCACACGCCACCGATAGTTAAGATTTCCTGGATCTATGCTTTCCAGTTTCCGTGCTGGGGAAGCCTCAAATATCCTCCCCCCTAGACTCTCAATTTCCGTAGCTAATGCCAGCGCATAGTTTAATGGATGAATATGAAACCCGTTCGGTTTGTACAAGGCATCGAAATACCGTCTGGTTTTTAAAGCAGAACTCAGCTCACTACGTGTCCAAGGCTCTACCTTACCCGCATATTGACGATTAACAAGTTCTGCTTCACGCTGCATTTTCTTCGCAGCGGGGTAACGGCTGACAGAGAGATGCCCCTCCCCCATCAAACAATGCGGAGCAAGTTGCTCGATATTTTCGCGAACGTGGGTAACCCCAAGAACCGAATACTCGTAAAGCCGTTCGGCGATCTCGGCTCCACATGTTCGGATAATGTCTTCCAATTGGACGGGAAATCCAGCTGAAACAAAGCCTCCATTTCGACCTGAAGCGCCCCAGGCTACCCGACCAGCCTCGACAATCGCAACCGGGATCCCTATTCGCAACAGTTCGAGGGCTACTGAAAGTCCTGCAAGTCCGGCCCCAACGACACAGACTTTGGCTCTGTGTTCTGTATTCAGAGTCGGTCTTTGTTCACCCACTTCACTCGTAGCAAGGTACCAGGTATTGGGATACTGTGAACCTGGTAGGTGCGATGTGTGTATCATACGGTTTGCCTGCAGTGTGTTTCTTTCATCAACACCACTCCTATTAACGCAAGCAGATTGGTCGCGTAAAAAACCAATAACGCCGAATCATAGTTGATTCCGCTATAAATTCTCTCCCCTTCAACAATTAATCCCTCCCAGTTACGATCCAGTAGCCATCCCACCAGAGGTTGGGTAACAGCCCCTGAGCCTACAACACACATGTTCATCAATCCGAGAGCCGTACCACTATTAGCTGTGGCATTCAGCTCCCGCATACAACTAAAGGTTACGGTCATACTTGCACCGAAAACCCCGGCCACAAAGAACAATACGGACAACAGTGCATTGTTCGAAATATCCGCAAATAGAATCACAGTATATACCGCAATATTACAAACTACACCCGCAAATACCATAGGTTTGCGTCGTCCCAAATGGTCAGATAGCCAGCCCCATGTCGGTGCACCCAAGGCCCACCCCAGAAATAACATTGAAGCTATTGCCGCTGCTTCGGATCGTGCAAATCCTTGTACTGTAGTCAACCATGGCACCGCCCATAAACCGACAAAGCCAAGCATCACCGAACTCAGTCCAAAGCCGATCGCGGCGCAATACCAGCTCTGTGGATTCCGAACAACTTCACCAATACCCTGGGATGGTCTGCGAGACCCCGATGGGCTCCCGGAAATTCTCTCCTTGGGTCGCTTTGGTATGACCAGGAATAGTAATACCGACAACACTGCAGCTAGCCCTCCAAGCCCAATCATAGTGCTACGCCAGCCTACATGATCAACTGCAACCCCGAGCGGGGCCTGGCCCAGCATCCCTCCAATCATTCCGGCTGTCTGGATAACACCCGCAAGCATCGCAAAGCGGGAAGCCTTAAACCAGTATGTCGCAATAGCGAGGGTGCCGACAAATCCGAATCCAACCGTCGCACCCACCATTGCGCGACTTATAGAAGCCGTTAATAGAGAATCGCTGACGGCGAATGCAATCGAAGCCAGGGCGCACAGTGCCATCGCAACGCTCATTAGTTTTCGTGGACCGAAGCGATCTGTCAGCATCCCCACAGGAAGTTGGATCGTCGCATAGGTATAGAAATACCATGCAGACAGGCTGCCAAGTGCGGCCCCACCCACAGCAAAATCCTTCATGAGTTCGCCCGTCATTACACTGGGCGCAACCCGTTGCATAAAAGCATAGGAAAAAAACAATGTTCCAAGCGCAAATGCAGCGATCGCCCGGGATGAAGACACGTGGGTCTGTATCTTTGTCATCTAATACGTCAACAATTGACTATGCGGCGAGCGGCCCGATGAAATTCTGGTGGTCAAAGAGAATTTTGGTCAAACTCGATGCAGAATCATTTCTGGTGCTCGGTCCTGTTCAATCAGCTCGGTGCTTATTTTTTGCGTTGTAATTAGCCTGACGGTTATAGGGATGTCGCGGTCCCCAGCCACACCACTGCTTTTGCCAGCAATGCGGTGATGAACAGTTTTATCAGCGGGCTTAGTATTTGTCTAGCTCCGCGCTTGCCCAACAGGTAACTCCACAGCCCTAGTAATAACGAGATTCCATACCAGATCAATACAAAGCAAATTGCAATGTAAAGCCACTGCAGCGCATCTTGCATCAAATCCAATTTAGATCAGCCCTGGTTATTGTCGAGTTATTAGCATTACATGGAGTCTATGAACTATCCCTTGCCCTCCGGCTACTCAGGACTTCTCAAACGAAGCACATCGCCACGCTGAATAATCTCAAGATGCCCGAGAAAGCTCATTCCGAGCAAGACATCAGCGCCAGTCATACCCGGATTAATACTGGCCGGCACGTTCTGAAGCACTATATGACCAAGCCTTACCTCGTCTGCCCGAGTAGCGTAGACCTTAACAGTTCCGTTTGCAGTCTGCGCCAGCATCGCAGCGCCGCGCACCAATCCGAGGTCGTTAGCCACGGCAGAAGGTATGCTGACTTGAGTGGCGCCAGTGTCTAGCAAAAACTGCACAGACTTGCCATTTATTTCCCCTGTTGCCACATAATGGCCATTACGATTGCGTGCCAGCACCACTTCACTTGAACCGTCACTGATTATGCGGGTGAGGTTTGATTGGTTAGGGTTATGCTGCTTATCCAGGAGCCAGGCAAATACGAACGTCAGCCCCCCCAGGAGCGCTAACAATACAGCAATGCTGCCAAAGCGATACAGTGTACCTGATGACATTGGGAAAAGAGACGTGCAGAAGGAAGTGCTCTGGCAATATACCCGAAAACAGGATTTCTACATAATGGATTTATCTCGACCGGCAGCCTGCTTTGATCAGCATGCCTATCACCGCTTCAATTAAACTAGCAGCAGTTGGACCGAAGCACTGATTATTACTGAAAGCGTGAACACCATTCCCAGCACCCTGAACCGAAAATTTTCCTTTACCTGACTGACCCCGTATGCATGGAGGCCACGGCCGATCAGAAGCGCCCAACATAATTTGTTGTATCCATAATCGATAGTCGATCTTCTCCTCGAGAAAAAATATTAACAATAAGGTAATAGGCACGTACTCGGCAAAATTGGCATGCACCCTTGTTGCGCGCCGCAGTGTAACGTCTCTACCATCTCCAATTGCCGTCTGTAATTTTCGCCTCAACAATAACGTTCTATAATTAAGAAATAAAAAAATTAAAACGAAAATAGGGAGGTATTTGGCAGTAAACTTCATCTTAATATTTCACTTTAGAATTGCCTAAGAATAGCCGGATATAGTCTTTGCTAGTCTACGCATGGTTCTGAAACTCGCTTATTAGCACCTTGAAATTAAGTTTGTGAAATTAACGCAATCTTCCTATGAGTCTCATTGCTCCTGTAAATAGCTTCCTGTATTTCCAAATTACGAATGTAGTCTGACGCCAGATTTTCCGGTGTCTCATCTTTAACCAGGCATTCAAGCACATGTTTTTGCAGCGCATAAACGCAGTCCCCGCCATAGCGGCTATGATCAAAATTTAGCTCTAACGGCACCTCCTCATTGGAGCCTTTTATCCTGTGCCACATGTGGCCATTACCATCTAACCGCAGCACCCCACATTCCCCTTCGATGATCAATTCTCCCATCGTTAATCTGCGATCCTGGGCCAAGTGGTCCACAAGGCGGTTGCCGTCAAACACCGCGCGCAACTGTGCTGGAAAATCCAATACGAATTGACCGGCATCCTCTCCCTTGATATTCGGATTGAGCCGCTGTAAATCTGCGTAGACTGATTCGGGCTCCCCAAGCAGGAAGCGGAATACGTCTATAAAGTGAATGCCAGTTTCTCTGATCAGAAACCTTTCCATTTTTTGAAAATATGGCTGGCGGTTCAGATAAGCATCCGGTCCTTGTCCGTCTCCCGGTCTGAGAAGGAACCGCACGGCGAACAGCTGTCCCAGGAGCCTCTTATCCAATAGCGTTTTGATCAGTCGATACCACGGCTGAAAGCGAAAATTTTCATGCACCACCAATTTAATGTTTGCAGTCGCTGCGATGTCCACCGCTTGCCTTGCTTCATTCAGGCATTGGGTAAAGGGTTTCTGGCAAATGATATTCGCACCATGTTTAGTCGCGTGCATAATATGAAGTAAATGTTGGTCCGGCGGCAGAATAATATCCACCAGATCAGGCTTGGCAACGGATAACATGTCAGAGAAATTATCAAACGCTTGAGCAATTTCGTATTGATGCCGAAATTCTTTGGCCCTTTTAGCGTCAAGATCGCAGACCCCAACTAGTTCGACTTCCAGTCGCTGCCAAGCCTGATGATGAAAATGACTGAAGTAGCCACAACCGACGGTTGCTACTTTCATAGCTTATGAGAAGTCCCGAAATGGCGCTCTCCGCTAACGCCGTCAATCAGCTTACAGCAGGCGTTCAATTTCTGCCTGCACCGCTTTAGTGATCTCATTGGTGCCGCTTTGTCCACCAATTTCATACGGTAACAATCCAGGTTTTGCAAAGGCGCCCTCCACGGCTTTATTCACCAAATCAGCGCCACGGACCATGTCAGGTTGCGTATGTCGATCACCTAACCATTCCAACATCATTGCGCCGGATAGAAACATAGCGGTAGGATTTGCCTTACCTTGGCCGGCGATATCTGGCGCGCTACCGTGACACGGTTGGAATACAGCGTGCTGATCACCAATATCTGCTGAAGGGGCCATTCCCATACCACCCATAAGTCCAGCGCCAAGGTCTGAAAGAATATCTCCAAACATATTCTCGGTGACCAATACATCCATATTCCAGGGCTGCTTAACCATGTTTAGGGCCGCCGCATCAACATACATAAACTCTTTTTCAATTTCTGGAAATTGCTCGCCCACTTCCTCATAGATCTTTCGGAAGAACGCCATCGAAGCAAAAACATTGGCTTTGTCTACACAAGTCAGACGCCCAGGATAACCCTGGTCCTTTCGTTTGCGCGAGAGTTCGAAGCCAAACCGAAACAATCGTTCACTAACAGAGCGTGTAATACGCATGGTATCTGTGGCTTCCTGGTCATCTGTGACCACGCCTTTTCCGTGAGAGGCGAACAGTCCTTCGGTGGACTCCCGTATTAGAATGAAATCGATGTTTCTATGCTCGGGATTTCGTAGCGGCAGGGGCAAACTCTTCATTGGTTTGACCGGCCTGATCCCAGCACACAGATTCAATTTAAATCTGAGATCCAACTGTGGCGCTATTTCAGTGCCGTCGGAATACCGGATACTGGGAAGTCCCATGGCACCGAGAAGAATTGCGTCCGCCTCGCGACATACCTGCATGGTTTCAGCGGGTAACGCCTCTCCAGTCTGCTGATAACAATCTGCGCCTGCGTCGAGCCATTCGGTATCCAGGGCAAAGCTGTCAAAGTGATCGGCAACCTGCTTGAGGAGATCACAGCAGATCGATGTGACTTCAAGACCAATTCCGTCTCCAGCCAGCACCGCTATTTTGAATTTTTTCATTTCTTCGTTTCTTGTGCATTCAAAGAGTATGGTGCCGCTGGCCGGCCAGACATTGGCGATCGAAACGTGGTGACATGATCGCTTAGTAAACATTTGAGATAAGAATTTTTCATATCATCTCCTCCTAATGTAAAGCTGGATACAATCTTCAGTCCGGCACTGAGTGCGCGATCGAGATGTGGTCGGCCTATACAACCACTCGGAAACGCCCTTCGACATGATCAAGTTGTTCCGGATCTGCGTCTTCAATAATGATGGTCTACTGAACTTCAGGTTCAATGTATATTACTCTATTGCTTACAATGTCGGCGATCCAAACTCCTGTCCGCAGAATACCGCGCATGATTATCACTTGGCGTAATCTTTATCCGCACTAATGCGGATATATTTGAGGCCCAGTCGTGGAGTATAATCGGGGTCAAACAGGTATTACCGCATTGCGTGGAAGTTATTATGAAAGTTGCAATTAATGGATTTGGTCGAATTGGACGGCTCTCACTTCGGTATCTGCTTAAAAATAAGAATGTACAGGTTGTAGCGATCAATGATCTGACTGATAACAGCACCTTGGCACATCTACTCAGATACGATTCAGCCCAGGGCATGTTCCCAGGGAAGGTCAGCGCATCAGAAAAACATATCAAAATCGGCAAGCAGAGTGTGCTTGCACTTTCAGAGCGCGACCCGAAAAAATTACCCTGGAAGCGACTCAAGGTAGATGTAGTGCTGGAGTGCACCGGTATATTTCGCACCAGACAACAAGCAGCTCAACATTTAACCGCCGGCGCCAAGAGAGTCTTGATTTCTGCTCCTGCCAAGAGTGGCGATGTCAAAACTATTGTGATGGGCGTGAACGACGACACGCTTAAGGCGTCCGACACCGTGGTATCCAATGCCTCCTGCACCACGAATTGCCTAGCGCCAATTGTCAAAATTGTCGATCAGAATTGGGGTATTGAGTTGGGCTCTATGACTACGACCCATGCCTACACTTCTGATCAGCCGGTCCAAGATGCACCGCATAAGGATCTGCGAAGGGCAAGAGCGGGAGCGGTAAACATAATTCCTACAAGCACAGGCGCTGCAACCGCAGTATCCAAGGTTTATCCTGCGATAGGCGACAAAATATCTGCAATTGCCATTCGTGTGCCGGTGATCACAGGCTCAATGATTGAATTGAATCTGCTGCTTAACAAACCAGCCTCCGCCGAACAAATCAATCGCAAAATTCGTTCTGCATCTCGTGGCCCCATGCGAGGCATCCTAGAGTATTCAGAGGACCCTCTAGTGTCTTCCGATGTTATCGGAAATGTGCACTCCTCAATATTTGACAGCCTGCTGACTAGTTCTCGCGGTAACATGATCAAACTAGTAAGCTGGTATGACAATGAAGCGGGGTATGCCAGCCGAATGGCTGATCTCGCACTCAAGATGGCGAGCTTCTCTTCTGCGCGGAAAATACGCCGCTGACTCGGTGGTCGAAGGAGCGACGGATAGCACCACTATAAATACCCTTAATACTCCCCAGGGTTTGATCAGGCACTTGTTTGTTTCATTATCGTAATCGCTTATCGAAACGCCAAAGTGGGTCCAGTGATCTAGTGTTTCTATTTCCAGATTTTGTTGGCGCAGTTCTGAGAAATTATTTCTGCGGTAAGATGCCGAGCGCGATCACATTAACAGGGATTGATTCTTAATTATTGATGGTCTTCTTACCATCTCTGTTCGAGCGCAAACCGAAAAGTTCAACCTGTAAACTCGCAGTACAGGCAAGGTAAATTAGTACTCAAAAGCATAGTCTCGCTCTACTTTTGCGATCCGTAACTTATAAGAGGAATACCATTTCTCTCGTCCAAGTCGCTGCGCCTCTCGATGATCAACATTCTGCTTCCAGTTTCTAATTGACTCAAGATCCGTCCAATAAGAAACGGTTATTCCAACCTCTTCTCGAGCCGTCTCGACACCCAAAAACCCAGGTTGCATGCCCGCAAGCTCAATCATCTTCTCGGACATAGCAGCATAACCTTGATCTACGTTGCTACGCACCGAAGAAAAGATTGCAGCGAAGTAAGGCGGGTTTGGTGTGTTCGCGATTTCAGTCACTGCGCTTTGTATTTCTATTCAGTGACGGAAGAGTTCTCAGGGTCATAGGTAAAAAACACCTTTTTTACTGTTTCAACAATTTTCCAGGTTACCCGCTCTCCTTTTTGAGTGTAAAAACTGTCTCCAGGTTCGAAGTCCTGACTACTGCCATCATCCAAAATTAACGATAGCTTACCTTCAATCACAGTTTGCAGTTCGTCGCCTTTTTCGATACAGCGGAATGCGCCTGGCGTACACATCCAGATACCAAGCCTGGATGGTGTGGATGAAGAGCCAACATCGAGCCTAATCGAGCAACGAGGATCTCCTTCTATAATTTCATATCCAGGGGTATCATGCAGGCTGGGAAGTGAAACCAGATTTTCCTGGACGACGTTTTTACAATAAGGCTTCATCAGGTTCGAGAATGGGAATTCAGCACGATATTAGTGGACTCCTTCTACAATTAACAGTAACTGACTAAATTTTTCGTGACACGATACCCTAAAATAATACTAGTTACCGGTATGCTGGTGACCTTTGTGCTGGGCTCGATTCACGCATTCTCAATTTTCATTCATTCACTAGAAACTTTACTTGGAGAATCGCGCGGTAACATCAGTCTGGTGTATTCCATGGCGCTTGTTTGTCTTACTTTATTCGTTCTCCTTGGGTACCGTTTTTATCGCTTATTATCCCCGGCCTCCATCGTTATAGCATCATGCGGTGGGGCTGCGCTCGGCATGTTGATTACTGCACTTGCGCAACAGTTGTGGCAAGTTTTCGTCGGCTACAATCTGATCTTCGGCGCAGCGAACGGGCTTGGATATGGTTTTATTTTGCAGCTCGTGGCCCGTGAAATAACTGACCATAAAGGATTCGCCATGGGCGGAATTAGCTCCCACAGCGTGGATTATTTGTCTACCCTGGCTTTAGATACACGTGGCTGGACAAGTAATAGACCCGCTATCATCAACCCAAGTGCTAGAAACACCCAGGGGGAATACCTTTCCGACAATAATAACGCGCTGAAAAACACGCCTCCCAGGGTGACCACATAGGCAATCTGGCTGGCGAATACTGCGCTGGTCATGCCTACCAGCCAGATATAGCCTGAGTAGATCAAGGCGTGAATTAGCGATGAGACGATCAAGGCCTGCTCCGGTGGTCCCCATGGCTGCGACAGGTCGACCCAGTAGTCACCTAGCCAGACTAAAGGCGCACATATCAACACGCCAAAAGCCGAAGCGCCACATAATGCACTGACGGGATCAATACCTGGCGGGGATTTAACGGATATATAGTTGCCTTCCAATCCGTAGCAAAGGGGCGCCACCAAAGCCACCAGAACGAACACGGCTTTCTCCGGCTCTGGCAAACTCGCATCGGGCCCGATCAGCACCACCACCGAAAAGGCGCCCAGCAGAACACCTGCGACCCGAATTATCGAAAATTGCTCAAGCCGAATAGCAAGAGCAATGAGCATCGCGAACATCGGTACCGACGCGATGATGATCGCCATAATCCCCGCCGGTAACTGGGCCGCGGCAAGATAGGAGAAACTATTGGGCAAAATAGTTCCGAGAAGCGCGATCACAAGGTAATGCTGCACAGCTATGCGGTCAAACCGCAACCTTCTGCCTTGCAGCCGGACTATCAGAAACATCACCGCACCTGAAATCATAAGCTGCCACAGAATCAGGCCTAGTGGAGGATGACCAGTAGAAACGGCTATCTTAGTCAGGGGTATGGTAAACGCCCACCACATGCCAAAAAACATCAGCAGCGACAGCGCTCGACCCTGCTTCATCGACAGCGGTTAACGCTATTCAGGTTCGTGACCCTGAATAATCGCATAATTACTGATGCGTCTCTCGTGATGTGGATCGACCAATGACTCTACCGATTCGATCATTTCAAGATAGTGCGGTGGAAAGCCATTTTCTCTTGCCCCTTCCAGCACAAAGGCTTTGTACCAGTCAAAAGGCCGTTTATCATTGTCGAGACGAGTAGGATAATAGGTAAAACATCGAATCGGGCCACGGCCTGAATTTACTTCAATTTCCTTATCCATATATCCGTAACCATTGCCTTCAATCCTGTCCAGAACCGGCTTCTCCCGTTTAGCCATCTGGTACAGCACACCCAGTACATATTCTTCAGTATCCACCGCCTCAATCCCGCACTTACCGGATTCGTCACTACCGGGTTTGGTGAAATTTAGCCGGTGCCGATCGAGACGGGCAGTGCCTATATTTATGATAGAACGACAGCGCGCATACAGGCGCGCATGCAAAAGATTTGAGCCGTAGGCAAAGTAGCGAACGGTCATAGCAAAGTATAAGAACTAGAAAAAGGCCTGCAGGCCGGTCTGTGCACGCCCAAGAATCAACGCGTGAATATCGTGAGTACCCTCATAGGTATTAACCGTCTCAAGGTTACTCATGTGGCGAATGACATGATATTCATCAGAGATCCCATTGCCGCCATGCATATCTCTGGATAGCCGAGCAATATCCAGCGCCTTACCGCAGTTGTTACGCTTTATCAGGGAAATATTTTCTACCGGGCAACGGTCTTCGTCCATGAGCCGACCTACACGTAGCGCAGCCTGTAAACCCAAAGTAATCTCAGTCTGCATGTCTGCAAGCTTTTTTTGAATCAGCTGGTTTTGAGCTAAAGGCCGACCAAACTGCGTGCGCTCTAGTGTATAACTGCGCGCCGCGTGCCAGCAGAATTCGGCCGCGCCCATTACACCCCAGGCAATGCCATATCTTGCCTTGGTTAGACAGCCAAAAGGTCCGGCGAGTCCGCTTACGTTTGGTAGCAGGTTTTGCTCTGGCACCATCACATCCTTAAGCACGATCTCTCCAGTAATTGAAGCCCGCAGGCTCATCTTGCCTTCAATTTTTGGAGTCGAAAAGCCTTCCATATCACGCTCTACAATAAAGCCACGAATGCTACCGTCGAGCTTGGCCCAGACAACGGCGATATCTGCAATTGGTGAATTACTGATCCACATTTTGCTGCCATTTAGGCGATAGCCACCGTCCACGGTTTCTGCGCGGGTCTTCATGCTTGCCGGGTCCGAACCATGATCGGGTTCAGTTAACCCGAAACAGCCAATCAGATCTGCGGTCGCTAGCCTGGGTAAGAATCGTTGACGCTGTTCTTCAGTGCCATAAGCATAAATAGGGTACATCACCAGTGAAGACTGCACGCTCATCGCTGATCGATAGCCACTATCAACGCGTTCTACTTCTCGTGCAACCAAACCGTAACAGACATTGTTCAACCCGGCACAGCCATACTCCTCCGGTAATGTCGACCCGAGCATTCCAAGCTCACCGAACTGGTACATGATCTCTGGATTGAAGGTCTCATTTCGATTCGCCTCGATGATTCCGGGCATCAGCATCTGGCCACAAAATTCATGTGCGCTGTCCCTTACCATACGTTCTTCTTCACTCAATTGTGAATCGAAGTTAAAGGGGTCGCTCCAGTCAAAAGGATGAGTTGGCATTAGATTACCGGGAGATTGTTAAGTAGCGGCGTGCTCTTCAGTACGCAGATTCGTTAGCGTGTCCAAGTATGCCGCAACCAGCGTGGATTCGTAAATAATACCTATGAAGTATCCGCGCTGATCCACAATTGGAATACTTTCCCCGACGAACTCTCTCATTTGTTCAAGCGCCTCCAATACGGATAGGTCATGGCTAAAACGAAGTTGGTCCGGATCCGCGTAGGTGGCCGCTGTTTCCTGTTCTATATCAACTCTTTTTTGCACTTGGGCGATGTCAAATAAGCGCAGTTTGCCCTGATACCTAGAAAGATCGTCCAGCACATAACATTCTGTGCGGTCTGCCTCGATCATTGCTTGGAGCGCATCATTAAGAGACTGCTCAGAGTTAATCAACACCGCATCAGTGGTGACGTGATTGGCGATCGGAGTGCGTTCCAGGATCACCTTATCCCGCCCCATTGAAAGATCAAAACCCTGCAGAAACAGTTGACGGTCGAATATTGATCGCCCACACAGTCGGTATCCTAAGACATTGGAAAACACCACACTGATCATTACCGCCGTCGTGAGTTCATAATTTCGAGTAAGCTCGAACACAATCAGAATCGCAGTGAGAGGTGCCCCGATTACCGGGCTGGTGACTGCCATCATTCCGCAAATTGCGTAAACCGCAAGGCCTGATGACAGCTCGCCAAAAAGAAGCAGGCACAACTGCCCCATTAATGCACCACTTAACACTCCAATAACCAGAGCCGGGCTAAACACACCGCCGACAAATCCAAATCCGAGGCACAATGCTGTAACCAAAATTTTTGCAAGCAGTATTATCAACAGGTTGCTAACAGTAAATGCCTCACCAAAAATAGTTGTTTCAACAAGATGCATACCTACACCCATGACTTCGGGAACCCACTGCGCCACCAGCCCTACACCTAGCCCAGCCACTGCCGGGCGTGCCCAGACTGGCAGACCTGTGCTCTCGGCGACCCTTGATGCAAATAGAATTGACCGCATGAACGCGGTGGCAATCAATGCACCAACAATACCTATGAACACGAATGCCAGGAACTCAGGTGCGAAGAAAGATCGTTCAGCGAATACCCGAAAAACTGGCGGCCGATCAAGCAGATAGTTGGAGACAAAAAACCCAGTGGAAGAGGCTACCGTGATAGGCGCAAATGCGCGCAGCGAATAGTGTCGCAGAATGACTTCGTGTACAAACACAACTGCCGCGATGGGCGCGTTGAAAGCGGTGGAGATTGCTGCTGCAACCCCGCATCCTATGCCGAGAGTCGGGTCAGTGCGAGCTAGTCGGCCGATACTACTGCCAAGAGTTGCCCCCATTGTGGACAATGGTCCGTAAATACCCACAGAAGCGCCTGCCCCCATACCCATGATTGCTGCCAGAGTATTCAAAATGCCGTCTCGTACAGACAACCGAACCTGGCGCGACTGAACCGAACACACCAGATCGGCTATGCTAAGCGGCCCGCTGGAGCTGCCAAGTAGAAGCAAGCCGCCCACAATAAAGCCCCCGACGACAGGCGCCAAAAGAATGACCATGCGAAAACCGACGCCTTGCGTGTTCCCTCTCGAAGCCAACTGACTGCTGATCCATTCAATTGCCTCTACAAACGCAACGGCCAGGAATGATCCAATAATGCCAATTGCCACACCGATCGACAGTATATTGAGAATCCTGATCGCGACATTGCGCTCCGACGGCTGAAAGACCGGGTCTGGTTGATTGCTCCCCGATGGTGGAGCGGATTTAGACATTAGACGGTCACTTACGCAACCAGTTGATCGCGATTATCACCACACCGCCGAGACCAAGAAGCCAGCTTATTAACGGGGCTGATTCTAAATGGTTGCCTGGGGTAAGTACCGCCGCCAGAGCAATCAAACCGATACCCGCGACCAGTCGTCTGTTCTTGCTAGCGGATAGCTCCAGCTGTTTTCTCAGCAGGGCAACCTCCTCATTCCTGGTTCGCATCACAAGCTCGTCATTCTTGAGGCGATACAGAAGCTGGTGCGCAAGACCGGGAATCTCCGGCGCCAGTGTTGCAAGATTGGGAAGCTCTCTTCGAATCGCTTTCAACGCTGCACGGGGACCGATCTGCTCACTCATCCAGCGTTCGAGAAAAGGCTTGGCGGTCTCCCAAAGATCCAGGTCATCGTATAACTGCCGGCCCAGACCCTCTATATTAAGAAGAGTTTTCTGCAGCAATACGAGTTGAGGCTGCACCGGCATCTGGAAACGTCTGGCAATGCGAAATAGATCGATCAAAAGGGTACCAAACGAAATTTCGCTGATCGGTTTGGCAAAAATCGGTTCACAGACGGTTCGAATTGCGCCTTCAAAATCTTCTGCAACGGTATCAGGAGGTACCCAGCCCGCCCTGATATGCGCGTCTGCCACCGCACGATAATCACGGTTGAAAAATCCCAACAGGTTCTCTGCCAAGTAACGCTTATCCGCGTCGCTGAGCGTGCCCATAATACCGAAGTCCACCGCTCGGTACTGGCCCTCTTCAGAAACGAAAATATTACCCGGATGCATGTCAGCATGGAAGAACCCATCTCGGAATGCTTGAGTGAAAAAGATCTCAACCCCGTCATGAGCCAGCTTCCTTAGGTCGATCCCTGCAGCCTTGATTTTCTCTACATCGCGAACAGGGATACCATAAATTCGCTCCATTACCATCACGTTTTGCCGACAATAGTCCCAGTACACTTCTGGCACATAAATCAGATCTGAGTCCTGGAAATTCACTCTGAGCTGGCTTGCGTTGGCAGCTTCACGCATCAAGTTAAGCTCGTCGTGAATAGTTTTGTCGTAATCCTCGACAATTTCCTGAGGTTTCAAACGAGGCGCTTCGGACCAATACTTGTCAGCAAGTTCAGCCAGGGTGTGTAACAGGTCAAGATCCCTTTCGATAATCTCCTGAACTCCAGGTCTGAGCACCTTAACGACGACCTCTTTGCCACCAATGAGGGTTGCAAAGTGCACCTGGGCAACCGAAGCGGAAGCAGTTGATTCGATCTCAAACTCAGCAAAAGTATCGCTAAGCTTCTGATCAAGAGCCTGCTCGATAATTTGACGCGCTTCATTGCCTGGAAACGGCGGCACCTCATCCTGCAGTTTCGTCAACTCTGCGTGGATATCCTCGGGAATCAGGTCTGGTCGGGTAGAGAGCATCTGGCCGAATTTGACAAACACCGGCCCAAGTTCCTGCAATGCTTCCCGTAATCTGACCCCTCGTGGTTCGTCATAATGACTGCGCCATTTTCGTGGAATAGCGCTTAACATCATGGTCCAAGGTCTGGCCAGCTTCAAAGCAACTACAAATTCATCCAGATTATGACGAATCAGGACTCTGGCGATGCGGTAAAGATGGAATATATTCTTGACCAAAGTGGTTACCGTACTAGTTATCCTGCTGGATACGCGCGATTCTCAAGGCCAACCGATCGGTATCTGCTCGCAACCGGTCCACTTTCGCTGCAAACCGCTCCAAAGCAACCTCGTTTACAACAATGCGTTTTTCCTCGGTCAGATAGTCCGCAAAATTAGCTCTGGATAAATTTGCCGAGTGTTCAGCCCAATCGAATGTAGAGCGAATCAGGTTTCCCACTTTTCTGGCCGGAGTGTCACCAATCAACCGTGCAATCAGTTCCTCCCAATCGAAATCAAATTGGGCCAGAATCTTCTGCAGCGCCTGACCAGCTTCAGCATCGCCTTGCATCGTAACCTGTCCGTCAGCCAGGACGCCGCTGGCAGGACCCTTACCACTCAGACTAGCGAAGGCAAATATGGAACCTGTTAGAGTTACATCGGGTTCCCCTTCCGTCTGCGGTGCTAAGGAGAAACCTTCTGGTTCTGCTACCATGTATAACGTAACAGGAGGCAATGTTAACTCAATGCAATATATCTTCCCATTGAGCTTCCCAAACGCACGTGAAGTTTCAGAATCTACCGATAGTACGGTTTTGACCCCTCGATTCAGGATATCGAACAAATATGATTCTGCGGGAATCATCAGAATCGATAGCCGATATGCAAGGCAACAATTCCACCGCTCAAATTATGCACATTGACATGATCAAATCCGGCACTATAGATCATTTGCTTTAATGTTTCCTGGTCTGGATGTTTCCGTATAGACTCGACCAGATATTTGTAACTGGCCTCATCACCGGTTACAAATTTTCCAATTTTCGGAATTGCGTTGAAAGAATAAGTATCATACGCCTTCTCTAGCAGCGGAATTATAGGTTTAGAAAACTCAAGAATCAGCACCCTTCCCCCTGGTTTTAATACCCGATACATTGAAGTCAGCGCGTTTTCTTTTCGGGTGACATTGCGCAGTCCGAAAGATATCGATACGCAGTTGAACTGCTCATCGGCAAAACACAGGTTTTCTGCATCGACCAGCGCATAATCGACTTTGCCGACTACTCCAGCATTGATCAACTTGTCTCTTCCCTGGTTCAACATCGCCTGATTAATATCAGTCAACAGCACCGTACCCTTGCTGCCAACCTGTTGAGCAAACAATCTGCTCATATCACCGCTCCCTCCAGCCACGTCAAGTACGCTGTCTCCCGGCCGCAACCCACTTTGTCCCGCTGCAAAACGCTTCCATAGTCGATGGGCTCCAAATGACATCAGGTCATTCATCAAGTCATAGCGGCTTGCCACTGAACGGAAAACTTGCCCCACTAATGTGGTCTTAGCATCTATATCAACGTCTCTGAACCCAAAGTGGGTCCTCAATGGATCGTTCATTGATTGACACTCATGTCAGGCATCCAACTTACGTTGATGCCCGGCCTGTTTCAGCTTGTCAAGATATCTAGCCCAGTTTTCCTGCTGATTTTTTCCGAGTATGTATAACGTATCCCAGGAATATATGCCGGTATCGTGACCATCGTTAAAACTAGGCTTTATTGCGTAATTACCTACCGCTTCAATGTCGTCGATGTTTACGTTTTCTTTATTGAGCTGAAGCACTTCCTGCCCCGGGCCATGTCCCTGCACCTCAGCGGAAGGTGAATGTACACGCAGATATTCACAGCTCATATCAAAAGTCTCTCCATCATCAAAGGTGACTTTCAAACTGCGTGTCTTGCGGTTTAAATTAATTTCAGTGGGCGTGTGATCACTCATTGCTCATATCAATAGTTGTCTGGCGGTATTCTACCCCGGTTAGATCGTTCCGGGATGCCCGATAGCCCTGGCGAGAGTTTTGTTCGAATCGGCTCAGCAACAACACGCCGGTTCTTGGGGGAATTTAGCTTTGTCCGTCCTGCAGCCAGCCTGCCACTGCCTCAGCGAAATATGTCAGCACGCCATCACAGCCAGCGCGTTTAAACGCCATCATGGTTTCCATCACAACCATCTTTTCATCCAACCAGCCATTGTCGCAAGCAGCCTTTAACATCGCATACTCGCCGCTCACGTGATAAGCAAATGTAGGCATCCCAAATGTCTGTTTTACCCGCCACACCACGTCGAGGTAAGGTACGCCCGGCTTGACCATCACCATATCCGCGCCCTCTGCAATGTCCATTGACACCTCCCTGAGCGCTTCATCTCCGTTAGCAATATCCATCTGATACGTGTACTTGTCTCCTCCTGCAAGATTTTCCGCAGACCTGACAGCATCTCGAAAAGGGTTATAGAAGCTTGACGCGTACTTCGCGGAATAGGCAAGAATTCGAGTATGGATGTATCCGGCCCGTTCGAGCGCATCTCGTATTGTTCCGATTCGGCCATCCATCATGTCAGAAGGTGCAACCACATCTGCACCGGCGTCGGCGTGGGATAACGCCTGTTTAACCAGCGCCTCGACAGTAGTTTCATTGACGACATAACCCTCATCGTCTATCAATCCATCCTGACCATGGCTTGTGTAGGGATCTAGCGCTATATCCGTGATCACACCCATATTCGGCACTGCCGCCTTAATTCCTCGTATCGTGCGCTGTACTAGTCCATCAGGATTCCACGCTTCTTCGGCATCTTCTGATTTAACCTCAAGCGGCGTGACCGGGAACAGCACCACAGCGGGTATCCCGAGCGCCCCCAGGGCACGGCATTTTTCCACGATCAAATCTGGGCTAAGCCGGAGAACGCCGGGCATCGAAGGAATCAGCTCGGTTTCATTTTTTCCTTCGCGCACAAACAAAGGCTGCAGCAGATCATTGGTGCTAAGAGTATTCTCTCGCATCAAACGCCTACTGAAGTCACTGCGCCGCATGCGACGTGGCCTCGATTGTGGGAATAAGGCCTGCTGGGGATGATCAGTCATAAAGCGAAGTTGTCACCTACGTCTTCTTCTTTGCGCTGGTTTTCTTCTTCACCGGCGTCTTCTTAGCCGCTAGCTTCTTGCTGGTTTTCTTCTTCGCCGGCGCTTTCTTAGCCGCTAGCTTCTTGCTGGTTTTCTTCTTCGCCGGCGCTTTCTTAGCCGCCACCTTCTTACTGGTCTTCTTCTTCGCCGGCGCTTTCTTAGCCGCTACCTTCTTACTGGTCTTCTTCGCCGGCGTCTTCTTAGCCGCTACCTTCTTACTGGTCTTCTTCGCCACGGCCGTTTTGGCCGCTACCTTCTTACTGGTTTTCTTCTTTGCCGGCGCGGTCTTGGCGGCCACCTTCTTACTGGTTTTCTTCTTCGCCACGGCCGTTTTGGCGGCGACTTTCTTACTCGATTTCTTCTTCGCCGGCGCCTTCTTCTTGCCGATCTCCCTAGCCGCCTTTTTTGCGGCGACTTTCTTGGCCAGCAGTGTTGCTTTAGCTTTCTTTCTTAGCGCCGCTTTACGTGAAGTAGATTCTGGGCTTGGCGCGACACGGCTGATCTGACCTCCAGCTATTACCGTATTGATCTCCTCATCTTGCGAGTCTGTTGCCATGACTATCGCATCAATTTCAAGCGGCCTGATCTCCAGATCAACGATCGCGCAAATTTTCTCGTGGATCTCCTCCACAGTTCCCATAGCAGAGACCGTACGCAGCTTATGCTGAGCCCGGTAGTAGGTAATCAACGGAATAATAAATTCTTTGTAGCTGTCAACCCTGGTCGCAACGGTTTTGGCATCGTCTTCCCTCCGGGTTTCTAATGTAGTCCCGCCACAGTTGTTACACACCCCTTTCTTAGTCGGTGGGGAATAGAAACGATTAAAAATTGCTCCGCAGGTACTGCAGATCAAACGGCCGGTATTTCTTTTGACAAGAACTTCATCGGATACTTCGTTATACACCGCGATTTGCAGTGCACGACCGAGCATTCCGAGCAAATTATCCAATGACTGAGCTTGTGGAATATTACGCGGATAACCATCGATCACAAAGCCTCTTTTAGTATCTTTGTGACGTAAACGTTCCTCCAGGAGTGTGCGCACTATTTCATCAGATACCAACCTGCCAGTTTCAAAGGCCTCTTTTTCCTCGACTGGAAAATTGGTATCCGATTCCGCGGCGTTTCGCAACAGCTCACCGGTTGAGATGTGCGGAACACGGTAGCGTTCTGCAATTAGTTTTGACTGGGTTCCCTTACCCGATCCGGGTGCGCCGATCAGTGCGATACGCATGGTCAGTTATTTCTCTATTCAGTTGGCGGTCATTCTGCGGGGCGCCAGACTACTCGTTGTGGCCTTTTTGGTCAACCACCACTTTTCGGGGAGAATTTCAAGCGAAACTTAATCCTGAATACCGCCCCTTTATATCGATTAAGTTATTGATATATTTACTTTTAATTATTTTCTATGATGCCTCTTGCTGGAATGGTCCAGTCAAAATCTGGATCGCCTCCTACCAAAAACCACGGATTGAGTATGTTTTCCTTATTGTAACTAAGCGCAGTGCCATCAATTCTGGTAACACTGCCACCCGCTGCTTCTACAACGCAATGCGCTGCTGCGGTATCCCATTCAGATGTTGGCCCAAGGCGCGGGTAGATATCTGCCTGTCCTTCTGCAACCAGGCATAACTTCAGCGAACTGCCCATGCTGGCGAGATCCAGCTTTTGCACCTGTTGAGCCAGGTTATCCCTGTAGGCTTCCACTGCCGGGCCGGCATGGGAGCGACTGGCAACCATCACTGCGTGTTCAGGATCCAGTTTACGAACCGCTATCCTTTTTGAAACATGAGCCGCTTCAGAACGGTACGCACCGTTTCCAGTTTCAGCGAAATGGTTTATGTTTTTAACTGGTGTATGCACGACTCCCAGGACCGGTTTGCCGTCTTTGAGAAGCGCAATATTTACCGTGAACTCTCCGTTTCGCTTAACGAACTCTTTGGTGCCATCAAGAGGGTCTACCAGCCACATTGTGTTCCAGCTTCTTCGGGCCTCGAATACACCCTGCGGCGACTCTTCAGACAGGACCGGGATATCGGGGGTCAACTTCGCAAGCCTTGCAACAATGAGCTTGTGTGCCCGTCGATCAGCCTGAGTCAGCGGCGAGCCGTCACCCTTGACCTCAACACTAAAATCGCTGTGATCGTAAATTTCTAGAATTTCCCTGCCTGCAGCAACGGCCACCTCTACTACTTTTCCAAGCAACTCTGTCACCCCCTCACCTCTTTCATTTGTTCGTCTCTCTTTTCAGCCATTCGCTGTGTATTTTTTCTCAAGCATGGTAAGCAAAAACAATACTCTGACATCATTCACCTCAGGATGCTGAAACAATGCCGCTATATTCTCGATCGGCCAGAAAATCTGCTCCAGGGGCTCGATTTCATCCCCCTCCGCGGATTCGCGGTGTAAAACCGTGGCCCAATAAAGATAGGTCGTAAAATCATTGTACCCGGGACTTGTATAAACCTTTTTGAGCTGTTCCAGCTGGCCCGCGCCGTAGCCAATTTCTTCCTTGAGTTCGCGATCTGCGGTCTCAAGGGGCGTTTCTCCCGGATCGATCTTTCCCTTCACGAAACCAAGTTCGTATTTATCCACACAGGCCGCATACTCCCTGACCATAATTAGCTGGTTGTTTTCATTTACCGCGGCGACCATAACTACGCCACCACCTTCACCGCGCAAACATTCAAAAGTTGCGCTTTTTCCGTTACTAAAGCCCATTTCAAGGGCTTCAATTCGAAACAGGCGTGACTTCGCTAGTACCGAAGTTGATAAAATCCTTGGCTTTGACATGAATGGCCGGATTGAAGGGTCTGGCTTATTTTAACTTAGAACATATCCCGACAATGACTCAGTTCGCAATGGAATCATCTCCGCTGTCCCCTATATCGAATTGGGATGCAGTGGATACTGTGCTGCTTGATATGGATGGCACCTTGCTGGATCTAAATTTCGATAATTATTTCTGGAAGATTCATGTGCCCACTCGCTATGCGGAGGCTAACAGGATCAACTTTAAGCAGGCATCTGATCTTATCTACCCGCACATGCTGGCAATAAAGGGCACCCTAAACTGGTACAGCATTCATTATTGGTCTGACTATCTAAAGCTAGACATTGTTGCGCTTGAAAATGAAATGGCGCACCTTATCCAACCTCGGCCGGGCGCCCTTGAGTTTCTCGAAGTAATGCGCCAACACAAGAAATGCTTAATACTGACTACCAATGCTCATCCGGACACGCTCTCAATAAAGTTCTCACAGGTCAGATTCGATCACTACTTCCATCATGTCATTACTTCTCACCAGCTCGACGCACCCAAGGAAACCGCTGAATTCTGGCAAAGGCTCCATGAAAATATTGCATTCGAGCCTAGCCGCAGTCTATTGATTGACGACCATGCCGGGGTGCTGTCAGCGGCGCAGAAGTTTGGTATCGAAAACTTAATGACGATTCACCAACCGGATTTGCAACAACCAGCACAGGGCGGCAACGGCTTCTACCCCATTGAGCATTTTAATCAGATCATGCCGGGTAAACTTTTATGACTCCTTCCTCGCTATATCAAGCAGAAATTGACGCTGAGGAAATCCAGGAAGACCTATCTCAAAGGACTGCACTTGAGCACTTTGATCGTCTCCACAGGCAGATACTGGAATCCCTTAACCGAAGCTGGTTTGAAAAACTTCGCCGGATGCCAGTGCCCCGTGGAATATATTTATGGGGCGGAGTGGGCACCGGCAAGACCCTTCTTATGGATATATTCTATAGTGCGTTACCAGAAGGGGCTGCACGAAGAGTCCACTTTCACCGTTTCATGCAGTCTGTACATGACACCAAAAGCAAGGTGCACGACCAACAAAATCCGTTGAGGTTAATTGCCAGTGATCTGGCGCGTAAACATCGTGTTCTATGTCTGGACGAATTCGCAGTCTCGGATATCACCGACGCGATGATTTTATACGGCCTGCTTGATGCGTTGTTCGATGATGGCATAACGCTCGTCACAACTTCAAATATTCCACAGATTAATCTGTATAAAGATGGTTTACAGCGGGATCGATTTCTGCCCGCGATTGAGCTACTGCAAAGTCATACGCAAGAAATTCGTGTGGATAGCGGCAATGACTATAGAATGGCCTACCTGCAAGATGACTCAATTTACCACTCACCACTCAATCACGAGAGTCAACAGGCTTTAACTGATTGCTTTCTGCAGCTGGCCGGCCACCATGAAGACAGTAAAACCAGTATCGAGATTAACGGCCGGCAAGTTCCAGTGGTCGCTACAGGATCTGGTGTGATTTGGTTCGAGTTTGAAACTTTGTGCGAAGGGCACAGATCCAAGATGGATTATATTGAGCTATCAAAACGTTTCCACACACTTATTCTAGCAAACATCCCCGTGCTGGATGATTTTCGAAAAGATGCATCGAGGCGCCTGATCGAATTGGTGGATGAACTCTATGATAGAGGAGTTAATTTAATTGTCTCGGCCGCAACTGACGCTGAATCACTGTATACAGGGAAAAGTCTTTCGCACCCATTTAGACGTACGGTGAGCAGATTCCAGGAAATGTCCTCCCTTGAATATTTGGCAAGACCACATCTGCCCTGAGAACTTTACAATTTGAAAGGCTTTGCTTTCAATTTCGCTTAATCAAACTTGTTAACAAAATCCTTAAAAATTGTGACAATTATCACAGTGGTCGATCAGTCGATTGGATAAAGTCAGGTTTCGAGTCTGTTTGACGGATTCGAATTAGGAACTGGTACCTTACGGCAAGTGTTAATAATATGTAGACAAAGTTGTAATGTACCCGTAAGGAAACAAATCTGAAATGGAGATTCAAAATGGAGAAAGTCCTAGCAATAAATAGTGCCCGTTACACGTCGTTTCTGGGGTGCGTTTTGGCGGTGCTTATCATGACCGCCTTTTCCAGCAATGCCTTAGCGGAAAAGATCAATCTGAACAGCGCCGATGCTGAGGCCCTGGAATATATTCCCGGTATCGGACCCGCTAAATCCAAAGAAATAATTGCATTACGTAGCGAAAGCAACGGCTTCAAAAGTGTGGAAGACCTGCTCGCAGTGCCCGGCATTGGTCAGAAGACTTTGCAGGTAATCATGCAGCATGGATCTGTGGACGATGGGGTGTCTACTTTGACTGAAGAAATGCGCCAAAATCCGCCTGCAGCGACGGGCAATTCCGGCTGACCCAAACACCACCCTCACTTCTTAGAGGCTCGAAAGGGCCTCTTTTTTTTTATTCAGTGTTAGAGTAAATGCGTTATCCCGACTTCATCTCAACATTGACTCCAATGTGGTCCTCTCCACGTGCCGCAGCCAATTCGATCTGACGCTGACGTTCGGCAAAACGGGCCTTGTCCTCAAGAGAAACTTTGTCATGACAATTCGGGCAACTGACGCCTTTCTGGTAGTGCGGGCTCAGCTTATCCTGCTCAGATATTGGCAATCGACACGCGTGGCATTGATCATAGCTGCCGGGCAGTAGATCATGGTCGACGGTCACCCGATCATCAAAGACAAAACACTCTCCTTCCCACTGGCTCTCTTGTTCGGGCACGGTTTCCAGATAATTGAGTATGCCGCCCTTTAGATGAAACACGTTGTCAAACCCCATATGTTTGAGCAGTGCCGTGGATTTCTCGCAACGTATACCTCCGGTACAAAACATCGCCACCTTTGAATGTTTCTTGGGATCCAAATGATTCTTCACAAAATCCGGGAATTCGCGAAAACTCTCCGTACGAGGATTGACTGCATTTTTAAATGTTCCAACCTGGTACTCATATTCGTTGCGAGTATCAACCAGTAGTACTTCAGGATCCTCGAGCAACGCATTCCAGTCCTTGGGTTCAACATAGGTCCCCACCACCTCATTAGGATCAATATTATTGACACCCATGGTAACAATCTCCTTCTTGAGCTTCACCTTGGTGCGTTTAAATGGCGGTCGATCAGATAATGATTCCTTTTGCTCCAACACCTCAAGGCCAGCCTTATGTCTCAACCACTCAACCACCGTATCGATACCGAAACGAGAGCCTGAAACGGTGCCATTGATTCCTTCGGGTGCGAGCAAAATTGTTCCCCTTACTTGCTGCTCGAGCATAAGCTCCAAGAGCGGTTGCCTAAGCGTTTCGAACTGCTCAAGCCGAGCAAACCTATACAGCGCACAAACGATATATGGCGAAGCGGGATCGTTCTTTATCAATTTACTTTCACGTCAACAAATAGCGGAGCGATTATAGTCCATTCAGCGGAAAATACGTTTTAGTGCGATTGAGTTGCCCGACGATTAATCCTATCGCTGCGATAAATCATGAGAATACCAGCAGCCGCAATAATCGTGCCGCCCGCCCAGGCCCCACAAAAGGTATCTCTCTACAGATTAAGTAACCGATAACTGCCGTAAATACCAATTCCACATAATCGAATGATGCCAGAAAGATCGCTTCTACATCGTGCAATCCACTCGTGAGCGAGAGCTATTGGATTTCCGCCAGAGATACTGAGCCAGATATTCAGGTACCATGGCATGGCCACCCCAATACCCAACACACTAGTTAACAGGGCCGCCAGAGATAGTCGCCATAGCTTATTCTGAGAAAAATTAGTTCAGTGCGCAGCCCGCCAGTGTAATTCTGTGCATTACTCGTCGCTCACCCGGATAGTCATTAAGCGCCCGGTGCCAGGTAGCTCGATTGTCCCAGAACGCGATGCTGTTCTTACGCCAGTTAAAATGCAGGATATTCTCAGGTTGGCTCGCAACCGAATAAAGATAGCTTAAAAGAGAGGCAGATTCGTCCGCGGTCCAGCCATCGATATGAGTCGTGAAGTCGGGATTGATATATAGAACTTCCAGGCCGCTTAAAGGGTGGGTAATCACCAGTGGGTGGATGCTATCCTGTACCGCGAGGTCAGCATTATTATAGCGATTATCATCATTTTGCCTGGATTGTTGACCAAAAACATGTCGGCTGGAATGCACTGCCCGCAGTCCTCTGAGCGTCTCCTTCAATCCATCCGACAAGGATTCAAACACCTGTTGCATATTGATAAATAAAGTGCCTCCACCTTTGGAGGGTACTTCGCGGGCATATAGAATCGACCCCCGGGCCGGTTCCTGATCGTAGGAATGATCGGTATGCCAATCTTCGCCCACTACGTTAGCATGTGTTGGCTCTTTGCGAACCATTGCAATCTGGGGGTGTTCCTCTACTCGCTCAAAAAAACGGTTGATTACAATTTCTCCAAATCGTTCTGCAAATTCGATGTGTTGCTGACAATCCAGCTGCTGATCTCGAAAGAATATAACCCCGTGCTTCTGTTGGACAGCGCTGCAGGCATTTAGCTCATCATCCGTGATGTGCGTCACATCGAGATCAAGAATTTCCACTCCAAAAGGACCGTCACATGGAATAATTTTCATTGTCGACTCACCGATACAAATTACTGTTTACCGCTATACTTGCAGCAAGCTTATATCACAATATTGCGCTTTAGCATCCTTGGAAATGGATTCAGTGCACCCTTAATTAATGATCCATATGTTTACCCCTAAACAAATCGAAGAGTTCAACCAACAGGGATTTATTGTCGCCCGTGGACTAGCTAACAAAGAGGTTTGCCAACCAATGATTGACCGGGTCAGAGAGTCACTCGCACCGCCACTGGCTCCTCTTGAGTATGAAACTGACGTACAGTATCCAGGATCACCTGCAGATCGATTGTCCCCTGGTGGCGATACTCCGCGACGCTTGTTGAATGCCTACACCCGTGACAGGGTTTTTCGTGATTGGGCCACCTCACCAGCTGTGGTGGATCGAGTTCGTCAGTTAATCGGTACAGATCAGATCGAACTGTCGCAGAATCATCATAACTGTATTATGACCAAGCACCCTGGATATAGCAGTGCCACCTTGTGGCATCAGGACATCCGCTACTGGTTGTTCGACCAACCCCAGCTAGTCAGTGTCTGGCTCGCTCTGGGTGAAGAGTATGATGAAAATGGTGGAATGTATCTTATTCCAGGTACACACAAAGAGGAACTGGATCGGGGTTTTTACGATGCCGCCTATTTTCTTCGTACCGACCTTCCGGAAAACCAAGCCTTGATCGATAGCGCGGTCAGTGCGACTTTGCACCAGGGGGATGTTCTATTTTTCCATTGTAAAACGTTGCATGCTGCAGGCAGGAATCAGACCGACCAGATCAAATTTTCAGTAGTGTTCACTTATCATGACAGTGATAACCAGCCAATTGAAGGCAGCCGTTCGGCCGCATTCCCGGACATTCCATGCTGAGTAATTAAAACCAATGAACGAATCAATCTCCCTGGATTGGTATTTCGATTTCATCTCTCCTTTTGCCTATCTGCAATACCAGGCACTAGGACTACTGCAAATAGATAGACCCGATTTAAAGTTGCGTTATAAACCTGTTCTTTTTGCCGCCCTGCTGCAGCAGCATGGTCACAAGGGCCCCGCAGAAATTCCCTCGAAGCGGACGATGACCTATCGCTACTGTTATTGGTATGCGCGGCGTCACGGTATCCCATTTCGAGTGCCAGCCGCTCATCCCTTTAATCCAATACCCGTGTTAAGACTTGCCGTAGCCCATGATTGCAAGCCACTCGTCTTGGCGCGGCTGTTTAATCATATCTGGGTTGAGAGCGCAGATGATCCAGACTTTTCCTCCCTGGATGCCCTCTCCCGCATTCCTGAGTTTGAAAGCGCCGAGGAAGAAACCAGTCAACCAGAGGTTAAAAACAAATTGCGAGCTCTCACTAACGAAGCCATGGAGCGCGGCGTCTTCGGGGTGCCGACAATAGCAATTAACGACATGTTGTTCTGGGGATTGGATATGACTGAAATGGCCATAGAGTATCTGGATCATCCTGGTCAATTCAAACAAAGTGAGTACCAGCGCATCGAGCGGCTGCCTGTGGCTAAGGCTCGCACCTTATAAACTTAATCGATCTCCACTACCACACAACCGTCAAGGCCACCATGTTCGATTGCTGCGTGGGCCTTTGCTGTTTGCGCTAATGGAAACTTTTTAGCGATACGGTGCACCAATGCATCCTCTGTCAACGCCTGATAAATATCTTGTTCCGCCTGCATTTTTGCGCTGTCTGGCATGTTGTAGACTAATACGAGTTCTAATGTGATGTTTTTAAACATAAGAGAATAGAACGGTATCTCCGGGTTCATGTTTTTTGACGAAGAATAGCTGGCCACCACGCCTCCTGTTTTCAGAACCTGGCTGGAAAGCTCAATATTCAGACCAAATTCTACATCCACAATCCGATCCACTCCTTGGCCATGGGTAATTTCTTCGATAGCATCGACCAGATCGTCCTGTTGATAGTTCAGCACATGCTCAGCCCCGCTCTGGCGCGCTTGTTCGCACCGGGCTTCACTGCCCGCAGTACCTATCACGGTTGCACCTGCTCGTCTCGCCCACTGGACGGCGTAGAATCCAACACGACCCGACGCACCAGTCACCAGGATAGTCTTGCCCTTAGGCGCACCATCCGCAAAAACACAGCGGTGCGCGGTCATCATCGGTATACCTGCACAGGCACCGACCTCGAAATTGGCCTGGTCTGGTAATCGCGCTGCCCTAAGCGCTGGCAATACAATGTATTGTGCAGCAGTTCCCCAATGACGTTGATACTGGGCCTGATAAACCCATACCCGGGCGCCAATCTTTTCTTCCGGCACCCCCATTCCAACTGCCTCGATCACTCCCGCACCATCGCTATGCGGTATGACAAAGCCATCTTCAAATCCGGCGGGCTGCAAACCAGCGCGCTTCTTCACATCGGAGGGATTTACACCTGAAGTGCGTAATCTAACCAGAACCTCTCCTGGCCCTGGCTCCGGCACCTCCATATCTCCATATTGCAGCACTTCCGCTGCATCTCCACATTGGTTGAACCACACTGCTTTCATCGTAATACTCCTGCGCAATCAGTACTTCACGCGAATTATTGTTTCGTTTTCCGCCGCACATGCAACAATCTGTTGACCCGCACAACCAATTCATCGTCACTGTCTCGAATCTTTACCGGCAGTGGCCCGAAATGTTTATCTTTAGACGCTGCCCGAGACGCTGCCTGATTCACGATTTGGTCGATATGATTCTGATCTAAACAAAATTATGCGTACACTGGACCGCGGCCCGGCTTGATCAAATCCATATCCTCGGACTTATCCCAGATCCAGTGATCTCGTCCAGTGCGATGCAACGACATTAATTTGTACATCATATCCGTTATGGAAAACAGGCTACCGCCAAAGTGTGTGCCAGCAAAGTTTCGGTTATAAAAGCGCAGTTTCATTTGTACTTCAGAATATATCCAGTTATCAGCGACTTGTCGCACAGAAATTCCAGCCCCGAGTAGCGGAGACCAAGTATTTACCAAGCCGCAGAATAAGCGCGGATTTCTAATCCATTCCAGGAGGTATATTCGATCAACAACGCTTATTGCTAACAGGAAATTTCACTCAGGGTAGCATTACACAAATCGACCAGATCACCCGGCGACAGTGCGATCTCGAGACCACGACGACCGGCGCTGATATAGATTTGTTGATGTTTCTCAGCGGAGCTATCTATTAATGTTGGCAACTGTTTCTTCTGGCCCAGCGGACTGACACCACCCAGGATGTACCCCGTGGTTCGCTGCACCAGTGATTTATCCGCCATCCTGACCTTTTTAGCGCTCAGAGTTGAGGCTGCAGCTTTGAGATCGAGACTTTTCATGACCGGTACGATTGTCACCGCTAACTCCCCCTTGTCAGTCTGTACCACTAGTGTTTTAAAAATAGTGTCGGCTGCGGCCCCGAGTTTTTCTACAGCTTCCGTACCATAGGATGCAGCGTGCGGATCATGTTCGTATTGGTGAACTGAAAACACCACTCCAGCCTGTTTGGCAACCTGCACCGCAGGCGTCACTGATCACTCCATACCGCCAGTTCGTTTCCACTAGGGTCTAAAAAGTGAAAGCGCCGGCCGCCTGGAAATGAAAATATGGGTTTCTTAATGCTGCCGCCATGATTCTCAATTCGTTCAACTGCTGATTCGAGATCATCTGCATATAACACTACCAGAGCAGCGCCGATACTACTATCAGAGACAAGTGGTGAACGATAGAAACCACCGTTGGTGTTTCCATCATTGAAGGCACAGTAGTCTTCTCCATAATCTACGAACTGCCAGTTAAACACCTGACCATAGAAGGTTTTTGCCTTAAGTATATCCGAGGCTGCAAGTTCTATATAGTTAATACAGGAATCTTGGTTCATTTTGATATGGCTTGAAGTTGTCTGTCGTGAATTCCGGATAATAGCAACAGCGCGGCGATTGCGCCCAGTAACGCAAACGCCATATCTGTTTGAGTGTCCCAGGCAAAGCCCTGAGTTGCAAGAAACGCGTCGGCTGAAGCCCCCGAAATAAGGGCAACCACCCACTCGACTAGTTCATATAGAGCGCTGACCGCAAGGCACACTGACAATATAAAGAATTTACTCCAGCCCGGCCCGTTTATAAGCTGCCTGCGAACAATGATCTCCCTGGTCAAAATCGCGGGAGTAATTCCCTGCATGAGATGCCCGACTTTGTCATAGTTATTACGTTCAAACCCAAAAAGCGGTTTGATGTCGTCAAACAGCGGAACTTCAGCATAAGTATAGTGCCCACCCACCATCAGAACGATGGAATGCAGCAGGATCAGGGCGTACATCAACGGCGTTAATCTAAATTTATTCCAGGTCATCCCTAAGAGCAGGATACCAATCACCGCCGGTAAGACTTCAAGCACCCATGTCAGATAATCTTTCGGGCCGATTCCTGACCAGATCAACACACCAGAAAAAATTGTGATCCAAAGTAGTTTCATCATAGTGCGCAGGCATTCCCACGAAATGTCACAATTGCTCTTGCTCGGGAATGATAGCCAGCAGATCGGTGACCCCGGAGTCGTGACCGCACTGGCTGAACAGAGTGGTCACCTGTCCTCTGTGATGAGTCTGGTGATTAAAAAGATGCTGGACCAATGCACCAAAGGGCTTGGAAAAAGTGACGCCTTTGGTATTCTGGTAGGTGAGCGCAACGTTTAGGTCTTGATCGTTCAGTTCCTGGCACAGTTCGATTAGCGTCCGATCCAGATTCTTCCTGGCGTGTGTCAGCTGATTCAGATTCCGATGCAATATTTGATCCAAAGAGCCGGGGTCAGGAAGTTTTGCCACCGAAGTCAAAGCAGTGAACTCGCTTGGATGCCTGAGAAATCTTTTGAGCCAGATGATATCCGCTATCATGATATGGTTGAGTGTGCTCCCAATCGAACCAAAATAAGCACCCAGGTCTTGAAACAAAGACTCTGGATCCAGTTTTGTCGCCACATGGTAAATATTCTCGTTCATCCATCGATTGTAATTGGCTAACAGTTCAAAATTTTTACTAAGATTGTTATTCACCAAAGCCCCTTCTTATGCGGATTTCTGGCCCAACATTTTCTTCCTCTGCAGACTATCGTCCGGCCAGTAAACTTTGCTGCGGTAATAATTGTCTACCGCTGGTGTTTCTTGATCTAGCTTTACCCAAGGTTGCTTGGAGGTGGTGAAAATATGAATATCCGGAGGCAGCAAATCCGGTGCGTCTAAAGTACCGACTCGAATAAAGTGAATCTGATCTCCAGCGCCACCGTAGTTACTCCACAACGCAATCTGGCACGTCGGACATCGGTAAATTTTCTGACCTTTTCCACTATTGCTCGGAATGTTCAGCCCCTGCGGCTCTCCTTTTGTTAACTTTACCCGATCAGCTTCAATCAGCGCGTTGAGCGCAAAAGCAGTTCCGGTTTCGCGCTGACACCATCTACAGTGGCAACAATGCACAAACATTGGTGAGGTTAAAAGTTGGTATCTGACCTGTTCACATGTGCAGCCACCTTCAGCAAAATAGGACTTAACTGCGCTCATTCTATACCGCTAACTACGATCATATTGGAGTGTGTAGTTTTGTTTCGAAGATTCCTTGCGTCGTGATATTCCTCTGACTGATGCCACCGGGTCGCCTGTTCCAGATTCTCAAACTCCAGTATTACGATTCTTTTGGGTACCCAATCTCCTTCCAGAATCTTGGTCTCACCACCTCTGGCAATATATCTGCCTCCATACTGAGTGATCGACTTCGGCGCCATCTGCCGATATCTTTCAAACCCTGCCGGATCAGTCACTTCGACCTCGACAATCACGTATGCGCTCATTCTGATTCTCCTGTGTGGCCTGGCTTACGGCTACTGATCTTAAAGTATAAACAAGATTCGACTTCAGCTCGATTAAGATTCTTCATGTTGCAATGATGGCGAGGCCGCTTCGCACAAGTTTCGATAATCAGACGATCAGCATTATGAAATGCTATAAGATAACGCGGTCAGATACTGTCGCAACGGGCTCACGAACAGACCTGTTTCGCAGCAAACTAACTGCGTAGGCCGAGCGGATCGGCTGGATCAACACCCTTCATAAATACTTTGCCTCGCTCCCTATCCGCTACCTGATATACAAGCCCTAGCCAGTTATTGACGATAGCCTTGCCAGTATCGGACCAGGTATTGTCAACCAGATCGGACAACTCCTGCTCGGGGAAAGGTAATAAATCACGGTAGTCTCCCCTCGCACGTTCGACGCTTTGCTTGTAATGCTCCAGGATCTCCCGCGAGTCTTCAAAAAAATAGTTTTCTGGATAAGGCGGGTAGCTGTTTCTAATGCCGTCAATATAGCGCACAATTTCACGTTTATACTCTTTAAGCAGGCTCACGGCATCGTACTCCGGATGGCCCTGGAAAAGCAGGAAGCGCAAACCATCTGGACTCACAGCGAGATGCAGATCAGCCTGCTTACTTTCAGCCAGCACGAATAGTCCCTTTTCCATGAGCTGATTGGCATTGACCTCATAAACATGGGAATGCGGGGCATCAAAGCGCGTGTTGATATTCGCAGTCAAGGGATGTTTCTGACTGGTAATTCGATTGGAATACACCCCCCAGCGTTTATCTGCCAGCTTATACCGATGGATTCCCCACAATTTCTGCACCACTGCGTGGGTTGCAAGACAGGAACACATCACCGAACAGACATTTTCATTGGCCCATTCGATGACCTCCATTAACGGGTGCCAGAACGGCTCATCTTCAATTCTGGACTGGGCCGGATTTGCTCCAGAGAGGATAATTGCATCGAGGCCCTCTCGTTTCAACGACTGGAAGTCTTGATAGTAGGCTTCAATATGATCCCTGTATTTTTGTTCCCGAGGAATCTCTGGGAATGTAAATAAATGGGTATGAAACTGGGCGATGCGGTTACATGATCCTACAAGCCGTAAAAACTGGCGCTCGGTCGCCTCAAGTGCTGCATCCGGCATCATATTGAGTATGCCGATATGAAGTTCGCGGATATCCTGGTGCTGGGCTCGACCGGGCGCGAGTACTTCCTGACCTTCCTCCCTGAGTCGATCAAAGCTGGGAAGATTGGAATTCGCAATAAGCGGCATACTACTCCTCGACTAGATTCAGAACTTGAAGTTTAGTTTACTGCTCACGGACTTGCCTCAATCGCCTCGCAAACGAACTCCAGGAAATCGTGCTGATCGCGTAAAGCAGGGATTTTACTTGCATCGGCAATATGTCCATGACGCTCGGCTATTCCCCGATACTGTGGTCGGCGCCAGTTCAACAGGCAGGGAAATATCCACTGCACGAACTCATCTGGGACGATTTCTTCGGCACTCTTCAGATCATTGAGCTCAAGATACTCTGTAAGATGATGGTCAAGAAAATCTTCTTCGTAGTTCATTGGTTTAGGGTGTCTGCGGGCTCGTTCCAGCAAAATTTCTTCCATATCCTCATTTGCTTCCAGATAAAGTACCAAAGTACTGGCCGACAGATGGTTCCAGCACTCATTATCACTGAAACTGCAGATACTTCCCCCCGCATCATTAATAAAATGTGGGTAGCGATAGACCTGTTGCGCCCGCTCGATGAATTCATCGACATCCAACATGGCATGTACTTCAGCCGCTCTATACAGGTGCTGCCGACGTTTAAATTCGTCCACCGGCAACCCCCCGAGATCCGGGTTTCCAATTTTTCCAAGAAAATCGGACATCGGGCCAAGATGATTAACGGTGATGTTGTTTCGGATATAGATGGAGTCGTTACATAATTGGGCGCGCAAAAAAGGGTGCTCCATTGCCATCTTCTTCACCTCGTCAAGGATGGCTTCGTCCAAATAGCGTTTACCAATTCGATAGTCCCCTGAATAGTGAAACCACTGGTCGCTAGGCAACAACGATGACAAAGTCGTCTTTCCCACTCCTGACATGCCAAGCAGGGTAATAGACTTATTTTCCCATTGCAGGAACTCTTGCCGGGTTTTTTTCATGTAGTGAATGGAGCAATTGTTGGCGGGATTCTACAGGAACCCATTCAGAAAATTCAGCTTGCCTTACTTGAGAGAGCCGAAATCTGCTTTGTTCGATTACCGCGGAGGTGTTAAAGAAATATCCACAACAAAAGACCACCCAGTAATATTCGATAAATGACAAAAATCGAAAGACTGTATCGACGTAAAAACCCGAGAAACCAGTGAATACAGGCATACGCCACTAGCGCCGACACTGCTGTTGCAAAAATTACAATCCCCCATTGCACAGAATCTGCCTGGTTAAGTAATTTCCCTCCCTGCCAAACTCCCGCAAGGGCAATAACAGGAATCGCCATCAGGAAGGAAAACCGAGCCGCTGCCTCCCGGTTCAACCCCATCGCCAAACCGGTGGTAATAGTGATACCAGAGCGGGAAGTTCCCGGAATCAACGCCAGAACCTGCGCACTACCAATCATCAGCACATCACGCCATGTAATCTGACCGATAGTCCTGTTTTTTTTACCAGCGTAATCCGCCCATCCAAGAAGCAATCCAAAAACGATTGTCGCAATCGCCACGGGAATCGGATCCCGCAACCAGAGGTTGATGATTGGTTCCATGAAAATTCCAGCAATCCCTACCATAACCGTAGCAAATGCAATCGACCAAGCGAGGCGGCTATAAGGTGTAGGTGGCGCCCCAAGTAACGACCGGAACCAGTCTATACAGATCCTGCCTATGTCCCGACGAAAATAGGTAAGCACAGCTATCAGCGACCCGACATGAACTGCCACATCAAAGGCCAGCCCTTGATCCGGCCACCCCAAGAGTTTTGGTACCAACACCAGGTGGCCGGAACTGGAGATGGGTAAAAATTCAGTCAGCCCCTGAAGAAATGCCAACCAAAAGGCCTGAAAGTAGTCAATCATTTGTGCAACGATTATGAACCCTGGTAACGATGCCCAATTTACTCAGGCGACAATCTACGCACCTGATTTCTTGTTTGAAAGCCGACCAGGTTTTCCTGAAATTCTTTTCCCATTGCGATCACTTTGAATAATTCCCCCATTTCATGGGGCATTGTCAGCTTTTTTACTTCAACATTAAGTTTTAGTATTTCCTTTGTTACGGGATCACTACCCGTTTGCGAATCGGCGAGTATATCGGTTAATCCGCAAGACAGGAGAAAATTTGCCTGGTCACAAAACCCGAGCATCCGCAGCCCGGAAACTGCTCCAGCTTCTGCTATCGCAGTGAAGTCAATATGGGTGGTGATGTCCTGCAGTCCAGGCCAGAAAAAAGGATCAGTGTGTGCATAGTGACGATAGTGACACATTAGTGTCCCCTGATTTCGATCAGGGTGGTAGAACTCCTGACGCGGGAAACCATAATCAATTAAAAGCATAATACCTTGATCAATTTTTTCACCCACGGTGCTGACCCATGCTGCCGCCTGCATTGGTAACTCACTTTGGTAACCAGACCCGAGGTTCTTCTTACGCAGCCAATCTATATTCGACATTAGGTGCGATGACATGCCCCACCCAAACCGCGCGTCAAAGTTACAAACGCCCAGTTCATGGATCTTGCCGTGTGCATCGACCTCAAAACGCTTACATGGCATGGCGTCAAGCAGTTCATTTCCGACTACCACTCCATTTATGGCGTCAGGCAGCTGATCCATCCACTTTACCCGACTCTTCAACTCCGGATTCAAATCTTCAAGTGAAGATCGCTGTCTTTGCTTCAACCCGGCACTGGTTTCCATGATGTAATAACAATCTGGCAATGCGCCCAGCTTATCGAGCTCGGTGATAACCGCTACCGCAAGGCTTCCATCTCCAGCTCCAAACTCATACAGACTGGCGTTTTCCATGCTGACGATCACCTGCGCACATTGACGCGCAATACATCGCCCAAACAGATCGCCGAGAAGCGGGGCCGTGACGAAATCACCCTGCTCACCGAATTTTTCCAATGCGCTACGATAGTAACCAAGATCCGGAGCATATAGCGCGAGATCCATGAAGTGATCAAATCCAATCCATCCATCGTGTTGCTGTATTTCTCGGGCTATGAGTTGTTGCAGCTGCCTCGACTGCGCGATTAGTTCGGAATCCGGTTCAGGTAACATATCGAGTGAAGCATCTCGCAAGAACGAACGGCGGTGTTAGAATTGTCGGGAATAAGCGAAAACCGGATTATGACCACTTTGCAGGATAAAGTCGCGCTCATTACTGGTGGGTCACGTCGCATTGGCGCGGCTACTGCCAGGAAGCTACATGCACTCGGCATGCGCCTGGTGATTCACTACCGCAATAGTGCAACCGACGCCGAGCAGCTTCGAGCTGAATTGTGCGAAGTAAGACCAGAGTCAGTAATGCTGATTCGTGGCGATCTCGCTGAGATTGCCAAAGTCAAAAACCTGGTCAGAGAGTGTGCGAGTGAAATGGGTCAGTTGGATGTGCTGGTGAATAATGCATCTGTGTTCTACCCGACGCCCATAAAATCAGCTACTGAAGATCAGTGGCAAGAAATAATGGACACGAATCTTAAAGCACCTTTTTTTCTAGCCCAGGCGGCCGCACCGTATTTGACGAAATCTTATGGCGTTATCATCAACATTACGGATATTTACGCCGATCGACCGCTATCTGACCATCCGATCTATAACGCAGCCAAGTCAGGATTACTGTCTCTGACAAAATCACTGGCTAGGGATCTTGGTCCCGAGGTTCGAGTAAATGCCGTGGCACCGGGCGCAATTATGTGGCCGGAACAAGGAATGGATGAGCTGTCCAAGCAACGAATGATTTCTCGAACCCCATTGAAACAAGTGGGTGATCCAGAAGAAATAGCCAAAACCATTGCGTTTCTTGTCCAGGATGCTGAGTTCATAACCGGGCAGGTTATTAATGTCGATGGTGGACGTACCATAATGCCCTAACCAGGGGCGACTCACTACTAAGTTCAGTCTCATGGGCAATCGATGGCGCGCATCCTGATAATCGGCTGTGGGCGATTAGGTCGACCACTTGGGAATTTACTCATTAACCAAGGTCACGAGGTGGTCGGGATTCGCCGATCGGCGCCGCCTGATAGTCCTAGCCGGATCAATTGGCTGTCTATGGACATTACAAAGACCGAGGCTTTCAGGTTACTGCCAACAGATTTTCAACAAATCATTATTATTCTTACCCCCGCCTCTCGCTCACCCCAAGGCTATAGTGAAATCTACCAGAAAGGCCTGAAAAACCTGCTCGGCCATTTTCATCAAAATCAACATAATCTTGCATGTATCTTTGTTTCCGCGACCAGTGTATACGCTCAACAGGAGGGGCAGTGGGTAAACGAAAATTCTGAGACTCAACCACATTCTTACAATGGAAAAAGTCTGCTCGACGCCGAGAATCAAGTCATGAAGTTTTCACAGCGAGCATTGGTGATCAGGTTTTCCGGAATATATGGCGCAGAGCGCACCAGGCTTATTCAAAAACTTGAAAAGCCAGTTGAGATTCAGCAAAAACCCAGCGTTTATACTAATCGAATCCACCAAGATGATTGCGTCAGAGTATTACAGCACTTTGCTGTCAAACAGCTCGCCGGAGAGAAATTGTATCCGCTCTACCTTGCTACAGATTATGATCCCGCCGCAAAGTTTGAGATGATGAATTGGCTCGCTGCAGAAGCCGGTCTAATCGCTCCGATCCCGCTAGTCGCTGCAGACGATGCACCTCGTAATAAACGCTGCTGTAATAAACGCTTAGTTGAGAGTGGATATCGGTTTAAGTATAGAAGTTATAAAGATGGTTATCGTGCAATGCTCGACATCAAGTAATTAAATGTCTTCAAGCGCCGACCAAAACTTAAACAAATTGTTCAGAGAGATTCGGAAGTGTGATCTTTGCGCCCCGCATCTTCCAAAAGGGCCGAATCCTGTACTACGTGTTTCCACCAGCGCAACAATACTAATTGCCGGCCAGGCACCCGGAATCAGGGTCCATGAGTCCTCGATCCCTTTTAACGACCCCAGTGGTGATCGACTTAGACAGTGGATGGGAATCGACGTTGATTCTTTTTATGATCAATCCCGTATTGCGATCATACCCATGGGATTTTGCTACCCTGGTTCAGCGAACAGGGGAGACTTGCCACCCCGTCCCGAATGCTGTCGAACATGGCATCCACGACTGCTTCCGATGCTGTCGAATCTAGGTTTGACACTTGCCATAGGTACTTATGCTCAGAATTACTACCTTGGCAAGTTAAGGAAAAAATCCTTGACCGAGACGGTTGCAAATTGGCGAGACTACGCTCCGGCAATCATTCCATTGCCGCATCCGAGCCCAAGAAATAATATTTGGCTCAAGCGCAATCCATGGTTTGAGAAGGAATTATTGCCAGAGCTTGCGAATCGAGTAGCACACGTTCTTTGTTAATTTTAAAAAATATTGATTTACAAAGATCTATTTACATTAGAGCCGGATGGGAAAAAGCTAATGACTAGAATAATTGCTGTCAGCAGCGGCAAGTCTTTCACTGGGTTCTTTGAGCCTTCATCAATCCATGATCGCTCTAGTCAACATTTTCAGGCTTTTGGTTTAAATGGCGGAGCTGGAAACGCGGACACGTTGCCCTCCTTGCCGCCTGATAAGTTACTGTCTAGAATCTTGTTGATCCCTTCTTTTTCTACTTCGTCTATTCGAATTACCGCCTGGATCGGAACATATGTTCGTTTGACCTGGCCAAATTCTGCTTTGAGCTTCTCCTCTGAGGGATCTACAAGTAAATTAGAGCGTTCCCCGAAAATAATATCTGCTACTTCGATAAATGCATACATGTTGCTTTGCGTAACTTCATGAGCGTAAAGCTCGTAAAGCTGTCCATTATTGTGAAACTGAATCTTGTAAATACTCTTATTGCGAGCCATAGTTCGTTGCCAAAGTTTTGCATCTTAGAATCTAATGCATGAGACCTACTGGTTGAGGAATTATATCATTTTCCAGGTTATAGATATTTCACTTGAATATATCCATGGATGAACAATAGATCTATATATTGTCACGGCATAACACTTTGCAAGGCACTTATTTGCTGCGCGGTATTTATCATTACAGACGGATATACCGCGTATGAAGTACCGCCACCACCGGTTGCCAAACTGCTGCAAAAATTTGGCATCCCACAATCTGAGGTAAGCATCGAAGTAAAGGAAGTTGGGGCTAGGCGGGCACTGCTGGCATTAAACTCAGATGAGCCGCGCAACCCAGCATCAGTCATAAAACTGCTGACCACATTGGCGGCACTCGAAATTCTTGGACCTACTTATCAATGGAATACACACTATTTTCTTGATGGGAAACTGAAGGAAGAAACTTTGCACGGAAACCTGATTATGCAAGGGGGTGGAGACCCGTTTCTTACCGTCGATCGCTTTTGGAGCCATGTGCTGGCAATACGTGAGCGTGGAGTAAGCCATATTCAAGGCAATCTGATTATTGATAATACCTTATACAATATTCCACCCCACGACCGCGCAGCGTTTGATGGAAAAGCACAAAGACTATATAACGTTGGTCCGGATGCCGCCTTGACAAACTTTTCCGCTACTCGGTTTGTAATTGAACCTCTAGGTGCCAGTATCAACGTATTTGCCGACCCACCGTTGGCTAATCTGGTGGTGCACAACAAGTTAGAGCCTGAGAGTGGCAGATGCGTTAATCGCGATGGCGGCTGGTCAATGCGAATCGTCCGTGAGCAAGGGAAGATTCATGCGTTTTTCGAAGGGCGATACCGACCAAGGTGCAAAGCACATTCTATCTCCCGCAGCATCGTGCCGAATTCTGAATATACTTATCAGCTGTTCCGCTACCTGTGGCAATCCATGGGCGGCACTTTAAGCGGTGGTTTCAGAACCGGGGCGACCCCTGAAACTGCGACCTTACTTGTATCGCTCCCCTCACGTCCTCTAGCCGAAAATATCGCCAGCATCAACAAATACAGCAATAACGTCATGGCCCGTCAGATGCTGTTGACTATTGGGAGTGATTGGATTGACGATGAATTGGAAGATACCCAGGCCGCGGGAGTACAAGCGGTTTATGAGTGGCTCGATCAGGTCGGCATTAACACCCAGGGAATGCAAATCGATAACGGATCTGGTTTATCACGTAGCAGCCGAATCAGCGTACGCCAGATAAATCAGTTGCTCGATGTCGCCTGGAAAAGCACGTGGCACCCTGAATTTATGTCTTCGTTCTCCTTGGCTGCGTTGGATGGCACTATGCGTAAGCGTCTTAAAAAAAGCAATCTGAAGGGCAGAGCGCGCATTAAGACAGGTCTGATCAATGGCATAAGAAGTATGGCGGGATATGTTCATGCAGAAAACGATCGTCACTACATTGTGTCAATGATGATCGACTCCAAAAAAGTAAACTACTGGAATGGGAATAGAGTCCAGGATGCACTGCTGGAATGGGTATATGCGCTATGAGGAGAACTTACCGCTTCAGAAACTGATTAATCTGTGGCGCGATGGCGGCGGGATTATCCATATGAAGGTGGTGTTGGCCTTGACACTCTGAAACTAATGCATTTCTAAAGGCAGCACCCCTCTTTGCGGTTTCTTTTCGATGCATCACCACCCCGTTTTTGGCGAGCAGTATAAGAGTTGGCGCAGAAACTTGCTCAATAAAATGCAGCACCATCTCCTCGGTAAAGTAGAGGGGTGACGGGTGCCTCAAGCGACGGTCTGAATGCAGAACAATGCCGTTCTTGTATTCAGTAGCGTTCCGCCGCACCAGTAGCTCCGCGGATTGCAGAGAAACGGGGCTAGCTGCACGCCTCGCATCGATAAGCGCCTGCCAATCATCGTAGACCTTTGGGCTGGATCTTGCCCCTAATGCTTGTTTTACTCCTGCGTCAATCGACTTACGCAATCGATCTATGGCAGTGTCCTCCGCACCACTAATGGGTCCAACGCCGTCTATCAAAATCATCTTTCTTATTCTTTCGGGATAAACCGCTGCAAATAAGATCGATACCCCCGCACCGAGAGAGTGTCCGAGCAGATTAAACTGTTCCCACCCCAGTTTCTCGGATACGTGCGCTACGTCTGCGACATAATCAACCAGGTGATACTTAGTCCCTGAAGGACGATGTTGAGAGAATCCGTGACCGGCGAAATCCATCGCGACCAGGTAATATTTCTCAAGAAACCCAGCCAGGGGGATAAAACTGGCAGCATTGTCTAACCAGCCATGCAGCGCCAATATCGGTGGATTAGCGGGGTTACCAAATCCCAGAGCAGAAATTGACCCGCTGATTCCCGCCATTTCAAGAACTTCAGGCATCACGAATATTAGAAACTTCTATAACAAAGCAGATGTCGAAATGTTTTACCAGCCCGAATAGTGTGCCATTCATTAGTCGTAAATCGACCTTGTCAAGTTTGTGCTGGATACACTTTTAGATTATCGTATATAGGTAAAGTTAGCCATATCAACTGACTAGTATTAATATTTTTAATACTAGTCATAGAGAGCCCACCATGAGCAAAGAAAATAAAGAAGAGAACAACGTCAAAAATATCGACACCGATACTTTTACGATTACCGACAACAAAACTGGTGAAACAATTGTCATGCCCGGCACCACTGGCGCTATGGGCAATCGCCTGATTGACATCCGTTCACTTTTTGGAAAAACAGGGTTATTAACCTACGATCCCGGTTTCACCTCCACCGCCGCCTGTAAGTCTGACATCACCTACATCGATGGCAATCAAGGTATTCTTTTGCATCGCGGATACTCAATTGATGAGCTCGCCAATCAAAGCGACTATATGGAGACCTGTTATCTGCTTCTTTACGGCGACCTGCCAACTCCCGAACAAAAAGAAGCATTTGATAACGATATCAAACACCACACTATGCTGCACGAACAGCTTACGAAATTCCTTTCCGGTTTTATGCGCAGTGCGCACCCAATGGCAATCATGGTCGGAGTGGTCGGTGCGCTTTCAGCCTTCTATCACGACAAGATGGACATTACCGACAATGATGAGCGTCGTCTGGCGGCGCACCGAATTATCGCCAAGATGCCTACCATCGGCGCCTATGCCTTTAAGTACTCCCTGGGCCTGCCATTTCCGATGCCACAGAATTCACTGAGTTACTCGGAGAATCTTCTCAAGATGATGTTTGCGAATCCTGCAGAGGATTATGAGATCAATCCGGTTTTAGCCAAAGCTATCGATAGACTGTTAATTCTGCATGCAGACCATGAGCAAAATGCATCGACCTCTACGGTTCGACTGGCGGGATCCTCCGGCGCCAATCCTTATGCCTGCGTGGCATCAGGGATCGCATCATTGTGGGGACCTGCCCACGGCGGCGCCAACGAAGCCGTGCTTAAGATGCTGGAAGAAATCGGATCTGCAAAGAATATTCAAAAATATATAAAGAAAGCACAGGATCCCGATGACAAATTCCGACTCATGGGATTTGGGCACCGCGTATACAAAAGCTATGATCCACGCGCAGCGGTTATGCGTGAATCCTGCCACGACGTCTTAAGAGTACTGGGGGTCAATGATCCGAAACTTGAACTGGCCATGGAGTTAGAGCGTATAGCGCTCGAAGACCCTTACTTTATTGAAAAGAAGCTCTATCCTAATGTTGATTTTTATTCCGGCATTATTATGAGTGCAATGGGGTTCCCGACATCTATGTTCACAGTGATGTTTGCCATTGGCCGCACGGTTGGGTGGATTTCACACTGGAAGGAAATGCTCAACGATAACGAGCAAAAAATCGGCCGGCCCCGACAACTATATCTTGGAGAACAGCAGCGTTCATATATTCCCATTGAAAGGCGCGGCCACACCGACAGACGAACAGGATGGAGCTGGTTATGGGGCGGCAAAAAATAAGCCTGCTATGAGTGATTGCTACCCTCTGTTTCAACAACAATTGTTACCCCAGTAGATCAAATAAAAAAGTACGACTGGCAGGCCAGATATCCTGCCAGGAGCAGGCCGCCTTCTACTCGGCTGATTTGAAATCGGGTGCGACAAAATATCCATAGCAGCAGCCCAGAACCTATCATTACTCCAATCATGGCATCGGTAACCTGACCCCGTTGCAGCGGGATGATGACCGAGGTAATACCCAATACCCCAAAAGTATTCCAAATATTTGACCCCACCACGTTACCAATCGCCATAACACCGTGACCGCGCAAAATAGACACCAGCGAAGCAGTTATCTCAGGAAGGCTGGTTCCTACCGCAACGACTGTCATTCCGATCACCGCTTCGGAGACACCGAGTTGTTCTGCAATAGTCACAGCGCTTTGTACAAGCAAATGTCCTCCTAGAGATAACAATACTATTCCACCAATCAACATTAATCCCGCAACGGGCACCGGCTGAGCGGATAAGTTGGCTGGGCTGGCGTCTATTCGTTGTTGACGCGTCTGCCAGATTACGTACCCAAGGTAACCCAGCAGACCTATCAGTAAAATCGAGCCATCAAACCGGCTGATCACTGCGTCTAGCAACATCCATAAAGTAATTGCGAACCCAACCAACATTACCGGCAGGTCTCTGTTCAGCACCAGCGACTCCACTGCAATGGGGGTTAATAGAGCGCTTAATGCCAATACCAGAGCGATGTTGGCAAAGTTTGATCCCACTACATTAGATATAGCGATCTCGCTCGAGCCAACAAGCGCAGCATCAATGCTTACCGCAAGTTCCGGGGCACTGGTTCCAAACGCCACAATGGTCAAACCGGTCACGAGAGCCGATAATCCCATCCTGGCGCCGATAACAATGGCCGCCCGCACTAGTAATTCGCCACCAGCGTAAAGGGCCAAAAGGCCCAAAAAAATAAACAGCACGTTAATCAAGGCAGGGGCAATCAAGTGATTAAAGACATTGTATATCTGATTGATTGCTTGAATTACAATCCCACCCATGAAAACCTGGGTCTATAAAGGCAGCCGCAAAGCTGATACCTATTTATACATAGAGCATGAAAATGACTTTTCTGGCGTTCCTCAGATCATTTTAGAATTATTGGGATCCCTGGAACTGGTCTTGGACATTGATCTAGCCAAACGCGACAGGCTTGCAATTGCTGACATTGACGAAGTCAGGATCAAGCTGAAAGAGCAAGGTTTTTACATCCAGATGCCACCGGGAGACCAACAGCCCGAAACACTATGTTAACCAAAATTCTGTTTACCCTGGTTGTGATTATCGGCGTTGCTATCTTCTATCGTAATAAGTCATCTCAAGCAGTGCAGACCACAAAAAAGACTGCTCCTGTGGAAGCAGACGACTCTCTGCCAACCCGCACTTTGGCTTACATCCTGATCGGTGTGCTGGTCGCAATATCGGCTGGTATTTTTGCCTATAACTGGCACCAGGATAATCGGATCATTAATATAAAGGTTACATCCGAAGGTGGAGAAGTCGTTAACTATCAGGCCAGGCATGGTGCGATCAAGGGCAGAAAATTCACATCGCTCGATGGGATCAACGTGACGTTGGGGGAAGGTGACCGCGTAGAGATGTTGAGTCAGTGAGACCCTCTGACTGCCCCGTTACACTTGGATTGATTGGAATCAGTGTGATGGTGTTTCTGTTTATGAATGTTGGCGACCAGGAGACCGTTATCAGATTGTTTCTTATTTCTGAGTACTTCCAACCAGTTCTACCAGAAATTCTATCAGGGCAGTTGTGGCGAATTTTTACACCGATATTCTTGCACTTCGGTGTATTCCATATTGTCTTTAACATGATGTGGACCTGGGAACTCGGAAGGATTATTGAACAAAAACAAGGTCGGGTAATCCTATTATCGGTATGTCTGTTAAGCGGCGCTGTCGCCAATCTGGCTCAATACTGGGTATCAGGACCGGTATTTGGTGGGATGTCAGGAGTAGTGTACGCGCTGTTCGGATACATCTGGATCCAAGGTCTGACTAATTTACGTTTCGGCATACGTTTGAATCCTGCTATTGTTTACCTGATGATGGGTTGGTTCGTGGTGTGCTGGACCGGGATACTAGAGAAACTATTTGGGCTCAGCGTAGCCAATGCCGCGCATACCGCTGGCTTGGTGAGTGGTGTTCTGATCTCTCTGCTGATCACCTGGTTTTTTGGGATCAGGCGAGCACGATAAATTGATATCACTGCTGATAAGCCTGAAACCTTCTCTACCCCCGAATCATTTCCGGCCAGTGTGTGAAGGCGCCCTCCTTGCCATTCACACACCTTCAAGGTAAATTCCTGCCCATGCAATGACAGGGACGAGTAAACTGGCCCACTGCGGCATAGCGATCAGGAGACAGTGTAAGCCCTGACTGCAGCCCGGTTGAAAATCACCCTCGAGCAGCCCGCCGAACAGGTAGTCAGATCATTTTCTGAATTCATAGTAGACCGGGCCGGTAGCCTCCGAAATCAGGCCGGGGTCAATATGCTGACCCATTAAGTCCTGATCTGTGAAGTTCAGGAAAATCCGGGTGGTACCGCGATGCAGATTCCCCGCACCCATCGCCCCGGCGAGTGATTCAATTGTTTTGGCCAGTTTCTATTACAGAACAATTGGATGATTCGCCGGGGTTTTTTATTGTAGATAACGCAGGTTTAAATCACAGCATGGCATTTGAAGAGGTAAGTGGTCGATATAACGGGCCAGCTCTAGAAAAGGAAATACTCGAATTTTGGGATCGGGAGTATATCTTCGAGAAGACGCTGGAACAAAGTGTAGGTCGGCCAAGATTCAGCTTTAACGAAGGTCCGCCAACCGCTAACGGTAAACCAGGTATTCACCACGTCTTAGCACGGTCTTTTAAGGATATTTATCCCCGTTACAAGACAATGCAAGGGTACTACGCACCCAGAAAAGGGGGTTGGGACACGCATGGATTGCCGGTCGAACATGAGATAGAAAAGCAACTCGGTATTTTTGATAAGAAGGAAATCGAAAAACAGGTAGGTATCGAAGAGTTCAATCGTCGATGCCGGGAGTCGGTGATGACTTATATTGGTGACTGGGAGGCCATGACAAAGCGCATGGGTTACTGGGTCAACCTCGACCAGGCTTATTACACACTAGATAACAAGTACATTGAATCGGTCTGGAATCTGTTAAAAATAATCTGGGACAAAGGCCTGATCTACAAAGGTAATAAAGTAGTTCCCTATGATCCGCGAATTGGCGCCACCTTGTCTTCACATGAGGTGGCCCAGGGCTATAAGGAAGTAGAGGATCCATCCATTACTGTGCGCTTTCCAGTCGCGGGTGAACAATCTTTGTCTTTTCTTGTATGGACCACGACGCCATGGACTTTGCCTTCTAATATGCTGCTGGCAGTTGGTAAAGATATCGACTACGACTTCGTTCAGACCGGGGAAGAGACTCTTATTGCCGCCAGCGCCCGAACCGAAACCCTGTTTGCAGAACAAGACTATAAGATTCTTAAGACGGTCAAGGGTAGTGATCTTGTCGGCATTCGCTATCAACGCCTGTTTGATTATCTTGATATTACCTCGGGGGATCCATTTCGCGTCGTGGCTGCAGATTTTGTCAGCACCGAAGACGGCACTGGCATCGTACATACTGCTCCGGCATATGGGGTTGACGATCTGGAACTGGGCAAAAAAGAAGGCCTGCCAGTTATTCATGGCGTGGGCCTGGACGGATATTTCAAAACTGAGGTCAGCCCCGTTGCAGGCAAGTTTTTCAAGGAGGCGGATCCAATTATTATTAGCCTGCTGAAAGAGCGACGATTAATGTTCAAAGACGAGGTCACCCACCACAATTACCCATTTGGTTGGCGCACTGGAGACCCTTTGATCTACTACGCCAAAGAAGCCTGGTATATCCGAACGACGGCAATAAAGGACCGGATGGTCGAGCTGAACCGCACCATTAACTGGGTGCCGGAAACGATCAAAGAAGGACGATTCGGAAACTGGCTGGAGAATAATATTGACTGGGCTCTGTCACGGGAGCGTTTTTGGGGCACACCGCTGCCAGTCTGGACAGACGGTAATGGCGATTTTATCTGTATCGGATCGATCGCGGAGCTTGAAGAATATGCGGATCAATCGTTGCAATCCTCAGACCTGCATCGACCATGGATTGACGAGGTTAAGTTTGATTTTAACGGACGTACTTATACGCGAGTCCCAGAAGTCATCGACTGCTGGTTTGATTCCGGCGCCATGACCTATGCGCAGTGGCATTACCCATTTGAGAATCAGGAAACATTCGAAAATCACTTTCCGGCGGACTATATCTGCGAGGCTATCGATCAGACCCGGGGCTGGTTCTACACCCTGCATGCCATTGCCTCACTGGTATCGGACAGCGTCGCCTATAGGAACTGCGTCTGCTTGAGCCATATTGTCGACGCTAAAGGCAAAAAGATGTCCAAGTCACAAGGCAATATCGTAAATCCCTACGACGTTTTTGATACCGTAGGCGTAGATTCATTGCGTTGGTTGTTTCTTGCCCGTACCGCGCCGGAAGCGCAGAAACGTATTTCAGTGGATATCGTTCGCGAGGTGGCAGCTTCATTCGTCAACACCCTATGGAACACCTACGCCTTCTTCATACTATATGCCCGACTCGATGATTTTGACCCAACCGCTGATGTGGCGGTTGAACAGCGCCCGGAAATTGACAGGTGGATGCTCGCGCTCGCACACCAGACGGTCAAAACCGTTAGTGAAGCCCTAGACCACTATGATGCCAAGACTGCCGGTGAGGCCATTGAAAAGCTGGTCGATCAGCTTAGCAATTGGTATGTTCGTCGGAACCGACGTCGTTTCTGGAAAAGTGAAGCGGGTGATGATAAGCAAGCCGCCTATCTGACTTTGTATGAATGTCTGAACTTGACTCATCGAATCATCGCCCCGTTCATGCCATTTCTCGCAGAAAAGATATATCAGAACCTGGTCGCGACCCAGCCTGGACAACCGCAGAGCGTCCATCTAACACAATGGCCGAGCTGGAACGGAAACTATCTGGATCAGGATCTTGTATACGAAATGGATGTCGTGCAACAGGTGGTCGGCCTGGGCCGCTCGGCGCGTGAACACAGTCGCATCCGGGTACGCCAGCCTTTGTCCAGGGTTCTGGTCAGCGTGCCTGCAGAAACTGCGCGAGCAGCGGTGGAAAAACATACTCGACAGATTCTCGAAGAGCTGAACATTAAGGCGGTGGAGCTGGTTTCTGCGGATAACGAACTGGTGAGCTATGAAATTAAACCCAATTTTCCCAGGCTGGGAAAACGTTATGGAAAAATGATGCCCGCGATCAAAAAAGCGCTGGGTGAAGCAGATAGCAGCTGGATTGCCGCGCAAGTCGCCGCTGGACGTCAGTTCCAGCTTGAGATCGAAGATCAGGAAATTGAGTTTGAAGCAGAGGACTGCCGGGTAGAGACCAACTCTGCTGAAGGATACTCTTCCGCGGGCGAATCAGGATTCATGGTTGCACTGGATACCTCTTTGACTGATGAGTTGATTCTAGAAGGTATTGCCAGGGAGATCGTTCGCTCGGTGCAAGATGCGCGCAAGTCTGCGCAGCTGGAGATATCGGACCGTATTGATTTAGGGATCAACGGTGACCGTTTAGTCGAGCAAGCGATTGAGGTTCATCGCCAGTACATCATGACGGAGACCCTTTCAGAGTCTTTGTCTACTGCCGATCAGGTCAAGGGATTTACTGCAGAGAAAACTCTTGGAGACCTAAGCTGGAAAATCTCCATTGGTAAACGATAGATTCGATAGTGTTTCCAATTTGATGCCCCCAATTAACCACAGTCGTTGTGGCGCCATTTTCTCTCAGACTTTTTCGCTGGTAGACGTTATATTCGATTGAATATAACTCTATAAAATTAGGTTTGAGTCCATTTTTTCCGCGGCATTTGAATATAAAACTGTTCCATTTGATCGATAAATCTCTTAAGAACGTAATTCTCCTGGTAATGGCGACGTCCTCTTTTGCCAAAATTGAGCCTCAAATCTGGATCATCGATCAACTTCTTCAATCTGACAATCATTTGCTGCATATCGCCCCGCGGCACCAGGAATCCGCTCTCGCCATCAATCACAGCCTCACGAATTCCACCCACGTCAGTCGATACCACGGGTAATCCTGCGCTCATTGCCTCAAGTACACTGAGCGGCAGTCCCTCATAGTTGGAACAAAGCACGAATATCTGCGCAGCTTCAAGATAGGGCACGATATCTAACACTTCACCTGGCAACGAAACCCGATGCCGCAATCCAAGGTTTATTACCTGTTGCTCCAAACCATACCGTTCTAGTCCTTCACCAACAATAGTAAGCGTCACCTCTTCGGGTAAATGTTG
>JAHEGU010000098.1 GCA_024644945.1 Gammaproteobacteria bacterium | reverse complement strand
GAACGAACTGTCTGCATGGATTGTCTTGGCTGGTCGATGCTAATATTAGAGATCATTGAACGGTAACTACCTGGGGCATTCCGGTCGTTCAGTCGCGGCTAATATTGCCAATGACTTAACGTCTGGAAAGGCCTCCATAGCAGACCTAGTATGTCTCAATATCTACTTCCGAGAAGTACTGAAACCGGTCGTTCGTAAGCTGGATGCTACCTGGCAACTATAGATTCAGCGACATTCGCCAGCGGACAAACTAACACACTTTTGGGAGTGGTTTTGTTATCCTCACCAGCGTGGGTTCCAGAACCACAATAGGAGACATGCTAAATGCACAAGCTATCCAAACAAGAATACCTCACTGGCCGGCTGATGGGTCAGGCATTTTTTATGATTTGTGCAGTTATGTTTTCCAGCTGGTCTGTCGCACAAACTGCTAGTCTAGCATCCTCAAACACTTGGGTTGATGCCGATTTTCACGATTCACATCTGCACTTGACAAATTACGTTCAAGAAGGAACAGACATCAAAGATTTGATCTCAATGATGGGGTCAAAGGTCGGGCATTCGACTGTTTTCGGCATTCCGCTGCAACAACAATGGTTGTATAGCACCACAGGCGACTGGGCCCCCACTTATTACCTGCAAAGTGATGCGCCTCTCTATTATTATTCTTTTACCGACGCGCACATTGCGATGGCCTACCGATCCCTCACCAAGCAGCAGCAGGCGCGACTCGACCCAATGATCACGGGCTTCAACCCCACAGACATGTACGCTGCTGACCACATCCGTCGGGTCCTCGAGACCTTCCCCGGTGTGTTTTCGGGTATCGGTGAGTTCACCATTCACAAGGAGTTCGTTTCTGCGAAAATCTCCGGTGAAACAGCCAGCCTAACCAACCCAGCGCTGGATCGGATTCTCGATTTCGCTGGCGAAGTCGGATTGGTCGTTATCATCCATAACGATATTGATATGCCGTTTCCTAAACCGGATCAGGAACCATACATGTTGCAACAAATGAAAGCACTTTTTGCGCGCCATCCGGATACTACCATTATCTGGGCACATATCGGTCTTGGGCGCGTTGTTCGCCCACTCGAAGAGCAGGCTGCGCTCGTTGAGAGGGCGTGCGCTGATCCAAGCTTGCGGCATGTGCACATGGACATTTCCTGGGACGAAGTGGCCAAATACATCACCGCCACACCGGAAACGATCAAACGCGTTGCCGACGTGATTAACCGCTATCCGGATCGCTTTCTTTTTGGCACCGATGTCGTAGCGCCGAAGTCGCAGGATGCGATGGTTGCGGTATACGACGCATATGCACCGCTTTGGGACGCACTGACGCCGGAGGCTAGCATCAAGGTGCGTAAAGGCAATTACGAGCGCCTATTCGATGAGGCTAGACGCAAGGTGCGCGCTTGGGAGAAAGCTAATATTGATAACAACTAGGATGGATGTGCGAGCTACTAACACTAGCGAGAGTTATGTTTTTTTTAATGACAATCAATCTTCTGTTTGCCCACACACGAACATGACTTAATCAAATGGAGATATTCGGATGGAATTAGAAATTGTCGACGGGCTCTTGCAAATTGACACGTTTCTGGCAGTGACGTTAGGTATTGTCGTACTGTTTGTCGGCAAAAGGCTGAATAACGCATTCCCTCTACTGCGGGAGTTCAGCATACCGGAACCCGTCACCGGTGGACTGCTTTTCTCCGTGATTTTCGCAATCGTTTATGCGGTGACCGGGGTGGCGGTCGAGTTCGAACTCGCGGCCCGGGACATCCTGCTGGTCTATTTCTTCACCACCATCGGCATCAACGCCAGCTTCAAGGATCTGCTGGCCGGTGGCAAACCACTCGTCATTCTGCTTACCATCACCATTGCTTACATGGTGGTGCAAAATCTAACTGCAATCTCTGTAGTGTCGTTGTTCGGTGGCGATGCCCCTACGGCGCTATTAGGCGGAACGGTATCTCTGATAGGTGGCCACGGTACCGCGATCGCCTGGGCCCCGCGGCTCTCTGAAGACTTTGGCGTCCAGAATGCGATGGAGATCGGCATCGCCTGCGCAACCTTCGGGCTGATCCTGGCCAGTCTTATGGGGGGGCCCATCGCCAAATTCCTCATCAACCGCTACAGCCTCACCCCAGAGAAGGTTGAAGCGCAAGATGTCGGGGTAGCGAAGGGCGAAAAAAAAGAAGCAATAGGGGGTGCGGATTTTCTTGATGCCATCTTGGCTATACACATCGCGGCAATCTTCGGCATCCTGCTCAACGATTTGTTGGCAGGTTTCGGTCTAAAGCTGCCCCTGTTCGTCACCTGCCTGTTCGCCGGCATTCTGATCACCAACCTCATCCCGCGGAACTTTCCACGAGTCAGTGGCCAGGCCTGGCCTACGCGCACGCCGTCCATGGCGCTTATCGCAGACTTGTCCCTGGGAACCTTCCTGGCCATGTCGTTGATGAGCATGCAGCTCTGGACCCTCATCGACCTAGCCGGACCGATCATTGTCGTGCTGGGAACCCAGTTCGCCATTGCCTTGGCAGTTATCTTATTCGTGGTATTTCCGGTAATGGGGCGCAACTACGACGCTGCGGTGGTGTGCGCTGGCTTCGGTGGGATTTCTCTGGGCTCCACGCCTACAGCTATGGCAAATATGGCAGCGGTGACTATGCGTTATGGTGCATCGCATCTGGCTTTTATTGTTGTCCCCCTGGTCTGCGCTTTCTTCATTGACCTGGTTAATGCTCTGATGATTCCGTTCTTCCTCGCCAGTTTTTAAAGATATGGAATGGAGCCGACATGTATATCGAGCTTGCCATATTCGCACTCTTTGTCTTCTGCTACACTTTGGTTGCCGGTCGACTGGAACGCGCACCGGCATCCGGACCGATCGTGTTTGTCGCTTCCGGTTTTCTCATGGGTCCCCTGGTACTCGGCTGGTTCGACGGTGACGTTTCCCGATCCGAACTGCAGGTGCTTGCGGATCTCACGCTCGCCGTGATCCTTTTTGTCGATGCGGCGAATGCCGACCTTGCCGTTCTCAAACGGCAGTTCCGTATACCTTCGCGCATGTTGCTGCTGGGCCTGCCGGGTGTCATCGTTCTCGGCACTTTAACCGCTGCCGTCCTGTTCGATAACCTGTCCCTGTTCGAGGCGGCAATCCTGGGCACGATGCTGGCTGCAACCGATGCGGCACTTGGCAAGGCGGTTATTACCAACAAAGCGGTACCGACACAGATCCGCGAAGGTTTGAATTTCGAGAGCGGGCTGAACGATGGTTTATGCGTCCCCATCCTGCTCGTTTTTATAGCCCTGGCGATTGGTGAGGGTAGCGAAGGTGGCGGAACTCTGCTTGCCATGCAACTGGTTATCGAGGAACTGGGTATTGGCCTTCTTGTTGGCCTGAGTCTGACCGCTGCAGGTGCCTGGGCGAGGAGATGGTGTCGGGATCAGGGTTGGCTGACCGAGATATGGAAACAGATCACTGTCGTGGCGCTTGCCATTGCCTGCTTTGCAGTGGCACAAAGCTTACATGGCAGTGGTTACATCGCCGCCTTCGCCGGCGGTTTGCTATTCGGCTTCAAGGCAAAGAAAGCGACCCACCGGCTGGTGCTGGCGTCCGAGGGACTCGGAGAAACACTGGCCCTGATGACTTGGTTTGTTTTTGGAGCTACCGTTATTGGCCAGTCCTTCCAGAAATTTACCTGGGAGATGCTGGTGTTTGCAATTCTGAGTCTGACGGTGATCCGTATGTTGCCGGTTTTCGTGTCGCTGACGGGTACTGGCGAGAGCACCCCGTCAAAATTGTTTCTTGGCTGGTTTGGGCCTCGGGGGCTGGCGAGCATCGTCTTCGCCATCATTGTCTTGAACAAGGGGGTACACGGCGGTGAATTTATCGCAATGGTGGTAGTGTTGACGGTGTTTTTGAGCCTGGTTGCCCACGGAATTTCTGCCAATCCGCTAGCCAAATTGATGGGCAGAAAAGAGGGTGCTAAGGCAGATATGGCCTGAGGTGGACGGCAAGTTCTGGTGCAGTTTCACCGTTCCCAAGTCATCCGGGAAGGGCAGGTTCTGGCCGGTTATCACCCTTGCCGGCCTCATCAATACTCGGTTTTCGGGCTGCGTTGGACGGCAGGTACCGCCCGTACTCGGTCCTTTAGAGAGTAACTATCTAATAATTATCTAAAAGGCGGTTCACGACCCAGACGTACAGATTTTTTGCTTAAAGGTCAGGAATGTACTGAACCCGGACATACAGATTCAGGTGGCTATCAGCTGTCATCGACACATAGTTGCCGTTCGAGCTTTAACATCGGAATGTCCACTATTCAGCCTTCAAACAGACACTCCGAATGGCGGCGAGCGACTTAGCGTCTATACTTTAACTTGTACTCTATGAATAGAGCGACTTCTGTAGCCCGGGAGAATAGTCACCGGGATGGGTAGTGGTGATAGAGCGGCCTGGCGATTTTGCCCAAGCTGACCTATAAACTGGCAAAAGGGAGGTGACCGCGCCGCTTAATTCTAGTCTGGAGATTAAACAATGAAACAGTCAAATAGATGGTTGGTGCTAGCAGCTGTTCTCGGAATGTTCGCTGTAAACGCTGCTCAGGCAGGCTCCATTAGTTGTGGTGTGCATATTATTAAGGATAGCGACCGTAGCACTGCAACCAAGTCTGAAGTGTTGAAGAAGTGCGGTAAACCGAAGATCCGTGAAGGTAACTCTTGGATTTACAAAAAGGGCGGACGCGAAACGGTAGTCCACTTTCAGGATGGCAAGGTTCATAGTATCCACTAACGGCACTCAGTATTCCTTTACCGCTCAGGCTCCTGTTTGCCAACCAGCCCAAAATCATTGGCAAAGTCCTGAGGCTCGTCTATCGCACTCTTGCCACGCACCTGATCCGCAACTATATAAAACTGAGGTCCACACGGGTGCGGTCACTCTGATTCAGCAATTTGGCAGCGCAATGACCGCTTACAGGATAGCCCTGCCGTTCCTTAGTAACCCCGTGAAGGACAAGAGTTGGCCGACTATCACCATTGCCGGCCCAAGCAATAATCGGGATCGATGATTGCGTCGAAGGGCAGGTTACCGCCTGAAACTCCCCGTTGAACGTCGCTAATATAAGCAAACACTGTACGAGAAAAAACGACCCGAATTTGCCCTTCAGCGTAAGTGCCTGAACGGTGAGAAAGTAATCAGACATTCATAAATAGCTACCTGGCCAGTCTGTTTTGCTTTATCAAAAAGGGCTTCCGCAATACCGATGCCAGCGAGGGCAGCTAGGTCAGGTTAAATACCGAGGATCTTCGGAGTGAGATCGACACGCTTGGCGCATCAAGCAGGGAGGAAGGATTGGTGATGTAGAAATCCCGGTACCGGTGCCGGTTAAGGCCTGAGCGACCATCCTTATAATTACATGCTATTCGCGACTGCCTAGGAGGCGACTATGCAAACCACAAATGAACAGCTTAACGAGATACATCAGACGGTACGACTATTGTCCCGAACACTTGCGCAGGCAGAGGCCCGCCACGAGAGGACGATGCGCCGACAGCGTTGGCTCTTGCTCCTGGCCGTTATGCTATTTGCCGTAGCGTTCCACATGACTAGATCGCCCGGTGCCACCGCGTTCGCTCAAGTGCCTGCGCAGTTGACATCTCAGACTGCGCAGCCGGATCCGCAAACCCGTGCCGCAATGCGAGAGACACTCATCGAAAAACTCCCCGAAGAAACGCGACTGCGTCTTGCAGAATTTGAGCAACAGGTTGAATGGCTCAGCCAATACATGCAAACCTGGGATGAGGGGCAAGCTGGCGCTGTCGTGGCACTGATGCTGAAACGTATTGGGGACAATATGGACGCAGTTCCCAAGATGCACCAGGAAATGCAGGTTATGAACTCGTTGATGAATTCAATGCCAATAGTGGCAACCGAGATGCAACGGATGAATGCCAACATGTCGGTGATCACTGCCAATATGGGCGTGATGACTCATAACATGGACTCCACGATGGGCCGAATGGGCCGGTCGATGCCCTGGATGCCTTGGTAACGGTAAAGTCAAATACTAGATGGATCGAGCATCGGAACCTGGGCCACATGTCGGGTAAGTAAAGGCTGGGTGAGTGCGGGCCCTCCGCCCAGGAATCTCATATGAGTGGATTGTCGGTTTATGGCGAATACCAGCAGCAGACAAAGTGAGACTGCATGACGGGAACGGCAACTATTGTTCCTATAGTCACCTAACAGGAATCCCGCAATAGCGGGATTTTCTGTTCTCGGGGATGTCCGCTTTTGCGTCGACTCCTGCCGTTTGTCGACTTACTCTGCATTTCTTAAAAGATGGAACTGACCTCAGCATCATTTGCTTTGAAGAGCAGAGAGTGAGGTGAAAAACAGTGGTTAATCAAAAGGACAGAATCACCGCTGGTATCTAACAACTGTCGTCAAAAGTGGCAGCGATCGAGTTGTACAGATGTATAACTCGCTGAATAACGCAAAGAAATCCTTC
>JAHEGU010000097.1 GCA_024644945.1 Gammaproteobacteria bacterium | reverse complement strand
ACCTTTCCAGATGGCACCAAGCTGGTCACAGTACATAACCCTATATTGTGGGGCCTATTTTGTGAGGACAGAAATGAAACCGGGAGAAATAATTGCTGGTGAAGGTGAAATTACGCTCAATGCGGGAAGAGAGCAGATCACTGTTGAAGTCGCCAATACCGGCGATCGACCGATTCAGATCGGTTCGCATTACCACTTTGGCGAAGTGAATCCCGCATTGCAGCTGGATCGAAATAAAGCCATGGGATGCCGTCTCGATATTCCTGCCGGCACGGCGGTGCGGTTTGAACCCGGGCAGACCAGAGAAGTCAGGTTGGTACCATTTGCCGGTGACCGGATCATCTACGGATTTAGCGGTGCAATCATGGGGCAGCTGGACAAAAAGCCATGAGTACGATCAGTCGGCAGGCCTACGCCGAAATGTATGGCCCGACTGCGGGAGATAAAGTACGTCTCGGCGACACCGAATTATGGGCTGAGGTCGAAAAAGACTTTACCCATTACGGAGATGAAGTCAAATTTGGTGGTGGTAAGGTCATCCGCGACGGCATGGGACAAAGCCAGCGTTGCGCTAAAGACATTGTGGATACGGTGATTACCAATGGGTTGATCATTGACACCTGGGGAATTGTCAAAGCAGATATCGGTATCAAGGATGGCCGTATCGCCGGCATTGGTAAAGCCGGTAATCCGGATACTCAGGCCGGGGTCAATATTGTGATCGGCCCGGGAACAGAGGTGATCGCTGCGGAAGGCAGTATTGTGACTGCAGGAGCTGTAGATGCGCATATACATTTAATCTGCCCGCAGCAGATTGACGAAGCATTAATGTCCGGGGTCACCACAATGCTTGGCGGCGGCACAGGACCTGCAACCGGCACCAATGCGACCACCTGCACGCCAGGTGTGTGGAATATGCATCGAATGCTTGAAGTCGCTGATTCATTTCCTATGAATCTTGGTCTCCTCGGAAAAGGTAATGCAAGTTTGCCCGCGCCTCTCGTTGAGCAGGTTGAGGCTGGCGCAATCGCGCTTAAATTACATGAGGATTGGGGAACGACACCGGCCGCAATTGATAATTATCTTTCGGTGGCTGAAAACTATGATATTCAGGTAGCGATTCATACCGATACTTTGAATGAATCGGGATTTGTGGAACACAGCCTGGCCGCGATGAAAGGACGCACCATTCACACCTACCACACCGAAGGCGCAGGCGGCGGCCATGCACCAGATATTATCCGTGCATGTGGCGAGTCTTTTGTATTGCCCTCCTCTACTAATCCGACTCGTCCCCATACAGTAAATACCGTCGACGAGCACTCGATATGTTGATGGTTTGCCATCATTTGGATCCGGGCATTGCGGAAGACGTTGCCTTTGCCGAGTCACGCATCAGGCGGGAAACCATCGCGGCGGAAGATATACTGCACGACCTCGGTGCATTTTCAATGATCGCATCAGATTCACAGGCAATGGGACGCGTGGGCGAAGTTATTATGCGCACATGGCAAACCGCACACAAAATGAAAGTGCAACGTGGAAGCCTTGAAGGTGATCGAGAAAAGTGTGACAACAATCGCATCAAGCGCTATATCGCCAAGTTCACCATTAATCCAGCACTGACCCATGGTTTAGCGCATGAAGTGGGTTCGGTAGAGACGGGCAAACTTGCTGATCTGGTTCTTTGGAAACCGGCATTCTTTGGCACCAAGCCCAGTTTGGTCATCAAAGGCGGGTTTATCGCCGCTGCGCCCATGGGTGATCCCAATGCCTCTATTCCGACACCGCAACCAGTTCATTATCGCCCGGTGTTTGGCTCGTTTGGCCAACTAAAGCATAGGACCTCAATCACCTTTTTGTCCCAGGCCTCTATCGATGCAAGCATTGTCTCCCAGCTTGGTCTTCAGTCACTGCCTAGTGCTGTATCCGGTTGCCGAAAAGTAACTAAAGCAGACATGGTCCATAACAGCTACCAACCGCATATTGAGGTCGACCCGGAAACCTATGTGGTGAAAGCTGACGACGTCGCCTTGCATTGCGAGCCCGCGACGGAGCTTCCTATGACCCAGCGCTACTTTTTGTTTTGAAAATGCTCACGCTGAACAAAAAAGTAACTGGTGCTGCTGAAGCAAATGCTACGCTGGAACTCAACTTTGAACAGCGTTCACGCAGTCGCTTGCGTGCGACGCTCGTTGACGGACGCGACGCCGCGATTATGCCGGAACGTGGCAGTCAACTATTACCAGGAGATATTCTGGAATCAGACTGCGGTGAATTGATTGCTGTTGTTGCGGCAGACGAAACAGTTTCGGAGATAAGAAGTGACAATGCGCATAATCTGGCGAGGGCCTGTTATCACCTGGGCAATCGCCATGTTGCCTTGCAGATCGATGCAGCGTCTTTGCGCTACCTGCATGATCATGTTCTGGACGATATGGTTAAAAGACTGGGGCTTGAAGTCGAAGTTAAAAACGCACCATTCGATCCAGAACCGGGCGCCTATGGCGATCATGCGCATATCCAGGGACATTCGCATTGACCAAGCCTGTCAATGAGCTATCTACCAAAGCGGCCGAAATACGCTTGCAACAATTGGTTAGTCAGGGATTGCCTATTGGCTCGTTCACCTATTCACAAGGACTCGAATGGGCAATAGAGGTGGGCTGGGTAACCGATCAATCATCACTAAAAAACTGGTTACGGGATCTTCTTGATACCGGAATCGCGCAACTGGAGGTGCCGATATACAAGCGATTGCGCAATGCAATTGCACAGCAGGATTTAACTTCTGTTCTGTTCTGGACCACTGAATTCCTGGCTCATCGCGAAACCGAAGAACTCCGCCTCGAAGAGCAACAGCGTGGACGGGCATTTGCAAGACTGTTACCGGCATTCGAAATTGAACCTGGACCCGATTGGTTAGCTGTTCTGCAACAATCCCAACTAGGTGGCTTCGCCTATGCGACCGAGCGGTGGCATATATGCCATGAGACGGCCCTGCGCGCCTATATATGGAGTTGGCTCGAAAGTATTGCGATAGCCGGTGTGCGTTTGATTCCTCTTGGACAAACCGCGGGCCAACAAATTATTTATCAATTAGCCGATGCAATCGTCGAAGCCGTGACACTTGGCTCCGAGGTAAAAGACGATGCTATAGGCTATTCCTGTTTTGCCCAGGCAATCGCCAGCAGCAATCACGCAACCCAATACACTCGTTTATATAGATCCTGAAATGTCAATAAATTTTCCACTTCGTGTTGGTGTCGGCGGCCCTGTTGGTTCCGGCAAAACCGCATTACTTGACGCACTTTGCAAAAATATGCGCGATGATTATGAAATAGCCGTAGTCACCAATGATATCTATACCCGGGAAGATGCCGAGTTTTTAACTCGAAGCGGCGCGCTGGCGTCGGATCGAATCGTCGGCGTGGAAACCGGTGGATGCCCCCATACTGCGATCCGTGAAGACGCTTCGATGAATCTCGCAGCAGTCGATGATCTGAGTCAACAGTTTGGCAATCTCGATATCGTGTTTATCGAAAGTGGCGGAGATAATCTCAATGCAACATTCAGCCCTGAACTCGCAGATCTCACGATTTATGTGATCGACGTCGCGGAAGGTGAAAAAATTCCACGCAAAGGTGGCCCGGGCATTACACGCTCTGACCTTTTAGTGATTAACAAAATTGATCTGGCTCCGCACGTAGGCGCATCACTGGAAGTTATGCGCTCGGACACTACGCGTATGCGCGGCGACAAACCCTTTGTGTTTACCAACCTTAAGAAGACCGAGGGGCTTCAGACAATTCGGAAATTCATTTGCGAGCAAGGACTATTCGAATAGACGCCAGACTGCTGAGTGTGCGCAGGTTTAATATCGCGTTACTCTTACAAACACGGCAGAAACAGCCGTCGCTCATCACTACGAGGCTTGATACCGACGGTCGGCTGATCAAGCTCTGGCAATTGTAAGGCGGCTAAAAGTTTGGGGCAATTTGAACTTAAACTAAAGAGAGACTGTATGGCTATATTGTTTGTTTAGTTTCAGCGGCACAACAGTAGATTTTCGCACCTCCTTGGTTGCAGAGTTTGCCGCTTGATAATAGCGCGTTGATCGATGATTTGGTGATAGCGACTGTAGTAAGTTTCAGCCGGTGTCACATTTTCCAGAAATGTCATGATACTGCTCATGGTTGCAGGGATAGATGAGTTAACCGATCGCCTGTTTTAACTTTCCCGACAAATAATAGTGCTCCCGCTTCATAACATACTCTACTGGTCACTCTGAAAAATCGATATTTCTGCCGCTACTCATTAGAGCTTCTCTATAAGCTTCTTTGAACTCATCGATTGATTCATACTCTGCGTATCCACGTTCGACATAAGTTAACGCTTCACTGAGGTGGTGGTGGTACAAAATGCCATCGGCGCGGAACAGCTCTTTGCCCGAATTGAACAGAACTATCGAAGGCCTAAAGGTCAGGCCAAGATCCTTGACCCACTGTTTTGCCGTTGTGATGTGACCGTCCAGATCAACTATTTTTTGATCAGATTCTGTATCGAATCGCACAAATAGAAAACCTTTTAAAGCGGCCAGTACATCAGGATGGTTTAAAGTTTTTTCATGAAAGCGGTCACATTCCGCACAATGCTGGCTCTCAAACAGTATCGCAAGTGGTTTATCGTAGCCGCTGAAATAACTGGCATTCTGAAGCTGGGGATGTGCACGCAATGCATAGACAACGGGCTTCTCCTGCGCATTGAGATAATCCGAAAATGACACCTTGCTATATTGCTTGCCCTGAACATAGTCCAGGGCATAGCGAAAGGCGCGCGGATCTCGATATCCATTGAGCTGAAGGACTTTACGACCATCAAGATCCAGGAAAATGATTGTGGGTGTGGCAATCGCTTTTAAGTGATCGGCCAGTTCCCGCTCAGTGTAAGTCTCGCCATCAATCCATGTAACCTCAAGGGCACCGCGCACGTCGACGCCAATGACGTCAAAATTATTTTCCATAAATTCTTTTGAATCACCTTCGATAAAGTTCTCTTCTAACATCCGGGCACAGTAAGGGCACTCATCCAAATGCAGAAAAGCAATGACATGCTTTCCCTCCTGTTTCGCTTCATCGATTTCGTCTTCAAATTTCAGAAAGCTTGATTTGAACCATTCAGGCAGGGTGTAAATTATGCCGCCGGTAACGATCCCATCAGCTGGCTCCGAGGCCTGCAAACTGGGAAACATCAGAATCATTACTGTAAGCAAGAGGTAGCGACGCTTCATAAATATGTGATCTCGCAAGTATACTTTCCTAGGTGGTTGAAACAATAAACTAGTACTTTCTTTTAATAGACACATCCGAGTGTAATTTCTTCATATACTAAAATAAACTGGTTGTTTAATCATTCTTACTCGAATGGCTGCTACTTAACGAAACCTGGACATTGCCTTACAGCACGCAATATCTAAGTCGGGCAAGTTTCACCAGTCAATCAGGTATTCCTTGAGGATCGGTTTCCACGGAAATCCTTTTTAGTGGGTTATCTCCTTTATAGGGCAGATTCGACCTGAACGGGCAGTAAAATTATTCCAAAGACTCCTGTTCTATGGACAGGTAAACGCCATAGGCATTTTGCCGGTTAGCCTCGATAAACGCTGGATACTCGATAAAATCCGTCCAGTCGGTATTTTCGTATGCTTCATCAAAGGGAACCCATTCCTCGACCGCCGTGCCCATAGCCTGTCTTACGTATGACAGGTAGCGGCGGGTAAGGCTTACGATTTTCCCGGGATCACCTGCCGCCGGTCCGTGGCCAGGAATTATCGTCGTGGCGTCTGATTCAGCCAGCCGGTCAAGAATTTCAAGCCATTCCCTGGTATTGGATGAACCCAGGAAAGGAATCCGGTTTTCAAAAATGATATCACCCGAAAGCAGGACCGAGTCGCTTTCCACAAACAGTATCAGGTCACCGTCAGAATGTGCACTGCCGACATTAACCGCGCGCATGGATACCCCCCCCAGCGTGAAAATTTCTTCTGAGTACAAATACCGGTCAGGATGTATCACTCGAGTTGATTCATTTACCCAGGGCGTCAGGCTGATCCTGCGCTCTTCCAGGCGCCGCTGTGAATCGTCACCAGACAGGTATCTCACGGCCCCTTCAGGCGCTACAATTTCAGCGCCAAGATCATGAAAAACCTGGTTGCCGTACATATGGTCCGCATGATAGTGACTGATGTATACGCGAACAATTGGCACTTCCGTTATTTCACGTATGACTTCAAGCAGCTTCGCGCCAAGTGACGGCGTTCCCAGAGTGTCAAATACAACCACCCCCTGATCTGTGACGACAAACGATGAATTGGAAACAAACCCGGCATTAGCTGTGGCGACCCTAGGAACCCCTTGCACGTAATAGACGTGCTGAGAAACCTGTCGGGCTTGCATGTCGACATCGACCGGAGGATAACTGCTGGTATAAACCGGTGTTGTTATGCAAAATGTCACTACCGTGACGGC
>JAHEGU010000096.1 GCA_024644945.1 Gammaproteobacteria bacterium | reverse complement strand
ATCTATCTCAACATGCATCCACCCTTCTCCCAGCAATAAAAATAAAAATATCGATTACTGCTAGAATACTGTAACTTTAATTAATTTCTAACCGTTGCTTTGCATCCGCCAGTAGCCGCGACTTTGTAATTTATTGCAGCTTAACCATCGGAATCCTTAGGTCATCTTTGCACAAACCCAATAACAAGCTGGCAAATTTTACACCGCCTGGACCGGGTTCTACGAATAAGACGCCATGCAAAACCATCTTTTGACTCTCTATATCGAGTGCCAATCGAAAATTGTACTGATTGCATGCCTGCTGCACTTTAAAACACATTTTCGACACGAAAATGTGACAGTGACAGAAATAGACTGCAAATTCAACTGATCGACGCAACACACGTATTAAATCGCTCAGCTTGCGTTTCATAAGTGGATAACAGCTATTGTGCTTCTTGGAGCACGCTACTCAATAGGATTCAAGCTTTATTTATCGAAGCAATCCTTCCCTGCGGATCAATACCGCAAGTAAGATCAAGGCAGTCACTCAATAGAGTTACTGTTTGTTGACTCCTTGTAATAATCTCTAATAATCTAATCTTCGAAATCAACAGGCTTGGTCGCACCCCTATTTATCTCTAGTGAGAATATGTCTGGTCGTGAATAGTGACCCGCTACGTCAAGTGATCGACGTGCTTTTTTTGAGGCGTCGGTATCAGTTTCGGCATATAGTATTTCCTTCTTCTTAACAAGAGGACCTGCAACTATTGATCCTGACGGGTTAACCACCATGGCTCCACCATCATTAATCCATTCCTTTGAAGGAAAGACCGTGTCTCTTTCCGGAAAATCAGCAGGCATATCAGAACTCTCTAAAGCCGTAGCAGTAGTGAGCACCCAACAGCCTCCCTCACGGGCAATATGACGCATGCTTGCTTGCCATACCTCGCCAACATCCCAAGTCGGAGCAATGAGTATTTCGAGATTTTGCGCATACAAGGCGTATCGCGCAAGTGGCATGTAATTCTCCCAACAAAGAAGAGTTCCAATCCGTCCTACCGGGGTTTTTACAACGCGAAGGCCGGATGCGTCGCCTGCCCCCCAGACCATTCGTTCCGGGTTCGTCGGCATTAACTTGCGATGTCGGTTTAAGATGCTGCCATCCGGGCCTATTGTGACTGCGGTATTAAAAATTGTGGTGCCACTATATTCACTATCAATCTCATTTATTCCAATAACGACGGTAACTTTTCTCTGTTTAGAAATATCCAGTAAGGGCCCCATAGCATCTGACGAAAGATCCACAGCAGATTTGAGCATGCGCTCATGTATCTCTCCACAAAGACCCATATCGCCGCCCGGACGCAAACGCCAAATCCAGGTCGGGTATCCAGAAACATACGCTTCGGGGAAGACAACTAGCGCAGCACCATTTTTAGCGGCTTCTTTTACATACTTGACGGCTAAAGTTACGGTTTTATCCCGGTCTAGATACACAGGTGGATTCTGGACAATTGCAATTTTACCTTTCATTTTCTAATACCTTGAATAGATTCATTCTGATCTGAAATGAGGTGTTGAATACTTTATTTTTCGAGGACTGCCAAGACGGATGATATGGGATATTAGTTTCAGTTCTTTTCCAGCACAGCATCAGTTGAGGCTTCAGACTTCTCCAACCACCTTAGCACACCAAGAATAAAAGGACGTCACATCATATTTATGGCTGCACTAGTGTTTACCACTTTAAGTCAAAGCCCCTGTTAATTGACCCATCCGGGTCTTATCAGTATGTGTGACAACTAATATAAAGAAGCACTGTTTAACCACACAGTTACTGTATGATTTATGATATCACCGTTATGAAAAACGCCAGCTTACTTAAAACAGGCGTAGTCGGCACGTTCCTCGCGGCCTTGTGCTGCTTTACGCCAGCGTTAGTCATCCTGCTTGGTGCTGTCGGATTATCATCCGTGGTCGGCTATCTTGACGTTGTGCTTTTGCCCGTTTTAGCGATATTCATATCAATAACAATCTATGCAATATGGAAGAAATACCAAACGTAATTCCTAACTCCACAATCACCTGTCCACAATGCGGACACAGTGAAACAGAAACCATGCCAACTAATGCTTGCCAATGGTTTTACGAATGCAAGGGTTGTGGTGAGCTACTTAAGCCCAAAGCCGGAGATTGCTGCGTGTATTGCTCATATGGAACAGTACCCTGTCCACCGATACAGCTAAACGATCCATGTTGCGCTTAAACAAATTAATTGAGATTCTTTTAATGGCCTTATACATATCCATGATTTGATCGTACCGAAGGGGTGTTCAACAGTTTGTTTACGCACCCGCATCATGGTTGGATTTAGTTTATTTATTATTCATGTGCTTCAAGTTCTTTTATTGCTGGTTGTATGTTTTAGCATCGTATTTCGCGCTACTATTTGGAATTCCAGTCAGCTCAAACGGATTACCTTCTGATGGACGACCGTCTACCGCGTAAACTCGTCGCGATTCTGTACGCGGATGTGGCTGGATACAGCCGGCTTACGGGTAAAGATGAAGACACTACTCATCGTACTTTGAGCGAGTATCTTGATTTGATAGCTGCATCTATCGAATCGCATCGCGGCCAAGTGATGCACTATGCGGGTGATGCGGCGCTTGCCAAGTTCGAAGCAGTCGTCGATGCTGTTTCCAGTGCGGTCGACATCCAGAGACAGCTTGCACATAGTAACAAGAAATTGCCTTCAGAAAGTAAGGTGGATTTTCGGATTGGCATCAATCTTGGAGATGTCATCGAGGATCGAGGTGACATTTACGGGGATGGTGTAAATATAGCGGCCCGACTTGAAAGCCTTGCCAATCCAGGCGGCATCTGCGTCTCCGAGGCCGTGCGTTCTGCAGTGAAAGAGAAGCTTGACCTTTCCTTCGAAGACATGGGTGAGCAAACACTCAAAAATATTAGTGAACCCGTACGGGCATTTCATGTGTATATCGCAACGGGTGACAGTAAGTCGAACAACTCAAGTCGAAAGAAACCCGCTCAACAAGTTCACCTCCACAGGACTAACGACGGGGTTTCCCTTGCTTATTCGAAGATAGGAGATGGACAACCATTGGTGAAAGCAGCGAACTGGATGAATCACCTGGAGTTCGAGATTCACAATCCGCCGTGGCAACACTGGTGGACTACTTTGTCCTCCCATTATCGTTTAATTCGATATGACCAGCGAGGTAATGGCCTATCCGATTGGGACATTGAAAACCTGAATTTCGATTATTTTGTCAGCGATCTTGAATCGATAGTTGATGAAATGGAAATCGATCGTTTTGCCTTGCTTGGAATTTCACAGGGTTGCGCAGTCTCCGTTGCATATGCCGTACGCCACCCGGAACGGGTATCGCACCTGATTCTCTACGGCGGTTACGTTAAAGGCTGGTGTAAACAGGGCCCCGATGCAGCGAAACGGGGCGAGGCATTTTCGACCTTGATAGAGCAAGGATGGGGGCAGGACAACCCGGCATTCAGACAACTCTTTACATCGATGTTCATGCCCGAAGCCTCTCAGGAACAGATGAATGCATTTAACGAACTGGAGAAACTGTCGGTTTCACCAGAAAATGCCCTGCGGCTGCATCATGCCTTCGGTGATGTCGACGTCGTTGAGCTTCTTCCAAAGGTGTCAGTGCCTACACTCGTGCTGCACTGTCGAAACGACGCTAGGGTACCTTTTGCAAGTGGCAGAGCATTTGCCGCCGGGATTCCAGATGCTCGGTTCGCTGCATTGGAAGGTCGAAATCATATTATCTTGCCAAACGAGCCTGCTTGGCAGAGATTACTCGAGGAAGTCCTGTCTTTTTACACTGGCTAAAACTAACGTGCGTTTTTCTTATCCCCGGTATCGCGATGCACCCGGAAAACTGACCCTCTCGACTCGTGCCCCCTCGCCCGTGTTATGCTTTTCGAAAACCGATTAGAGGGCCCCGAACCATGCTGCATCGTCGTCATTTCCTGTGCCTGGCCGCCGCTGCGCTGACCGCCCACACTGCGCAGGCCCAGATTACCATCCCGCCTGGGACCAAGCTGATCACCCTCCGCCACGCCGACCGCACTGGCGAGGACCTGAACGACACGGGACGTATACGTGCGCAGGCGTTGGTTGGTGCGCTGGACGGTATCCCGATCGACGCGATCTATTCGCCCAGCTGGGCGCGCAACCTGAACACCGCGGTCCCTCTGGCCGAGGTGCGCGGCCTGACAATCCAGCATATCACCGCCGAAAATCCAGCCATCCAGCTAATGTCCAAGGGTGCGGGTAAGACCATCGTCTGGATCGGCAATAAAGGGAACCTGCAGTCAATCTGGGATGCGCTTGCAGCGCCCGAACCACCGCCGCTGAACTACGGTGATCTTTACATCATCGAGCGGGGGAATTCCGGCAATCCAGAGGTCACGCGCCAACATTTCGGACCGTAAACGCATCGGGGTCGCGAGTAAGTTTAGTAAGGATAAAGTGTGTATCTACGTGGTAGAAACAGAATGATCGAGGTGTGCAGCAGTTGGAAGTTACACGGTGTGGAATGACAATCCTAAAAAAAGGGTCGGAGTGAAACACCCTGACGCACACCATCCAAATTCCCGCTTGTATCTGCATCAACTATAGAAAAATATTAGTCTGAGGATTACTCGAAAATCCAACTCTATGCAGAATCAGGCCAATATTTGCAAGAATTAACAGACACACTGCATGTGTAAACGTAGTAGGATTTGATTGAATCAAACACGCGAAACACCTAAGCAGCTTATAGGGTTACCTGTTCTTAAGTCTTGGACAAAATTCAATTTAATATTAGAAAACAGCTACATATTATTGTTTTTATTGCGTTATTTTTTTCAGGCTTAGCAAATGCTTCTGAACCTGTGTATGACATTGGAGTCCTGGCTTTTCGCGGTCAGCAAGCGGCGACCAACCAATGGACTGAAACTGCCAATTACCTCAGCAGGGAGATCGACGGCGCGTCATTTCGAATCGTCCCACTGAACCTGGTTGAAATATCTGACGCGCTGGCACACCATGAATTGGATTTTGTGCTCACCAATACGGGCCACTACGTGGATCTCGAGTTGAAATATGGCATTTCAAGACTGAGCACAATCAGGAACCTGCGACAAGGGAGAGCGATCACCGAGTTTGGCGCAGTCATTTTTACTCGAAAGGATCATCCTGGTATTCAGGCGCTTGGAGACATTGCCGGACACTCTTTTGTTGCGGTAAGCGCCGAAGCTTTTGGTGGTTTTCAAATGGCGTGGAGAGAACTAAAGGACATCGGTATTGATCCATTTTCTGATATTGAGCAACTTCACTTTAACGGATTTCCACAGGACGATATCGTATACGCTGTTCTCCAAAACAGGTTTGATGCCGGGACTGTTCGAAGCGATGTTCTAGAAAGAATGGCACTAGAAGGAAAAATCGATATTGGCAGTATCCTGGTCCTCAATCGACAGATAAATCAATCTTACCCTTTTCTTCACAGTACCAGACTTTATCCAGAGTGGCCGTTTTCAAAAGCACGTAACACTCCCGAAGATCTCGCGCAACATGTTACGGTAGCGCTGTTAAAACTGGAACGTCAAAGTGCAGCGGCAGAATCGGCCTCTATAGCAGGTTGGACCATCCCACTGGATTATGGCTCAGTCCATGAGCTTTTCCGCGAGTTAAGAATCGGACCTTATAAGCGCAGCCAAAAGTTGCGCCTGAGCGAGGTCTGGGCTGAATACAATGAATGGATTTTATTTAGTATTCTTACGTTGTTGGTTCTGGGCGTCACCACTATTATTGTCTCAACAACAAACAGAAGACTCACGTCATCTCGAGTCGCGCTGCAGCAGGAGATTAAGCAGAGAACCGAAGCACAGGCGCAACTCGCGGCCAACAGAGACAATCTGGAAGTGCAAATCGCAAACCGGACTGAAGAGCTCGCTGGCGCAAATCGATCATTGACACGCAGCGAGCATACTCTGCGCAGGCTGCACGATATATCCGCTTCTTCAGAAGATAGTCTAGATCACAAACTAGAGCGATTGCTGGCGCTTGGGTGCCAGTTGTTTGAATCCCAGACAGGATTCTTAGTTAAAACAAACTCTGCACCGAGCGAAGTCATTCATCGGTACGACGCTGGGGACAACAATAAGCAAATATCGACACACGATCAACTTGAAACTTTCTCTCAATTTTTTATTAAAGAACAAACCTTTAAAGATGATACGTACTGCGTACTTGATATAGCGGCGCAGCCTCCGAGTCAGGACTTTAAAAGACTTTTTCAGCTCGGAGGTTCTTATATTGCCGCCTATGTTTATGGTCAGGACGAGACATTCGGCGTTCTCGGGTTTTACGCGGCAAAGCCAAGATCGATACCGATTTCAGAAGTCGATAAGGATATTCTTCTGCTCATCGCACAGTGGATAGGCAGAGAAATAGAGCGTAAAGCTGCCGCTGATAAACTACAGCAAAGACAGGCGCAACTTGCTAAGGCTTCGCGGCTGAACACTTTAGGAGAAATCGCGGCTGGTATTGCACACGAACTCAATCAACCGCTGACGGCGATCTCAAACTACGGTCACGGGTGTGTCCGAAGAATGGCAAAGCA
>JAHEGU010000095.1 GCA_024644945.1 Gammaproteobacteria bacterium | reverse complement strand
ATCCGCTTGCGCTATCAGTCTCTCGATAGCGGCATCAAGCAGACCTGAATCCGCCACGGCGGTCAGCGTGATATTCGCGACAACCACATTGCCGCTGTTAAACAGTATGTCTGTCGGCGGATTCGTGTTCCAGCTGATCTTCAGACTATCGACAATTGCTCCACTAGGCAGACGTGCATGGAGCTGATGTCTGGAATCAAACAGCTTTAGCCGAATAGAAGACTTGCCGTTACCATCTTCGATCCTGCCACCGCGATGTGAGATACCGACGACAAAGTTTGAACTCTCCAGATACATATTACTGAGCGGCAAAATAGACTTGACCAGACCCGATTCGATATAAAAGTCACCGTACAGACTCACTCCACTCGAAAGCGCCCCTTCTGTAAGATCGCAGCGGACGGAAATACTTCCGGATCGTCTGCTCTTATCATTAAAATTTTTTGTTTTGTCAGTCCTCCTCATTCTGCATGTGCCGCGAAAATTGATACGAGAAGACGCCGTTCTCAGGGGGGTATTGAATAATGTGTCGTCCAGTCTTCTTATCGTTGTAAGCGGAATAAAACCGCCTAGCCCCTGAACGATGCGGTAAATGTTTTGAGGATGCCATTTGATCATGAATGACATCGGCTGTTTGAGGCTGAGCGCTGACGTAAGATGTGGTTTTTCACCCAGAGAAATCGGGTTTTGATTATTTATATCGGAACTCGGGATCAGAATCCCGTCGGGCCAGTGTAGTCTGGAGTTTTCCATAGTTAACGGAATCACGTATTCCGTTACTAACTTGGAAGGAATTATTGTGCGATTGTTTTCCTGGAGCCTGTGCTCGAGCGCCATTTGCAGCAATCCTGCCCGGCATCGGGTGTCACTGAACGGATCGTTTGATCGGCAACCATCCTGCCAGACTTTCTGGAACAGCGAAAACATGTTTGCCCTGTTAGTTGCCTGGTCAATAGACGGCGCCCCACTTCCCGTGGGGCGCGATACTTGGTATCCAGGCCCATATTGCGCTTCGCCAATGAGCTTGAATATTTGATCATTCAATTCGGTCTCATCCCAATTCGATCTGGGGAAGATAGGTCCATTATTCTGATGACAACTGGTGCACCGGTCGTCCTTAATCTTTTTGACTGAAGGCGTGTTTCCTGCCGAGTAATTCGACACCATCTGAAAATCAAACCTTCCTTCCTCTTCGTTATAGCTGATCACCTCTATGGCGTTGGCCTTTTCCTGATAACCGAGGAAAATCTGATCTTTGATGAAAGGTTTTTCCCATTTGCCGGACCCGTAGTGCTCGCTGTCGATGGCGACGACAATTCTCGGATATTTAAAAAAATCCGGTGCAGCAGCGTATCGGTTAATACATCGCCCGAGAGGTATCAACGCGGTTTGAGCAATATTGGCATCATTATTAATCGACATGCCAAGTTGCTGCTCCAGAACGTCAATCACTTTTGAAAAGGGAAAAGGGATATCGTATTCGGTTTGACCCTGATCGCTTTTCAAGAACAAAGTGTCGAAAACCGATCGACCGCTGGCGAGAGTCTCACTTGCTGACAGCAACAAAAAACTCAGGAAAATTGCGATAATTTTCATATCGGATTTTTCAGTGCCAAAGCCAGTAAATGACTAGTGTCAATTAATACCGCAAACAACAACTGATACCGCCTATAAACGGATTTCGAATGAGAATCCCGGGGGCATAACGACACGTCGCCCGGGACTTGCGTCTTAGCTCAGAATTTTTCACGTGATTGCCAGGGAGGCAAATGCGCCAATACTCAATGAAACATAAGATGCGCAAGTATGGGATGCCTCCAATATAACCCACAGCATGCACCACACGGGCCTAGAAGAAAATCATCACAATGGTCGCGGTGACCGAACTGGCTTCGACACTGACATGGGCAACCAGAAACAGCGCAGCAAACGCAAGGAGGTTCTCAATCAGACCCACATGGGCAAGATTACAGCGCCTCAACCAGTCCGGATGATCCCGCTCCAGCGGCGTTTTATATTCCTCGGGTGACAGAAGTCCATTGCTTGCTACCTTGCCCGCAATGTACGGTATCGAAAAAATCAAACACAATACAGCGGTCCAGGTAAGATAAGTCAAGTCAGCTGTCATAGTTGGTCCTCAAGGTAGTGACGATCAATTAAAGTTTAACCCATATTCTGCGTCACCTTACCCACGCTCCTTGAAAGGGTTATAGCGCACTGAATATTCTATAGAATGCGATAAACTTAAATCCAAATGAAAACTGCGCCGATGCTCGAAATCCTGAAGACTTTACAATGCCCTCCTCCGGATATCAGGATTACTGATGTTGAGCAGATCGCCAAAATGGACTACGGCATTGTCGGGGTAGCGGAGCCGCTCGGTGGAGAAAGGGACCAGAATTTTCTGATCCGGACTAATCGCGCCGATCGACATAGCGCTTTGCTGCTTAAGGTCGCTAACACTTCGGAATCCGATGATCTTCTCGATCTCCAATGTGCCGCTCTGCGGCATATCCTGCAGCGGGACCCCGCCCTTCCCGTGCAGCAACTTGTTCGAACCGTCGACGGCAGGAACTGGACCACCGTCGGATCCAATAGCACTGAATCCTGCAGAGTCCGCGCCTTCGAGTTTCTTCCTGGGCTGCCCCTTTACGAGGCGCCTGCAGATCCGAGATTGATGCGCAACCTTGGACGCACTTCAGCCCAGCTGAATTACGCGCTGCGGGGTTTCTTTCATCCAGCGTCACAACACGCCATCGCCTGGGACACCCAGAACATCGATCAACTGACTTCGCTTTGCCGAAACGTCCACGACAAACCGTTATTGCACGTTATCCAATCGTTCCTTAATCGTTTTTCAAATGAGGTTAAACCCAAGCTCGCGAGCTGCCGTGCTCAGCTTATTCACAACGACCTGACCTTTCATAACTCGGTTGTCGATCCCGACGATCCTACGCGCATCGCAGGTATTTTTGATTTCGGCGATATGGTTTATGCGCCGTTGATCCAGGACCTGGGGCTCACCGCCGCGGAGGTTCCGGTGGGTCACGAGGATCCAGCGTCGCTCGCCGCGCACATCGTTGCCGGATTCCATGCCGTCCTGCCTCTGGAAGACCAGGAGTTTAACTTGCTGCCCGATCTGATCATCGGCCGCATCGTGCTATGCCTGCTGGTCGATGCCTGGGCCAGTCAGGAGATCGAATGGGACGATGAGCGCGTCCACCTGGACGGTTGGCACGGAAACGCCGCCGATTTTTTGAAAGAAATCGATGCCATGCGGGTTGGCGAATTTGAAGCGTTACTCCGCAGCGCCTGCGGTCTGTCTGCAAAGAATTTGCCTCAACAAGCGCGAAATTCAATACGGAAAAGCTGGGATAAAAGAAACAGGCATCTAGGCAATGCCGGTTACTACTCCTATGACAAACCTCTTGACCTGGTGAGAGGTGAAGGGGTCTGGCTTTATGATAGTGATGACAAAGTCTATCTCGACGCTTATAACAATGTACCCCATGTCGGGCATTGTCATCCAAGAGTAGTCGCCGCAATCGCAAGTCAGACCGCCACCCTGAACACCAATACCCGGTATCTCTACGACAGCCTCCCCGAATACGCCGAGAGACTGACCGGCACCTTACCGAATGACCTGGACGTCTGTTACTTTGTGTCTTCCGGCAGCGAAGCCAATGATCTGGCCTGGCGCCTGGCAAAAACCTGGACCGGCCATAGCGGTGGACTGGTGCTCGAGAACGCCTACCATGGCATCACCGACGCGGTATTTGATCTGTCGCCCGCGGAGAGGATCAAACCCGGCGCGGGTTGCGAACATATCGGCGAGATCAAAGCGCCTGATGATTACCGGGGCCCCTGGAAGAGAGATCTTCCGGATCGGGGTCAGCACTATGCTGCCTGGTGCGATGACGCCATTCAAAAACTCGCGCACAATGGTCACCGTCCGGCTGCTTTCTACATGGACATGATACTGAGCTCAAGCGGCATCATGGTGCCACCGCCAGGTTATACCGGCGACGTCTATCAACGGGTAAGAAATGCCGGCGGTCTTTGCGTCGCGGATGAGGTGCAATCAGGATTTGGCAGACTCGGCAAAACGATGTGGGGGTTCGAACTCGCAGGGGTGGACCCCGACATCGTCACCTTCGGTAAACCTATTGCCGGCGGTTATCCAATGGGTCTGGTCGTGACGCGAAAAGAGATTGCGGAAAAGTTCGAACGCTCTTGCGAGTTTTTCAGCACGACCGGCGGTAACCCGGTTGCCTGCGCCGCCGCCTTAGCGGTATTGCAGGTTATGCAGGACGAAGAACTGATGGAAAACGCCGAGCGCATGGGTAACCTGCTATCCAACGGCGTCAAGCAGCTTGCACAGCAAAATCCGATTATCGGGGATGTGCGAGGCAGTGGACTGTTTATTGGCGTCGAGCTGGTACGGGACCAGGACACCCTCGAACCCGCGGCCGAACAGGCAACAGCCATTGCCAATGCACTCAAACAGGAAGGCGTACTAATCGGCGTTGACGGGATTTATTCCAACGTACTGAAGATCAGACCGCCCATGGTCATCAACCAACACAATATCGAGTATTTACTTGAGCGACTGCAGAACGTTGTGGGAAAACGTTGATCCTGGCGACGGCCATCATAATTTGTTACGGTGTGAATACATGATGGCCTAGTGGTTCCTTAACATAGACTTTTACTTTTTGATCAGGTGATTCAATGAAAACGAAAACCACCATCCTCGTTACCGGCGCCTCGGGTGGCATCGGCCGCGCCGCGGCGATTGAATGCGCAAACAAAGGCGGCAGGGTTGCGGTCCATTACAACAGTAATCTGCACCTGGCCGAAGAAACCCTAGGCCTGCTCAGCGGGGAAGGCCATGGGCTGTATCAGGCGGATGTCACCGACCCGAACCAGGCCTCTGCGCTGATAGATGCCGTGTCGGAGGAAATGGATGGGATCGATGTGCTGGTCAACAACGCCGGGGTTTCCCAGCGCCACCAGGTCACTGATATTGACTACGACACCTGGCAGGCGACATGGAAACGGGTTGTCGATACCAACCTGACCGGCCCCAGCAATCTCTGCTATTGCGTCGTGCAGAAAATGATTAAACATGGAGGCGGTCGCATAGTGAATGTTTCTTCCCGGGGAGCGTTCAGAGGCGAGCCATTGATGCCCTGGTATGGCGCCTCAAAAGCCGGGCTCAACGCTTTAGGGCAATCCCTGGCCCAGGCGCTCGGTCCGGAAAATGTGTTTATCTATACCGTAGCCCCGGGATTTGTAGAGACTGAAATGGCTGCGGCGATTCTGGCTTCTCCGGAGGGAGAACAGATACGCAATCAAAGTACCATCGGCCGGGTCGCGCAGCCTGAAGAGCTCGGCAAGACCATCGGATTTCTTGCATTCGATGCCCCGGATTTTATGACGGGTTGCATTATCGATCTGAACGGCGCATCATATTTGCGTTCTTGAGTTGGCCGTTCTTGAGTTGGCCGTTCTTGAGCAGGTCTAGACACCCTTCCACACTGGCGCCCTCTTCTCGGCAAATGCACGGGGGCCTTCCATGAAGTCCTCAGACATCAGCATTTGCTGATAAATCGGCAGGCGCTGGTTGCCAGGCTTTGTTTCGGCAAACGCCTGTTGAATTGGTAACGAATGTATTGCCGGGACGACTTCCTTCAACGCCTGCAACGCCAAAGGCGCGCCCTTGGCAATAGCGGTCGCCATGTCGCGGGCTGTTTGATTCAAATCAGCGCGCGAGCAAACCTGACTTACCAGCCCCCACCCTTTTGCTTCCGCGGCACTCATGCGACGACCCGTATAAAGCAGTTCCATGGCAATATTGTACGGCACCTTGCGCGGGAGAATCTGTATCGCCCCGACATCCGGTAGAAATCCTCTTTGCATTTCCGGTAGAAAGAATTCTGCGTGATCTGCGGCAACAATAATGTCTGAGGCAAGACAGATTTCAAAACCGCCTCCCACCGCCATACCATTGACCGCTGCGATAACGGGTTTCTTGAGCCCCCAAAATTCGGTGATGCCTGCAAACCCGCCGGGGCAATCCAGGGCGCTCGCCACCGCTTCTTGGTTGGACTCCATGCTGGCGATTTCTTTCAGGTCCCAACCCGCGCTAAATATGCGGTCCCCTGCGCCGGCAATGATCCCGACTCTTAAGTGATCAGTTTCCTGCAGCCGCGACAACGCTTTATAAATGGCCTCGGATACGGCGACATTGATCGCGTTCGCGGGCGGTCGGTCAATCGTAATTTCAAGAATATGACCGGTTTCTTTGACCAGAACGGCATCACTCATGGTTACACCTGATTAAATGAATAGAAACGATAAAAACTATGCCAAAATCTCGCGTGATCCACTACGCCGATAACGACAGATGCCACATTGGCTAGACAGAATGCTATCGCCGAAGACCGTTGCCGTCATTGGCGCATCGCAGCGCGACGGCAGTCTCGCAAGCGCTACGATTCTTCAGCTCATAGACTGCGGGTATTCGGGAGAATTATTCCTGATCAACCCCAAGTACAAAGCGCTGTTCAATCAGCCGTGTTACGCGTCACTGCAATCCCTGCCGACAGTACCAGACCTGGCGGTGTTTGTTATCAGCGGACTCGC
>JAHEGU010000016.1 GCA_024644945.1 Gammaproteobacteria bacterium | reverse complement strand
CTGAATGCGCTTTTGAACACCGCCGGCTGCGCAACGTGGGTATCGTTACACCATGGTGGCGGCGTGGGCATGGGTTATTCGCAACATGCCGGCGTGGTGATTGTCTGCGATGGAACAGAAGCTGCGGATGCGCGTATCGCTCGAGTGTTATGGAACGATCCGGCCAGCGGCGTGATGCGTCATGCCGATGCAGGCTATCAGGATGCGCGCAAGTACGCGAAGGAAAAAAGATTGAATCTAGGGGCCATCGATCTATAACCGTGAGTGAGATCAACCTCACCTATCTGAATGGTCCCGATATCGAACAATTATCGATGTCGGACCAGGAAATTCTCGACGCTGTAGAAGCAGGATTACGGGCCGCTGGCAAAGGCCAGACAGTAATCGAACCGCGTATGCATCTGACGCCGGATCCGGCGTTCAACGGACACTTCAATGTTCTCCGCGGTTATGTCCAGCCACTGAATGCCGCGGGTGTGAAGATCGTCGGTGACTATGTCGATAACTACAAACGCGGTTTGCCGTCAGAGATGGCGATGCTCAATCTGTTTGATCCCCGTACCGGCATGCCCCTGGCAATTCTCGATGCCACCGCCATCACCGAAATGCGCACCGGCGCACTGAGCGCCCTCGGCGCAAAATATCTCGCGCCTCGGAGCCCGAAAGTACTCGGTCATATCGGCGCCCGTGGTACCGCGTACTGGAATGTGCGCCTGCTCGATTTTCTGTTTGACTTCGAAGAGATCCGTGTGCACTCGAGAAGACCCGAGAGCCGGAACAGTTTTGCCGAACGCCTTACCCAGGATCTGAACAAACCGGTGATCGCTACCGAGGATTGGGAAAGCTGCCTCAATGGCGCCGATATTCTTGTCGAAGCGTCGCGACTGCCCGAACCGCAGCCTCTTTTTAAAACCGAGTGGATCAGGACAGGCGCGCTGGTAATTCCTTATGGCACCATGAGCACTTTAGAGCTCGACCATACCGACATCATGGATAAGATCGTTGTCGATGATCGCGGCCAGATGAATGCCGGGCCGTTCGGTGCGCTCAGACCGCACATCAATGCCGCGAAAGTCAGCCCGGAAACGGTCCACGCGGAAATTGGCGAGATCGTTGCCGACAGCAGGCCAGGAAGAGAGCGCGATAACGAAACCATTCTATTCTGGCACCGCGGTCTGGCCACAAGCGATATTGCACTCGGTGCGGCGATGCTGCAAAAGGCACAAAAACTTGGCGTCGGTCAAACATTACGGTATGCCTGAGCGCACTTGATACAATAGACCGAAATTTTTCATCGCGCCGCGCTGCGCGGATCGAAAGTAATTCAAACTCTCTACTTAAAAACAACCCATGAACAATATTAAAGGGAAAAAAGCGATGGTGCTTGGCGGTACATCGGGCATCGGACTGGCGGCAGCGAGGCAGCTGCGTGATGAAGGCGCTACCGTTATCGCAGTGAGTCGAAGCGGCGCCATCGATGGAGAGCATGACGGCATAACGCTTGAATCCTGTGATGTTCTCGATCGTGACGCATTGAGTCAGCTGTTCTCGCGCCACGCCCCGCTCGATTATCTGGTCTGTGCGGCGACCGGCGGCCCGAGAGCCAAGGGCCCCTTTGCCGAAATGGATCTGGATGAATTCCAGGATTCATTTGCAAAGTTGTGGGGTTACACCAATGCAGTGCGTTTAGGCCTCGAAGCATTAACCGAAGACGGGGCCATTGTGCTGGTCAGCGGCTCCCCCGCGAGAAAGTGCGGGCCCGGCATGCTGGCGATCTCCACGGTAGGCAATGCGGTGGAAGGATTTGCGCGGGGATTAGTGCCTGAAATCGCGCCGCGACGCATCAACGTGGTTTCGCCGGGCTTGATCGATACACCCATGGTCCCACTCAAAGGGCAGGAACGTGTCGAACATTTTCAAAAGGCTACGGCGCAACAACCGATTCCACGAGCCGGCACACCAGAAGAATTAGCCCAAGCCATCGTACTCACATTATCCAATCCGTTTATGACCGGGGCGGTGATTGATGTAGACGGCGGTGCCCTGCTGCCTTGAGCAGACGATCTAATTCTTATTCGCCAGTTAAAAGATAACAGCCTGACTGCACCTGCCTCACCACTGATTCGATATCTTTGGTCAGCGGGCGATCCTGTTCGAGCTTTGCTGAAACTTGTCTGACCCGATCGAAGATCAATTTAATTCGGGGCGCTGAACTTGCATTGCCTCTCAGCTCGTAGGCCTGACTCGCAACAATCAATTCAATCGCACAAAGTGGTTCCGCATGAGAAACGGCGCGACCCAATGCCTTGATCGTCGCGGGCGCATTGGTTTGTATATCTTCCACACCATCGGCATTGACACTCGGCCACACGGGCACAGGCATCGCGGCATGAGACAGTTCCGCCACCAGCGCTTCGGCAATCTTCAACACCGGCGCAAAGCCGTTTGAATCTGAGCCTGGCGCCGCGAGGTATTGCGGCAGACCGGAAAAGCGTTCGGTTAACAATTTAACGATTCTAGAAAGTTGCGTCGTGGCAACGTGCACAAATGCATTGCTTAAGGTTTGTGCGGCGATGCTGAGTAGCGGCGTGTAATATGCGCCGCAGGAAACAATCTTGCGCTGCGCTAAATCTACAACAGGATTATCACTCGCCGCGTTGATCTCACTCTGCGCCGCATCGCAGGCAAAGTTAAGCGCCGCGATTCCCGCTCCATGCACTTCCGTCACGTTTCGGATTGAAAGCGGATCCTGCAGACGTCGCGCGTTTTCAGTGTTTAATAAAGCGCTGCCGTGTAACAAATCGAGAAGCTGCTGCGCGGCAGCAGACTGACCAGGTTGCGGACGCATCTCCGCCGCGATTGGATCAAGCGGCATAACGTTCGCCATAAACGCTTCCATGCTGAGCGCCGCGGCGGACTGTATCGATTCCATCATACGTGATGCCCGATTAACACTGAGCGCCATCATCGCCGCAGAGAAACTGGAGTGATTCGCCAGCGCCAGCCCATCCCGCGGCCCAAGCGATAGCGGCGGCATCTCTGCCGCTTGCAAAACCTCAAAAGAACATGCCGGAGCACCCTTTTGATCAAACATCTGCCCTTCCCCGATCAAAGCAAGCCCCAGTGTTGCGCCCCAGCACAGATCGCTCGCACCGATAGAACCCACTTCCCCGATAACGGGTGTCAGCCCCTTGTTCAGACACTGCTGCAGACATTCGACTGCCGCAATATCCGCACCCGCCCCACCTTTCAGAAGTGTATTCAGTCGCACCGCCATCGCGGCACGCACAACCGGTATCGATAACGGCTCGCCGACGGCATGAGCGCGGCCACGAATTGTCTGATAGGAAAATTCAGCCAGCGCATTTTCATCAAGCATTTCATCGGCGCGCGAACCAAGGCCGGTGGTAAGTCCATAGACACTCTCGCCACGCTCAAGCGCTTCCATCACCACGGCACGTGCATCAATCACACGCGCGACACCCTCAGGCGCAAGTTCAACGAGGCAAGAATCCTCGCCCGCGATCAGCGCGAGGTCTTCTATTGTTAGATTATTGCCATCGAGCAAGATGGTCATTTGCAACTATGCCTTAGTAACTGCTTTTTTACGATTGAATGAATACAAATTTCGCGAAACACTTTGTTTCGTGCTGTCTTCACGCAAACCAAGCCACGTATTTACCGCCAGGGTGAGCAGCACAATGGTGCCACCCACAATCGAGTATATGCCTGGATTTTCTCTGATCGCAAGCCACACCCATAAGGGCCCGAGGATGGTTTCAAGCAACATCATCAAACTCACTTCCGGCGCAGGTATATAGCGCGGCCCCAGAAACATAAGGGAGCTGGCCACGGGCAGCATCACCGCACCCATGATGAACAAATAAAAGAGATCGAGATTGCTGGTGCCCATCGGATCGATAAACTGCGAGAGCACCAGCCCGGTCAAAACGCCACCCATTGCCAGAGCCGGCAGAATATCCCGGCTTTTTGCCACGCGAATGATCGAAAACTGCAGTGCGAGCACGCCCGCCCCGAGTAATCCCGCCAGGTCTCCGAGCCATGCGCCTTCTTTGCCCTGGCTGCCTCGCGTAATGATGATAATACCGATCAGCACAGCGCCAATGGCAACCCATGTTCTGAGAGGCACTTTTTCCTTGAGAAATAACCACGCGATCAATGCTGCCCAGATCGGTGTGGTGCTCAACATGAAAAGCGTGTTGGCCACCGAGGTGTGGGTAATGGAGTAGATAAACAGCAGGTTGCCGATGCCATAACTCACCATCACGGCATATTCCGCCCAGGAAAAACCCGCGAACACCGTCAAGGTTTTACTACGGTAGCGTAATACGACAAACGTCATCGCCACCAATCCGAACAGCAGCGCCCTCCAAAAAGTGATGGTTAAGGCATCCGCGCTGATAAATCGGGTTAACAACCCGTCCGGGCTGACGGCCAGCACGCCCAAGGCGGTGATCAGATAGCCCTTGGCCCGGGTTGATAACGATCCCATCACAAATTCACCTGGTGTTGCAATATCGTTTTGATTTCGGGGGTGCATACATTGCCTATGTGAATGGCGTCGCACTGATTAAACGCGGCAAAGGCAACAAGTTCAGATGCCAAGGCTTTTGCAAACTGATCCAGCTTGCGCGTTCCAGGCTCCAATACCAGGTTACGGACTACAAATTCACCCCGGTCGCGATAGGCTTTACAGTCCATTCTTGCGACCAGCTTGCCCTGCCACAGCACCGGCAAGGTGAAGTATCCGTACTGGCGTTTGTCCGCAGGCAGATAACATTCGATCTGGTAGTCAAATCCAAACAGATCCTGCAGCCGTCTTCGCTGAATCACCAGATTATCGAACGGTGAAAGGATTTTTGCTTTGGAGCGTGCAAGGGATTTGCTCAAAACGTCCATGGCATCGGGCAACATCAGCCAGGTGTCCTTCTTGACCTCGATATTTTCAATTTCACCGGCCTCAAGCATTTCACCGATGACCTCGCGCGCGGTCTGCTGCATGCCCTTTCTTAAATGCGTGATCTCCGGCTGCCGTCCCAGGCCCTGGGCTCTTAAAAACGAGTGCGCCAGAAAGCGGACATATTCTTTGTTCGAGGGCATGGAGACATCGATATCGGTCGGCAACACGTTCTCAGTCAGATCGTAAACCTTATTGAACCCTTCCCTGCGAACCGCCATGATCCGCCCTTCAATAAACAATTGCTCCAGTGCATACTTGGCAGGCTTCCATTCCCACATCGCCTTCTTTCCGGGGTTGGGATCCTCGAAGTCTCTGGCACGAAGCGGACCTTCGTCACGAATCCGCGCGAGCACCTTGTTCATTAAGCTTTTATCCTTTTGATGCCATCGACCCGAGCCGGTAATTTCGTCGTGCATGCGCGGCAGACAATACCGATAGTCCTCGATGGGCAGATAGGCTGCGGCGTGAGACCAGTATTCAAACACTTTTCGATCCTCCACCAGTTTATCGAGCTGCTTAGCTTTATAACGCGGGTTACGGTTCCACAATGTATGATGGTGGGCACGCTCAATTACCGAGATCGTATCGATCTGGATATATCCCAGATGCCGAATCGACGACAGCGTCGCGTCAATGGCGCGACCCGTGCGCGCAGGCGACAACACCCGCTGGCTGTTTAACACCAGCTTTCTTGCTTCGGGCAATGATAAAGTTTGGGTGGGCGGCATCAACGTAACGGTGCGAGGGGAAAAGTCAGAAGTACAGAGTCTAACCGTCACTCCGATAATGTGCGATATGGATCGCCACCTGGGGGCTGCTACACTTCCGCCTTCTTCTTTCACAACCCGTGTGCAATCAGCCCTATTCCCGTATCCTCAATGAAACAACACGATCTCCACGCGCTACTCGATCAGGCCCATCAATACGCAAACGATTACATCGACCATATCGATCAACGACCAGTGTATCCGGATGCCGAGGCGCTGGAAGCACTCAACGATTTTGAGCAGGCCATGCCCCAGGAAGGCACCGATCCCGCCGAAGCATTGGCACTGCTACACCGATCAGGCTCCCCGGCCACGGTTGCGCAAACAGGCGGCCGTTATTTCGGTTTTGTAAACGGCGGCATTCATCCCCCAGCACTGGCGGCAAAATGGCTCGCCGACACCTGGGATCAGAACGCGGCACTGCGCGTGATGTCGCCGGTCAATGCCAAACTGGAAGATCTTTGCGAACGCTGGCTGGTGGATTTATTCAATCTCCCAAAAGACAGCGCTGCCGGTTTTGTCAGCGGCACGTCGATGTCATTGATGTGCGGTATCGCAGCGGGCCGCAATCAAATTCTACAGAGACAGGATTGGGATGTGGTATCACAAGGGCTGTTCGGCGCACCCGAAGTCAAAGTTGTGCTGGGAGAACAGGCTCACGGGGCTGTGTTTAAAGCGCTGTCAATTCTCGGACTCGGAAAAGATCGTGTTTCTCTCGCTCCCTGTGACGACCAAGGACGGATTATTCCTGCAGAGCTGCCCGAACTCGATGAATATACTCTTCTTATCCTTTCTGCAGGCAATGTAAACAGCGGCTCCTTCGATCCCATGCAAGAACTTTGCGATCGAGGCAGAACAGCTAACGCCTGGATACATGTAGACGGCGCATTCGGCCTATGGGCCGCCGCAAGCCCAACCACTTACCCCCTCTATCAAGGCGCCGAACTTGCCGACTCCTGGTCCGTTGATGCACACAAAACCTTAAACTCCCCCTACGACAGCGGCGTCATTCTATGCAAAGACCGCAGTGCACTAATAAATGCGCTGCAGGCGACTGGTGCGTATTTAGAATTTAGCGAACACCGCGACGGCATGCTTTACACACCAGAGATGTCGCGCAGGGCGCGTGCGATAGAGCTTTGGATGGTGTTGAACACCATGGGCAAAAAAGGTGTTGCAGAACTGATCGATCAGCTTTGCCAGCGTGCGAAACAATTTGCAAACGGGCTAGAAAAAGTAGGGTTTCGGATACTTAATGAAGTAGATTTTAATCAAGTGCTTGTGGCGTGTGAAAATGATAGGCTTACTGAGGCTACTTTGTCAGCGATTCAAAAATCGGGGGAGTGTTGGTGTGGTGGATCGAAATGGCGAGGTGAGTCTGTGATTAGGATTAGTGTTTGCTCTTATGCAACTACTGAAGAGGATGTTGAGCGGAGTGTTGGTGGGTTTGTGGAAGCTAGGAATTTGTACAAATGTTGAAATGTCTGTAGAGGCTAGAATGACATTTGAATCAAAGTTTTCTTCAAAGAAATCTAAACAATTTTATTTTCAATAATTAGTTTAAGTATCTGTAAAAAATTCTGTCACAGTTCTCATGTAATCAAAAGTTAACTGATGTCTAATTTAACTGTCCGTGGAAGTCAGTACACTCCAGAGGGGTTATTTTCTACAACAAGGGTGACGGAGGGATTAGTTTTTAAGCAGCCATTATAAATTGCCTAATCTATAATCCCTCCGTCACATTTTCGCCTTTAAACATCCGTAATACGAATAATTACAACACTGACCCCGATCTTGGGTCCCGATCTTGGGTCTTGGATAATGCTTTCCTCCACGAGCTGTGTTCTGGTAAAAAACAAATTTATGTCGGACAGAAGAACTATGGATTCAATCGCTGTACGTATCGCTGGTGATTCTGGCGATGGCATCCAGCTAATGGGCACGCGGTTCGCGGTGTCGACGGCATTGACGGGGGCAGACTTTGCCACCTTTCCGGACTATCCGGCCGAGATACGTGCGCCGGCCGGATCTCTGTTCGGGGTGTCTGCATACCAGATAAACCTGGGAAGCGGCACGATCACAACGGCTGGCGACTCCCCCGACGTGCTGGTCGCATTCAACCCTGCCGCGCTCAAAGTCAGTTTGCCTCTGCTGGAGCGGGGCGCTCTGATTATTATCAACAATGACAGTTTCACTGCAAGGAACCTGGCACGTGCCGGTTACAAGCAAGACCCGCGAGAAGACGGGACCCTGGAAGATTTCCAGTGCGTCACTGCGGATATCTCTCGGCTAAACCTGGAATCGATCAAAGTTTTTGGGCTGAGCAAGAGCGATGGCGATCGCTGCAAGAATTTCTGGGCGTTGGGAGTTCTATTGTGGATGTTCGAGCGTGATTTGGCGTCGGTCGAAGACTGGATCCGGCGGCGTCTCGACAATCAAACCAAGATTCGCAACGCCAATATTGCCGCGCTGCATGCCGGACATGCTTATGGCGAGAACACCGAACTATCGGCATCGGTACCGAGATATGATATCCGCAAATCGGAGATGCCTCCAGGCGAGTATCGCAGCGTAACCGGTGCAGAGGCCCTTGCCCTGGGTATTGCCGCAGCCGGCGAACTGGCGGATCGACCTGTCATGTTCTGTTCCTACCCCATTACGCCATCCTCACCCTTACTGCACAGGCTTGCCTTGCTGGGAGAAACCGGGGTAGGTACGTTTCAGGCGGAAGATGAAATTGCCGCCGTCTGCGCGGCCATCGGCGCGTCCTACGGCGGCATGATCGGGGTCACATCCAGCTCGGGACCCGGTATCGCATTGAAGGCTGAGGCTATTGGGCTGGCCGTCAGTGCGGAGCTACCGCTGGTTATCGTCAACTGGCAGCGCGGTGGTCCTTCAACAGGATTACCGACGAAGACAGAACAATCGGATCTGTTTCAGGCCGTTTATGGGCGCAACGGCGATACTCCGCTACCGGTGCTTGCCGCCGCTTCTTCAGAAGATTGTTTCAATATAGCGGTGGAGTCAGTGCGGATCGCGTTGCGTCACATGACACCGGTGATCCTGTTGGTGGATGGATACTTATCCAATGCCTCTGAACCATGGAAGATTCCCGATATCTCAGCCCTGGAGCCGATAGAACACCATCCGGCCCCTGCTCCCTGTAAGGATCAGGATGCGCAGCGACAGGCATTCCGCAGGGATGAAAACAGTTTTGGCAGACCCTGGATCGTGCCTGGCATGGAGGGCCTTATGCATCGGATCGGCGGGCTAGAAAAAGATATCGAAACCGGTCATATCTCCTATGACCCGGCCAACCACCAACAGATGACGGACCTGCGACAAGCCAAGGTTGACTGCGTTGCCAACTACATTCCGGCGCAATCTCTTGAGTGCGGTGCCGATCATGGCGACCTCGTTGTCGTAGGCTGGGGTTCCACGTACGGCCCGATCTACCAGGCCACCATTGAGACCGGCGTCAGTTTTGTTCACTTGCGGAATATCAATCCACTCCCTGTCAACCTGGGTGAACTTCTTGGCCGCTTCGACACCGTGCTCGTTCCGGAAATGAATAACGGCCAACTGGCCGCATTGCTGCGGGAAAAATTATGTTTGCAGACTGTTTCATTTCCCAAAGTAAGTGGCCAGCCATTTCGCATATCCGAGCTGGTTGACCGCATTGAGTCCCTGAAAAAGGAGGGCAAATAGTGAGTACAGAACTGACTGCAAAAGATTTTACTACCACCCAGGAGGTGCGCTGGTGCCCCGGTTGCGGTGACTACGCCATTCTTAAATCCGTTACCAGGGCATTGGCCGATGCCGGGGCCAGTCCCGAATCCACTGCTTTTATCTCAGGGATCGGCTGTGCAGCCCGATTCCCCTATTATGTGGAAAGTTATGGTTTTCATACCATTCACGGCCGCGCACCTGCCATTGCCACCGGGCTCAAACTGGCCAATCCAGAACTGGATGTCTGGGTGGTCAGCGGAGACGGTGACGCCCTGTCGATTGGCGGTAATCACCTCATGCACGCACTCCGACGAAATGTCGGTTTGAAGATCCTGCTGTTCAATAACGAAATCTACGGTCTCACTAAAGGACAATACTCACCGACATCCCGGGTCGGTACTGTCTCGCCATCGAGTCCAGCCGGTTCAGTCGATATGCCGGTTTCGCCGGGCCAGTTTGCGCTCGGTTCCGGCGCCCGTTTCTTTGCCCGTGCCGTCGACGCCGACAAGGAAGGATTAAGCGAGGTCTTGCAGGGGGCCCATGCCTTCGCTGGCGCCTCGTTGACTGAGATCTTCCAGAACTGCATCGTCTACAACAAGGATGTCTTCGCATCCTTCACGGACCGCAAGGATGCGTCGAAAATGCAACTCCGTCTGAAGCACGGAGAACCCATGCTTTTCGGCGACAATGCTAAAAAAGGTATCCGCTTCAACAAAGATACTTTCGCCCTCGAAGTGATCGAGGTAAAAAGTTCACCCGAGGATGTGCTGGTTCATGATGAGACCAATGAGGTGGTCGCCAGGTTGCTGATCGATCTGCAAGAACCGGTTGCGCTTGGCATCCTTTTTCGGAAACCAGCCCAGTCGTTCGAGTGCGCGTTTTACGGGCTTCATCCATCAGAGATGAAACGTAGCCGGAGCGTGGCGGAGTTTCTCCGTGGCGCTAGTTCCTGGACAGTCTCTCCGGAAAATTCCTGACCAGAAAACGGGGACACATACGATCCCTATCTACACAAAATTCCCGAAGGCTCTTCTTTTGCGCCAATTGTCAATTAACCAAACAAATACGCATCGTAATTAATTGAAACTCAGTCGGATTACACGTTTCAACCAAAGGGGTCGGAGTGGTTAATGAAAAATCACTCCGACCCCTTTCTTTGGCATCCATATTGTGTCGAGCTATCGGCACTTCCTTTTTCACCGCTTCACGACCGGCCGACCTTCCGCGATCCACCGTTCGATTCCGTCAACCACATTGTAGATCTTGCTGTACCCCGCCTGAGACGCCAACGCATCCGCGATCAAAGATGTTCGGTTTCCGGTACGGCAAATCAGCAACACTTCCTCATCATTCCCAAATTTTTGAGTGAATCGTTGCGGAAAGTCCGGTATCAAGCGACCGCTATTGTCGAAAGCGGTTAACAGAATACTACCCTCGACAATACCTGTTTCACCCCACTCTTCGGGTCGCCGGATGTCGACTATTTGTACACCACGCCCACGCATCGTCCTGGTAACCTCGTTGTCAACATTTTTATAGGGGGGCGCTTTTGCCTCGAGCACTTCGACTTCAAAGCGAAGCGTTGCATCGGACGGAATAACGGTCTCAACACCGCGTTTTCCATACGCGAGTTCAGGCGGTATCGTCAGTTCGCGAACACCTCCGACCTTCATACCGGGAATACCTAGATCCCATCCCGGTATCACACTACCCGCCCCAATCTTGAAAGTGAACGGACCATCTTTCCGGTCTTCATTGCTGTCGAACCGGGTACCATCCTCCAGCCAGCCGGTATAGTTCACGCTGACCGTGGAATGCCGCACGACTTCGCTGCCGGATCCGACGCGCAAATCCTTTATCTGGACGTCGGGCAGCCCAGCATGTGTTGCTATTACCTCGGAAGTCAGTAAAAGAAGGAGAATTCCGGCCCCGGCAAATTTATATTCTCTTGGCAACATAATAAAAGTCTTGTTTACTTCAGCTGTAGTCTAAAAGCAGCATGACAGGCCACACATTTTGCGAGCGCCGTGCTCAACTGCTCGAGGGTATGATCCTTATCCTGCAAATCGACAGCGTCACGGGCGATGGCGTCGAATTCATCGTGCTCCGACATGCCCATCATGCGAAACTGTTCCGGCAACTGACGGGCCATTTCCATTCTTTCACCCGTCATGCGGCCTCGACCCATACTGGCCGCCGCTTCAGCCACTTTATTGAAGTCGGACACCGCCAGCCCGCCGGTGATCTCCTGAAGTGTTGCCACGTAATCGCGCATTTCTTCCAGGATCATTTCCTGCTGCGGTACCGTAACCTCGATCGGGTGTCGGTTATCTTCCGCGTACGCGGGAAAAAGCATTAATCCCGCGATCAAAATAGCAATTCGTTTCATAATAAATTCAGAGTTTAAAAATTGTTTAGAGATAACGATTTATTGCGCTTATTCTATTTACACATACTCTGCAGTGAGTACAGGCAAAATTCGAACATAGATTAAGTTTAAATTAATTCGACCTTCCACCCTATATCAATAAATGGTTATGCCGTGATGCGTCATATTGAGGCTAATAATCAGGCCAAAGCGCCGATTATTATAAATTTATTCGGCCTTTAGTCCGATAAGTCGAGGATCACAACAAATGCGTCGAAAAATTCTGCAAAAATTTCAGGGTCAGAGTGATTATTTTTTAAGCAGCTAGGCAGCTGTAAGCAGAATCTGCGATTTCAATTTATAGCTAAACAAATTTCGCAGAAATTTCGGGGTCAAAGCATTAATGTTCAGACTTTGGAAATCTGAGGGGAGAAACCGGGACAAATTTATTTAACTAATAAAAAGCCAGGCTTTTTAAAGAGCTTAGTTCGTGTTCTTACTTTGACCCAAAATTACTCCTACAAATCTCTGATACTCTAGTCCGCGACACCTTACCTGCAGATGTTTTAGGAATTGACTCCAGTAAAAATACTTCGCTTGGCACCTTGGAATGCAACAAGTGTTTGCGAACATGTTGTTTAATTTGAGCGGCAGTGAATTCACACTGTTCTTTTAACACTACAGCGGCACCTGGTTCTTCACCATAAGTTTCAGATGCCATGGAAAAACAACACACCTCTTCAACCGCTTCGTGCATTAAAAGACATTCCTCAATTTCGCCCGGGGCGATTTTTTCACCTCCGCGATTGATCACTTCTTTTATTCTTGAAGCGACATGCAACCAACCGTCATCATCTAAGAAACCTAAATCACCGGTATGAAATCTTTCGGGCACATCATTTTCATTGAATCCAATTTCAAAGTATCCAGACACGACGTTTGGCCCTTTCACAATGATTTCCCCAACTTCACCAGGTGGAAGACTCGTTCCTGACTCATCAACAATGGATACTTCGCAATTCTTTGGAACACCTACAGCACCTGATTTCCAGACTTCTTTTGATATGGGTGTACATGAAATCAATCCTGTTTCACTTGTCCCATATGACACCGCCACTGGAACATCAAACTTGTTGCGTACCTTAGAGACTAATTCTTTGGTAACCGCTTCGTTTGATATCCTGATAAATCTTAAACTGGATCTTAAACTCTGCTTTGGGAGTCTTAAAAGCATCCGACACATGGTCGCTGATAAACTTGTCCAAGAAGGTTCGTATTGTTCCACAAGATCGTGAAAGCCGCATAAATCGAATGGTGCGGCACAAATAACACACCCTCCACTTATCAGCGTCACTAGGATTAAGCCTTTTCCCGTGGAATGAAACTGCGGCATAAAATTTAGATACACATCATCAGCTGTAAGTGATAGTGCGCTGACGAGGTTCTTCAAGCGCGCGCGCTCCATACGATGCGTTACCGGTACAAACTTTGATTCGGCAGTGCTACCAGAAGTTGCGACTAGTACAGCAATATCTTCATCTGACGAAAACGAAGCACCGTCTCCAGCGTTATTAACACGCCAAGAATCTCCAGAGGGGATAATAGAAATTTCTCCATCTTTCTTTATCGCCATGAGCTCGACTCCCTTTTTATTTGTTACATCAATCAAGTCCTCTCTCACCGACCAATCTAAGATGACAAGGACTGGTCGCGTAGCATCGAAGACCCTCTCGAGCTCCGATATTTTTAGCCAAGGATCCACTAAAACAGCCGTGGCTACATGAGAAACCCCCAAAAGAGCAACGACTTGCCGCGGGCCATTTTCGACAGCCAAGATGACCCGATCTTTTGCCTTAATACCAAGCTTAGAGAGAACACCCGCAACACGCATTACGCTATCGTGTACCTCACTATAATTCAGCACGTACCCATCAATGCCAACCAAAGCGGGCGCTGATGGCCTTAGTTTTGCTTGGGTTTTAATCAGTTCGATAGTATTCTCTGCCATACATCAAATAGTATTTGTTGCACGCGCGTCAGTCCAGGATTCTCGGTAAATTCAGATTTAGTGTTGCCCAAGTTGGCAAATACGCATTTCTCTTCCTGGGTATTTTTAGTTAGGAACTCCTGTTGTGGACAATATTTCTTCATCCGCTAAATCGTTCAGTATTCACTCCATTTCTCAAACAGAGAAAACCAAATGGGGTGTGCTACTCGGTTTTATTAAAGAATCAGATAATGAGTTCACACCCCCTCTTTTTGAGCGCCCTGAATTCGCTTGTCAATTGAAGAATGGTTTAAACAACCGTGGGCTCATGGCAATGGAAGCCAACACCAATCCCGTCGCTGCCACACTTTATGAAACTGATTATTGCGGCGATAAAGAAAAGGCATACCTGACATTCTTCCGTGTAATACCGGAGCTTCGTAGAACAGGAATTGGATTTTGGTTTCGCCAGAAACTATTAGATCACCTCAAAACCGAAGGATTTAAGTCGGTTGTAACACGCACATGGTCAACAAACTATCCAATGATGAGACTAAACGAGAAAACGAATTTCCAACGCTCAAAAGTGATTGTAGATGACCGCGGGCCAGATATAGACACTGTGTATTTCAAGCTAGATCTATAGTCTGGTGAGGCTATAAAAAAAAGTGACGGAAGGACTTTTTTTCACCGAGTCACTCCAGCTAAAGGGGTCAGAATGATTGTGTTTTAAGCAGCAACTGTAAATTGCCCAGTCTTTAATCCCTCTTCACCTTTTCGCTAAATTGATATTGTCTACGTTTAGATAACTTTGAGATACTCTACAGAATCTTTTTACAAGCGAGAATTTAAAGGCGATGTGGGATTTTTCTGGCAAGACCGCGGTTGTTACCGGCGCGGGCGGTGGGATGGGTGGCCAGGTCGCGCATGATCTTTGCGCGGGAGGTGCCAACGTATGTATGATTGACCTCAAAGACATGCCCGATGGCTATACCGGCTTCGGTGATCGGGCAGCATATTTTCAGGGTGATCTCACCGATCACAGTTTTCTTGAAAACGTCGTTGCTGAGACGTGTACGCGTTTTGGCACAATCGATTACTTAGTCAACGCGGCGGGTATACTGTTATTTGACAAAGATTTCGGGGTCGTCGACATGGATTTCGCCGTTTGGGACAAAGTGATGGACGTCAACCTGAAAGGCCCTGCAAGGCTCGCTCAACTCTGCATCCCGCAAATGATTAAAAACCCTGACTCTGCGATGGTCCACTTCTCCAGTATTGGCGCCTACCGCGGGGACAGCAAACCGCAGGATGCCTATCAGGCGTCGAAGGCAGGGTTGATCGCACTATCGAAATCCATCGCCATCCAGTTTGCCGACAAGAGACTTAGATCCAATATTGTTTCGCCTGGAATGATCGACACACCACTGCAGTCGAGATGGGATCACCAACAAGGCGCGCGTGAAGCAATCGCTGCGGCGGTGCCTTTAAAGCGGCTTGGTCAAACTGAGGACCTGTCGAATGCAACATTGTTCCTGTTATCCGATCTTGCCTCTTACATTACTGGGGTTGATCTAATCGTTGACGGTGGATTGCTTGCTCTACCTTGATTCAAGGCACCACGAGAAGAAAACTAATGGGGTCGGAGTGATTATTCTTATTAACGCTTCAATTTCCAATGACAATCAAAAAGAAAGTACCTAAGAAAATCAGGCGGCAAGTGCTCCAGATTCCGGTCGTTCTGATTGGAGATTTTGTTGCCTATGTCACGTTATCCGGAAGCATAGGTCAAGAGGACTATTGGAGTCAGGATCTCTGAATTATCCAGTAGTTGCAATAAAAGCGAGGCTGCCGAAAAGATTGGCGGCAGGGGTGATATTAACTTATCATCCTCTAAGCTTCTTGTGTTTTCTTCTCAGCAGGACAAATCCATGTGCGGCCCATAGGCCGCACATGGTCGTAGATTTACTTCGATCCGATGCTGTTGAGGATCTTCTCCTTCGCATCGCCGATGGTGAACGATCCCGGCTTCTGGCTGGGCGGGAACTCCTCGAAAGTGGCAAGGAATTCGCCTACGTAAGCCGCTGCCGGCGCCATAAGGAAGACGCGATCGAGGAACCAATCGTAATAGGTGTTCGAGGTGATCTGACCGCGCTCATAGGGATCACGCCGCAGGTTGAACAGCAGCGGCATGCGCAAAACGGTCCAGGGTTCCGCCCAGGCCTGCATGGTCTGCGGGAAGCGATGCTCCATAAAGATGACCTTCCAGTCGTCGTAGCGTAGAGCGGTCATGTCGCCGGTATCCGAGAAATAGAAGATCTCGTTGCGCGGTGTCTTTTCCTCCTCACCCAGAAGGTAGGGCAGCGTGTTGTAGCCATCGAGGTGGACCCGGTAGTCACGCCCGATCGCCTGAACGCCGTCTCCCTTCAACTGTTCCTTGATGTCATCCACACCGGTCATGGCCAGGAAGGTCGGCAGCCAGTCCATGTGATGCATGATTTCGTTCGAGATCCGCCCGGCTTCGATCTTGCCGGGCCAGCGCACCACGGCCGGCACACGGAAGCCACCTTCCCAGTTGGTATTCTTTTCGCCCCGGAACGGCGACCAGGCTGCATCCGGCCAGGTGTTCATATGCGGTCCGTTGTCGGTGGAGTAGAACACCAGCGTCTCTTCGGCAATGCCAAGCTCGTCGAGCAGGTCGAGGAACTGCCCCACATGCATGTCGTGCTCGATCATGCCCGCGGCGTACTCGTCAACGTGTTTGCCAGCGGCCTCGTCGGCCATGGCTCGGCGCTCTTCGGTGACGTGGACCCGGAAGTGCATACGCGTACCGTTCCACCAGACGAACCAAGGCACATCCTCTTTTTCCTTGGCCCGGATGAACTCAATCGCGGCGGCAAGGGTCTCGTCGTCGACGGTTTCCATGCGTTTCTTGGTCAGCGCCCCGGTGTCTTCGATTTCCTGACCGGTGACAGCGCCGTTTGCGTCATAGACGGCGGAGGACTTGAGCACCCCGCGTGGGCCGAAGACCTCGGCGAAGGAACGACCGTCCGCCATGACCAGGTCATTGGGATAGTCTTCGTTCTCCGGCTCTTCTTCAGCGTTCAGGTGATAGAGATTGCCAAAGAACTCGTCGAAGCCGTGGTTCGTTGGCAGATGCTCGTCGAGGTCGCCGAGGTGATTCTTGCCGAACTGCCCTGTCGCATAGCCCTGTTCCTTGAGAAGCGCAGCGATGGTGGTGTCTTGATTCTTCATGCCTTGCGGGGCTCCCGGCAGGCCGACCTTGGAAAGCCCGGTGCGAAAGGCCGTCTGCCCGGTAATGAAGGTGGATCGGCCCGCAGTACAGGACTGCTCAGCGTAGTAGTCAGTAAAGATGATGCCCTCATTGGCGATCCGGTCGATGTTGGGCGTCTGATACCCCACCAGCCCCATCGTGTAGGCCGAAATGTTGGAAACCCCGACATCGTCGCCCCAGACCACGAGGATGTTTGGCTTGTCCTGTGCTGCGGTATTTGTGGCCAGCAGCAAAAGCCCAAACATTGCAATAACCCGTATTCTACTCATGCTCGTATACTCTAGTTAATTAGTAATTAATATCGGCTGCGCATTCTAAACCAATATTCAATTTCTGGAAAGCTAAAGGGGTCGGACCCCTAACTCAACCCCTATCTCACTTTATACTTCCTGCCCGCAACCCAAAACCACGGGTTTTGAGGGATCAGAATTTTACCCAGTAAGGTCCATAGTATGGAAAAAAGTCTTTTTCAATTCATTTGGAAATATTCAAAAAGAGATCAGTTAATTCTATTAGCGGTCACACTCCTCACGTTTCCAATTTTATATATCTCGCTGGAGCTGCCTAAACGCATTATCAATGATGCAATTGGCGGAGCTGGGGGAGACGTGGTGCTGCTGGGTATCACGCTAAGTCAGATTCAATTTTTGATGATTCTTTGTGCCGGATTCCTGTTGGCCGTTTTGGTGAACGGCTTATTAAAAATGCGGCTCAATACCATGAAAGGTGTTCTAGCTGAACGATTATTACGGCGGTTTCGTTTCCAGCTATTGACACGTATTCTGCGCTTCCCACGTCCGTATTTTCGCACCACAAGCCAGGGTGAGTTGGTTTCTATGGTGACATCAGAAGCAGAGCCTTTGGGCGGGTTGATGGGCGACATGTTATCGCAACCCGTTTTTCAAGCTGGGCAGATGCTCACCATTCTTGCCTTTCTTTTTGCTCAGAGTTTCTGGTTTGGATTGGCGTCCATTGCGTTGATTCCATTGCAAGCCTGGATCATTCCTAAATTACAACGCCAAATAAATGTATTAAACAAAGCAAGGATTCAAGAGGTCCGGAAACTGGCTGCGGATATTGGTGAAACCGCTGCAGGTGTCAGTGATCTTCGCACCAATGGCGGGCTGCGACACAGAATGTCATTATTCTCCAAACGTCTGGGCGACCTGTTTGGCATTCGCTTTGAAATCTATCAAAAGAAATTTTTTATGAAGTTTTTAAACAACTTCATCAATCAACTGACACCATTCTTTTTCTATGCTGTTGGTGGATATCTGGCGATCATAGGCGAGATTACCGTGGGCGCATTGGTTGCTGCTTTAGCGGCCTATAAAGACCTGTCGTCACCGTGGAAAGAGTTGCTAACCTATTATAATCACACACAGGATATGGCCTTACGCTGGGAGGTTGTCACAGAACGATTCGCCCCGAAAACTCTGGTTGAAGATGCTCTATTTGATGGAGTCCCCGATACGATCACAAGCCTTAAAGGTGACATTGAATTCCGCGATGTCACGGTACGCGATCAAGAAGGGAACTCGGTGCTGGAAGATATCAGTATGACCATTCCTCAAGGCGCGCGCGTTGCCATCCAGACCAACAACGAAAGCGTGGCTTCGGCGTTAGGGGATTTACTCACACGAGAGGTTATCCCACAACGGGGGACTATGAGAATAGCAGGACACAAACTGAATGATTTACATCAGGTCGTTGTTACTAATCGTATTGGATATGCCCACCCTAATTCCCATATTTTTCAGGGGACACTGGGTGATAATCTACTCATGCCATTCAAACAGGAACCCGCACTTAACGTCGAAATTAGCGATGATATGGTGCGTCGTCAGAAAGAATCTGCGCGAGCAGGTAATAGTGTAGACCCGTTTGACGTTGATTGGGTTGCTCCAAAAATAGCAGGGTTTACCTCTTCGGATGACATTCTTGAATGGTGGTTTCAACTGATCCAAGCCATGGGCACTGACGATATTCTAGTGCGCCGTGCATTGCGCACGCGCCTTGAGCCGGGTACTCAGACAGAACTGGAGGCGGCCATTGTGCGACTACGGCCAGAAATTGCTAAACGGCTAAGTAATGCGGGAGTGGATGACATTGTCCATGTTTTTCATCCCGAGAAATTCAATTCGGTGTCACCTTTGGGTAGCAACTTACTTTACGCTCACCCGACACGTGTTCTGAAACAAGAGACCTTGTCGCAGGAACCTAATTTTGTGCGAATGCTGCAGAAAGCTGGGATTGAAGAAGAAATCGCACACATGTCCGCTAGTTTGATCGAAGGACTCACCGCGACATTCGGCACTGATGGAACGGACCATCCCTTGTTCCGCCGTTTAAACCTGGACGACGAGCTTTATTATCGTCTTGGTAAGATTACGGCGAAACGCCGCGAGGTTGGTGATGCTGGGTTGCCATCCGAAGACTTCGCACTGATGTTAACTGTACCATTTGCATTTTCCGCCGAACAGATTGGTCCAATATTTAGTGAGGAGTTCAAAGAACGTGTCTTGCAAATTCGCATGAAGAACGCAGCGCATATGGTGGAGGAGTTAGAGGGTTTGTTTCAGACATTTGATCCGCAACGCTATATTCCGGTCATGACCGTTCTCGGGAACGCAATTTTCGGACGAATTTCAAGCATGGCTGGGGCCCGCGAAAAGCTGATTGAAGATATCGTGGTTGAAGTACTGAGTGAACATGGTTTGAGACGTTTAGCCGCGCAATCTATCTATGATCTCGTGACCGCTCAAGGAGGGGAAAATCTACCTACTGTGTTTAGGGAGCGTGCGGCCTTCAGTCGTGCAGGCATCAAAAAGCCGGATATTCTTATCCTTAACAATGCGCTGGCCAGTCATGATAGTGATGCACGTGCCCTGACCCACGAACGAATAAGTAATCTACTGCCCGACGCAACTAAAATTTTTATAGAAAACCAGTTCGAGGACCTTGAAAGTTTCGACCTATTCGTCGAGATTGTAGATGGGCGAATCGATGGTGAAGCATCTTCCTCTGAGCCGCAGGATGCCGATGCGCGCCAGGATCTGAACAAGAAATTACAAGTGGTGGCGCAAGCGGAATTATTCGAGAACCTTGATCTCAAGCAACAACGACTGCTCGCATTTAGTAGCCAGTGGTATAAAGTCCAAGCGGGACAGACGATCTTTGAAGTTGATCAAGAAGCGGATGCTGCCTATCTATGTGTTAAGGGTTTGTCTGGATTGTATTGGTCATCAACCGAAGGTGATAGCCGACTGATAACAGAAATAGCGCCGGGACGGTTGATTGGGGATTTGGCGGTTATTGTAAACGGCCGGCGTCAACTGGATCTAATCGCCATAAAAGATAGTGTATTTCTTCGAATTGGAGCCAGCGAGTTATTAGCCGTTATCGAAAACGACGCAATGGTTGCCACCAGCTTGTTACGTTCAGTTTCGGGTCACCTAACTAATGTTGCAGAAAGCTTGCGCGCTACCCGAACCTTTGCGACAGAGCGAGGGGTAGATTTCTCTGAATTTGATGGTGCTGCTTAAGAATATAAGTTTAGAGTAAGTTCAGGGTCAGAGCACTAATGTTTAAGAATTATTGGTATTGAAAATCTGTATCAATGCTCTGACCTCAGAATGTATTTAAACTGGCTAGGCTGAGGTTACAATGAATAGTTGGCGATTTTGGGGCGATTTGAGCGCCTGGAACAAATACGGTCTGAGTTTTGTGCTCGGTGTTGTTGTTTTGGTGCTGCTTTATACCATTTTTCTGTAACAAGAAATATCTTCAGAATAAAATAAAAATAAAGGGGTCGGACTCCTTTAATCGGACCCCTTTAATCGACTAAGGAGATGATGAAATGAGAACAACATTCTGCGATTTACTCGGTATCGACCTGCCGATCGCTCAAGCCGCGATTGGGGGAGCAGCAGTTCCAGCCTTGGCTTCCGCAGTTTCGAATGCGGGCGGCTTAGGGTGCGTTAATATGACCGGATTTAAGGACGAAAGTGCACGACAAAGGATTCGTCACACACAGGAACTGACATCCAAGCCTTTCTGCACCAATTTTATCTTGTCCTATGAAGGACAATTCGAGGAAGCACTCGAAATCTCGCTAACTGAAAAGGTCCCGGTAATAAATATGTTCTGGGGCGATCCGGCGCCCTATGTGGACCGTGTCCATAGCGCCGGCTCGCTCTTGTTAATACAGGTCGGAAGCGTCGAGGAAGCCAGTCACGCAGCCGAATGCGGCGTCGATATAATTGTCGCTCAAGGATGGGGCGCCGGGGGCCATGTGAGGGGTCAAGTGGATACCTTAGCGTTAGTTGGGAATATATTAGATGAGGTTAAAGGTGTCCCGGTGTTGGGCTCTGGAGGTATCTGCGATGGTCGGGGTTTGGCAGCAATATTAGCTATGGGCGCGGCCGGCGCCTATATTGGCACCCGATTTTTGGCTAGCGAAGAAGCCTCCGTGGCTACCGAATATAGCAAACAAATACTTAAAGCAAAGCAACCGGATACGGTTTACACGACCCTATTCGATTATGGATGGCCAGGGGCACCACATCGCGTGTTACGCAATAGCACATATCGCTCCTGGGTTGAGGCAGGTCGACCACCTAAAAACCAACGACCAGGAAAAAACGACATACTTGCCACTGATACAGATGGCTACCAATTACGTCGTTATGAATCATGTACAGCGACAGCTGATTTGGAGGGAAACATTGAAGCATTAGCTCTCTGGGCCGGGCAAGGTGTGGGGCTAGTTAATCAAGTCCAGTCAGCTGCCGAAATTGTGAAGGAAATTACCGGCGATGCTCGAGAAATCATTCAAAAATTGGCAACTGCATTTTCCGATTGACCAGAGTTCCTGTACATCTGGGGACAGTATACCTATTAACCAATTGTTGAATACAAGGCCGACGGATGGATTAATTTTTAAACAGTCAATAAAAATTACCTGAGTTTTAATCCCTCCGTCAAATTTTCGGTGTTATTCCAGGAGAACCCACAATCAACGCTTCCGGTATACGCATCTGTATAGCCTTGGCGATTTCGGGAATAATCCCGGGTATGGCCCGGACGGACACCCAGAGAATACTGCGAGAAACGTTCAGGTCGGCGAAAATTACTTCCTTGTACTGACCCAACACCACTTGCAACTCTGCGACAATCCAGTTCATTCGGTGAGATGGAGCCTTTTTCAGACCCGATATCAGCATCATGAAATCGCTGAGAGGCTTTCCATTCTCATCATAGGTAGGCACCCTTTCATGCATGGGTTCACAGGGCCCGATAATCACACTCCGATTGTGTTGCACGCGCAGTTTACTCACGACGAATTCCGGAGACAGTATAATTAATTAAGACAGCACTTAATTCTACTAAGAAATAAGTAAACCATCGCCGTATCTTGCAAACTCCTTTGATAATGCCAAATATAAAGTCCATTGGGCGGAAAGATGCAATGGGTATTTTTCTCTTATAGTAGCTTTTTGTTCTCCTGGACTTTAAACCTCTTTCAAAAGCAAGTTTAAACAAGCTAATTTTCTTACAAACCCTGCAAACAAACTTTGCGATGACGCCAGTGAGCATGATTACTGTCGCAATATCCAGACACGCGATTTCCACTATTACCTGTTAGGATTCTCCACTGGTCTGTTGTACCTCCTTCACCTCCGATTTATACAACAGATCCTTGAAGTTCCAGGGAAGGAACTTTTTTTATCAAATCGTTAGACAAAACCAATAAGCAGTTTGGGATCAGAGTTAATACTCTTCAAGATCAAAAAAGGCATTGCCCTATTGAACCGATGATATACGATTTATGTCACAGAATTAGCTGTTATGTGGCAAGCACAGCACCCAGGGTTCTAGACTGCGGATCTCGCCTTACATGGGTTGAAAAACGGAAACAATGAGAAATAATAAATAATGGGGTCGGAGTGATTTTCCATTAATCACTCCGACCCCTTTAATTCGGTGGAAGTCAGTACACTCCACTCCGACCCCTTTAATCGCGATGGGACGGATGCGGCCCGGCGGATTGACACTTTACTTAAATAGGGACTATATCAATTCGGGATACTGGTTTTGAGCGTTTCTAGGACCTGCTCCATGCCGAAGGTGCCAACCTCCTGGCGCGGTGGAAACTCCCTGAACGAGCTTAGGAACTGGCCCACGTATGCCTGGGCAGGCACTAGCACGAAGAGTTTTTCAAACATCCACTCCTTGTATGCCATCGCATCGACACCTGTTTCGAATGGATCACTGCGCAGGTTCACGAGTTGAGGAAATACCTTTTCTACCGGGCCGCGATCGTAAATATTTTCCGGCGAGAGCAGGAAATGGATCTTCCACTGATTATAGCGCAAAGCTTGCAGCACGCCGGTGTCGGCAAAGTAGAACATTTCCTTACGCGGCCCCTCGGCCACTTCGCTCTTGAAGTACGGAAGGAAGTTGTAACCGTCGAGATGGACCTTGTAGGTCATCTTGCCGACCTTCATGCCCTTGACCAGTTTCTCCGTCACATCCGCATCGCCAGCAGCGGCGAGCAGTGTCGGTAACCAGTCTTCGTGACTGATGATGTCGTTGATCTGAGTGCCTGGCTCGATGACACCGGGCCAGCGAACCAACTGCGGAACACGGAAACCGCCCTCCCACCAGGTGGCCTTCTCGCCGCGAAACGGGGACTGGCCGCCGTCGGGCCAAGTCATTTTTTGGGCGCCGTTGTCGCTGCTGTAGATGACAATAGTGTTGTCCGAGATATTGAGGTCGTCAAGCTTCTTGAGAAGTTCGCCGACGGTGTGGTCATGTTCCATCATGCCATCCGGATAGAGTCCGAGGCCTGTCTTGTTCGCGTATTTCTCTTTCAGACGCGTCCAGTTGTGCATGCGCGTCGTGTTGTGCCAGAGGAAAAACGGCTTGCCGTCCTTCACCGAGCGATCCATAAAGTCGAGCGAACGCGCCAGCAATTCGTCTTCAACGGTTTCCATGCGTTTTTTCGTTAGCGGACCGGTGTCCGTGCATACCTGCTTGCCCATCCTACCAAAGCGCGGATCCTCTGTTGGGTCGTCCTTATCACTCGCCTTGCAGTCGAGCACGCCGCGTACGCCGAACTTCGCAGCGAATTCCGGATTCTTTGGATAGTCCGGATCCTCCGGTTCTTCCTCCGCATTCAGGTGATAGAGGTTGCCGAAAAACTCGTCGAACCCGTGAACCGTTGGCAGGAATTCATTGCGGTCGCCGAGGTGGTTCTTGCCAATCTGCGCCGTGGCGTAACCGTGGGGCTTGAGCAACTCGGCGATGGTCGGGTCTTCCTTGAAGAGACCCTGCTTTGCGCCGGGCAGGCCGACCTTGAGCAGCCCCGTGCGGAACGGACTCTGCCCAGTGACGAACGCCGAGCGTCCTGCCGTGCAGGACTGTTGCGCGTAGGCGTCGGTAAACAGCGCACCTTCCCTGGCAATGCTGTCAATATTGGGGGTTCTGTAACCCATCATGCCCTGGTTGTAGGCGCTGAGGTTCCAGTAGCCGATGTCGTCACCCCAAATCACCAGGATGTTGGGTTTATTCGGCTGTGCCAATGACGCGAGCGGTAACAGCAACAAAGCTGCACAACAAAATAGAAGCGCCGTGAGTCTCTGATTAGTTTCCATTGATTTTTTCTCAGCAGTTGATTAGTTGAGTCGAGGACGGGATTTCCGCCTGTTTACAATCGCATACACTAACATGCCAGTGAACAGTCATTCGTCCATGGATAAAAACGTGGGTGAGCAACACAGGTACTGCCACCCGCCCTCATTTAACCCCGGACAGAAAATGGCATAAAATTGAGCCGCCAAGGGCTCTTGACCATTACCTTTCAAGGAGAGGGTATCGAACACTGGGAAACCTGACTATGCAAAACCCGCAAGAACATGGAAAGCCCGCTGGCGCTTCCGGCACCCAGCAGATCAAAGACCATGAGGTTTCGGATCCAGCAGCCCGGGCAGTGTCTCTTGTCACGACCGATCCAGCCGAATTTGAACTGGCACTGCGCCCGTGGGAGCTGATGTGCCGACCCCTCACCGGTGGCGACTTCAGGCACACGATTACCGGCGTGAAGACAGCAGAGTTCACAATCTATCGTGAGCGTTTTAGCGTACCGGTGGATGTTCAGGGGGTGTCGCCAAATGATACATTCGTCATAGGGGCACCGATATACACAGGGCGGGAGGCACAATACTGGGGCACCCCTTATTCGGGCAGCACCATGCCGTCGTCACTACCAGGCCCCCTCGATGTGAAGCTCGATACAGGTCACTATCATCAGGTTGCTATCATTGATCTCCGGTTCTTACGTGTGCAACTGTCAGAGGAAGTTTTCGAAAGCCTGTATTCCGCAATGCGGTCCCGCTTTCTGTTGGTCCCGCCGAAAGTCCTGAAAGACTATACGGACTGGGGCGGTCGCCTGCTCAATTTAGCAGCAAAATACCCATCGCTCATCGAACATGAGTCTATCGTCAGAACCTTGCGTCAGGATTTGTTGCAACATATATCTCTTATCGCAGCGCCGACACTACTGATGCCGAATAGCAAAGACTATTCAGCTCGTCAGCAAGGTCTTCTAAAAGCCCTGGACTATATGCGGAGCGACTTTGAATCGCAGTTCTCGATGGCTGAAATAAGTCAGGTATGCGGAATCAGCGAGCGCAGCCTGCAGTATGCCTTTCAGGAGACGTTTGGCACGACACCTCATCGGTACATGAAACGCCGCCGGCTTCACGCAGTTCGCCAGGCACTGATCACATCAAGACAGAATGGGAATAATGTTTCACAAGTCGCTACAAACTATGGTTTTTATGAGTTGGGGAGGTTTTCCGTAGAATACCGGCAGTTGTTCGGCGAGTCACCATCGACAACCATGAAACAAGCAGAGATCTGATCCGTAAATAATGGGGTAGGAGCGAATTATCCTTATGCACTCCGACCCCTTTAATCACGCTGACCCCTTTAATCCTTTAATCATCTACAGCCGGAGACGACAGCATTCTCAATTGAACTATCTGATTCCAATAAAATATGAGTGGCAACATGAAAACGCTTCCCGAAAAACCGGGACAGAATTATTTTACTCAATAACTGGAGCACAACTATGTCAAAATCTTACCTGGTTGCACACATCCGCGTTCATGACAAAGAAGCATTTGAAAAATTCAAGGCGATGTCGGGGCCTGCGATCGCTGATCATGGTGGAAGAGTACTAGCCCGAAACCCGTCGCCAGATTTTCGTGAAGGCGACCTGAGAGGCCTAACAATTGTTAATGAATTTGACGATATAAATGCAGCACGCGGATTTTACGAATCTGAAGCCTATACAGCTGCGCGTGCTGTCCGGGGAAACCGCTGCTGAAACGGACTTGATGCTTGTAGACGGTGTCTAGACTGATTTAATAGGAAAACCGTGCCGGAGGAAGGGAGTTCGGGGTCAGAGTAAAACTGCTACGCAATCATGATTCAGCAAAAAACACTTCTAATCATGGGGTCAACCGATGGCATCGGGCTGGAGACGGCTAAAGTGATCTGAATTCACTCCGACCCCTAAAAAAACAAGAGAAATAACGATAACAAGGCTTACTTCTTGCATTTAATCGCTGCACATATAAGATAAAACAAGTATGAATAGTGACGCACCCCGCCCAATTACCTCAAAGGAGATTGCAACCTATCAACATGATGGTGTTGTTCTGCTTCCGGGATTATTTGACCTGGAATGGATTGATCTTCTGGATAAAGGGCTGATCGCTAATTGCAAAGATCCAACAGAACGCTCTCGTGTGTGGGACCGGGATGTCGAGGGACGCACCATGTTCTGGGATAGCCAAGCGTGGCAGGGAATCGACGAATATCGGCAGTTTATTTTTGAATCCCCCGCCGCCCAAATTGCCGGCCAGTTGATGAAGTCGACACATATCAACTTCTACTTCGATGCAGTATTTGTGCGCTCCCCGGGCAGCCAGTTTGCTACACCCTGGCATCAGGACGAGCCCTATTGGTCTGTGGAGGGGTATGACACTTGTACTCTTTGGATGCCGCTGGTTCCGGTCAAACGGGAAAACGCATTGGCCTACGTGCCCGGCTCTCACCGACTCGACTCCGTGTTTTACCAGTATAACTTCGGTGATCTTAATCCTGATGGCAAAACAGCGGTTGATCAGGTCGATTTCTCGGGCATCACGGAAACCACGCTCCCAGACATTGATGCCGATCCCGAGAGCTTCGGTGTCGTAAGCTGGGATATGCAACCGGGAGACTGTGTGGCTTTTAACAGCCGGATCATACATGGCGGTTCGGGCAAATTGCACAAAGGCACCGACTTGCGAGTTTTTACTACCAAGTGGTTAGGTGATGACGTACGCATCAAGTTCAGGGACTGTGGGATGGACCCGGATCACAGCGCCGTCATGACAGAACATGGACTCAAGCCCGGTGACCGCCCAGGGACTGATCTATACCCGCGAGTTTGGTCGCGAACCTGATCTTACGAATTGGCTGAAATCAAATTCTGGATTCAATTTTTTAGACAGTGTCGCAGTTATCGAATAGCGTTGGACAGAATAAGAAAAACTACGACACTGAAGTATACTGACTTCTACGGACCGTTAAATTAAGCTATTCCATATGGAAGACGTTTTATTTCAGCCCACCTTTGTAACATGGGTGTTGATTGTATTTGGTGCAGTTACTTTAACGCCGCTAATATTGGCCCAGCTGATTATCCTCACCAAACCACATAGCCAATTGGCAAAGGACATCCTTGTCGCTAAAGGCGAAATCTGGCGTGACAAGACTCACTTTCGATCGGCCCTGGGATTCGCCTGGGCAGATTGGATACTTCTTGTCCCAATCACAATTATAGGAAGCGTTGGTGTAATTCTAGGTTACGCTTGGGGTTATGTTTTTTGGGGTGCAGCAGGGTCAATTTCGCTCTATACCAATATCGTATTATGGTTCATGGAAAGGGAATACGTTTACCCTTCTCGTGGGGCACTTAGCTACTACACCTATTATTGGGGTTTCTTTGTTTACTGGGGAGCTCTTGCCTTAGTCTATTCAGCTATGCGTCTTGGCGGAATAGATCTTTGAGAATTCGAGGGATTGTACCCATTATAAAGTGCCCGTTTTAATCAATGCGCCTCATACCGACTCCAAATTAATCAGATATCAAAACAAGGGAATATTACGTGAAAGCGCTTAAACCTCTATCAACGCTCTTGCTGTTATCCATACTCTGCCAGACGTCCTGGGCAGTTGAAAGGCTGACACTGCAGAAGGTCGCCAATGACATCTACGCCATCGTTGGCGAGCTTGGTAATCGTACGGAAGAAAATTTAGGCAATAACGCGACCTTTGGATTCGTTGTGACTGCAGAGGGGGTTGTGCTGATTGATTCAGGCGGCACCTACTTGGGTGCGCAAGAAATAGATCGAATGATCAAGTCGGTTACAGATAAACCTGTGGTTACGGTAATCAATACCGGGGGACAGGATCACCGCTGGCTAGGCAATGGATATTTTAAACAGTCAGGCGCAGAGATTATTTCCAGCGAAGAAGCGGTCAATGACCAGAAAGCACGTACTCAGGATCAGTTTTTTATGCTGGGCAATCTGGTGGGGGATAAAGGCCTGGTCGGTACAGAAGCTGTCTATGCCGACAGAACATTCACGGATGAGTTAGAGCTTATCCGGGGTGACACCACTTTTGTGATTTACCATGTGGGCCAGGCTCATACGCCGGGTGACAGTTTTATTTGGCTCCCCGAAGAAGAGGTTGTGTTCACGGGCGACATTGTGTATGTCGAGCGCATGCTGAATGTTAGCACCCAATCAAACAGCAAAAGCTGGGTCGACGTCTATCAGGCAATGGCTGCCCACAAGCCACAGCACTTGGTCCCCGGACATGGCCGAGCAACGAATCTACTGCAGGCGAACAAAGATACCTACAATTACTTAGTATTTTTGCGTAACTCGGTTTCCGAGTTTATGGAAAATGGAGGCGACATTACAGATATAGGTAGCGTGGATCAGTCAGAATTTACCTATCTATTAAATTATGAAACACTCGCCGGCAGAAATGCCCAGCAGGTTTATACCGAAATGGAATGGGAATAGATGGGATCGATAGGAGTCGCGATTGACTGTCCGTCTCTTTTTCAGTTCTTTATTAGTTTGGGTGATTATTGCTATGTTTGCGATAATCAATGGGGTTTTCAGAGAAAACATTCTAGCCCCTTTATTAGGAGAAACGTTAGCATTACCGATAAGCGGGCTAAGCTTATCTATAATTGTATTCGCAGTTACAAGCCTTTCTTTTTCGCTGATAAGTGGCAATGACAGATTAACGTATAAATTAATTGGCCTTGAATGGGTTCTTTTAACGCTATTTTTTGAATTTGTATTTGGCTATTATGTGGTTGGCAGATCTTGGGCGAGCATTTTTGAAGTTTTCAATATTATGAAGGGTGACTTATTTTTAGTTGTATTAGCCACAAGTTTAGTATCGCCGCTGCTGGTGGCGATGATCAAAGGCGAATTGAAATAGTGATCCCCGATAACAACTAAATTCTGGCGTTAAGGTTCAGAGCGGCTAATGAAGATCAGACATTTTTTATACAACTCGTTTCTGATAGAAAATGAAAAGACCAAGATCGCCATTGATCCGGGACAAAACCTGTGGATTTTTAATCTTTCTAGCCTAATCCCTAAATCGGAATGGGGTGATATCACCCATATTTTAGTCACGCATGGCGACCCAGACCATTACTGGCAGGCCGACAGGATGGCGAAAGTTTCCAATGCTCCAGTTGTGTGTGGAAAGGAATTAGCGAAAGCTGAAGACGGAAAGACGCTTCTAGTCAGCCCTCGCGGTAGAGAATTGACTTCCTGGATTCCGTTCGAAAAGGTTTATCCGCTTGATATTGGAGAAATAGTGACTTTAGGTGATGTCGAAATCAAAGCTATCAAAACTGTGCATGGCCCTATTAGCGTTCCAATCCTGTGGTTCAAAATAAAAAAGCAACCTGGCCCCGGAGAACGAACCGGCATTGGTTCGATTGGTTTCAAAATTACATTTGACGATAAAACTATTTTGAATCTGGGGGATTCAATTTTTCAACCCGAGTGGGAGGGATTAAAACCGGATGTGCTTATGTTGCCTATCGGTGGCCTGGGTAAAAATACCTGGACTATGGATGTAGCCGAAGCGATTGAAGCAGTGAAGCTTATTTCACCTGGGAAAGTTATTCCCTGCCACTACAACGTTCCAATGTTGTGGATAAAAAACATGGCGCCAGCAGACGAAGGATTATTCAAACATAAAGTTGAGATGTTGGGAATCGAATGTTGCATCATGCACAGTGGTGACGAAATCGAAATATGATGCCTGACAGGCTCATCCTGCCAGATATTGTTTCAATCCATCGTTAAATTAGTGTAACCCATAACAAAGCCTGTTCTGTTGCTGAGATTAAGCTATTGGATAGCCGCTATTGCAGACTTCCTGATTGCGATATTAGCGTGGACACCCGAAAGAATGGGAGCAACCAAATTAGTTTATCCGATGGGCCTTGCGTCAGTTATTGCCTTCTCTTGGGGTATGATGCTGATAATAGCAGACAGAAAACCGATTGATCGAAGATGGATATTAATTCCAACAATTCTTGTTGTTACATTGATTACGACCTTAAGAACCGGGTTTTCATTAGAAGGCCTTATTGAGTTTAATTTAGCCCTGCTTGTATTTGCAGTTTCCTTGATGGGCTTGATGGCGCACAGCTACTTTTATGCTGAAAAATATGCATCCAGATTCAGTTCAGGATCAGAACAAGTTTAAAAAGACAACGAAGGGATTAAAATCCAAGCAGTATACATATCTGCCTTAAGGATAATTCCTCCATCACCTTTTATAGTGTTCGAGCATTTGCATCAGTTAGAGAGAATATCAAAAAGTCGAAATGAATCAACTGGAAACAATTCAGGAACACCAATCTGGTACTGATAAAAAGTCGTAGTATTGAGTATGAAACTCATTCTGGCACCGATGGAAGGAGTCGTCGATTACAAGATGCGGCAACTGTTGACTGACATTGGCGGCTACGACCGGTGTGTGACCGAATTTATTCGGGTCAGCGCGCAACCGGTGCCGAAGAAAGTCTTTCTCAGGCTGTGCCCGGAACTAGAGCATGGCGGTCGAACCCGAGCCGGTGTACCGGTGTATGTGCAACTGTTAGGCGGATGCCCGGACCTCATGGCAAAAAGCGCGGTCATCGGTGTCTCCTCAGGTGCGCTCGGAATTGATCTCAATTTCGGGTGCCCGGCAAAAACAGTTAACCGTCGCGACGGTGGTTCCGCCCTGTTGCAGTACCCTCGAAGGATTGAATCTATCGTTGACGCGGTACGCCAGTGCGTTGATCCCGCAATTCCGGTATGTGCGAAGATTCGCCTCGGGTTTGACAGTGCGGATCTGCTCCCTGAAATTGTTGAAAGAATTGCAGCTGCGGGAGCCAATGAGCTCTGTATTCATGCACGCACCAGGCTTGATGGTTACAAACCTCCTGCTCACTGGCAGCATATCAGCGGTATTCGGCGCCCTGAAAAAATGGAGCTCATTGTCAACGGTGAAATCTGGAGCGCACCGGACGCCCGGGAAGCACAACATCAAAGCGACTGTAAAAGCCTGATGCTCGGACGCGGAGCGCTCGCCCGCCCTGATTTGGCCAGAATAATTCGTTCGCATCTGAAAGCAGGTGATGGAAGAGATTGGCAAGCCTTTTCATGGCCGGAGGTGGCCGTCCGGGTAGAACGGTTCTTTAACCAGCAGGACTCTGGCAATCACCGATACGTTGGAAATAGAACCAAACAATGGCTGGGCTACCTGAGAAAAAACTATGTCGGCGCGAATCAACTGTTTCAACAGATCAAGAAACTGAAAGATCGCGACGAGATAGCGACTATGATTAAGCGCCATCGAAGCCAACTCGAAATGATATCGAATACGTCATTTAACTACACCCGGGACCAAACTAAACCCTTCGACGAATTCTCCAGTCAAACTTCTTCGCGGCTATCAAGAACAAAGATTGGTGTGCCTACCGCAGCTTAGTTATTGCGATTCTTATCTTTCCACCCTTGCTTGCGCGCCGCTTTTTTTGCAGCTTTTTCCTCACGTAATTTCTCAACCTCCTGTTGCTCAACAAACTTGATCTCGGGCGTTTCCAATGTGATGCGGCCAATACTCCCACTCCTGAAATCGTTCAGGAATAAACGCGATGCCCGATCCATATCCACTTTACCTCCTGCTCCCAAACAACCTCTCAATCGGCCGATATGGTCTAGCAACGGCCCGGGATTGGTTTCCCCACTTCCAAACTCATAGCGAGATGTGAGCAACTGACCATAATCCGTTAACAAAAACTCTGCGAGGAACCATGCTACATCCATATGACTCATTGCGGTCTCGCGAATGGCACCGGTTGCTGCGAGTCGAAATCCGGAAGATGGGTTCTCAACGTTAGGCCACAGTACGCCAGGTGTATCAAGCAAAACCACGCCGTGATCCAGCTGAATCCTTTGTTGCATTTTTGTGATTGCCGGCTCATTTCCGGTCTTGGCTATGGCCTTTCGCGCAAGGATATTGATGAAAGTGGATTTGCCTACATTTGGAATCCCGACCACCATCACGGTAATCGGTGTTTTACGGTCCGGAAACAGAGCACGACATTGAGTCACCAGGCCATTAATTTTTTCTCTCTCTTTTTGACTTACCGCAACGACGGCTGATTGATCGTGGTCTCTGAACCATTCGAGCCAATATGCTGTGCGCTGTGGATCTGCCAGATCGGCACGTGTCATGACTCTTATACATGGCTTGGTGCCACGAATATCGGTGAGAAGCGGGTTATCGCTGCTGAAGGGTATACGGGCATCTAACAACTCGATGAACACGTCTACCTGGGATAAATTCTCTCGAATTTCCTTGGCCGTCTTGTGCATATGACCGGGAAACCATTGTATTTGGGCCATGGTAATGCCTGACTATGCGAGCCTTTATTTGACCAGTGTAACTTTATCCTTCTCGATCACAATTTTCTTGTCCTTATACAATGCGCCCAGCGCTTTTTTATAGTTACCTTTGCTGGCTCCGAACTGCTTTAGTATCTGATCAGGGGTGCTCTTGTCGGTAATCGTTGACACACCATCATTAGCTTTTAAATATTCGAGTATCTGCTTGTTCAGGTCTTTGCGAGTCAGTGCGCGCTCTTGATCAAGCGCAAGATCTATCCGTTTGTCTTCCCTCCTCACTTGTTTGATATAACCTGATAATTTCTGACCAAACTTGAGTGGCTTTGTAGCCTCACCATGAAAAATAAGTCCAAGGTGAGTGCCGTTCACGACGGCTTTGTACCCAAGATCGGACCGAGATACGATCATAAGATCTACTTTCTGTCCAACACGGTATCCGTCACCCGACTCCTCTAGAAAGTGGTTGAGCTTGGAAGAGCCAGCAATACGTTCGGTTTTAGGGTCGAGATAGGCATACACCACGTAGGAATAGCCCTCTTCCATAGGTACAGTCTGCTGGTTATAGGGCACCAGAAGGTCTTTCGGCAGCCCCCAGTCAAGGAAAGCGCCAACCCGATCAACAGCTTTAACCTTGAGGTAGGCACATTGGCCTACCATCACCCTTGGCGTTTCTGTTGTTGCGATCAATCGGTCTTCGGAATCACGATACACAAAGGCATCCAGGCGCTGACCCGGGCTGGTGTTCTTCGGTACGTAGCGTTTCGGCATTAGAATCTCAACCTGACCTCCGCCGTCCAGATAGACACCGAATTCAACTTCTTTTAATACTTCGAGAGAATTTACTTTGCCTATTTCCACTACTTTTTTACCTGATTCCAGACAGTCTTGAGTGTACTGCACTCCACCAGACTATAATTACTAAGATGTGTATTTTATTTATCGCCATCGATCAGCATTCTGATTACCCGTTGATCATCACCGCCAACCGCGATGAATATTTTGCCCGTGCCAGCGATCCGATGCACTACTGGCCCGACCATCCGCAAATTTTAGCCGGGCGCGACCGCCAGGCGGGTGGGACATGGCTTGGTGTCAATCAACAAGGACAGTTTGCTGCTGTGACCAACTATCGCACCTCAGAAAATCTGAAGCACGATGCTCGCAGTCGTGGAGAACTGGTGACCCGTTTCCTGATTTCTCATTCGAAGGCGCAAGAATATACTGAGTTTAATCAGTTTCTGGCGTCAGAACAGCTTCATTACAATCCTTTCAATCTGATCTACGGCGATCCTGAATCTCTATCCGCCTGGGAACACATTGGGCAAAACCCATCCAAATTAAGGCCAGGCTTCCACAGCGTCAGCAATGGACCCATCGACCAACCGTGGCCAAAAATGTCTCGCGGCGTGGAGAAATTATCCAGTTATATTCGCAGCTCAAACGTAATCGACTCACGCAAGCTGCTGGAGATCATGCAAGATACCACGCAGGCCAGTGTAAACCAGCTGCCAGAAACAGGTCTTGTTACGAGCCGAGAACAACAGCTTTCTTCGATATTTGTAAGGGGCACTGACTACGGCACGCGAACTACAACCCTTTTGCTGTTTTCATCCACTCAGATAGAACTGACGGAATGCAACTATGGACCGGACGGCGACACGTCTTGCACCAATAAATTTATCGTTGAACGATAGGCTGACTGAAATACCAGTCAATTAGCCACTACATTCATCCGCGGAGATTGGGGTTGGGCTTGGAAGCAGAATATTTTCCAGATAGAGGCGCTACCATATTCACCATTTGTGCCATCGTAGCCAGGCAGCATTGGATAAAAAGTACTGCGACTTCTGGAATCTCGATAAATATGCGCCTCACCTCATACACGCCTATCCAATCCCTGCTCAGAAGCAACAAGTTGAGCGTACTTTTCCTTTAGTCTGCTCTGATCTACACTAGGGCCATGGTTATTCAAAGCCCGTCTCCCCAGGTTACGATACCCGACAAAGCATTAACTCCGTTTGTGCTGAGACGGGAGCATGAACTTAAAGACCATGCCGCGATCATCAATGGTCTGACTGGTGAAATTATGAGTTTCGGCGAGCTGGGATCCTCAATCCGTCGCGCTGCATCTGGATTCATTTCACTCGGCATCGATAAGGGCGATGTTGTCGCCCTGTACGCTCCGAATTCACCAGAGTACATCGTTGCTTTTCACGCCATCAGTTACATTGGCGGCACGGTAACCACGATTAATCCGCTTTACAACACCGATGAATTATTGAGACAAATCGAACATTCCGGGGCTGTAATAATTGTCACCATTCCCGAGTTGGTAGCAAACATTTCGTCTTTGGGTCATTCAGGTAAAATCAGAAATATTATCGTTTTTGGGGGAGCTGATAAAACCTCCAGCTTTAATCAACTGTTGGCGAACGAGGAACTTGCCAGTCCGACGGATGTGAATGTCGACACTGATATTATCGCACTACCCTATTCGAGCGGCACCACCGGATTAGCGAAAGGGGTCATGATTACGCATAAAAACTTGGTTGCCAACCTTTGCCAGTATAATCATATCGATGGGTATACCGATACCGACGAAAGCGATATTCAGGTAGCGGTTCTTCCATTCTTTCACATATATGGCATGAATATTTTTATGTGTTTTTCGCTTTATCGGGGTGCCACGCTTATCACCATGCCACGGTTTGATCTCGAACAGTTTTTAGGGATTATTGAGAAACATAAAGTAACCCGAACTTACATTGCACCGCCTATCGCAGTTGCTTTAGCCAAGCACCCCGTAGTGGATGATTTCGAGCTTAAGTCGCTGAAAATAGTATTATCCGGCGCCGCACCACTTGGTGCGGACGTAACCCAGGAAATGGAGAACCGGTTAGGCTGTGATGTTGTCCAGGGATACGGACTGACTGAAACCAGTCCCGTAACAAATATCTGCCCCAACGAAGCAGGCAAGAAAAAGTATGGATCAATTGGGCCACCGATCTGCAATACAGAAATGAAAGTGATCGATCTCAAGTCAGGAAAAATCCTGGATAGAAATCTAAATGGGGAAGTTTGTATTCGGGGCCCGCAGGTCATGAAAGGATATCTCAACAACGACGAAGCGACCAATGCCTGCATCGATTCGGATGGATGGTTTCATACCGGTGATGTGGGATTTTCGGATGATGATGGCTATTTCTTTATAGTCGATCGTGTCAAGGAGTTGATCAAATACAAAGGTTATCAGGTGGCGCCGGCGGAACTTGAGGCCCTACTATTGACACATCCTGGGATTGCCGACGTCGCGGTGATTGGAGTCCCTGACCAAGAGTGTGGTGAGTTACCTGTTGCTTATGTAGTGGGCGAAGGAAAGGTCGAGGCCGATGAAATTATTCAATTTGTTGCAGAAAGAGTTGCACCCTATAAGAAGATTCGTTCGATAGAATTTATTGATGCCATTCCGAAGGCGCCTTCAGGGAAAATATTAAGACGTGTACTTCGGGACCAAAGACCTATCGCTGGTTGAATTCAGTAATGGCTGATACTCTACCTGAATCTAAGCTAGCCTCTTCGAAACTATCTCCTTGCCCAGACCGTCCCAATTGTGTATCCAGCTTAGCCACTGACGACGAGCACTATGTCTCCCCATTCGAGTTCGTTGATCCCCCCATGGTAGAAATGCGCCGTTTGGAAAAACTGATTGGAAGTATGCAGGGTGCCACCATAACGGAAGCGACCGAACACTACCTTCATGCTGAATTTCGGAGCCGTGTGTTTCAATTCGTGGATGATGTCGAACTATTCTGGGACCAATCGGAGCGCAAATGCCACGTGCGATCCGCATCGCGCACTGGATACTACGATTTTGGGCAAAACAGAAAACGAATAGAGGAGATTCGACTGATGTTTTCGCAATCCAAAAACACTAATTCCAGTTGAGCTGAATCAGAGTCTTCACAGCCTAAGAAAATCGTCAATCCCGACCTTTGTGAGTTGTTAGAACCTGGACAATGCATCGGGTCAACAGCGCTGAGATATGACACACACCTGACTCATGGTTGTAAAAGAATGGCAATAGTTGCAAACACTGTCACAACGAAGTGTTTGCTCAAATGGCAACACAACAATTTTTGATCTATAAGTGTTTGTTTCTTTGCATTTTTAGTGTTTGTTCGTCTGACATGTCTTGTGGCATGGTTTTTGCATCAATAGAAAGTAGAGGCGGAGGCGGCAATGCGGGACGGGCAAAACACTCTGAATAAAAATTTGCACCGATAATCAGACAAAATAGTCCTACCCAGTTTGCTAAAAATTATTAATGCGCTGACATTTGGCATTTGAGAGGTATAAGAACATGAGCAATCTGAAAACCCTAAACTTAGTACCCTGTGCGGATGGCAGTATGCATCTGGTCAAATTACCAAAAGGAAGTGGGAACCCGGACTGGTTGATCAATACACAGATTGAACTGGACGGAAAACGTGTATTTGTAAGAATGATCGATACTTCGGTGGACTCAGATAGCGGAATGATCGGATTGATTGTAACTTCGGTATATTAATTCATTAGGCTAAGAAACCAGTTCGATCCTCTTTAATAGTTCCCTGGCTAAGAATATGTAACGCCTGGACCAGAGTAATGTGCCATCAAGATTGGATACTTACCTCGCCTGCAGCAGCCCCTTCCTTTTGGCCAATTAGAAAACCTTCCCGGGCTGCGCATAGTCCTGAGTTTCGATCGGGTTCCTTTATAGAACCTGGAGAAACTGCATTTTTTAAAACTATACCTTTCTGCATATCGACACGGAGTTTCTTAATCACGCGGACCTAGAATGAGTATATGTGTATGAACCAGCTTGGGCTAAAACCGTAATCACCGTTAGTTGCCGCTAATGCGGTTATATCTTGCAAGGCGTTAATAAATTTCTGTATGGTAGAGTAGTGAAGTAAAGCATGATAAATGAGAACACCCTGATCACCCTAACGTGTATCCTTGACTTTGAAAATCCAAGAATAAACTCATCGGTATGCAAAGCTCCACCCAATCCATCCACGTCGTCAGACGCTACGGAAAAGTTGGCGGAATGGAGAGATACGTCTGGGAACTCACCCATAGCCTTGCCCGGGCGGGACATCAGGTCAAGATACTATGCCATGAACAGAGTCATAGCATTGAACTTGATACAAGTGAGCGCAATAGAATTCAAGTCCACACGGTGGGGGATATTGGATTGCGCAAGCCGCGGTGGATATTTCAGCTTCGCTTCCAGCGTCAGGTTAACAAGTTCGTCGATTCGATGGATGCAAGCAAATGGGTTATTCACAGTCATGAACGCTGTTCAAACCATGATGTCACGACGTTTCATTCCGCATCAATACGATCAAGACCGACCACACTGATGGATTTTCTGTCTCCGAGACTCAGAACCTGGAGACGGCTGGAAGCAATGGAGCTGAACGCACCGACGGTACAGAAAATATTCCCCGTATCCCACTTGCTGAGTGAAACCCTGTCCAAACATTATCCTGAGTGCCAAAGTCGACTCCAATCGCCTGCATATCCAGGTGTTGGACCAGAGTTCAGCCCACTCAACAGGGCAAACAACGAAAGGACGATAGGATTTTTGGGCGTAGAGTGGGAACGAAAGGGTCTGGATTATCTGGTACAGGCGGTTAGCAAGCTGCGTGCCCGGGATCCCAGCGTGAAACTACTGGTAGCCGGCTGTGAGATAGCCTCCGTGCAACATCTGTTTCGAGAATGGACTGATGGATACCAGCTTCTCGGCTGGGTAGATGCGCCTCAGTTTTATCCAAGAATCAGCCTGCTGGCGCTACCCGCAAGGAACGAACCGTTTGGTATGGTGGCGGCAGAGGCGAACGCTTGTGGATTACCGATAGTGGTTTCTCCACAATGTGGGATAGCGCCTCTTGTAACTGAAGACAGGGGCAGTGTCGTGGATCCGGCAGATACTGAAAAACTTGCGGACGCGTGCTGGGCGGAACTTAACCGTGCCAACCAGCCCGATAGCATGGGCCTGGAATGGAACCGGCTAGCAACACAATACGTTGTTGCTTACAAGGAAATAATTGGACGTAAGAACAATCTGTAAACTGACTGGACCCTAACTAATCGTGTCCAGCCAGCTGAAATAAATAGGTTATAAATCTATGCTTCGCGTCGCAGAGACACTCTCTCTAAGGATAAACTGGCGGCACAAAGGTCTGATCAGTTAATGGTGGACGCACATACGCTCCTTTTTTCTTTCGCGTTGATAACCTGATTTTTTTGGTCTTGATCTCCTGGTAGGGAATCTGGCTTAGCAGGTGGTGAATACAATTCAGGCGAGCATGTTTCTTGACATCAGCATCGACCACAAACCAGGGCGCCTGCTTGATATCAGTATGTGCAAACATATGATCCTTAGCTTTTGAGTACTCGACCCATCGATTTCTGGATTCAATATCCATTGGACTCAGTTTCCATTGTTTAGTGGGATCCAGCTTGCGGGCCTGAAAACGTTTTTCCTGTTCTTCGTCACTCACGGAGAACCAGTATTTGATCACCTGAACACCACTCCTCACCAACATGCGTTCAAATTCCGGGCAGGAGCGCATGAATTCCTGATACTCCTCGTTAGTGCAAAACTCCATAACCCTCTCTACACCGGCCCGGTTATACCAACTGCGATCAAATAAAACCATTTCTCCAGCCGCAGGCAAGTGTTCCGTATACCGCTGGAAATACCATTGAGTTGTTTCTCTTTCAGTTGGTGCAGGAAGTGCGGCAACACGACAAACTCGAGGATTCAGTACCTGAGTAATACGCTTGATCACACCGCCTTTACCCGCAGCATCTCGCCCCTCGAAAATAACCACAACCTTGAGTCCCTTTAGCTTTATCCATTCCTGTAATTTGACCAGCTCGATCTGCAATCGAGCCAGCTCCGATAAATAGAACTTGTTCTTAATCCTGCCGTTTTTCTTTACCCTGGACTTGTCATAACTAGGTTCGGATTTTTCAGAAATGGGTTTGGACTGTTCAGAAATGGGTTTGGACTTCTTCGCCTTGGATTTTTTTCGAGAATTAGACATATGATCACCTTCTATATTGGATTCCACCCGCAGTATTGGTTATGACTCGCAGTGCAGGGTATTACTCACGCCATATAATTATAGTTTATTAGCCGCAGTATATGTTGGCTTCGTAGAAAATTCTACTTTTCGCGACAGGGTTGCAAATACAGCCGAGTCTCCGGCATTGTCAACAAAAATGTGATGCGACATTCGCTAAAAAATCGCGTTCAAATAACTGAATAAAATCCCTTATCCAGGTATCACTACCATCTCTGGTCCATAACATTTATGCTCTCTGAATGGCGATCACATCCAGATTTCCGCGTAAAACTTGAGCGCGATCGAACTTTGGTAAAATATTTGACCCCACTTTCACGTACCGGGCTTTCAGACTTTTTCAAGACGCAAGGTTATCCACTGTTGATACTCCTCCATCTGAGACACAAAGAGACATCCCAGTATGCCTTATTTTTCGGACCTATAAATCTTACTTGTCATGACCACTGAAACCATTACCCGCCCTACAACCAAGAAAGGCATGAGCCTGTTCGAACGATATCTTTCGGTGTGGGTAGTTCTTTGTATCGCAGCAGGTATCTCTTTAGGAAAATATGCACCAGGTCTTGCACGATCTCTCGATGAGATGTCTATTTTCGTCAATGACGTGCCGGTAGTGTCAATCCCTATTGCGCTCTGTCTGTTCTTTATGATGTATCCAATAATGGTGAAAATCGATTTCAGTGAAGTTCTTAAAGCTGGGAGAGCGATGCGTCCAGTTGGGCTGACACTGTTTGTCAATTGGGCGATAAAACCGTTTACCATGTATGCCATTGCAAGCTTTTTCCTTGGAACTTTCTTCATCGAGTTCATCGGTGTTGAAGCGGTAGATTATGTAAAAATGCCGTTAGCAACGGATCTACAAGTGGGCGATACATACGGATCTGGCAAAGTAGTGCTGGTTAACGGAATAAAGATGCTCGAAGTTCCACTATGGCGTAGCTACCTGGCAGGCTGTATCCTTCTTGGAATCGCCCCATGCACCGCAATGGTGCTCGTATGGGGATATCTCTCAAAGGGGAACGATGGGCATACGCTTGTCATGGTGGCGATCAATTCGCTGACAATGTTAGTTTTGTATGGCGCTCTCGGTGGCTATTTACTTGGTGTAGGACAGCTCCCCGTTCCGTGGCAGGCGCTTCTCCTTTCAATTGGCGCATACGTTGCACTTCCACTGGTCGCCGGTTACATCTCGCGAAAATGGATTATCGCGTTGAAAGGGGAAACATGGTTTAAGCAAAAATTTCTTCACTACTTGACCCCTGTCACCATAGTTGCATTGCTGGTAACGCTGATACTGCTATTTTCATTGAAAGGTGAAACAATCGTTCAACAGCCGCTAACAATTCTCTGGATCGCGGTACCACTCTTTGTTCAGACCGTAGTCGTATTTGGAATCGGGTATGGACTATCCAAGATATTTAAATTGACTTATGAGGACGCTGCGCCAACCGCTATGATCGGCGCCTCCAACCACTTTGAAGTCGCTATTGCAACGGCTGCCATGTTATATGGTTTGTCTTCAGGCGCGGCACTCGCAACAGTTGTCGGCGTATTGATAGAAGTACCGCTTATGCTGATGTTGGTTCGATTCTGCTTGACTACGCAGAACTGGTTTCAACACAGACCTGTATCTTAAAATTGGTGTCGGTAATATGCAGTCTGTAACAGCCAAATCGTACCTCGAGCCCTGAAAATAAAATCGGATAAAGAGTAAAATTAACGCCGTTAAGACAAAAATATCCTCTGAACAATGAGCTGGCCGAAAGATCAACAAAGTGTAATCGACGAGCCACTGGCTCTATGTTCAACCGACCCGATGACGGGCTTTACTCGAAGCGGGTGCTGCGAAACCGGGCCTGAAGATTTTGGTTCTCACACAGTATGTGTTGAAGTCACAGCAGAGTTCCTTGAATTCAGCAGGTCGCAGGGTAATGATTTGTCGACCCCTATACCGGCCTACGGCTTCCCTGGATTAAACCCTGGCGACAGGTGGTGTTTGTGTGCAAGTCGCTGGCAACAAGCATTCGAAGCCGGTGTTGCACCAAAAGTAGTGATGCGCAGCACCCATAAACAGGCACTGGAGCTCTGTGATTTTAAAGACCTTGCCGCAAACGCCATCGATTTGTCCTAAGCAACCCACTAACATTATTATTCGCTCCATCATATGCGTTCGACCAACGTAATTGTTATTGGCGCAGGCGTTGTAGGCGTGTGCTGCGCCCTGTGGCTGCAGAAAAATGGACACAAGGTTATTTTAATAGACCGAGGTGATCCGGGTGCTGGCACCTCATCGGGTAACGCCTGCACCATAGCGGATTATGCTTGTATCCCAATTAACAATCCCAAACTTATTCGTCAACTCCCTTCTTTACTGTTTGCTGGACAAAGTCCGCTTTCCCTTGATCCCTTGTATGTCATCTCTCATTTAGGATGGGTCATCAGGTTCCTTAGAAACTGCAGTCGAAGTAGAGTTGCTCACATCATCGAATCCTTAGGTACATTGCTTCAACATACCGCGGCGGGGTTAGACCCTCTGGTTCAAGAGACTAATTCAACCCAGTTATTCAATGACCAGGGGTGTCTATACGTTTACCAGACAAAGAAGGCGCACGAGGCTGCTTATCCATATAACTTAACCAGGCTGGATCATGGCGTGCAGTTCGATTGGCTGCAAAGTGGTGGTATCAAAGATCTGGAGCCAGGCCTTAATTTGAATTTTTATAGCGGCATGTTGTTCCGCGAAGCACGCCAGGTTATCAATCCACAAATACTGGTAACTCGTTTTTTCGATTATTTTGTAGCCAACGGAGGAGAGTTCATCCGAAGTTCGGTAAAAGGGTTGGACGCCTCCGGTCAAGCAGCAATACTACAAAATGGAGACAGCGTTGCAGCAGATAAAGTAATCGTGGCTGCAGGTGCCTTTTCAAAGCAAATCGAGAATACCGGCACCGCCCATTTGCCGCTCGATACCGAACGGGGATATCATGTTCAATTTGAAGGAAAACAAACATTATTGCAACGCCCTGTAGGCTGGTCTGAGGCCGGCTTGTACGCGACGCCAACCAATGAAGGACTGAGACTCGCAGGCACAGTAGAAATTGCAGGTCTTGAAAAACCGGCTAATCAGCGGAACCTTGACTATCTGACTCAAAAAGCGAATGAGATGTTTAATCTGGAAGAAACACCACAACAAACTTGGTTAGGATATAGGCCCACTCTGCCGGACGCTCTACCCGTCATCGGACAAAGTGTCCAATCGCCACATATTTTCTATGCATTTGGCCACCAGCATATCGGGCTCACTCTCGCCGGCATAACCGGCAAGTTAGTTTCAGAACTTGTTACAGGACAGGCCCCGAGTGTCGACATCAGCCCATTCTCTCCAAAGCGTTTTAACTGACATTCGACTAACTCTACTGAATTGATTGAGTCACTGTCTCTGTTCGCAGTGAACTCAGAATCGAATTATCGCCGTAGTACCGAGTACCGCTACCAGCGCCCCAAGCCATGCCCCTGCTGCGGGGCGTTCTTTTGTCTGATACCACAGCCATGGCAAAATCAAAACTGGAGTAGTCGAGGACAGGATCGATGCAATGCCTATGTCACCTTTGGCAAACGCCCAGAGCAACAGTGACACGCCAATCACAATCGCAACTAGTGCGTTCATGCTGGCATAAAAAACATGTCGTAAATTGATCGCAGTTGAAGCAGGCTCGGCGAAGCCTACGAGCCGCATTCCAACCAACAGCGTTGCCGCGGCGCCTATCCTTACGGTGGACGCTGCCATCGGATCCACGCCTGCATCAAGCGCTGGTTTTACTATCAGGGATCCGAGTGCCTGGCCCAGTCCTGACAATAATCCAAGGCCTACGCCCACCCACACTACACCCTGAACCTGCTCCCAGCGATGTAACTGAGACGCACGTTTGCCCCAGATAATCGCAATCACCACACCGCTGAATACCGCGACGATTCCAGCAATCTGACCAGGGTTTGGAGATTCATCAAGAAACACCATCCCCAGTATGACCGCGATCGGTGCATTACACGCATACAGAATTTGCGCACGTCTGGGGCCGAGGCGCTTGAACGCCGCAAACAGCGCCGTATCCCCGATTGCCAGTCCCATGAGCCCTGAGGCAACCAGTATCGGATACCAATTAATTGGAATTAGAAGCAATTTGCCGCTGACAAGAGTAATCAGGAGCAACATTCCAAAGCCTGCGGAAACTCGCAGTCGGTTGAATGCCATACCACCAATTTCTCTTGAAGGATCAGCCGCCAGCAGCGCGGCAAATACCCAGGAAAATGCCGCGGCTAGTGCGGCAAATTCATATGGCATCAGCAGGACACGGAGTGTTTAGAATATGTCGAATGCGGATATACAGTAGTCTGACCTTCAACCCTGGCTTTCACATCATCTATCTTGTGATCCAGAGCAAGCCTAAAACCGAATTTTTCAAAGAAAAGGTCGTAAAGTTCACCGCCACGTGTGCCTAAGGCGTAGTATTGATCCTTTTCCATGTCATATTCTAGCTCCACGGCAGCCAGAGGTTGATTTGCGGGCCCTCCAATCACCTCCGCTCCACGCGCCGGATCATAGGCACTGCGTTCAGAACAACAATAAATAAGTTGACTGCGCTCTTCCTCTAGCTCATCCGACCCGACAAACCTTATCTTCTCAGGCCGATAGTTTAAGAAGCTGAGTGTCCTGGTAGGGTAACTCAGCTTATGCGCACAAATTGCAGAGAACGCCACAATCGATTTAGCCGGACCAGCACCACCCTGCCAGGTATACATGCCGTCAGCGCTCGTTTCCAAAACCTGCCCAGGTTCCAGAGCATACCCGAGATTGAGCAGGAAACACGGGGTCGTAACATACGGGTAATGAAATACGAATGCTTCATTCTCAACCATAAACTTGCTGCTTAACGGATTCCCTTTTTCATCTTTGAGTAAAGCACGACTATAGCGTCTAACCGGTTCAGCCAGTGCGAGCCTGGTCGGATTTGCCGCTACCATGGTAGCGGTAGCCAAACAGGTCTTAACAAAAGCCCGTCGAGTCTTTTGGTATTTTTCTGTTCTTGAAATTGCGTCGTTCATAAATCCTCTACCAATTCATATAGGCTCGACTTGAGACCGTTGTTTGGTCACCATTTGACAGTATGACAACAATATCTCCGTTACTGGTCACTTCCTTAGCTACACCCTCTATCCTGGCGTCATCAAGCTGCAGCTTCATTTGTTTACCGACAATTTCAGATCGCACTTGCCATAACGAGAATATATGATCAAAACCCTTATCTGACCAAAGATTGATCATTCTCACAAATTGGCGCGACCAGGCCTCTAAAAGTGTGTTGGCCGTCAGATCGGTGGAACCTTCAGCCTCAAGAATACTTATCGCGGGGAGCGTAAAACCACCCGGCCCTCTCTGAATGTTGACCGAGCAGGTTATCGCCAACCAACGAGCGGATTCAATATTGCCTCGATCCAGCCAGATACTGGCCACTTTGTTACCAGCAATATTAATATCATTCGGCCAGCTGTAAGCAAGCGCTGTCAGCGGTGATACATGGGCCGCAATAGCATTGCCAAGACTGGTGATGCTAACGAATAGCATTTCGTAATCGAGCGCCGGATCAAAATCTGGTTGCAGGATAATTGATGCATGCAGGTTTCCTTTGAATCCCTGCCAAGGCTTACCCGAGCAGCCTAAAGCTCTGGTCTGGTTTTCTGCCAATATGATCGTTCCTTCAGCTGCCCCTTTTTGTGCTAGTTCTGCAACTACTTCCCGCAAACTCTCCACCTCTCCAACGGATATTAACTCATAGGCCGCCGGAAGCTGGGGCAAGTGATCAACCGACATTATTAAACAGGAAGTCTAATTCAGACTCCCCTTGGCCTCTCTTAGCATTTGAGCCAGATTCAAATGTCCGCGCTCTTCGGCATAGTGTTCCGGAGTGCGGCCCGCGGAATCGGGTTGACGTGCTCGAGCCCCGTGCTCCAGCAGAACCACGACAAGTTCAGAATGCCCCTGTGCCGCCGCATGGTGTAACGGTGTCGCCCCCTGATCATCGAGGGCGTTGATTTCTGCACCGCCAGCATTAAGTAAAAACTCTGCCACCTCAACCCGATTTTCATAGGCAGCTCGATGAAGCGGAGTCCAAAGATAGACATCTCTGGTATTCAATTCGGCGCCTGCATTCACCAGCATGCGTGTCGCCTCCAGGTGTCCCTTGGCGGCAGCAATCATCAGTGCTCCCCAGCCATTGCTGCCACGTAGATTGATGTCAACATCAAGATCAAGAAGCAGTTGGATACTGTCGGTATCACCATTGATTGCCGCGAACATCACAGGAGTACCGCCATTTCGATTGCTTGAATGGGGGTCCGCACCGAGATCGAGCAGGCTTTTAACCAGCGAACTGCGGCCGGATTTCGCGGCCACCATCAATGCGGTTTTTCCGGTAGCGTCGGGCAGGTTGATATTATCAACACCACCACTCAGCCTCTTAATCGCTTCCACATCCCCTTCCCTGATAGCTGATTGAAAATCAGCATCATTTGCTATCAGTGTCGCAGGCAGTGCAACACTGAATATGAATACACAAGCTGAAAAAATTCTATTTAGTCTGGGAAACATGCGTTGCATAGTGGCTTGTCACTTCCTTTAAAGCTTCAATAGCATCATATCGACCGGTAAGGCGAACCATAGCATCATGGCTGACCGCGTCATCAAGTATGCCTTTATACCCTTCCCTTTCCTGATCCTGCAATAATATTTGTTGGGAATAAATCACACTGTATGCGCGATCGCTGAAATAAAACTTGAGCGTCTGCTGGCGTGTCAGGTTCTGTACAGTTTCAAACTGAATATTCCCGATACCGGGCACGATCAGCACTTCTCCCGCCAGCGGATTATCCGGTCGCGTCATAATCTCAAACCTTAGCATCACCACTGCCGCAGTTTGACACTCGATCAAATCTGCTTCCAGCGAAACCGGAAATACAGTTTTAGATTCCTGCATTATACGTCTGTCTTCTTTACATTCCTTTCCACCGAGCTCAAAGAAAACCGCTGACTCCCATGTGTTTTTATCGAACTCTAAGGGCACACAGGTAGTCATGGCGCCACTGGCGCGCATACTTTTTATAATCGTCGAGGGGAATCGATCCACTTTCTAATTGCAGTTGCGACTAATGTTTTAAACTTAACAGGAAAATATCGGGAGCCGGTAAGTCAAAGAAAATGGGCAATGTCCAGGATCGATTTTACACTGGGTGTAAAAAAAAGCCCCTGCCAGGCAGGGGCTTTTATCGTATTGTCGTGGGTGTCAGCTTGCCGCTGTGGAGGGTGCGGGGGCGCTTGTCGTATCCTCGGCAATGCCAGCCTGATCCTTCACCTCTTCGTACCATAAATCATGATGCTGCTTTGCCCACTCTACGCTGACCCGGCCCGTGGTCATACCCTCCAGGGCGCCTTCGGTACCCAGGGTACCAATATATGCGTGACCGAAAAACACGATGATCCATGCGATTGAGGCAATAGCGTGAACCTGATGCGCCAGTTGCATGGTTCCGCGGGTCGAATCCACAAAACCTAATTGAGCCATCCAGCCGATCAGCACAAGACCGCTGCCACAAACCGCGACTAAACCGACAAAGATCACGATCCAGAACCATACTTTTTCGCCACCATTCGCCTTGCCCGCGCTTGGGTGGGCCTTGCTAAAAATACCACCACCTTTAGCAAACCATGCCATGTCGGTGCCGGTGGGAATGTTGTGCTTGACCCAGAACAACAGCATCGCAAATACACCGATGGCAAAAAATGGCCCGATATAGTTGTGCACATTGATTGATAAATTGGCCCAGGCAGAAAAGCCCTTTGCTCCTAGAAGAGGGATTAAAACGGCTCTCCCAAACAACATGCTCAGGCCGCTTATCGTCAACAGTACGAACAGGATCGCGGTGTACCAGTGCATCACCCTCTCCCAGGTCTTCCAGCGAGGGACTGACATTCCGGACGCTTCTTCATCAATTTTTATACGTCCACGCACCAGAAAGAAAAGCGCGATTACACCCAGGCCTATAACGATCGCCCAACCACCATAGTTCGCAATTATACCGTTGCGGAATTGACGCCAGTTCTGGCCGCCATTATTGATAAATACTCCGGCTTCCGGTCCACTCACCGAGCTGTACCCCGGTGCACCTTCGCGCACAGCACGCCAGAAATTAGCACGCTGGTTCTGATCGTTGGTAACTTGAGCATGTGCCGGTTCTCCGCTGACCAAATACGACGCAGTCGGCAATATCATGGCGCTCAGGACGATAAACAGGAACGACCAGGCCATCGCCTTCATTCTGCGACGCTTGGACAGTGCTCGGGGAGTATTGCTCGTTGTGGTGTCTTTCATTTTTTCTCCTGCCTGAACGATGGCTTTGTGTATTTTCACCTAGCGGTCCTGCTGATGGGAAAAGCGTTCCTGCAACGCTGCAGAGTCTGTTTTCAGGTTATCCGGCGCACCAAAATACTTACCCGGCTCATGAAAAGTAACCTCATCGGATTCCCAACATCCCGCCAATAAAAAACAGGTGCAGAGCAGAAAGGCTGAAACTACTGTATTTTTAATCATATCGATTCAGCAGATAGTAGTTGAAATGTTGAAAACTGGATAACCTTTGAGAAAACATGCATCGGTCGCACAAGAATCGAAGGAGGTCACTTGGACCTCCCTCGATATTCTTAACTTCCGTAAGCAGTCTCCCAGCCCCAGGTTTGTGGTCTGCCGCCGCGCTTTAAAATACGCTCTCGGTAAATATCCGCCACCATATCACCATCACCGGCAATCAACGCCTTGGTGGAACACATCTCGGCACACAATGGAAGCTTACCTTCAGCTAGACGGTTTCGACCGTATTTCTCTTTCTCAACCGGTGAATTGTCGTCAGCAGGCCCACCCGCACAGAATGTGCACTTATCCATCTTTCCGCGCACGCCGAACGCTTCCTCCTGAGGATACTGAGGCGCGCCAAACGGGCAGGAGTAGAAACAGTAACCGCACCCGATGCACAGATCTTTATCGTGTAGAACCACGCCATCGTCAGTGGTGTAAAAACAGTCTACGGGACAAACTGCAGCGCATGGGGCATCAGTGCAGTGCATACAGGCTACTGAGATAGATTTTTCACCCGCTTCACCATCACCCAGAGTGATGACTCGCCGACGATTTACTCCCCAGGGCACTTCATGCTCATTTTTACATGCAGTTACGCAACCATTACATTCGATGCATCGTTCTGCGTCACACAGAAATTTCATTCTTGCCATGATTTCTTTCCTCCGGCTTAAGCGACTGAGATGCGGCACAGAGACACTTTGGTCTCCTGCATCTGGGTGACTGAATCATATCCATAGGTAAACGCGGTATTCGCCGCTTCCCCCCGGACATATGGTGCAGTTCCTTCGGGATATTTATCCAAAAGATCTTCACCTTCGAAGTGCCCACCAAAGTGGAAGGGGGTAAACACAACCCCGGGTGCTACCCGCCTGGTGACCATGGCCTTGACCTTGATCTTGGAACCCTCTGGACTTTCTACCCAGACCATCTGCCCATCTTTGACACCGTTGTCATTAGCATCCTTGGGGTTGATCTCGACAAACATATCCTGCTGCAATTCAGCTAACCATGGATTGGATCTGCTTTCTTCACCACCCCCTTCGTATTCCACAAGTCGTCCGCTGGTGTGGATAATCGGGAAGTCTTTGGAGAAGTCCTGAGATTGAATCGACGCGTATCGAGTCGGCAGGCGATAGAATCGCTTGCGGTCCTCGTAGGTCGGGTACTTAGCAACCAGTTCACGGTCTGATGCATAGAGCGGCTCGCGATGAATCGGCACCCGGTCCGGGAAGGTCCAGACTATGGCCCGCGCTTTGGCGTTTCCAAACGGCGCACAACCATGATTGATCGCTACCCGTTGGATACCGCCGGACCTGTCGGTCTTCCAGTTTTTGCCCTCGGCCGCTTGCTTCTCCTCGGCGGTAAGATCATCCCACCAGCCAAGGGTTTTCAGCAGATCAGCAGTGAATTCAGGGTGGCCGTCCTGAATTTCATTACCTACCGGCCAGGAATCTTCGGCCAGTATATTGTTACCCTCATGTTCGACACCAAAACGAGCGCGGAAGTTAAGGCCACCTTCAGCTACCGGCTTACTTGGGTCATACAGAATCGGTGTGCCTGGGTGTCCCATTTCAGGAGTACCCCAGCACGGCCAGGGCATACCATAGAATTCGCCATCACATGGACCACCTTCAGCTTTCAACGTGGTGGTGTTGAAAGTATGTTTGTTTTCCAGGTGCTTTTTGAGTCGCTCCGGGCTTTGTCCAGTATAGCCAATGGTCCACATTCCCTTGTTGAATTCCCGTGTAATATCTTCGATTAACGGCTCATCATCGTTCACCGCAATATTTTTCGTTAGTTCGTCAGCAAACCCAAGTTTTTTGGCGAACTTGTACATGATGGTGTGGTCTGGCAATGAGTCGTAGAGCGGCTCGATCACTTTTTCCCGCCACTGCAACGAGCGATTGGATGCGGTTACAGAACCATAGGTTTCGAACTGTGTCGTGGCCGGTAAAAGATAAACGCCATCGGTCCGGTCATTCATAACCGCGGCATGTGTCGGAAAAGGATCGATGATCACCATCATATCCAGCTTATCCATTGCCTTCTTCATCTCCAGACCCCTGGTCTGGCTGTTCACCGCATGACCGTTGTAAACCATGCATCGAATATTGTCTTTCTGACCAATATTCTCTTCAAGGACACCATCTACCCAGCGTGATACCGGGATACCGCGGTAGTTCTGTGGATGCACCGGCTTGCCCTTGTCGCCTTCAACTTCCTCCGAACTGAAGCGCGCTTTGACCCACTCTGGATCAAGGTCCCAGACAGCAGACCAGTGCTTCCAGGCGCCCGCACTCAGGCCATAGTAGCCGGGCAACGAGTGTGAAAGCACACAAAAGTCCGTGGCGCCCTGAACGTTGTCATGACCGCGGAAGATATTGGCGCCGCCGCCTTCTTTACCGATATTTCCAAGTGCCAGCTGAAACGCACAGTAAGCGCGGGTATTGTTATTGCCGATCGTGTGCTGAGTACCGCCCATGCACCATACAAAGGTAGCAGGACTGTTCTTGGCCATCATCTCGGCCGCAGTTCTTACTACGTCCTCGGGTGCTCCGGTAACCCGTTCGGTTTCTTCCGGTGTCCAGTTGGCCACTTCGGCGCGGATCTCGTCCATGCCGTAAACTCGCTGACGGATATACTCCTTGTCCTCCCAGCCGTTTTCAAAGATATGCCAGAGCATACCCCAGATGATGCCGACGTCGCTGCCGGGGCGAATCTGCACGAAATGGTCTGCGTGCGCTGCTGTTCGCGTATAGCGAGGGTCGATAACCAGCATCTTGGAACCATTTTCCTTGGCACGGAAAATATGCTGCAAGGAGACCGGGTGGGCTTCCGCAGGATTCGATCCGATAAACAACATGCATTTACTGTTATGCATGTCGTTATAGGAATTGGTCATGGCGCCGTAACCCCATGTGTTCGCCACACCGGCAACCGTAGTGGAATGGCAGATACGGGCCTGGTGGTCGACATTATTGGTGCCCCAAAGCGCGGCAAATTTACGGAAGAAGTAGGACTGCTCATTGTTGTGCTTAGCGGATCCCAACCAGTAGACTGAATCCGGGCCCGACTCTTCACGAATCTTCAGCATGCCATCACCGATCTCGTTGAGTGCATCATCCCAGGTCATCTTCTTCCACTTACCGCCAACCAGCTTCATCGGTGATTTGAGTCGACGTTCACCGTGACCATGTTCTCGAACTGAAGCGCCTTTAGCACAATGCGCCCCAAGATTGAGTGGGGAATCAAAATCAGGCTCCTGCCCGGTCCAGATACCATTCTGCACTTCTGCGCGCACCCCGCATCCGACCGAACAATGGGTGCAGACGCTGCGTTTGATAGTGATATCACCACCGGCATCATCACTGGCCGCATGGGCCTTCTTTACTCTACCCGGGGCCAACATCGTAGCCGCGGCACCGGTTCCCATCGCCAGACCAGAGCGCTTGAGGAAGGTTCTTCGATTAATGGACTGTCCGATTCCCGAGGGGGCTTGAACCTCGACACCGGCTTGTTTTCTGATCAACTTCATTGGTAGTGCTCCTGAATCGCTTGGCGAATCGTATTATTAAACTAACTGTTCAACTTGATGAGTTCGGCCGAATTAAAATCGGGCCAGTCGGTAATACTCTTTGACGTGATCAGATTCCTGATAACCCTGGCTCGCAGCCTCGGTGTTCTCAGCGTCTGTTTGATCCGCCAATGCTCCTGCGGCCAATGCACCACTGCCAACCGCAGCGGTCGTAATCGCAGCGCCTTTCAGAAATGATCGGCGTTGGCTAACGTCGCTTTCGCGCCTTTTATTTGCAGTTTTCTTCATGATGCATTCCTCTTTTGATTCAAATGTTTGGAATTAAGGTCTAGTGTTTTTGAACATCCCTAGTGTTCTTGAATATTCAAGTACAGATTTTCAAGTTTAATAAATCGTTCGCCCAGCACGCCCACAGCCCTGTAGAAATTTGCAGACTTGGCGCTCTGCAGCTCCCGAAAAAATTTTTCCGCCCAGGGATGCAGGTGCCGGATAAAAAACCGACGCTGCTGATAACTCTCAATATCGTCGGAGTTAATGAGAATCGACATGGTTTCACAGATCGCAGAAATATGGTCTTCGGGTTCTTTCTGATCTGGGTTGGACTCAAATCCAAGGCTGCGCAAATCATCCCGCAATTCACTTAAAGGCGTATCCATCAGAAACCCGGTTAAATGCCAGGAGCCGTACTGAACGACCTCGCCGCGACCAACCCCGATGAACAATGCATGGTATTCGTCGTCAAGTATTTCCGCATCGAGGCGCAACGCCTCTTGTTTTAATGTCTGCCAGGCGTCACCAATTTCACCTGCTTCCTGCCCAGTTTCAGGGGATTCTATATGGCAAAGATAATCAATAAGATCCTGGGAAGGGATGTCGCTGAGGAGGGACGCAAGGATCATGTAGGTCCCAGAGCGAGCCTGGTCCTCTTGATCGATCAGCGATGCAAGCTGTTGGCTATCGTTTCCGTCCGCAGACGAAACTGTTTGTTCCAACGATGTTCTCCCAAATGGTGCGAGCGTTAAGTCGACGGGTAAATTCCAACCCGATCGTTATATTATTTATCAAGCCAACGATATACCGATAGGTTTACCGGTTCAAGTTTCCCTCAGTTGATGCCACATGCGGCATTTGAGCCTCTACGTACTGTGGTCATTATTATGCTGAAATAAATCAATCATTTAACATGGAGCAAGTAACCTTGATCAATACTGCGTTTATAAGTATAGAAAAATACACTCCAATTACCAGTATAAAAGAATTTTATTCTAATTCTCAGCGCCAATAACTGAACTTTAGTGCCTATTCGATCATGTCCTTACGATCATACATATCGGCAACTCGACAGTCTTCACACATGCGAAGCCGGTTAACCGCCTCCGGCGTATCGAACATCCAATGCCCATTCAGTTTCTCCATCATGCGATTGATCATGGCGTGTGTGGCAAATGGCTTACCACAGCTTACACACCGAAATGGTTCTTCTTCCTTCAGGACACTACTTCGATTCGCCGCTGCATTGTCAAAGTTGAATCTTGGTTCTAATACTAATGCAGATTCCGGACATGCACGGGTGCAAATACCGCACTGAAGGCAATTAGATTCAATAAACTTCAGCGCTGGCGTTTCACCGCCAGCCTCTAACGCATTTCCGGGGCAGACCGAAACACAGCCCATGCACAAAGTACAGGCTTCTGAGTCAAGGTTAATCCGCCCAAAGATACTCTCGTCCGGCAATGCAATAACATTTTGCGGGCTTGAGCAAAATTCGTTGAAGAATTGCATCGCACTGCGAATGATTCCGCGCTTGTTACCGATCCCAGCGTAAGTCGCAACTTTTTCCAACGACTCCGGGTCGAGTGAGCTGGCGATTACAGCGTCTAAATCTTTAACTAGGGATAGTTGGTATCTCGGCAGAGCCAGTTTCTCTAACACACCTTCGAGAAAACCAGTATCGCGTTGCAGAGAATTTCTGACTTGATCGGGAATGGTGTCTGGTGCATACAGGTATAAATGATTGGCTCCATATGCGAGGCATGAGGCAAGTAAATCGAGACCGGCCGCGCCTAACTCCTCGAGGGCAAATGGCATCACATGCTCCGGAAGATCGCCCTGATGTGCTTTGACCTGCTCGGCCCCATGCTCGTTGTCGTAAATCAGTATTGTGACGCCGACATTATCTCTTGCAGCACGCAGATCCCTGATCATTTGCCGCAGTAATTCGATTTGCTCTTCGGCCTTGGGATAGCGATACGATATTGCTCCTGAAGGACAACTACTGGTGCAGGAACCACCGCCCTGACAAAGATAAGGATTGACCTCAATCTGCTCACCAATAGAAATGATGGCGTCAGTGGGACAGGCATCGATACATCGATTACAACCCGGAATTCCACTGCGACTGTGGGCACAGATATCTGGATTGTAGTCAAAGAATTTTGGTTTCTCGAACTCTCCGATCAATTCTGGTATTTGTTCAATAGCAGCCTCCAGCAAACCTGTATCATCTCCCACGTGGTGATAGCCTGGCGGTTTAATCGCAGCGCTCATTAGCGGTTCAAGGCTGCAGTCAAGAACATGATCAAACAGGCCGTTTTGAATGCCAAAGATATGACCCAGACTCATTGAGTCGTCTTCGGCATCTACATCCCCCCCAAGCCGCGCGGTGAACCTGCCCAGGTAGCCCTCGACGTAAAGATTCGCGACATTCCATCCATTGCTGATTTTTGCAGCAGAGTCAGTATCAGACGGCACAGCAATAAAGGTCTGCAACCGCTGGTCCAGCTTCGATTCTATTTCCCGAGCCTTCTCAAGATCGGCAATTATCAAGACGCGGTTTGACGACACATAGGAAACATTTGTGGTTGGGGTCGGTGACCAGGAAATGGAGGATAGAACCTGGTAACGCGCCTCACCGGCGGGGGTGTGGCGATTGAGCTCAAGCTCAATAGCGTCAAGATATGTAGACATTTTTAATATTTAGTTAAGAGTTTGACTGTTCTTTTTCGCTGTTTTCAGTTTCGTCGGTTGATACCACGGTCTCAGTTTGCTCAGCATCAGCTGGCTGGGACTGCGAACCGTCATCGGATTCAAGCTGATCTTCTTGGTCAAGCTCTAAGGAATCATCCTCCTTCTCGGCTTCCGCGGCGAGACGGTCAGCTTCAGCTTTCTCTTCTGCTTCTCTCTTACGCTGCTCCGCAAGCTCGGCTTGATGTTTCATATCCGAAGTAATAATGTCACCAAGTGGTTCAAAATTAGTGAAATCATCATCGTAATCGTCGAGACCATCGCGAATGTTGAATCCTTTCCCCGCAAACAGCTTTCGTAGTGCGAGTTTGCGCAACTTAGCACTGACCCCTGGGGACATGAAACCGGAGTAATCACTGTTTTCATCCAAAGAATCAACAGGGGGCATATCCTCATCGGTGAGATCTGGAGTGTCCTTAAGATTTTCGCCTTGTTCGCCTGCTAAGTACTCTACTTCTGTGACTGGCAATACCGCGCCATTTGAATCGCCAGGGGTAATCGTATTCAATGACAGTGCTGGCTCTTCTGAGTCAATTGTCTCGGTCTCCGTCAACGGTTTAGTCTGTCGCCTGTCTTCTCGTTTACGACGAGACCAGCGAGACAGAAACGTGCCATCCTCCTGTTTTTCAGGATCCTTAATCATGTTTCTTTGGAGACTGATTGCTCACCCTTATGGAATCTTGTAACCAGTCCTTGCGCTTGCGCTTTTTCTTCTCCGCAGGCTCGTAGTGTTCCAAAACATATCGCTCGAGAAGCTCACGCATTTCGACCGGCATCGGAATTGACAACACCATATCATCGGTCTCAAGATGACCCATGGCTTCATCCTGATTGGCGGTAACATAGAATGGAATTATTTCCATGGCGCCCGGTTCTCCCTCACAGACGATAAATAAATATGGGTCACTGGATAGCAGGTTGTACCAGTATCCTTCTCCGCCATCTTTATAAAGATCAAGGGTCAGGCCGCCGTGGAAAAATCTCTGGGTAGTTCCGTCGTTCTGAACAGTAACTTGTTGCTCAAGGCCGCCCAGATTTTCATCGGATACCACGGTGTATACAGACCAACTTGGCACAACCCATCGCTTACTCTGGTCAATTGTCCGCTCTAACACCACAGCAATTGGAATGGAGACCCGCGAAGTTTTCTCCGCTCGATTGGGGCTATCACTCATCGATTGTGACGGTTAAATTTTTCCTTATTCTTCAATTTTGATGGTATCGACAATGTCCACGTCCACCCCAAGCTCTCTAATAGAGAGTGAAATCGTAGCTTCAAAGCTATCGCCAATCTTAACTTTCCCATCCTGCAAACCGTCGCGTACCGCCTGTTCAATGCTTCGCTGGGACGTAATTCCGGTCTTTTTCAGGAATTTCCTGATCTGCATATTCAGTGCGTCCTCATTCATACTTGAATTACCTGTATCGAAAACCATAGAGAATAGTAGCTGAGGACTCGGAAATACAATAGCCAGCATATGAAATAAACTATTTTCAGCGAACTTAAGCTGCACAATGTAGCCGACCTACTTTATAACCTTATTCTCCGTTACTATCTGACCATTCATTTCAACAGCACAATATGGCCACCGCATCCATTATGAGCACCGAGGGTTCAGACTCTCGAGCACATCGCCCGTTTATGAGCGATGAAGGCCTTGAATCTATTCATCGCGCTGAAGCTTATGACCAGTTCGGCAATAAAAGCGAAGTGAATATTGTTGGTGAAGTGCCTTTAACCATCAAGGTAGACGGTCAGGAGTTAGTCACCCTGATGACCCTTGGGTCGCGCCCAGAACTATTGGTGCTCGGCTATCTGCGCAATCAGACTCTTTTCGAGCACCCCGGCGAAATAAAATCGATCATAGTAGATTGGGATCGCGAATTAGCGGAAGTCGAAACGCAACATGGTGGGGGTGTTACTGGCGTTGATACCTCAAAACGTATTGTTACAACCGGCTGCGGCCAGGGTACGATCCTGAGTTGCACCCTGGATAAACTATATCAACACCGGTTGCCTGAGATCCAGATTCGCCAGTCCGACATCTATAACGTATTAGGAAAAATCAAGGACTACAACAAGACTTATCGTGCAGCGGGTTCAGTTCATGGATGTGGCCTGTGTAAGGATGGCGAAGTGCTCACATTCGTCGAAGATGTCGGCCGGCACAATGCCATGGACACAATTTCGGGAGAAATGTGGCTGCAAGACATCGATGGATCCGATAAGATTTTTTATACGACCGGCAGACTGACTTCTGAGATCGTGATGAAATCCGCGCTCATGGGCATTCCAGTTCTGGTCTCTAGAAACGGCACCACACACATGGGATTTGAATTAGCCCAGGAATTAGGGGTTACCTTGATCGCCAGAGCTAAGAGTCGTCACTTTGTTGCACTTAACACTCGCGATATGATTTTTGATGCTATACCCAGTTGACCCAAATCGCGCTGCTGTTCCGATTTCCGGTTTTGCTTCTGCTTGAACTCAACCCACGACCTCAAAATTTCATTTTACCGGAACAGGAGTTCAGTGCATAAGCGGGTTGGAGGATTAGAACTTTCGACCAGGGAACCAGTTACAGATTTTTAGTTGTCCTCGTCTATAAATTTTGCATCCCAGTGGGAACCATCACAAAACGGTTTGTTCTTGGACTCGCCGCAACGACAAAGTGCATATTTTTCCGGGATACCATCTGTGTTTCGTGAAGAATCATCAAGTGTGACTGCGCCGGTCACGTGATAGGGTCCGTTTTCGGAGATATAAATATGGTCAGCCTGCTCTTCCTCAACATTGCGCTTACCGTCAACGCTATATCTGAGCGCCCCGGACGGGCACTTATCAATAACCGCGATGATATCCTCCAGGTCAGCACCGTCGGGATCGATCCACGGCGTTTCTCCCATTCGCCAGACACTGGCAAGCCTCTCTGTACAATGACCTGCATGCGCACATAGACGCCGGTTATCGAAAATAGTGATTTTCTTCCCAGCGTAGTCATTCCAATTTCCTATCTTGGGATTATCCACTGCACTGGAAAACTCGACCTTTTTGTGGGTACCGTCGCAATAAGGCTTGTTATTAGATTTACCGCAACGACACAAAAACACCACATCCTTTTCGGGAGAAATATCAGCGCCCTTAGAATTCTTCAGTGATTTAAGATTCCGGACTAAATATGGTCCGTTTATTTTAGGTTCAATCACCGTGCTCATGATTGTGCCTCTCTGTGTAAATTTAACTAGACCTATCTTAGAGGAAATCTCGAATTGTTTGTTATTGGATGAAGGATTCGCTGATGATTTATCTGGGCCCGGCACAGATTAAATGGCGTAAACTTTGCTATGCCCTCGATTTTCCCCGCCCAATCTCACGCGACACAGGCCTTTAATCTATCCAACACACTGAAGCAGAGATTGCTGGTGAGTTGTCCTTGACTATCAAGGTTGGTGGTGAGGAACCAGGATTTACCTCGATCGCCAGAATTAAGAGTCGCAAGCTTGTTGCGGTTAAAAACCACAATATGATCTTTAACGCGGCGCTTGAGAAAATCAGCGCGTATTAATTTTCGGGCAGAAGATCGTCACTGGATTCGTGATTTGGCTGGTTGCGCTTGACCCAGAACAGAGTACCGCCGATTACACCAATCGGCATCGCAACGAAATTTAAGACTGGTATGAGGGTCAATACCATAACACCGGTTCCCAGGCCAAGCGCACGCCATCTATCCTGCTTGAGAGCTTGTTTGACTTGCGCAAAAAACATACCGTGATTACCCATTGAGTAGTCCGCGTACTCGATTGCCAGCGTCCATGCAGCAAAGTATATCCAGGCAAAAGGGGCCACGACATTAAGGCCTGGGATAAAAGATAAAATCAGCAATCCCACCAACCACTTTAGTTGGTAGATTATCTTACGTAGTTCACTCCAAACTGTTCGCGCGGCCATACTGGCAATTGATTCGCCCTGTTTCATCTCTGTATCTGGCTGACCGTTGATCAATGTCTCAACGCGCTCCGATAAGAGGGAATTAAATGGCGCAGCGATAAGGTTGGCGACTACTGTGAAGCTATAGTAGACAATGATCAGGATCATAATAACTACTAGGGGCCAAATGAGCCATTGGATCCAGTCAAGCCATGCCGGGGTCCAGGCAACTAACGAATCCAACATGGACTGGAAAATGCGGAGTCCGAACCAGATCGCTCCGCTGAATACAACCACGTTGATCGAGAACGGCACAACCACAAACCGTCTTATCCCTTTTCTAAAGACCAGACTTCCAGCATAGGGCACGAGACAGAGGCCATCC
>JAHEGU010000094.1 GCA_024644945.1 Gammaproteobacteria bacterium | reverse complement strand
ACGAACAGATGAACTTCGGATTTGTTACGGGTGATGGTTCGATTCCGGATGCGTATTTTTATGTCACGGCCTATCCGGCACCGGACAACTGGACAGATCTGGCGCTGCCGGAAGGTGCATATTGGCATACCGAAGGCTGGACCGGCGCTGTGCTGCCCTATGCGGCTGTAGTGGCGGCGCACAGTCCGCAGCAGCTGCTGCTCGATTATCTGGGTAGTCTGCAAGCCCATGGCAAGAAGTTGATGGCCTAGCGGCGTCCGAGTGAGGTTGACATCGAGATCATGGCGAGTACATCAAGAACACCTACTCTGGAACAGAATATGGAAGCAGCAGCAGCAATCGAAACCCATCGCGATACACTTATTTCGCAATTTGAGCGCGTGCGCAGCTACACGGAAACGCTCTGTCGGCCACTAGCGATTGATGACTTCCAGATTCAGTCGATTGTACAGACCAGTCCGCCCAAGTGGCATATCGCCCATGTTACGTGGTTCTTTGAGGCTTTCGTTCTGTCTCGCTTTCTACCAGAATATAAACCTTTTCACCCCCGCTTTGACTTTCTCTTCAATAGTTACTACTACACGCACGGTAAGATGTATCCGCGACCGAGACGCGGTCACTTGTCGCGACCAACCGTAAAAGAGGTACACCAGTACCGCACCTATGTGAATGACAGGATGCGGGACCTGATCGATAGTGTGGAGGATACGAAATGGGACGAGCTGGGCTTTCTCGTGACATTGGGCCTCAATCATGAAGAGCAGCACCAGGAACTGATGCTGATGGATATTAAGCATAATTTTTCGGTAAATATCTTGAGGCCAGCCTATCGCGACGATCTTAAGACTCCATCTGGCGAGAGCCGTCCGATGCGTTGGCTGGAGCGGGCCGGTGGAATCTATCAAATGGGGCATGGGGGCGAGGGCTTTGCCTACGACAATGAAAGACCGCGGCACGACGTTTTGATGCGTGATCATCGCCTCGCTGATCGTTTTGTCACGAACAGTGAATACCAGGCATTCATGGAGGAGGGTGGCTACGACGACCCAGCACTATGGCTGTCCGACGGCTGGGTCCTGATTCAGCGAGAGAGCTGGCACCATCCACTCTACTGGGAGCAGATTGACGGTTGCTGGATGCAGTTCACCCTTGGCGGCATGCGTGAGCTTAACCCACATGAGCCGGTTGGTCATCTAAGTTATTACGAAGCTGACGCCTATGCGCGTTGGGCAGGTAAACGGTTACCCATGGAGGGCGAGTTGGAGACCATGCTGGCCGAACGACCCGTCATCGGTAATTTTGCCGACAGCGAACTGCTGCATCCTGCGCCAGCTGGTGATGCAGCTCAGTGGTACGGGGACCTTTGGGCATGGACCAGCTCTTCTTATACCGCTTATCCTGGCTTTAAACCACTAGCGGGTTCCGTCGGGGAGTACAACGGGAAATTCATGTCCAATCAGATGGTGCTGAAGGGGGGATGCTGCGCCACGCCATACGGTCATACTCGCGCTAGCTATCGGAACTTTTTTTATCCAAATGAACGTTGGGCATTTACAGGGCTGCGCCTGGCAGAGGACGCTTGGTGAATATGGTTACCTTCCATGATTACAAGCCGGCCAGTTTGAGATTTCGCGAGGCCGTGATTGATGGCCTTTCGCAGAGGCAAAAGTCTATTCCGCCCAAGTTCTTTTATGATCAACGGGGTTCAACATTGTTCGACAAAATCTGCGAACAGCCGGAGTATTATCCGCCTTCAGTTGAACGCAGGATACTTGCGCGGTTGGCGGGAGAGATCGCTTCGCTGACCTGCACCAGGCGGATACTGATCGAGCCTGGCGCCGGCAGCGCCGCCAAAGTGCGTCTCATTCTCGATGCACTGCGGGCTGCTGCATTTGTTCCCATGGATATCTGGTTTGTCGAAAGTCACACAATCGCCTAAACGCAAATGAAGTTTGCGGTTTTTTGAACTGTATGTGCTGTGCTGGATTTTAATACACAACAATCAAGACTGATAATCTAACGCGTTTTCGGGAGGTCTTTATGCCATTGATTGAACCTCCAGGTTTGCCGGATTTCATCGCTTCCTTGCTACCCTTTGAACGAAAGGCATACAAGTTGGAGAAGGGAAACTTTGCAGGTCACCAGATCCACTTTCTCGATCATGGATCTCGCACGGGTCAGGTCGTATTAATGTTGCATGGCAACCCAACCTGGTCCTTTTTGTGGCGTAAAGTCATCACCGCACTGGATCCTGATCAATTTCGTTGTGTCGCTCCTGATCTTCTTGGCCTGGGATGTTCGAGTAAGCCGAGGGAGACCACGGCTCACACCCTGGCTGGGCACGTCGAAGTGATGTGTGAGTGGTTTGCAGCCCTCGACCTTCAGGACGTGATGCTGGTGGGGCAGGACTGGGGTGGCCCCATAGTGACGGGAATTGGCGCCCGTTTTCCCAATCGCATCAAGGGAATCGTCCTAAGCAATACATCGGTCCGCACGCCTCGTAATCCGAGAGGGTCTGCTGTTCAACGTTTCTCTCGTCTGCCGCTGCTTAGCGATTTCGGTTTTCGGGTACTAGGCTTCCCCCAAAATGTTCTCGGCCGCGTGCAGGGAGATCCAGCCTCCATTCGAGGGGATGTCGCCCGCGCCTACAGGTGGCCCCTGCGAGGTTATGGCAACCGCGCAGCCCCGCTGGCTATGGCGCGCATGGTGCCCGATAGCCCACAGCACCCAAGCATGGCGCAGCTCAAGCAGATCGAGGCATGGATGGATGCCTTCGAAGGTCCCATGGCATTCGTCTGGGGAGAGAGAGACCCTATACTGGGAAGCGCGCTCAAGACGCATGTGGAGGCGTTCCCCCAGGCGAAAGTCACACGAACAGAAGCCGGGCACTTTCTACAAGAAGAAGTCCCTCAGGAAATCGCTGACGCGGTCGTCGATGTCAGCACAAGGATCTCATGATTCGCGATTATCTCCCAAAGCCAAACCCGCTCAACCTCCATACCCGCGAGCAGCTAAACTGTGCAATCAGCTCCCACTAAACATCGACTTCCAGCCCCAGGCGAAAGTTTAGCGTTTGGTTATATACGCCTGCTGGGCGTAGTCTTCTGTCTACCCCAATCGGCGACGGCTTATGAACAATAAGAACCAACAAAACATTAGAGTGCTTACGGGGATAGTTGGCGTAATAGCGGCCATTCTGGTCGGTACCGGTGAATTCCTTCTGCATTACGATCCATTGGCACGTTTTTCCGAAGATAGCTACGCCTTCATGCTGGCGGCTTCTGATGCGCGGCAAACCGCTGGCCATTTCTTCGGCGTTCTAGGCGCCCCTCTGTATGTCGTTGGTTGCTGGCATATCTACCTTATGTTAAAACCTGCCAATCAAAAGTTGGCATTTATCGGTTTTTTGATTAGTGCCTACGGTTTCATGATCGGGGCTGACTGGATTTCTTCCAGAGCCAGCATCGGGGCAATTGTACATTTCCAGGAGTCCGGTGGAAGTGTCGCGGGGCTGGTGCAGTTGTACCAGTTACGTTATGAAAGCCTGCTCTCAGTCGTTCGTGTTACCACAGTCGTCATTTCACTTATTTTCATCTATCTTGCGCTGACCGGTCGTTCACATTACCAGAAATGGCAAGCTGTATTTAGTCCTATCGTTTTATTGCTGCTGAATTTTGTCATCTATGCGATAAACCCCGACGTTGGAAAATACCTGATGCCAATCGCACTCAATGTGGGTTTCGGCCTGTTTTTCCTGATGTCTATCGTGCAAGCGAAAAAAGTAAAGCAGAGGGAGCATGATTAATGAAGAAATTGATACTGATACCCATTCTCTTTGTCGCTGCGATACTCACACTGGTAATCACGCGATTTTTACTGGATAAAAACGTTGATTACGATGTTTCGACAATCAATATTGCTGTGCCAACGTTTGAGGCAAGCTATCTCGAGTTTGATCAGGCGCTAAACGATGATGAGTCGCTACCTTTCACCGCCAGTGCCGTTATCGATATCGACAATAATGGCGTGGAGGAGCTTTTTATTGGCGGTGGCCCTGGCCAGGAAGATGCCATGTTTGAGTTCTCGGACGGGCAATTCAAGTTGCTGGATAAAGCCATTATTGGAAAACCGGACATCCATGACGCTACGTTTGGATCTTCGGTGATTGATGTCGATGCTAACGGCTTCTCGGACTTGATCGTTTCGCGCACATCAGGAGTATGGTTGTACCTCAATGAAAACGGCCGGTTTTCAGCTGAAAAAATTGATCTGCCGCTGGACTCCGACACTTCACCACTTTCAGTGGCAATCAGCGACATCAATCGCGATGGTCATTTTGATATGTATGTGGCTGGCTACATAAAGAAAGAGCTTGTAGAGGGGGAGAATATATTTAATAAGGAAGGGTATGGCGGAACCAGTCGGATGTTTTTGAATAATGGCGACAACACCTTCACTGACATCACCGAAGCGTCGGGACTCTATTACAAACACAACACATTTATGGGAATATTTGTTGATGTAGATAACGATAGCCTGGAAGATCTTGTTGTTGCTCATGATACAGGGCAGGTAAGAACCTGGAAAAATCTTGGTAATTCCAAATTCCGGAATATGCCTAACCCGAATTCCGACCAATACAGTTACCCAATGGGTATCGCTGTAACAGACTACAAAAACAATGGAATGGTGGATTTTTTCTTTTCCAACGTGGGTAGTACGCCACCGAACTTTATCGTCACGGGTGACTTGCGCGATGATCAGTTATTCAACCCGAAATGGATCATGTTCCATAACAAGGGTGATTTTGAATTTGACGATATCGCCGGGCAGGCTAAATTAGCCGACTACGAGTTTTCATGGGGCGCGATTTTCGAGGACTTTAATCTGGATGGCAGGGATGATTTGGTCGTTTCAGGAAACTACATTGGTTTTCCACCCCACAAGATTCCGTTTTTGCGACTGCCCGGGCGATTCCTGATGCAAACTGAAACGGGTGAGTTTGCCGCGACAGGAAAGCAGAGCGGTGTAATCAATACCGGCTTCGGCATCTCGCCGATTACTGCCGACTTTAATAACGATGGCTACCCCGATCTCGTACACGTCAATATTGCGGGAAAACCGAAGGTCTTCATCAATAATGGCGGTGATGCGAATTATCTGAAAGTACAACTCCCGGATGTTATCGCATCCATTGCCGCCAAAGTAAGGGTGCAGCGCAGTGATGGCAAGGTCATCTACAGAGACTTTGTTTCGGGGGAAGGGTTATGTTCGGATCAGTCTCATATCCAAATATTCGGGCTGGAAGGCGCCAGCGCAACTGAGATTACAGTGCAATATATCAATGGAGAGACTGATAAAAGAACAGGCAATTTTGCGAACACACTGGTTAAGTTCTAATGTCGGTGCTGCATAACGCATCCCGGGTAATTCTATGGCTTCTGATAATCGGCGGCTTATGGGGTGCCCTGAGGGTGTCTTATACGACTATTATTGGCACTGCGCGGTGTCCGGACTTTGCAAGCATTCCCATCTGCTACCTGGTTGGTATAGGCTATCTATCGATGTTGGCGGCGCAAGTTGCATCCCCCGGCAAGCTAGAAAATTATCTGTTCTATCCGGCATGGACTCTGGTCTTTGTAATCGCGGCACTGGGAACCGGGTTTGAAGTAGCCAATGGCAACGTGTGCCCCAGGAACAGCAGCGGTGTTCCATTGTGCTACTTTTCCTTTATTTTGTGTGTTGCGATCTTTCTTTTCTATCTATTGACTTCCAACACACGGAGACTGAATAGTTAACGTTGCAACGCACCGTCAGTCTGTATCAAGCTTCCCCGTGTGTATGGCGAATTGTTATTCAAGCTGCTACGGGTAACTGGTATAGCTCGCGGCAATGAGCTTTCCACTGGAATTGGTTGAGGTCAGCACGGCGGCTGGTGGTTTCGCCAGTGATTTCTGATGGTGTGTCGCCGTCGAGCGAAGTGTGCACGCGATGCGCGTTGTAATACTGCCGGAATCCTTCCAGTTTTCGCTCCAGATCATTGGCATTCCAGAAGCACACAATGTCAAGGAATTCGCGGCGCATGGTTCCGATCAGTCGCTCGATGAAAGGGTGCGATAAGGGCACGTAGGGAACGGATTTGATTTCCTGAATCTCCAGGATGCGCAGATTCGCCTGCCAGCGGTGGTACCGGAATAACGGGTCATTATCAGAACTGAGATAATGCGGGACACCCTGGGTAGAAATGGCTGTGTTGAACATATGGCACAGGGCAATACCATCGACATCACCGGCATGCACACCGAAACCTATGATGCGCCGAGTGAACTGATCGAGGAGCTTGGCGATCGTTATCAGGAGATGGAGGAGTATCAGCAGATCCTTCATGGCAGTGCAGGGTAGGGAACGCTGCTATCAGGGGCAAGACTATCCAAGTCATCGTTTTCGGGCGAAAATTACGAACGTGATTATTCAGAAAAGTCCGCCACGTCTGCGATGGTGGCTTAGGATGATGGACCATATACTTTGCGACGGTCGCTTGGGAGACATGGATGCCGAGCAGCTGAAGTTCGCCGTGAATCCGTGGTTCACCCCAGCCAATGTTGTCCCGGGACATCGTCCGGATGAGTTTGCGTACCTCAGGTGCGATGGGTGGGCGCCCGCCCCGCCGGCAACGGGACTTCCAGGTCCAGTACCATCGAAAGCCCTTGCGATGCCAGCGTACCAGGTATCCGGTTTGAAGACCCGCAGTGTCGTCAGGCAATCCGGCCACAGGCGGTAGAGCCAGACCCAGAACAGCCGTTGACCCCGGTGAAATCGGAGTCGTTTACGGGGTGTTTGGTTTACCATGGCCAGTTGTTGACGAAGCGCCAGGATTTCGAGGTGTAAGAGGGCGCGGCTTCGCAACAGTCCGAGCAGGGTGGACAGGACGGGGAGGGCAATAGTTTTCATGCGGCGACCGTACGCTAGCTGTGCCGAAAAAGCCAACGAAGTCAATAGGTACGATGTTTTTGGTAGCCACAGGCAAAGTTAAATTGTCAGAACCTAATTTGTCGGTATCTTATCAG
>JAHEGU010000093.1 GCA_024644945.1 Gammaproteobacteria bacterium | reverse complement strand
ATCAAAAGCCTGGGCACCCCAACTGCCTGATTTAATTGCCATCATAAAAACATCATAAAAACTTCGGCATAAATCCGCACTTTCTGGGGATCGGGCTGCTATTTGTGTATTGCAAAGGCAGTTCCTCCAACCCTGAGGTTTTTCTAGGTGAATTGCCTTGATTCGGTGAACCCCGAAAATTTCAGCGGAACTATCCCCATGAACCAATCAGGAGGGGCAACAATGAGAACATCAAGTCGTATAGCCTGGCTGGCCATTCTGGCAATCTCACCACTGTTTTCCCATGGAGCCGAGCAGCTCGCTGTGAATCCAACACCGCACCTTGCGAAGGGGGGGATTGCACACGCCAATAACGCCTTCGAGGACAAAACAGGTGTGAAGGTATCGATGCCGAAAAAATCCGGAGGATGCGGGGCAACCGTTCTGGGGCTTAAGACCGGTAAACTGGATGCAGGCATGATGTGCTGCCCGCCCAACAAGGAAGAGATGGGTGATCTGGGGCTGGTTGCCTCAGGTATAGCGAAAGAAGGGATCGTTGTGACCGTCCATGAGTCCAATCCGATCACCAATCTGAGCACGGAACAGCTCCGGAATATCTATCAGGGACGAATAACCAACTGGAAACAGGTCGGGGGTAGGGACGCACCCATGTCGGTGTACGGCTATATCATGTGTGCGAATCGGGAAGAGCCGGCCCGGCAGTACCTGGTGGGTGTACGCGACTACAAGCAGGGCATCGTCGGAATCGACAACGGAAAGCTCGCCAAATCGGTCATCCGGGTCAAACCGGGCGCCGAAATTGCAAAGAACATCGCCGCCGACCCGAACGGCATTGGTTTCGAAGCCACGGTCTATCTGCCGGTTGAAGGCGCCAAAGTCATTCAACTCGACGGGATAACCGCTTCACGGGAAACCGTGGCTGACGGCACCTATCCCGCAATCCGGCACCTATATGTCGTCACCAAAGGATACCCGTCAGGCAGGACAAAAGAGTACATCGACTTCCTGAGAAGCCCGGAAGGCCAGGATCTGCTCGAGACAGAGGGTAAACTCGTCAAACTGTAAACACAGGAGCTCGCTCGCCATGAGCGGCACAGGGCAGTGAAGTGCCTCATGGTGAGCGGGTTGGTTTCAAGCCAATGCATCTCATTCGGTTCGGTTCCATGAGGCGTTCTGTTTCCCGGGCTGCGCTGCTGCTGGCCGTTTTCCTGGTCCATGCATCGGCGGCCTATGAACTGGAACCCGTAACCGCCCCGGAATCAGCGGCGGATTTTTCGCTGGCCGGCCTTGACGGAAAAACGCATCAGCTATCGAAGTACAGGGGAAAGGTGGTTCTCGTATCCTTCTGGGCAAGCTGGTGTGCCGAGTGCATCTATGAGATGCCTTCTTTACAGGCGCTGTCAGATACTCTGCGGAACGACGGTCTTGTTATTCTGGCCGTTAACGTAGGAGAGAAAGAACCCCTCGTCCGATCATTTGCCGAGCAAAACAATCTGACTATGCTGATTCTTCTGGATTCGGAGATGGATACCTACAAGCGATGGCCCGTTTTGGGGGTGCCCACAGCTTTCCTGATCAATCGACGCGGCGAAGTCATATTCTCTGTTGTCGGTGCCATTGAATGGACAGAGCGTGAAACCCTGTCGAGAATCAGGGCGCTGACCTCACACGGCCATTAGCGGAATCCTCCTGTCACTCGAAATTCAGTGCGGCAGGCCGGCCTCGATAAGGCCCGCTTCAAAATGCTCCAGATCCGCCTTGTCCTTGAAGGGGAATGCCTCCCCCATGCGCTCAATGGAGAATTCCGGATTCAGGGTGAGAATCTGGTCCGCCTGCCATTCTGCCTCATCACTGATTCCCGCCTGGGCATAGGCTGCCGCAAGCCAGACATGCAGGCGTTCCGATGCCGGATTGCTGGCGAGTCCCTGCTGAAAGGTCTCTATTGCCTCGTCATAGCGGCGAAGGATGTAGTATGCCTGTCCGAGATGAAAGGTGTAGTTGTACGGGTGATGTGGATTGAGCCGTATCGCTTTCTTAATGCGTTCGAGACCTTCCTCGGGCCTCCCCGCGTAATAAAGGAGGGTCGCCAGCAACACGTGGGCGTTTGCGTAGTTTGGGTCGTACCTTATCGCTTTCTCTGCTTCGACCAATGCTTTGACGTACTCACCGGTTTCACGATAACTCAAACCGGCGACGAAGTAGGCCAGCGGCAGCGCCTCCTCCAGCGAGAGCGCTTTCACCGCCAGGCCCCGGGCCTGCAGTAAAGACTTTTCCCTGTCCGGGCTCCATCCATTCATGGCATCGAAGGCATGGGTCCAGGCAAGCATGGCATAGGCCATGGAAAAATTCGGATCGAATGCTATGGCCGAAACGAAATATTCCCGTGCCTTCCGGTTTTCATTTTTGTTGGCAAAGCGGAAGAACCGTTCCCGCCCCTGCAGAAAACTGTCGTACGCTTCTGGATTGTCAGTTTGTGGCCGCCCCAGTTCCTCACGTTCCCGGGCATTCATCCTGGCGGCCAGTGCCGAAACGATGTTTTGAGTGATCTGGTCCTGCACCTCGAAAATATCGGACATGGGTTCCTCATAACTCTCGGCCCAGATGTGGTTGCCCGCGGACGCATTGATCAGTTGCGCATTGACCCGCATACTCGTTTCTTTCCTGCGGACACTGCCGTGCAGGAGATAACTGACCCCAAGCCTTTCGGCCACTTCACGGACATCCACGGGCTGCCCTTTGTAGACAAAGCTCGAATCACGGGCGATTACAGTGAGATCCGACAGTTTGGCCAATTGAGTGATCAGGTCGTCGGTGATGCCGTCACTGAAATAATCCTGCGTTGGGTCGCCGCTCAGATTATCGAAAGGAAGCACCGCAATCGATTTCGGCCTGGATGGAAGAGTGGACGTATTCTCGATTTCTGCCGTCCAGGGCCTGAAAGCCAGAATAGCGACGAGGAGTATCAGCACGACAGCGATGGACACCAACAGCGGCTTTGACAGGACTCGCTCCCGCGATACCTCAGCAGATCTTTCCGTGACAGGGGGAACATGCCCTGGCGGTTCGGCCAGGGGTGCCACCGATGTCACCAGTCGGTAGCCCTTCTTTGACAATGTCTCAATGATACGTGGCTGACGTGAATTGTCGCCGAAGGCGCGGCGCAACTTCTGGATGGCCCCGGTTACCGTATCGTAGCCGACCACGGTTCCCGCCCAGACGCTTCCCTCCAGTGCCTCACGACTCACCACTTCACCGGGCCTGGCTGCCAGAAACACCAACACTTCCATCACCTTCGGTTCGAGCTTGACCGACTCTTCACCCCGGCTCAAATAGCAGCTGCTGGAATCCACTGTCCAGTCCCCGATGCGAAATCGGGAAGGAAGTCTGTGTGCCAGAGCCGATAAGGTACTGCCAGTCGCCCGCATATGTGGTTATGTTCCAGTCTAACTGTCTGAAATTAATAAATTAAAAGTAAAAGCAGAAGTTATTGACGATATGAGTTATGAGTTTAGACAATTCCATGGTCGATTGCAGATCAAAGAGAGATGACAGTTTTCCGGTTGCGCGAAACACGGGGGTTTCAGGCGGGAGGTGGGGAATGTCCGTTCAGATCAGGGAATGATATTGCCGGAACCAGTGAAAACCAGACAAAATATATTGTTATTATTGATGCTTGAGAGCAGACTTTTCACTACGTAGAGTCCGTTCTGAAACAGCATCTTCCGTTATCCCGGCGAATGCCGGGATAACGTGGTTGCGGGAAAACGTGTGTTTCTGGACAGACACGACTTACCTGGCGGCAGGGAAATACAATGGAAGCGTTGGCTGTTCATCTTGCACTGCACGGTGCGGCAGTGTTGACCATCAGTATCTTCGGTGGACTACTTCTTTATAAGGCCATACTCAAAAAGAAGCATGAGGCCGGTTGGCACTTGCTTCATGCGGGCGGTACCGCAAGAGGTATTATGCTCATTGCGCTCGCGGCAATAATAGAACTACCGGTGCTACCCGATTGGTTGCTGTCAGTTGCCGTATGGCTCACGATCTTTTTCGTATGGACATCGGTGTTTGCAATGATCATCGTTGCTGCCACTGGTGAGCGGGGTTTTGGGTGGTTTGGCTCAAACGCCAATAAACTTGCATATGGTCTGTATGCGTCAGGCACTGTTGCGGTTTTTCCTGCTTTTCTCCTTTTGATTTATGGACTGCTAATCGCCCTGTGAACGCGCGTATCGTCAATCAGCACATCAGTGCATGAGAAGTTCATTCAGTCCGCGATTACTGGATTTCATGGTTTTCCATGCCTGAACCTTTTATTCACAATATCGATCCTGTACTTGGCCAGATTGGAGGGATGTATCTCTGGTGGTATGGGCTGAGCTACTCAATCGGTTTTCTCGGTCTGTTCCACTGGGTACGTATCGTACGTGATTCTCTGGGTATGGACGTCAGGCAGGTCTACGATCTGAGTATTCTGATTGCCTCCGGTGTATTGATTGGAGGGCGCTTTGTCGAAGTCGTTTTCTACGAATGGTCGTATTACAGCGTTCACACCTCACAGATATTCTGGGTCTGGCTCGGAGGCATGTCGACCCATGGAATATTGCTGGGTGGGACATTGGGTACCTGGTTGTTCTGCAGAATTCATCGAATGAATTTTCTTCACCTGGCGGATGAACTTGCGGTTCCTGCGGCCTTCATTATGGGTCTTGGACGAATTGGAAACTTCATCGACGGACAGATCGTGGGTGATGTGACAGATGTATGGTGGGCGGTAAAGTTTCCCGATGCGGAGGGTTTCCGTCACCCGGTTGTTCTGTACGATGGTCTGAAAAACCTGTTGTTGGTACCGGTTTTGCTTTTTCTGCGTAGCAGAAAATTACACCGCGGAATCATGCTCGGTGTTTTCCTTTTCGGCTATGGTTTTTTACGTATCTTTGTAGATTTTTTTCGCGAGTATCGGACAGATCTGTTCGGCTTGCCCCCCGGCCAGGAGTTCAACATCGGGATGGCAATTGCGGGTATTGCCCTGATAATCTGGTCTATCAGGAAAAGCTATCCCGGCGTAAAGCCGCTTACGAAGTCTGCTTTATTGAATGGCTTGAACATGGATGTGCGGAGAGCCACAAGATCACGGCGTATCTTGTTGCGGGCACTTTTGCTGATTCCCCTGGTGATTCCCAGTGACTGGACACAGGATGTGCCCGCTCGTTACGGCAATCGACATCAGGGGATGACTCATTCTCAGCTTTATCCGGTTATACCCGAAACCACGGTTGATGAAAACTGATGATAACGGAATGAACATCTGGTCCCAGGCAAAGAACCTCGCGGCTCAAACACCCCGGGAAAGGAATCGATACGTTGATTTTCTTCGTGCGGTGTCCATTCTCATCGTCATTGTCGGGCACTGGTTGATTGCTACGTTTTATTATGTCGACGGTACACTGACAACCGGGCTTCTGCTGAAGACCCGTCCGCAAACGCAATGGCTCACCTGGGTTTTCCAGGTCATGCCCATCTTTTTTTTCGTTGGCGGATACTCCAATGCGGTGTCACTGGAAAGTGCTCGCCGCAGAGGAATCGAATATGCGGGCTGGTTGGCCGCGCGGTTGAACCGGCTGCTTACCCCGCTACTGGTATTGGTGGTGAGCTGGGCGGTGATCGGGGTTGTTATGCATCTCTTCGGTGTCAGTCCAAAGGTCATTCAATATGCCTCCCAGGCCTCAATGATTCCGACTTGGTTTTTGGCCATATATATCATGGTGGTGATACTCGCACCGGCCACCTACAGCTTTTGGCGAAGCTTTGGTTTCGTGTCCTTCTGGGTATTCGCTGCGATTGCGCTGTTGATCGACGTCGCCTATTTCGCGGCAGGTCTGCAATGGCTGGGCTGGGCCAACTATTTTCCTGTCTGGCTGGCGGTGCATCATCTTGGATATGCATGGCGGGACGGCCGTATCGGGAGTAAGGCGCGGCTCCTGGTTTACTCGGGTTCCGGAATGCTGGCGCTTATCCTGTTGATATTCACAGGCCCTTATCCCTTTGCGATGGTGGGTTCACCCGATGAGGGCCTGAGTAATACCGCACCGCCAAAAATAACTGTTCTGGCGTTGGCCGTATTTCAGTTTGGCCTGCTACTGGCCCTTGAATCGCCCATGAGGCGTGTATTGTCGGAACTGCGTTTGTGGACCGCAACGGTACTCTTAAGCAGTATGATCATGACGGTTTATCTCTGGCATATTACGATCATGGTTGTCTTTGTAGCATTGCTTTATCTTGCGGGAGGATTTGGTTTGGGAATTGAACCCGGCAGCCTGGACTGGTGGCTGTCCCGAACGCTCTGGATATCCACATTGCTGGTCCTCCTGTTGCCGGTTGCGTTGCTTTTGTCACCGCTCGAACGGCGTTCGCGCAGTGGAGATTCGAAACCGATATCAGCTTCCTGGCAGATAGCAGGTGCAATGATGGCTTGTCTCGGTATCGCGCTGCTGGCCCGGTTCGGGTACGGTGGAGGACCCTTGCCGTTTCTCGATATCGGGGCATTTGCATTGGTCGTCGTGGGTGCGAAAATCAGCGGTGTGCTTTCCGGTTTCTTAAACTCAAGTGGCTGAGGCAGCCGGAACCGCTATGGATATGTCATTCCCTTGTTTGTTAAAAAAATCACAACGGCTTTGTCCTGAATATTTGGGTTAGCGGCCAGTATCAACCGGCCGTAAACTCAGGCGATCGTATACCAATCGGAGTGCCCCTCTAAATTGACGCTTTCAGGTGATAATTTTGAATTCGCCAGCCGATAGGTGATCGGTTTCTTGAAGCGGTCCTTCGCTGCCGGCCATGCAGGGCGAAGCGACGGTCGGTAGTCTCCATTAGGCGTGCCGCTGCTCGCAGCTTCGAATGTTTCGCCATCCTTTATCACGACGTATGAGTGAGACCTCAATAGCAAACGAAAGCGATAGCAATCATTGCTAGCACATGCTAGCATTAAACCATTATTACTCTCAACTGGAGCATATCATGGCGAATCTAAGTGTGAGAAAGCTGGACGACGAAACACTTGCGCGACTTAGAATGAGAGCGGCGAAACACGGT
>JAHEGU010000053.1 GCA_024644945.1 Gammaproteobacteria bacterium | reverse complement strand
ATCGTACGCTTCCATTTGATGAACTCCAATATCAGCAGGATGGGAGTATCCTAATACTGCGCACAGGTTTACGTTTGCCGGCAGACCCTGTGGCTCGTAATATTTTAAGATCCTATACACTACTGATTGAGCTGCTGGAAAAAACTGATGCTACCGCCGCGTGGGATGCTGATATAGGGGAACTGATTGTTCGCTTCAACGAAGAAATCTACCCTGCAAATTGCCAGGAGGAGGTGTTTACCTTGCACGAGCTATTCGTTCAAGGAGAGTACAATTTATACATTAGTAGCAATGCTGTGTTGATGGATATTGGGGCAAACGTTGGCTACACGTCAATATTTCTGGCTGCTCAAAATCCAGAGCTAAACATATTCAGTTACGAACCCATTGAAGTGAGTTATTCCAGAGCAAAAAGAAATCTTACATTGAATCCACATTTGTCGCATAGGATTGTGCTAAACAATTTCGGGCTATCTGGATTCACTGGAGAGCGCACAATTCAGTCAGAAATTGAGCACAGGACCAGGTCAAGCATGGTCATTGATCGAGAGGAAGATCCTTATAGCCGTGTAGAGAAGTTCTCAGTAAAAGTACAGAAAGTATCAGATGTTGTTGCCGCAATACTCGAGAACAATTCCGCGAAAGTAATATGGGTAAAAATGGACTGTGAAGGGTGTGAGTATGATATTTTTGAATGCCTTGCTGAGGAACAGTTGTTGCGTGAAATTACAGGTATTCTGTTTGAATGGCATACCGTTAACGCGGTAAATCAAGATACTGTTCAGATTCATGATGTCCTTACTTCACATGGGTTTAGCGTTTATATGCAACAGGGAAAAAACATATCTGCTGAGATAGGTCTTTGTCTGGCGGTTAGAAATTGACATCATTTTGGTTTAGCAGAAAAAAATGTTTTATTCGTTTTTACTCTTACATCAGATGTCGAAGTTCTTTCCTGCTTTAATTACTCATCCCGCTTGCCCTGTGCTAAGTGAAAATCCTTGAAACTCGGATGCGGATACTGATAGTCGCACCTTCCGCCTACCTGCTTGGTGGGGTGCAAAATTGGCTGGACTATCTGATGCCAGGATTGGAGAAGTTTGGTTATGAGGTGGTGTTGGGATTGACGGATGGAGATCACCATCGCAGTGCTGACTATCTAGTTAGACACCCTTGGAGAAAGGTGGAGCGAATAATAAATCCGACCGGTAGCCGTCAAGGAAGGGTGAACGCGATATCTCGAAAGATTCTCGATATAAAGCCGGACATTGTATTCAGCGTAAACATTGGAGACTGCCTAGAAGCAATGTCTGATTTAAAGGAAAAGCGGCAGTCTGCTGCACGCCTCGTAATGACAATGCATGGAATTGAAGCAGATTATATTGGAGACCTTCGATATTACGAGCAAGTTGTGGATGGCGTTATTTATACCAATCGTCTGATCAAGCCACTGATCCAGACATTCACTGCGCTTCAATCCTCACGCTTATTCTACGCATCCTATGGGGTAGATATTCTCCATCGGATGCCAGTAAGAGACTTCAAACCTCATCATATTTTTTGGATAGGGCGTTTTGATCAGACTCAGAAACGTTGTCTTGAGCTACCACTGATAGCAGAGTCCCTGCCGTCACGCGACAGCAGCTGGAAATTAATTTTGGCCGGAGATGGGCCCGAGGAGTGCAGGCTTCGACAGGGATTCGATGCTATTGAAGTGGGTCGGGTAGAGTTTCTTGGGCACGTCCCTCACAAAAAACTTCTGAAGGAACTGTTGCCAAAAGCAGGTATCCTGCTGGTAAATTCTTCATGGGAAACCGGCCCCATTACAATCTGGGAGGCAATGTCTGCTGGAGTACCCGTGGTTACCTCGCGCTACACAGGAAGTGGAGTGGAAAATAGTTTGGAAGATCAGCACAATGTTTTGATGTTTGATGTAGGTGATGTGCGCGCTGCTGCAGAGTGTCTGCAATCACTTTTTCATGACACCGAGCTCCGTCGACGTTTGACACAGAACGGATTTGAATTGGTAAATCAGAGGTATTCAGTATCACGTTCAGTAGACTCTTGGCAGCGCGCCCTGAGGACCATTATGGCACTGCCACCTAGAGAAGATTTTGCTCTCGAAGCAGCCGAAGAACCTAGACAGGGCCGATTTGATCGATGGTTGGGAGCGTCAAAGGGCGAGATATTGCGTCGGGTACTTGGGCGATCATGGGCGCATCGGAGCGCAGGAAGCGAGTGGCCGCATGCCAGAGTCGGAATGAGTGCGGAAAATCAAGAAAAGTTCGACACCTTGGCAAGAGCATTAGATCAGCAAGGCGGTGGCTATCATGAAGGTGGTCAGATCGGACAATGAGTGGACTGGTCAGTGCTATTATTCCGGTTTTCAATCGCCCAGCGCAGATTATTGAAGCAGTTGTAAGTGTGCTGGAGCAGAATTATCGACCGTTAGAAATTATCGTGGTCGACGATGGATCGACAGATGAGACCTTTGCCGTGATGCAGCAATTAAAGGCTCAATATCCACTGCTGATTAAGCTTTTGCAGACAGTCAATAGAGGTCCAGGGCTTGCAAGAGAGGCCGGTAGGCAGCTTGCAGGAGGTGACTATATCCAGTACCTCGATAGTGATGATGTGTTGTATTCCAACAAATTCGAACTACAAATCAAGGCGCTGGAACAAAACCCGCAATGCCAGATTGCATATGGTAAGACGCGGTATCGAACTGAGCACGGCACAAGTAATTCAGCTCATGGCAAGCGCACCGGAGAGAGGATTGACACTATGTTTCCTTCATTCTTGGCCAGTCGCTGGTGGAACACGCTAACGCCACTTTATCGGCGTTCAGTTTGTGACAGAGTTGGGCCTTGGTTGGATTTAAAACAAGAGGAGGATTGGGAATACGATGCAAGAGTTGCAGCGCTTGGCATAAAATTATGTTTCGTGGACGAGTTTGTTTGTGAGTTTCGCAGCCATTCGGAAGATCGACTGTCGCAAGCGCAAATTAACTTATGCACAAAATTACGCAGTATTGCTCAGGCTAGGCAGCTTATTTACAAGCATGCAATCGAGGCTGGGCTGGATCCCACTTTTTCCGAAATGCAGATTTTTTCGCGCAGCGCTTTCCATCTTGCCAGACAGTGTGGCGCGGCCGGTCTCAGAAATGAATCCCAAAAGCTATTCGCCCTGTCGCGTCGGGCTAGTGGAAAGCCAAACAAAAAAGAGTATTTGTTTTACCTTTTATTTGCTCAAGCGATCGGGTGGCGTTTTCTAGGTCAACTTTGTTGCTGGGGTGATCGGATAAAAATTGGAAAATGACAGAAGTTTCTGTTGTGATGTCGGTGTACAACGGCGAATCACAGGTTCGAAATACACTCATGAGCTTGCAGACGCAGATTGGACTGAGCCCAGAAATAATCGTGGTTAACGATGGTTCTGAGGACAAAACTGCTCAGATTCTAGATAACTTCGCTTACCAACGTTCGAATACTCGCATCATCCATCAGTCAAACGAGGGTCTGACGGCAGCCTTAATAAGAGGTTGCGCTGCCGCAAGAGGTCAATATATTGCACGACAGGATAGTGGAGATATTTCGGCTCCTGGCCGCCTGATTAAACAGTTGCAGACGCTCGAGGCAAATCCGGATGCTTCGATGATCTCTTGTGCCACCCGTTTTTCGGACCGGGAGGGTATCTTTCTGTACGAGATGTTACCGCAACACGCTATACCCCCGAATGTCTCGATCGAATCTCCACCGCATCATGGTAGCGTAATGTTCCGGAAAAATGACTACCAACAGGCCGGTGGGTATCGATCGGAGTTTTATGTTGCGCAAGACCTCGATCTCTGGTCCAGATTGCAAGACATGGGAGGCCATATCTGTCTCGAGGAGGTGCTCTATGAGGCCAGTGTTGATCCTGGCTCGATTACCTCCAGCCGGCGTCACATTCAGCAGCAGGTGGCAAATCTTACCGAACAAATCATGCGCGAGCGTCGAGCGGGGCGGTCAGAGCAGGCCATACTGGATCAGATACGTATCGTATCGCGTGAAGATCCTCTTGCACCCCGAATCGGCCTTGCTGATTACCATTATTTCATTGCTGGATGCTTACGGCGGTCTCTGCCAGAGAGAGCAAGGCACCATTATCGGGAAGCGATTCTGGCTAATCCGCGCCATCTGCGGGCAATGGCGCGGTATCTGCAGTTGTTGCTGAAAACGCGATAGACCCCCGGACGGGAATTGAATACACTACCCGGCGTTCGTTGTTAAATTAATCCCAAAATGTTTGAACTTCTGAAGGCCGGGGGTTTCCTGATCTGGCCGATATTGTTGTGCTCGGTTATCGCATTGGCAATTATCCTTGAACGCTTTTTGGCGTTGAAATCCAGTGATGTCGCGCCTCCTGAGTTACTTGACCGAATACGTAAGTTGCTTCAAAAAGGAGAGCTTGATAATAAAGCGATTAATGAAATAGAAGAGAACTCCCCGCTAGGTAAGGTGCTGGCTGCAGGATTACGAAATCCGAATCAGCATAGGGTTGTGATCAAGGAGGCAATAGAAGAAGCCGGACGTCACGTCGTTCATGACCTGGAGCGACATCTTCAGACTTTAGGCACGATTGCAAATATCACTCCGCTACTGGGTCTTCTAGGGACGGTCATCGGCATGATTAAGGTGTTTTCAGCTATCACAACGTTTGGTGTCGGCGATCCGCAAGCACTCGCGGAAGGAATTTCCGAAGCTCTGGTGACTACCGCCGCTGGATTGTCGGTAGGGATACCGAGTCTAATGTTCCATCGCTATTTTAAAGGGAAGGTTAATACCCTGACTGTCGATATGGAGCAGCAAGCCCTTAAATTCATGAAGATTTTGCAGAAGGAAGCCTGATCGAATACGAAATAATCAATGCGATTTCAGAGTAAAAATGATGATGTCGATGCCGACATCAACCTGACTCCACTGATCGATGTGGTGTTTCTACTGCTGATTTTTTTCATGGTAACCACCACCTTTTCCAGAGAGGCGGAAATCAAGCTGAAGCTACCGGAGGCGACATCGGCCGAACAATCTTCAGTTGAGGACAATTTCGTGACCATCCAGATCAGTGACATCGGTCAATTCGCGGTGCAGGGGCCCGAAGAAGATGAGCCCCGCGAACTGATCAATTCAAGCCTCGATACTTTGCGAAAGGCAATAGAACGCGCTGCTGGCGATCTGCAGGAGCCCATAATATTAATTAGGGCGGACCGACTTACACCCCACGAGGCAGTGATCAACGCGATGGACGCTGCGCGAAGGTTGGGCTTTTTTCAGATTACCTTTGCTACCGGCCAGCCTCAGTAATTACTGTCTATAGATTTACCCAGTTGAGGCTTGCCGGTTTACCGCTCTAATCAGTCGCCACTCTTGTTAAAAAATTATCCAGTTAGTGCTGTCAATCACTTCTTTTTTGGCCTTTGCCAGTTAGCAATTGACTTTTGCGGAGGTCTGGAAATAGCAAGCATGCCAGCCTCCACATCCCGGGTAATGGTCGAACCTGCGCCGATCGTGACGCTATCGCCGATTCGAACCGGTGCTATCAGCTGGGTGTCCGATCCAATAAATACATTATCACCGATAATCGTCTGGCTTTTGTTGGCGCCATCATAGTTACAGGTAATTACTCCGGCGCCTATATTGACTTCGCTGCCCACAGAGCTGTCTCCGACATACGCGAGATGGTTGACCTTGGTTCCTGCTCCCAATTCGCTTTTCTTAACCTCGACAAAATTCCCGATTTTGACATTATCTTTGAGTATCGCCTCGGGGCGAAGCCGCGCATAAGGGCCAATTTCACAACAGGCCCCCAGTGTTGCATCCTCAATAATGCTATTCGCATTGACTCGACAGTTATTCCCTATTACGGCATTGCGAATCAGGCAATTAGGGCCTATTGACACATTATCGCCCACGACTACGTTTCCTTCGAGTATCACGTTTACGTCCAGCATGCAGTCCGTGCCGAAAATCGTATTCCCCCGCACATCGAGACGTGCAGGATCCAAAAGCGTAACGCCATCCAGCATCAGCTGATCGGCGTTAAGCTTCTGAAAGGCTCTCTCTGCAATTGCCAGTTCGGCTAGGGAGTTCACGCCCATTAGCCTGGTCGGGTCGACCGCTAATTCGGCGTGTACGATTGCATCTTCGGCTACCGCTGTCGCGACGATGTCGGTAAGATAATATTCTCCCTGACTGTTGCAGTTATCAAGACTATCCAGCCACCGTTTCAGAGAGCTTGCCTTGCACGCCATGATTCCAGTGTTGACTTCGGTGATAAGCCGCTGATCGTCAGTCGCATCTTTGTGCTCTACAATCCCTGTAACCCGGCCGCCAGAATCGCGGAGAATTCGGCCTAGCCCGTCTGAATTGTGCGGTTTTGCGGTCATTAGAGAGAGATCAGCGCCCGAACCACACAGTTCTTTGAGTGAACCAGCATCCAGCAGGGGAGAATCTCCGTAAAGAATCAGGCAGGTCGATGTGGGGTCTATATCTGGTATCGCCTGGGCTACAGCATGGCCAGTGCCAAGCTGCTGTTCCTGTAGCGTCCAGCGGATGTCTGTCACAGGTTCGCCGAGTGCAGTGAGCAGGGTTTCCCTGACCAGACTTGAACCATAGCCAGTCACGACGTGAACTCGCTTGGGAGTCAGTTTCTGTGCAGTTTCAATCACATGATGCAGCATGGGCTTGCCGCCCACTTGGTGTAGAACCTTGGGGAGCGTGGATCGCATGCGGGTACCCTGACCGGCAGCGAGTATGATGATTTCGAGGGGCAATTGAAATTCGTTCAGATAAATTTTGAAGCAGGCTTGCCGTATCGGCTGTCCGGCTAGATCTCAATAAACGGTGATATGATATACGCGATCAAACGTATGACCAAATATTAGACGGTTTAAATGTCCCAGGAAGCCTTCGCGAACATCAGGAGCGAATTACCTAATAGGAGTCCGGTAGATCCGGTAGAGCTCAATCTTGACACCTAGTTTCAGTTTAACTGTCACTAAGGGTGTCTCTTGCTTTGACGCATGCTGTAAAAATATTGATTTCACTCTAACCCCGAAATGAATCGCGAGTGGCGGGACATAATGATTAAAAAGCCCTCATCTGGGCCAACCGCAGGTAAACCATCGAAGTGTTCGCTGCAGTTGTTTGACTTGTGTGGCTACGATATGGATAGTTTTAGAAAATTTATCCAAAGCGACGGATTTAGTGAGGTTTTTGACCTCGGTCAAGAAGAAAAGAAGACCCTGGTGGAGGATGGGGATAAACTCTATCTATTTGCCGGTCGCTTTCCGAAGCAGGTATTGCTTGGAGAGAATTCGGTCCCTGTGCAAGAAACGGCCCGCGAGGCACGGCTGGACAGGCACCGTCAGCGACAGGTTGCCGCCGGAGATGATAAAGTCGAAACATGATTGACTTAGATCAGACAACTAAACACTATGATCTGCGATCCCATGGCGATCTCGAGATTGCTATTGTCGCGGATACGCATGGGCAGATCGACCCCGGAGTTCTTCAGCTGATATCCCAATCAGATGTGGCGCTGCACGCAGGTGATATCCTTGGCGCTGCGGTTCTTGAATCGATGTCACCCCGCCTTGGCATTGTGATAGCGGTATGTGGGAACAATGACTATGCGATGACCTGGCCCAAGGAAGAACATGGGATTTTGAACCAGATTCCGGAAGTGGCGGTAGTAGATTGTGTCGGTGGCGCTATCGTGATTGAACATGGGCATCTTTTACACAATATTGAAACGAATCATTATCCTCTGGCCTATAAATATCCTGACGCACGAATGGTGGTTTATGGGCACACACATGTTCAACGGCTTGATCAGGATTCGCCTCCTTGGCTGGTTAACCCAGGAGTTGCAGGATTGACGAGGACCAATGGAGGCGCATCATGTTACCAACTCAGAATTCAGAGCGAACACTGGAGTATCGATGAATACAGGTTTGCCCAAATTAAACGGGCAAGCTGACAGGTTTCAATATGTATCAGGATTATTTTGGCCTCAAGAATACGCCGTTTTCCATAGTCCCGGATCACCGGGTGGTGTATATGAGTGAGAGCCACCGCGAAGCTGTTGCTCATCTATTGTATTCACTCAAAAAGTCAGGTGGTTTCATTCAGCTTACCGGGGAGGTGGGGACGGGAAAAACCACGGTGAGCCGATATTTGCTGCAGCATTTACCAAACAACGTGGATGTGGCGTTGCTGCTTAATCCCAGGATCAACGAGCAGGAAATGCTGGAGTCGATCTGTGACGAATTAAATATCAGGTATCCAAGGGGCCCCGGCGCAACTTTAAAAAACCTAATAAATATACTTAACTACTACTTGCTTGCCTCACATTCCAAGGGCCGTCACACGGTCTTGATCGTCGACGAGGCTCAGAATTTGTCTCGTGAGGTCCTTGAGCAAATTCGTTTGCTGACAAACCTTGAGACCAATACCGACAAGCTGCTTCAGATTATCCTTATTGGCCAGCCGGAACTGGTTCATATGCTTAATCGCCATGATTTACGCCAACTTTCACAGCGTATCGTCGGTCGTTATAAGTTGAAGCCTCTCAATCTCAAAGAGACCCGTGAGTACATTGCCTATCGACTCCAGCAGGCTGGGTGTGATCTCCCGTTGTTTACGCGTAATGCAACGCAGCGAATTCATAAGCTGTCTCAGGGGATTCCGCGGGTGATTAATGTGCTTTGTGATAATGCCCTGATGGGGGCATACAGTGAGAATCTGAATCAGGTATCAGTGGGAATCGTTAATCGAGCTGCTTCCGAGGTTTTGCCCGAACGGCCCAAACGCAGCCTGCTGAGACGAACGTTTAGGGTGGCCATGGTGCCACTACTAATATTTACTCTGGTGGCAGCCTATTGGTCCTACGAAAGTAACCCGGCTATTTCCACACTGGTTTCAGGAATCTGGGGGCCGTCCCAACAACAGATTATTGATGATAGCCCTGCCCGTGTTTCCCGACTAAATGATTCAGAGGCGCCTGGAATACGAATTACTGAGTCGGTAGATCCGTTTTCAACCGCAATGATAGCTAGTAAAGAACTGACTAATTCTGATTTTCCTCGAACGGATAGGATACTGTACCGAGACGCTGCACTTAAGCAAAACTGATGTCATTTATCCTCGATGCGATCCGCAAAGCCGAGAAGCAGCGCAGTGAAGACGCAGTGCCCTCCCTTGAGGCAATGGTCAGTGAGCGAAGGCACCGTAGTAAAAATAAGCGCGGTGGGTGGTTGGTTTGGTTTGGTTTAGTAATGGTTATTATCGCCACCGGATACCTCAATCGAAGTCAAATGACGGCGTGGTGGCAGCAGACAAAAGATATTAGTCAGCAGACCGCGCAACGCGTCAAGAATTCAGTGGGAAGCATTATTTCGTTTGAGCCCGGGGGGTCGCAAAAAACGGACTCAAACGGCAGCAAAAGTCAAGCTAACGCGAGCGATGGAACCCAGCCACAAGCGTCTTCAGGTCTTTCTGATTCTGCTAGCACATCGACAGAAAGTAAGCTCACTGATGCGCAACGCGCGTTACTCAGTCGGATCGAGTTCTCGGTAATATCTTATTCAAGTGACGCCGACAAGCGATTTGCCATGGTCGGATCACAGGTTCTTCGGGAGGGTGACCTGTTGGAAGGATTTCCGATTGCTCGGATTCAGCCCGATGGTGTAGTCATAGATGTCAGTGGTAAAGCGGTGCTAATTCGCCCATGATTTTAAAGGTTGGAAGCCACAACTAGAACAGGTGAGGAACTATAACTGGTCGATTAGGTTAGGCTCTTACTTGATCAAGCTATGAGACGCCAGTTCCACTGTGTTACCGACAGCACCGATTCCTATGTAGGTTGATCGCGTATTCTAATTCTGCCGCACGGTCTTATCTATTATTGGCCAAATAGAGCCAGGTTTCGATCACAGAATCAGGGTTCAGTGAAACACTTTCAATCCCTTGTTCCATCAGCCAACGAGCCAGATCCGGGTGATCTGATGGGCCTTGGCCGCAGATTCCAACATACTTGCCCGCTTTTCGGCAGGCCTTGATGGCCAGGCTTAGCATCGCTTTAACCGCCTCATCACGCTCATCGAATGAATCTGCAATGATTGCTGAATCACGATCCAATCCCAAGGTGAACTGTGTCATGTCATTGGAGCCAATTGAAAACCCGTCGAAGCGCTCCAGAAACTGGTCGGCCAACACAGCGTTCGATGGTATTTCACACATCATAATAACTCTAAGTCCATTTTTACCCCGCTCAAGGCCGTTCTCTGCAAGCAGCTCGATGACTCTGTCTGCTTCAGTGAGAGTGCGCACAAATGGCACCATCACTTCGACATTGGTCAATCCCATTTCATCGCGCACTCGTTTTAGCGCAGTGCATTCCATATTGAAACATTCCCGGAACGAGTCTGAGATATAGCGGGACGCACCGCGAAATCCCAGCATCGGATTTTCTTCGGACGGTTCGAATTCCTTTCCACCAATGAGATTGGCGTATTCGTTTGATTTGAAATCAGACAGGCGCACGATTACTGGCTTTGGATAAAATGCCGCACCCAGCGATGCAATGCCTTCAACCAGTTTTTCTATGTAAAAACTTGCAGCATCGGGGTAGCCCGCCATGCGTTGATTAATGGTTTCTCGCATCTCCAAAGGCATGCGTTCCTTCTCGAGCAATGCCTTTGGGTGCACACCAATTGTGTTGTTTATTATAAATTCAAGACGTGCAAGTCCTACACCATGGTTAGGTATTTTTGAAAAAGTAAATGCACGTTCGGGATTACCTACATTCATTGAAATTTTGAAGGGTAACTCCGGCATTTTTTCCAGGTCTGTAGAAATAATTTCGTAGTCCAGCTCACCACGGTATACTCGGCCGGTATCGCCTTCAGCACAAGAAACCGTCACAGGCTCTCCTTCAGTTAGTAACTCGGTTGCATTTTCACAGCCGACGATAGCAGGGACACCAAGTTCTCTTGCGATGATAGCGGCGTGGCAGGTGCGACCCCCACGATTAGTGATAATTGCTGAGGCGCGCTTCATAACCGGCTCCCAATCTGGATCAGTCATATCAGTTACTAGTACGTCTCCTGCCAAAACCTTCTCAAGCTCATCAATTCCAGGCACCAATCGAACTTTGCCACTGCCTATACGGTGTCCAACGCTGCGTCCGGTGACAAGAATTTCGCCGGATTCATTGAGCTGAAATCGTTCCAGAGTGTTTTGATTTTCACGGCTTCTGACTGTTTCAGGCCTCGCCTGAAGGATAAATAATTCACCATTCTGACCGTCTTTTCCCCATTCAATGTCCATTGGTCGGCCATAATGTTCACCAATAGTGACCGCCATGCGAGCTAATGTTGTGACATCTTCATCAGTAATTGAAAACTCATATTGGCTTGCTTTATCGACGTCCACAACCTCTACAGTGGAACCAGCCTCACTATCCGCGTAGACCATTTTTATCTGCTTGGAACCACGATTTCGCCTGATAATGGCAGGTCGATCAGCCGCCAGAGCAGGCTTGTACACATAAAACTCATCGGGATTCACTGAGCCCTGTACCACACATTCACCAAGCCCCCATGAAGCAGTGATAAATACCGTGTCCTCAAATCCTGACTCTGTATCAATGGTAAACATTACGCCACTAGCGCCCATGTCACTGCGCACCATGCGCTGAATTCCAGCTGACAGGGCCACATCGGCGTGGGCGAAACCTTGGTGGACACGGTATGAGATAGCCCGATCGTTGAATAACGAAGCGAAGACCTCACGAACGCGATGCAGTATGTTTTCGATTCCATTTACATTAAGGAAGGTTTCCTGCTGGCCTGCAAAGGAGGCTTCGGGCAGGTCTTCGGCGGTTGCGGATGATCTTACTGCGACACTACCGCCCAATTTTTGGTATCCGGAACGTATTGCCTGCTCAAGTTCGTCGGGTAGTGGGTGGTTCACTACCATTTCGCGAATCCTGGCACCTGCTTCGCGCAGCAGGATGACGTCGTCTACATCCAAAGTATTCAGTATTTGATTAATGTCCTTGTTCAGCTCCTGGTGCTCAATAAAGGCATGGTAAGCGTGTGCGGTGGTAGCAAAGCCATCGGGTACTTTGATTCCAGACTCCGCGAGACTAGAGATCATTTCACCTAGAGAGGCATTTTTACCACCAACTCTCGGCACGTCGTCCATGCCTAGTTCGCTAAACCAAATAATCCAATCGTTCAAGTTACCAATCCTGACAGTGAAATTTGAGCGAGAATTCTAGCAGCAGCAAGTCAAATCAGGTATTCGATCTTTTGATGAACTATAATCTGGTTTGCAATCCAGCGGTGGTCACAAATTGACAGAACGTCCAGTATTTATAGTATCCGATCGCAGCGGCCTGACCGCGGAAACTATCAGCCATACCTTGCTGAGTCAGTTTCCGGGAATTCAGTTCTCCCAGGTAGCGATGCCCTTTGTCGATACCAAAGAGAAAGTTTCTGAAGCGGTAGATCAGATCAACGACCAAGCTCAGCGCAGTGGGCAGCGACCGCTGGTATTTACTACCTTTGTAGATGAAAACTTTACTGAATCCCTGGCTACTGCAGATGCAGAGGTCTTTGACCTATTTGAACCATTTATTAGTCGCATTGAGCTTGCTCTAGGGCAGCAATCGTCCCATCAGCCTGGCCAATCCCACGGTATTGCAAATCTGGTCCAGTATAGCCAGCGAATTAATGCCGTGAATTATGCGATGCACTGTGATGATGGTTTGCATCCGCGGGACTATGCGAAAGCAAACTTGATTCTGCTCGGGGCTTCACGCTCAGGCAAAACCCCAACCTGTCTTTATCTTGCGCTCCAGTTCGGCTTCTACACCGCAAATTATCCTCTCACCGAGGAGGATTTCGCACGGGATGAACTCCCGTCTTCAATTTTAGACCACAGAGACAAGGTTTTTGGTCTGACCATTGATCCCGCACGTTTGCACCAGATTCGCTCAGAGAGACGTCCCGACAGCAAGTATGCGTCGCTTAAACAATGCCGGCTGGATGTTAATGCGGCAAGACAAATGTACCAGCGCTACCGAATTCCGCATTGCGATTCTACTAATTATTCAGTGGAAGAACTGGGCAGTACCATTAAGCATCAGATGGGTTTGCAGTCAGCGCTCTACTGAGTCGCAGGTCAAAGATAGTGTCAGACTTGTCTCGTCCAGGAAAAATTGGCTTTGTAAGTTTGGGCTGTGCTAAGGCCACCGTTGACTCGGAGCGAATCCTCACCGAGCTCAGAATTCAGGGATACGGCATGTCAGCCGGGTATGAGGATGCTGACCTTGTGATTGTTAATACCTGTGGATTTATCGACGCGGCGGTGGAGGAATCACTGGAAGCGATAGGCGAAGCCCTGAACGAAAATGGCAAGGTGGTTGTAACCGGTTGTCTGGGCGCTAAAGGAGATGTGGTGAAGCAAAATTTTCCAAATGTGCTCGCCGTGACCGGCCCCCAGGCCACGGAAGAAGTGATGCAAGTAGTGCATGCTCACCTCCCCCCTTCTCATGATCCCTATATCGATCTGGTGCCTCCGGGCGGGCTCAAACTTACGCCTAGGCATTACGCATATCTCAAGATCTCGGAAGGCTGTAACCACCGATGCAGCTTTTGCATTATTCCCAGCATGCGCGGTGATCTGGTTAGTCGAGGATCGTCAGAAGTTCTGGCCGAGGCTGAAGCTTTGGTGAGCGCTGGCGTCAAGGAGCTTCTGGTGGTATCCCAGGACACCAGTGCCTATGGTGCAGATCTGCGTTACCGATCCGAATTCCATGGCGCGGCACCGGTCCGTTCGCATATTCAAGATCTATCGAAAGCACTGGGAGCGCTCGGTGTCTGGGTACGATTGCACTATGTGTATCCCTATCCTCATGTGGATAATCTTTTGCATCTGATGGCTGAGGGATTGGTCCTTCCATATCTGGATATTCCGTTTCAGCATGCCAGTAGAACGGTTCTGAAAGCTATGAAGAGGCCCGCACACAGCGAGAAGGTACTGGAAAGAATCCATAGCTGGCGACAAATTTGCCCGGATCTGACGATACGAAGTACTTTCATTGTCGGCTTTCCAGGGGAAACAGACCAGGACTTCGAGCGGCTTCTAGAGTTTATCCATCTTGCTCAAATCGATCGGGCAGGTTGCTTCAAATATTCGGACGTTGAAGGTGCCCGAGCCAATGAACTAGGTGGACAAGTGCCTGAAGAAATTAAACAGGAGCGTTATGACCGGTTTATGCGAACTCAGCTAGATGTTTCCTCAAACAGACTGCTACAAAAGGTCGGTGACACTATGGACGTCATCATTGACCAAATTAACGAGGATCTGGCAATTGGGCGAACCCGTGGTGATGCGCCGGAAGTGGACGGAATCGTGGAGATTGACCGGTTCAATGAAGACCTTGCAGCGGGTGATATTGTTCCCGTTCACATCAATGCCTCATCAGAGTACGATCTTTATGGGGAACAGGTTCAACCCATGGCTGGGACTTGATTCGAATCAAGCTGGGAAATATTGAATCGCCGTCCAATAACCCCATTTAAACCAGGGTATTAATCAACCTTATTTCGGGGGTATCCCATGCGAATGGACAAGCTGACTGCGAAATTCCAGTTGGCGCTCAGTGACGCTCAGAGTAGCGCGTTGGGGCGGAACCATCAATTTATAGAGCCTGCGCACTTGATGCAGGCTTTGCTGGACCAGGATGGCGGCACAGTCAGACATCTGCTCACCCAGGCGGGGGTAAACGTCAATCAGCTGCGTTCGGCCGTCGGTGAAACCATTGATCTCCTGCCAAGTGTGGAAGGTAATGCCGGGGAAATCCACATCTCAAATGACCTTGGTAAACTGCTCAACGTAACCGACCAGCTTGCTCAGAAACGAGGTGATCAATATATCGCCAGTGAACTGTTTGTCCTCGCCGCGCTCGAGGACAAGGGAGCATTGGGTCGTTTATTGCGAGAAAGTGGCGCATCGAGAAATGGAGTTGAGAAGGCCATTGAATCGATGCGTGGCGGACAGAATGTGGATGATCCGAACGCTGAAGACCAGCGCCAGGCGCTCGAAAAATACACCATCGATGTTACCGAGCGGGCGGAGCAGGGCAAGCTGGATCCAGTGATCGGCAGGGATGAAGAAATTCGTCGCGCGATACAGGTGTTGCAGAGGAGAACCAAGAACAATCCGGTTTTGATTGGAGAGCCTGGGGTTGGTAAAACTGCCATTATCGAAGGGCTGGCCCAGCGGATCGTGAATGGGGAAGTGCCGGAAGGAGTGCGCGACAAGCGTGTGTTATCTCTTGACCTGGGGGCGCTGCTGGCCGGGGCCAAGTATCGCGGTGAGTTCGAGGAGCGCCTTAAGGCGGTATTGAACGATCTCGCAAAGCAGGAAGGCCAGATCATCCTCTTCATCGACGAGCTGCACACGATGGTTGGTGCGGGCAAGGCGGAAGGAGCAATGGATGCAGGGAATATGCTCAAGCCTGCTCTGGCGCGCGGTGAGCTTCACTGCGTTGGGGCGACTACCCTCGATGAATACAGACAATATATTGAAAAAGATGCGGCGCTCGAGCGGCGATTTCAGAAGGTGCTCGTTAATGAACCTTCGGTAGAGGACACCATTGCAATTTTACGTGGCCTGAAGGAGCGTTATGAGGTGCACCACGGCGTAGATATTACTGATCCTGCAATTGTGGCGGCCGCCACTCTGTCCCATCGATATATCACCGATCGCAACCTGCCAGATAAAGCTATTGATTTGGTGGACGAAGCGGCTAGTCGAATTAGGATGGAAATTGATTCGAAACCAGAGTCGATGGATCGTCTTGATCGGCGCACAATTCAGCTCAAAATGGAGCGTGAAGCGCTAAAGAAAGAAAGTGATGAGGCCTCAAAGAAAAGATTGGATGCGCTGGAAGAGGAAATCGAAAAGCTGGAAAGAGAGTATGCCGATCTTGAGGAGGTCTGGAATGCTGAGAAATCTGCAGTACAGGGCAGTCAGCATATCAAGGAAGAACTGGATCGTATGCGCATTGAGTTCGAGGCCGCCAGACGCGCAGGTGATCTGCAGCGGATGTCGGAACTGCAGTATGGAAAAATCCCAGAGCTTGAGCGACAGCTTGCCTCGGCGGACGAATCCAGTAACCAGGAAACCACACTACTGCGCAGTAACGTAACCGAGGATGAGATCGCAGAAGTGGTGTCCATGTGGACCGGTATACCTGTTTCCAAGATGCTTGAAGGTGAGCGCGAGAAGCTGCTGCAAATGGAAGACAACCTGCACAAGCGCGTGATCGGTCAGGACGAGGCGATAAAAGCGGTATCAAATGCTATCCGCCGCTCCAGGGCAGGGTTATCCGACCCTAACCGGCCCTATGGTTCGTTCCTCTTTCTCGGACCAACCGGAGTTGGCAAGACTGAACTGACCAAAGCCGTCGCAGAGTTTCTGTTTGATACCGATGAGTCCATGATTAGAATCGATATGTCGGAGTTCATGGAAAAGCATTCGGTTGCGCGGCTGATTGGCGCCCCGCCGGGTTATGTCGGCTACGAGGAGGGCGGATATCTAACAGAAGCCATCCGCAGGCGCCCATATTCCGTGGTGTTGCTGGATGAAGTCGAAAAGGCCCATGCGGATGTATTCAATATTCTCCTGCAGGTGCTGGATGACGGCCGCCTTACCGATGGTCAGGGACGTACGGTTGATTTTCGAAATAGTGTCATCATCATGACATCAAATCTTGGATCACAGATGATCCAGGAGATGAGTGAGGAGGGAGACTATAATGCGATGAAAAATGCCGTGATGGAGATTGTCGGCGGGCATTTTCGCCCTGAATTTCTCAATCGAATCGACGATATCACGGTATTCCATCCACTGGAGAAAGATCAGTTGATGAAAATTGCGGAAATTCAGGTTGCCTATCTTAAAAAGCGCCTCGAAGATCGCGATATTGAGTTTGTGATGACCAGTGAAGCCCTGGCTATGCTGGCGGAGGCTGGATTTGACCCGGTATATGGTGCGAGGCCGCTTAAGCGAGCCATCCAGAACCAGGTGGAAAATCCGCTGGCGCAGGAGATTCTCGGTGGAAGATACGGGGCGGGGGATACTATTACTGTTTCGATTGAAAACGGAAGTATCGCTTTTAACTGACGAGTAAATCAAGACACGAATTAACTTGTTGTGGTAGGCGGGATGCTTCGATGAAGTGAGGAGCATTAGCTGCGCACCACTGATTTAGGGAAGCCTTGAACCTGCACAGTCTAGTATGTGCAGGCTGTAATATTTATCCTATCCAGTCTAATGATATTCCTCTGTTACTTTAAAAGATTGATTTGTTAATTCTGTATACTGACAAAAAGGAAGCTTGACAGAACTGCAATATGACAAAAACAGCGTTAATTACCGGCATCACCGGCCAGGATGGGGCCTATCTGGCTGAGTTCTTGCTAGAAAAAGGCTATGAAGTGCATGGGATAAAGCGTCGTACCTCTCTAATCAATACAGATCGTATCGATCACCTTTACCAGGGCCCTGAAGTTCAGGGTCGCCGTTTCGCCCTTCATCATGGGGATATGACCGACTCTTCGTCACTAATCAGAGTTATTCAGCAAACGCAGCCTGATGAAATATACAACCTTGCGGCCCAGTCACATGTGCAAGTTTCGTTCGAAGAGCCTGAATACACCGCGGATTCTGATGCGCTTGGCGCACTGCGTTTACTCGAAGCGATAAGGATTCTTGGCCTCGAAAACAAGACGCGTTTTTACCAGGCATCAACATCCGAAATGTATGGTTTGGCTCAAGAAATGCCGCAAACAGAATTAACACCATTTTATCCTCGCTCTCCGTATGGGGTCGCAAAACTCTATGCGCACTGGATAACGATCAACTATCGCGAGGCATATGGAATGTATGCTTGCAATGGAATTCTGTTCAATCATGAATCGCCGATACGAGGGGAAACATTTGTTACGCGAAAAATAACCCGTGCACTGTGCCGCATTAAACTTGGCGTTGAGAAATGTCTTTACCTCGGGAATCTAGATGCAAAGCGCGACTGGGGACACGCCAGGGATTACGTCGAAATGATGTGGTTGATGTTGCAGCAAGATCAGCCCGAAGATTTTGTTATTGCTACGGGACAGCAATACTCTGTGAGGGATTTTGTTGAAGAAGCATGCTGCGTTTTAGATATACCTATTGAATGGCGCGGAACCGGGATTGATGAAACAGGTATTAGTACTGATACGGGAACTCCCATAATAGCCGTTGACCCCCGCTATTTCAGGCCGACGGAAGTTGATAGTTTGCTGGGCGATGCTACCAAAGCACGCGAAAAGTTGGGGTGGAAACCCAAAACCAGCTTTCAAGCGCTGGTTAAAGAAATGGCAGAAGCGGATATCGAGTTGGCCCAACGATTTTCTTGATACAAGATATTTAGAACATATATTCAATCTTTGGCGTGTGGCAAGATTGGATAATTATGAAGGCAACATCTATTGATTGTATCTGCCGCAATTGGTTTAATAAGAATAGTTATAGTAAATCTTCCTGGTTTTAATTAATAGCTGGCGTCAAATATTATATGAAGAATTTTGCAGTAATAGGCGTTGGTGGTTATGTTGCGCCCCGCCATCTCAAAGCTATCAAAGAAACAGGAAATCGCGTTCTTGCCGCTATGGATCCAAGCGATTCGGTGGGAATCATCGACTCATACTTTCCAGATTCAGCATTCTTCACAGAGTTCGAAAGGTTTGATCGCCATTTATACAAATTACGAAAAAGTAAAGATAAGATTGACTATATATCCATCTGTTCGCCTAACTATCTTCACGATGCTCATATTCGGTTTGGATTGCGTTCAGAATGTGATGTGATTTGTGAAAAACCGCTGGTTATTAATCCATGGAACCTTGATGGTATCGAGGAGCTGGAACTGGAAACCGGAAGGCGGATGAACGCGATACTTCAGCTTCGGGTTCATCCAAGTGTAATCGCTCTCAAAAAGAAGGTCTCAAGGGCAGGGCAGACTGCGATGAAGGCTGAAATAGATCTCACCTATATTACACCCAGGGGTAAATGGTATGACATTTCCTGGAAGGGACAAGAGGAAAAATCAGGAGGTGTAGTGACCAATATTGGCGTACATTTTTTCGATATGCTGGGCTGGGTATTTGGTGATCTTGACCGCGTGGAGCTGCATTATCGATCGACAAATAGTGCGGCAGGATTGCTTGAATATAAAAATGCGATTGTCCGGTGGTATCTCTCGACAAATGGTAATGATCTTGATCTGCTTGGACGTGACCGGATTCCCTTCAGGTCATTGACAATTGATGGCGAGGAGTTTGATTTTTCCGGGGGCTTCAATGACCTGCATACACTAAGTTACCAGGAAATATTGAAGGGGCGTGGTTTTGGAGTCAGTGATAGTCGTCAATCAATCGAAACTGTATATAAGATCAGAAGCAGTGAAGCGAAGGATTCCGAGGATAGCCATCCCCTGCTGCACAAAATAACACGACCTTGAGTCAGATACACGAATCTGCCATTGTAGATAGTGGCGCACGAATTGGGTATGGAACCCGAATTTGGCATTGGGTTCACATTTGTTCTGGAGCGGAGATTGGTGAAAACTGTGTTCTGGGACAAAATGTTTATGTAGGAGGGAGAGCCAGAATTGGTAACGGCTGCAAGGTGCAAAACAATGTTTCTGTTTATGATGGTGTGATCCTGGAAGATGGAGTGTTCGTAGGACCATCTGCTGTTTTTACCAATGTAATAAACCCAAGAGCCTTAATAGAAAGAAAAGAAGAGTTCAGGGAAACTGTTGTGGGTAAGGGAGCCACTATTGGCGCCAATGCAACCATTTTATGTGGCCTGCGGATTGGAGAATATGCAATGGTCGCCGCTGGCGCTGTGGTTACCCGGGATGTGCCGGACTATACTTTGGTACAAGGAGTTCCGGCTCGGAAGGCCGGCAAGGTAAGTGCGGAAGGTGAAATTAACCGGTAATTCCATTCCTGCAATTCGCTTTGTTAGGGTGAAAGTTTGGTCGCACCCAAGAACAACTCTTTTTCCAATTCCGATAAAAGTGAACTGTTGTGCCATAACAGAGTAAATTTGCCCCCATATTTAATGCATTGATTTTTCATTGACCATATATAGTCTTGCGCTTCAGTATTAGAGTTAATGCCGAGATACTTGGGTTGGAGCAAAGATCCATCCATGACTATAAGCGGCGTTTCAAAAACTGGGAGAGTTCGACGTCCAATCAGATCATACAATGGGTACTCATGGCAGAATGATGATCTAAAGCCAGATGTTTCCGCGAAACTCAGTGTACTATCGTGAACCAAACCAGCATTGGTGATTGCGTCCGGTGTAGTTAATCCGTTCCATCTTAAGTAATGTTGTCTGTAATGTTTAACGCTGCAATCAATATTGTGTTTCGTAAAGAAATTGTCAAGCGCGCGTTTTTGCCGTCGAATTTCAGGGCCACTTTGATACGAATCAAAACTTCCATGGAGTCCAAACGACACATTGTCGCACTTGGCTAATTGGCTAACTACCTCAATGAATCTTTTGTCACTAAGTGAATAGTTTCCATCCATTTTTGAATCAGTATCACCACTCATCAGGTAGAAAACCAACTCAGAGCCAGTTTCCTCCGCTCTGCGCAATAGCAACTCAAAGGTATTGTAAGGATCGTAACGGTAACCAAATATTCTAGATTTAAGAATATCAAGAGTATTGTTGATTGGGTTCAGTAGAGATTTGTTGCGAAAAGCTTGTGCGGCGATGAATTTTAGAATATCAGTTTTTGATTTAACTGGAGGAAAAAAAAGCCAATCAATATCACAAGATATCACTTGCCCGAAATTGTGCTGTTTCAATTTTAGATTTGTGTTTTGTATTGTCAGTATCTTGGATAGAATAGATAGATACTCGTTCACAAGGGGGCGCAGATACAACTGATTTTGGTAAAGCAAAGATTCGATGACTGGAAATCTGTCGTATTCATCGAGAGAAGTGCACACAGCTTCTTCATACCGAGAAATCAAAAAGAAAATCGAACCAAACAAGTCAAACTTTATGTCAATCAGATTATTGGTTTGTTCGTAAACGGGGATGGATGATTTTCCAGTGTTTAGCGCGTCAGTAGAATAGAACCACGCTGGAATGCTATTTGTATCTAGAAGTTCCTCTGTAGAGAAATATACAGGAGTGGCTTCAAATGACATTGATTTTTTGTCTAGCCAGTTTTCATTAGCCTGCGATAAGAATATGTCCGGAGATGAGATCTCCAGTTCGTTAATCACGATTCTGACATCATCCGTTGGAGAAAAATCAATGACATATTCAAGACCGAGAAACCTTGAGAATACGAGATTGTAAATATATTCCCTTTCTTGTCTACAGGAGTCTGGGCTTATAATGGAAATGCACATATCTAAGGTGAAACACTTGGAACTTTATTGCTCGAACTGCTTTCAAATTAAAAGGGTGACGAAGCAAGAAAATTGTTAGAAGAAGCAAGATAATTGTTATAAATAGCGCGCGGTTGAATTAAATAGTAATGTGATTATGTTTTGAATGCATCGGAAAATGCTTTCGCTATTTTAAGAGTCCTCGATTTGACGGAATAAATGGAGTGGTATGGCTTTTGAATGCCCCCGAAGCCACGGATAAAGTTCTCCACAGACTCGATCATAGATCCTTCAAAATCAAATTTCTCGGATACTTGTGCTGCTAGTTTTATCGCCTCCCATACTAAAAAACTTGTTGCCCCACTGTTTCGTAATTTTGGATCGGCTCCACCTATCAAATAGTATGCGGAGTCTTTGTCCCAAACAAGAAATAATGCTGCGTGTATATTGCCCTTGTCATCGACGGCGAAAAGTATTTTCCTACATTTTCTCTTTCTGCAAGCTTGATCTAGTTTTTTTAATAATTCGAGAGAATAGGGTGGAGGCAATCCCTGTCGACTGAAAGTCATTAGGTTGATTCGGTAAAACTCCTCTATATCCTCAGATTCAACTAGTTCAATATCATATTTAGTTGATGCTTTTTTAATGTCGGTCTTAATTCTAGATTGTATATTGGACCATAAGCGATCTAAATCGCTTAGATCTTCAATTAAATATGTGTATCTCGTAGTTTGACAAAAACCGCTCCAAAAGAATGGTAGCCAGTTAGTGTATGTATGCCTTAAATTCTGGCGATACAAGGAGTATTTCGGGAGGTTCTTTATAAGCTTTACCAAGATTTTTTTTTCATGAGAAAGTTTCTTTTCATATTTTTGGTTGACAGGATATCGAATCCATGGACCCAAATATTGAGTCAAAACCGGTTGTGTAAGAAACATAAAGCCGTATTTATTCTTGATGCAATATGGCAGCGCCCCGTATACCGTACCTCCTTTCTCGACGACAACGACATCCCAATTTTGTTCGCCGCATACCGCGTCCAACCACCATGGCCTGAAGAAAATCGGAATCGATTCTTCAGCATTACATAGCGCAATATACTTGCTCTTCATGGTTATTCGATTTTAAATTGATCCATTATTGTTGACAGGATCAGCTTCAGATCAGTATTGCTCATATTCTGGTGGACAG
>JAHEGU010000092.1 GCA_024644945.1 Gammaproteobacteria bacterium | reverse complement strand
CATCGGGTAAGTCATGGTTGACTGCTTGGAATTGGCTGTTACCCAAGCCTCCGTGAGGGTCCGCTTCTCAAGCGGAAACAGACCATCAATTCTTGCACTGCAATAGCCCGTGACCGGCCAATAGCGGAAGGTCGAGGTGAAACAGACAGCCCCTCGGATGAGGGGCTTTGAACCCGTTACGCTTTCTAGATTACTGCAGCACTTCAGAGTTGCGAAAGAATTGTGACCAAATCCCAAAGTGGACACCATTGTGGGTCGGCACCTGCTTGCCTGTGTCCAAATTGACCAGGCGAACCACCTCGCCATCAGTTTTGATCTGCAAAGGCTCTCCCGCTAATTCAAATTGATAACCGTTGTTAACCCGCGCAAAGTCTGGGTCAATTGCAATTTGAGCTTTACCATTGTCATAACCGAATATTTCCGTTTTAACATCCATCCTGTCATCTTCCAAGTCAAGAGTGGGAAAGATAAAACGCTCGCCACTGGTTCGTTGCATCTCAAGTGGGCCTTCAAATAAAGCGAGCAACACGTCATCCATAAAACGATCCATGGCATAAATGTAAACTTGCGCATCTGGATATAACTTTTTTGCCGTACTCCATTCCATCATGGTATTGGGGTGCACTGTTACTGAGTGGTCAGTAAATTCAGACTGCATGGTAATCTGCTGGATCGCCGTACCATTGTTAACATCTTTAAATACCAGGTTATTATGTGTTTGGCCCAATATTTGTATGTCAGCTTCGCCCAGGCCATAGTCAGTTTCTATTACCATGGGCAAGTTAGATAAACCACAATAGGTTATCGCATAATCGGTTTCTTGTGACTGCCAACCGGCAACATGCGGTACCTGAACATGATAACGAGGGAAAATTCGCACCTCATCATTCAGTTCTACTACATATACTCGCTGGTCTTCAGCCGGAATGTATTGATCTGCTTCTTCTACTGAAACAAACTCAGCTGTGAACTGCTCTGTTGGAAACGCAGTTGGCATACCATACATCGACGCCCAGAAAGTGAATACAACACCAATCGATGCCAGGCTCATCCATGTACGGTTCCACATACCCCATTTTTCGCTTAACACCCACAAACCTATCAGGGCGATGGTTTGAATGGCCATGTAAATTGGCGCATCCCGGTAATATCCGAGCACCCAGTCTCGAGGCACATTCAGACTTTGCCCCGGCTCTGTCATCAGTATTACGCAGAAAATAGATACTGATGCTAATAATACAGCGTAAACATTAAATATGATCTTTTTCATAATTGAACTTACCTCAATAAAACGGACAGCTAGTTACAGCTAAATAAGGGTTATTCCTAATCGATTAATCTGCATCCAGCCCATTTGCTTTTCGTGCCGCCGCACGGTCTCTGGCGGCCTACCCCATGCCTTTCTTCATCGAATCGGGCACTTGCTCGTTCGGAATGACGAGATCGCCCTCTATCGGCCACTCGCTCATCAGCTGCGGCTTGTAGCCTTTCGGGTAGTACTTGTTCGGGTCGACTTCGAGGTCACGGATCTCCTGCTGCTGTATATCCTTGCGTGAATGACGTGGATGGGGCACGACAAAGTCCTTGCCATCGCTCATGTCAAACTGCGGTGCACGGTTGTTTGGATAGTCAGGCAGGATACCTTCACGCACCCAGATCTGGTCAGGAGTAACATTGACCACGATACCGTCAGGTGCACCAAAGTGATATGGGCCTTTCCAATGGTTACGTACCTGTGCGACGGTTTCCTCGTTTAGATAGGGATCAAATGGCATGTGTGTGGTCATGAACATACGTGGTTTGATCTGGTTAGCCAGCCAGCCTGCCGCATATCCCGGGGTATGATGCGTGTCGATGGTGTAACGGCCAAGGAAGGGAGGCACGCCCTGCACAACCGAGCTAATTCCTACGACCTCGGTCTGGATTTCAGTGACGTAAACGTCACAACCTTTGGCGTACTTCAGGTCAAGCATCGATGGCCGGCCGTCCCCTGTCCAGGCGAAACACAGTTCTTTGCCATCAGGTGTTTTCCAGTCCAGGCGATAACCCGAAGCACCGTCCTTGGCATGGCTACGCCGCCAATGGCGAACCGTCACACCGTCTTTTTCCTAGATGATGCCACCATCATCCTTGAAGTCGAACTCAACGACACGGATCTGGTTGCCTGCCGGGAACACGTCAAAGGCATCGGTATGCCAGTTCAGCATTTTCAGCATGCCATCGACCATCCACTTGGTACCATATTCTTCGCTCGTACCCGATGGACCATAAACGGTCAGTGGTTCATGCCAGCGACCTGACCATCCGCCAAACTCATACAAGTATGGTAACGATCCAAAATGGTCGACATGCAGGTGAGTAATGAAGACCTTCGTCAACTCATTCAGGGCTAGGCCTGCAGCGGCATAGTTGGCAATAGAGCCTTCGCCGATGTCAAAAATGAAATTATCGCCATTGCCTAACTCGACAAAAACACTGGTGTTCATCTGTCCGGGGCGAATCACGGGAGATGTGCCCATGAAGGTGATACGCATTTCGTTAGGTTGAACGGTCTCGGTGCGAGGGAACCAGTTCGCTGCAGACTGTAACCATGGCATCGGCTCAACGCCTTCAAACATCAGGCCTTCTTTCCATAATTCCTTATCACCAGTGGGATTTTTCACGCCCCCCATGAGAACTTTCATGACATCTTCTTTCGAGGAGTACAGTTTGCCGGGCGTCTTCTCTAACTTATCCATATCGACCATGGCATTGAAGTCGAACTGCTGGTATCCCTTGTGTGAGTGCGTGTGCTGCAAACCAGATAGGTCGTTTGGATTATCTTTGAGATATTCACTTATCTCGGCTTCGCTTGGCGCAGCATTAAGAAACTGGCTCGTTGATATCAAGCCTGCCAGTAAAGATATCTCGATGGTTTTTTTGTTCATTTCTCCTCACTACCTGATTGATTTATGTGAATAATTATCGTTATACATTGACCCCTATTGTACATGCGGCATATTATCGAGCGTTATCAATATTCCGCAAAAACTCAGTCGAGGGGGGCGTTCCGCCGTGCAATTGGTGCTGGACAGGAAATACGATGACCTGGACATACTTATCGAGGATGTCCGTGACTGGAATCTCGACTTCCGTCAGCTAGAGACTGGTGGGTTTTACGGGAGAATCATACAGAGCATTTCTCCGCATGTGTTTATCAGTTATGCGCGTTTTGGCTGCAAACTACACCAGGAAGGACTAACCCCATCGGGGTACAGAACATTCGTAATTCCTTGCGCAGAAAACGTCAACTTCTGGTGGCTTGGTCACAGTGTGACGAGTAGTGACCTGCTGGTATTTTCTGAATCACGCAACCTGGAAAGCGCGAGCAATAACAGCTTTGAGATATTCACCGTTTCTCTCGAGGAAAGTTACCTTGAAGACCTTCTCCAAGCTATGCAATTACCTCGATTCCAGACAAATGCACATGTGATCAGGCTGGATCCGGAAACAGCTGTCACACTCCGTGGCAGCGCAATGCGCGCATTGAGAACACATTCATCAGCGGACAGTCATGCACTTGCCGAGATGATAATATCGAGCCGGGGACTGGAGAAGCAGTCGGGCAAAGCTGGCAGACAGCGTTTGCGCGACCAGGCAATCCGTTTGGTATGCGATTACCTGCATGACAGGCCGAATGCTGATTTGAATATTTCAGACATGTGTAGACTTGCCAATGTCAGTGAGCGTACCCTTCAATATACTTTCAAGCAGCGTTATGGTGTTTCTCCGAACAATTTCATCAAAAGATGGAAGCTCAACTCTGCCAAGAAACTGCTACTTAAAGCCAGTCCATACGAAGTTACAATTTCACAGATAGCGGAATCCCTGAACTTCAATCATCAGAGCCAGTTCGCGGCTGATTACCGTATTCTTTTCGGTGAACTGCCTTCACAGACATTGGCGAGAGCCCAATAATTAATGCCTCGTCAGAAAAATTCATGGGTCATTTTTGGAACAGGTAAGGCTCCAAGTGCATGATACAAAGCAATTTCAGCTGCGTGATAGGTTCTGAATCCATATGCTTTTCTGGTAGTCAGTTTTGCTTTGTTGTTAAAGCCTTCGACTATCCCGCTGGAGAACTGTCCTTTGGCTCGGAACCAGTTCAGCAACAGGGGCCGGTGTTTCCTCAAGCTACGGGCGATGTCCTTCATCGGTTCAATCTTCGAGCGCATCGTTTTTGTGCACCATTTGTCCAGAAACAGCCCCGCCCAATAAGGCGACTTATACGACCAGAAGAACTGAAATTCTTCTTTCAGAAGATAGCTCCTGATCGACTTCAAATTATACTGCAGGAGATCTGCCAGCTTAGTCTCCTGTTCCTCGGTCAGGTTTTCCGGACGTTTCAGCAGCAGCCAGCGGCTTTTCGTCAGCACCGGATCATAACCCTTCTCTTTCAGCTCTTTCGCCTCCTGGGCGCGCACCTTGTCTATCGCCTTTCTCAATTTTGCCATGATGTGGAACCGGTCCAGAATATGGATCGCATGCCCCGCTTTTTTGGCAATCACCCTCAGGTAAGGCTTCCACATGTCACTGCAGATATAATCCAGCTCCCGTGTTCGTTCCTTGCCAAACCAACGAAAGAATCCCAGCAGGGTCTTAACCTTCCGTTTTTTGCCAATCCACAACAAGCGCAGACAGTCAGCATCGATCTGATAGACCAGCGTCAGGTACTTATGGCCCCGCTGCCATTGGATCTCATCGATCCCAATGGCTCCAATGCCCGACAGGTCTCTCTTCTCCTGTCCCCAGGTGACCGCCATCTCTACCGAGCAGAAAACGTGGTCCCAGGTCGTGCGAAAGGCTTCGGCCACCTCTTTCCAGCTCAGACGCCTGGCCCAGCCCGCCAGAAACCAAGCATAGGTCTCGGTCAGGCGGTGTTTCCCTTCCGACCAGGGCATCCGTTCCACCCGAATACCGCAGGTTGGACAATCAACCCGGCGTGGCACATAGAGAAAAAACACCCTGATGCCCCACATCGGGATGAACTCAAATCTTCGCATCGGCAGTCTGTCGTACCCGGGCCTTTTGTGGCTGCATCCAGAGCAGACAGGCCGACTATTGGTACGAGAACGCAGCTCAGCTTCTATCGTCGGTACCTTCGCGTCCTCGACCCAGCGGATGCTACGGTACACAAAAGATTTGAATTTCTGAATCCGATTGAGGATAGTCTTCAGTTGCATCCTCGCTCCTTTTTTCTGAATGACGTTTGTTCGCACTTACATCATCTCAGAATGGGGGCGCAGGATGCACTATCCATAGATCAAACTGTATATTTATACCCCCGGAGAGCTATTCCTCCTTGTTTCCACCCACTAATCTTCCTGAAGACCCTTAAAAGGAATGCGCTACTCGCCACGGGTGATTGTTACGGACAAATTGAGGAGCTACGGTGCGGCAAAGAAAGAGATCATGCCAGGTGTCGTGCACCGGCAGGGCAAATGGGAGAATAATCGGGCGGAGATTTCCCATCAGCCGACCCGTCAACGGGAGCGGCAGATGCGTCGATTCAAATCACAAGGCCAGGCTCAACGATTTCTTTCCGCCCACGGACCCATCAACAATCTGTTCCGAGTCGGCCGTCACCTTTTGAAAGCCAGGCATTATCGACTGTTTCGGGATAAGGCCTTTGATGTCTGGAGTGAGGTGACGTGTGCCCAGAAAGCAGCGTAAGCGGAAATACAGCACATCACCGTTCGATATTTTGACCTTGATTCAAACAACTTGACAGTACCCTCGGAGGTGGTTACCACCCCGACCAATGACCTTGTCCTTAGATCCGTATCCGATAGCCGGCCGCATGCACTTGCTTACCAAGGCATACGTTAAACCGATACCGGACGGCCGCTACACGATCATCGGGCCGATGATTACCGGCATGTTGTTCGATATGGGGCCGGCGGTAGGCCTGTCAAACGGCGGCGTGGACTTGTCAGTGATTAGCGGCATGATGCAGGCTTTCGACAATGGCCAGATGCGCGTCGTTGGCTTTGATCCCAGGGAATTCCGGATCGTCGAGGGCCAGATCCGCAAATCATTTCCGTTCCTGGTGGGCAGACGTGGCGAGTGCAATCATCGACTGCGATCCGCCCGGCATCGCGTCGAACGACTAGTCGGTTGCCGGCAATATACAAATTCAGCGGTGCCTCTGAGCAACGGGTCACCATTGCGACCTGCTATAGGGCTCGGCAAGACTGCTTGCGCGCTGGGCTGGACGTTTCATCGATACGGGGGCGCCTGATCCCGTGAGGTCAAATAACTATCCCATGTCGCAAAAACCGAGCCTGCTCTTCAACTGAACTGGCAGGTTAATGGATTTACCGGGTATTTTCGGCCAAAGATTCTTGTGTGATCTTTTCGTGGACCAGTTACGTGGACGCTATAAACGGTATGGATTGTTTGAGTGCGAGCACTTTTACTAGATATGGCGAAATAGCCATATTTTGACTACACTTAACTCAATGAGCAAAACGAGTTTCGAGTGGGATGAAGAGAAAAACCTCGACAATCAACGCAAACACGGAGTTTCGTTTCATGAAGCTCAGTATGCCTTTCTGGACAAGAAACGCGTAATTGCCGAAGACCTGGACCATAGCCAGGAAGAACAACGGTACTACTGCTTTGGTCTGAATCGAGAAAAAACCGGTATTCTCACCATTCGGTTTACGTACCGTTCTGGCCGTATTCGAATAATCGGTGCGGGATACTGGCGCAAAGGTAAGAAGACCTATGAGCAAGCGAATTCGATATAGCGATGAGTCACTGGGTAAAATCAAGCTGGTGCCGGATTTCCTACCGTCACCTGAAGAACTGGCGCTGAAAAACGAGCAAACCAAGGTTACTATTTCCTTGAGTTCAGAGAGCGTTGCTTTTTTCAAAGAAGCGGCAAAAAAACATCACACGCAGTATCAGAGAATGATTCGGCAGTTGCTTGACGATTACGTGGCACAGCAAAAAAGCGCGAACAAGTGAACCTAGCCGTTTCCGTAAAAGGTATGGCTGTTTAGAAGGTGATTCGGAAAATCGTAGCGATGGGGGCTCTTGCAGATCACTGGAGGTGTTCTGCGGTACACTAACGGTGCACCGCTCAGTTTTTGCAAC
>JAHEGU010000015.1 GCA_024644945.1 Gammaproteobacteria bacterium | reverse complement strand
GTCCGGACGACATCATCCTTGGTGTGCAAGACGAGGATGTCAACGGAATGGCGGATTTTCTCCGCAAGGTGTGGGCCACCGGCCCGGCTGGCGTGCCCGTGCGGATTTCCATCCTGAGAGACGGCAGGGTGCTGGAGATCACAGTGGATTCCGCCGACCGCTATGACTGGCTGAAGCTCAACCCGGGATCACGCTACTCCGCCATGCTGTAACCGACCCGGCTCTGCCGGCGCTTATAATCAGGGCCCTTTACCCCCCGGGACCATGCTCCTTGCCGAACTGGCCTTAACTGCGTAATCTGGTATTCACTGTCGGTGTTGCGCAGCCAGCGGCATCCTGCTGAAATTCCTTGGCGCCCCCACGCCCTATCTGCTGGGCAATCGTTCGGCGTGTGGCTGGTTGGCGGCCTTGTCAGGCCGGTGCGTTTGCTGCAGGTCGTCCCGCGCTGACTGCTGAAATCAGAAACCAAAATCCAGCTCCCGGAATGGCCGGCAAGGTCAGTAGCTGCCCTCTACTTCTATAAACCGAAGGTCAGCAAAGAGTACAGACTGTGTGAAAACTCAAAGCTTTCAAACCACATAGTACTTTATATTTCTTCTATTGCTCAATTTTCGTGGTAGTGGCGCTAATTTTCTTGAGCAAAAAGAAGTCCGTCAGACTTCTATTGCCGCGATGAGTGGTTTAACACCCATAATGCTGATCATTCGGGTTAAGTTGTAAGCCAGCACATGTAAACTCATCTCCGTACTCACTCGTTTGAGTGTTTTGGTTTTAAAGTGACTCATGCCCATCCACGATTTGATGGTGGCGAAGGGGTGTTCAACGGTTTGCTTGCGCACCTGCATCATGGTTGGATTTTGGTTCATTCGCGCTTCATGCTGTTCAAGCACTTTGCCATGTTCCCACCTGGCCACACGCCGCTCTTTTCCCGTGGTGCATTGTGACTTTAAGGGGCAGCTTCTACAGTTGGAGCTCCAGTAACGCCACATCACCTTGTTGCCTTCCAGTGTCTTCATTCGCCTTGGCAAACGCTCCCCTGCAGGGCATTGATATTCATCATCTTGTTCAATATAAACAAAGTCCCGACGATCATAGAGTCCTTTTGATTTGTTGTTGGAGGTCAAAGGTTTAGGAACGTATGGCGTGATCCTCGCATCAACCGTGGATTTGATTTCTTCGCTGTTGTAGTAACCACGATCTGCAATCACCTCAAGGTTCTCAATCCCCGTTGACTCTCTGGCTTGCTCGACATATGCGTGAGCTGCTTTCGGTCTCCCATCGCCGTTGAGACATCATGCGCGACAATGAGATGGTGCCTGGTATCCACTGCCGTTTGTACGTTATAGCCCACCGTGCCTGAACTACGCGCATTGGTGGACATCGCTCTCGCATCCGGATCGGTGAGCGATATTTGTTTGGCGGGTGCACTATCAATCACCGCTTCAATAGCTTGAACCCCTTTCATTTGTCGCTTGAGCGAATCAATCTGTTTGTTGATATGTGCCGTTTTAGTCTTTGGAAGCTGCTGTTCTTGTCGGTCAAAACTCTCCAGTTGATCGAGGTAACGATCCAGGCTTTTATTGATGGCCTCGATACGACGTTTGACCTTGGCCTTGGTGTAATTACGATCTCGGTTATTGACCGCCTTGAAGCGGCTACCATCAATGGCGACAAGCGAATCAGCAAACAGGTTTAACCGCTTGCAGATCATGACGAATTGGCGACAAGCACCCTTGATACCGTTGCCGTTATTCTTACGGAAATCGGCGATGGTTTTAAAGTCCGGCTTCAGTCGATTCATCAGCCACATCAGCTCAACATTACGCTGGGCTTCGCGCTCTAAACGACGACTCGATTGAACTCGATTTAGATAGCCGTAGATAGACAGCTTCAGCATGGTGGCGGGGTGATAAGCCGGTCTTCCTGTTACCTTCGGTTGTGCGCTTGAAAACCCTAACTCGAATAAATCCAGCTCTCCGACAAAAGCTTCGATCACTCTGACAGCGTTGTCTTCGCTGATGTAATCATCAAGCAGTTCTGGGAAAAGCGTGGTCTGATGGCGGTGCTCACCTTCAATAAAACGACTCATTAATCACTCCCATTAAAAAGCTAGGGTAATTATATCTTTTGTGGTGTTTTCACACAGTCTGAGTATTGAGCGGTAATTTGCCTGGTGTTTTTAAATGTCCGCTATCGAGAAATCTAGATGATCACCTGGTTGCCGGATCAGGTTGAAACTGGACATCCATCCTATCTGATCAGATTCTAACTTCTACAATTAAGGTAATACTGAACTCGGTTAAGGATCAAGGTAATCTGTCTGAGATCCCGGTTCGGAGCCCGGGATGACGGATACGGTTCATCCTGAACTCAATTCAGGACAATGGTTGTCTCGGGGACGTCCTGGAACATATCCGGGATGACCCATGTGCTCTTGATCAGTTACTCACGGCATGCCAGGTGCCATCGGCGCCGAAAAACTCTTTTCCTTCGCTACGATAGAAGCTTGTTGCACCGCTATCTAGCAGTGATTTGAGCATCTTTGGCATGAGCATTCCTTTTTCCTCAATTACTTGAGTGAGACTTTTGACGCCCAGTTGGTCTATTAGCTGGAATGGGCCGAATTTCCAGCCAAATCCCCAGCGCATTGCGCGATCAACGTTCACAATATCATCCGCGATTTCTGGAACGAGATCGGCGCTGTAACAGAGCGTCGTAGTCATTACATCCCGGACGAAACGGCCGCTGGCGGTGTCCGCTGCAAACAATTTTGAGATGCTGTCTTCGTTGTCGGGCACGGTTACTTTTTCGGCAGGGCGCCAGCTATCGCTTCGCAGATCAAAAACCTCCATCGATTTAGTGCCATCATCATGTCGGGTCAGTTTGTAGAAGCCGCCACCAGTTTTACGTCCGAGCTGGCCTCGGTCGTAGAGATTCTGAACGCCATCGGTAAAGTTCACATACTTTCTACCGATGTCATTCTGGGGTAAGTTCACCTCTAGATTTTTACCAACGTTATACATGACGTCCAGACCGATCAGGTCCACCAGGCCATAAAGACCCGTGGCAGGTAAACCCACTGGAGCGGACATCAACGCATCAATGGTTTCAATGTTGAGGTTGTCGTCACGCATCGCTTGCTCAGCAATATGCAGCCCGGAGAGCATCCACATGCAGCCGATGCGATTGCCAATAAAATTAACAGTGTCCTTTGCGTAAACTACACCCTTGCCGAGGGTGACTCCTAGAAAATCAGATAGAGTGCTGATGACCTCTGGTCTGGTGTGTTGGCCGGGTACCAGCTCTACCAGCTTCATAATGTGCACAGGATTGAAGAAGTGGGTGACCGCTATATCCTGTTGCAGGCGCTGTGGCATATCGCGATAAATATCGCGCAGCGGAATTCCAGAAGTGTTGCTGCTGACGATAGAGCCATCACTACGTATCTTTTCCACTTTCTCGAGCAGGTCGCGTTTTATGTCCACATTCTCGATAATTACTTCACAAATCCAGTCGTGGCCGGCAATTTTGTCTAGATCGTTTTCAAACGAACCAGTCTGTATCTGATCTAGAATATCGGGATCCTGTACAACAGGTGAGCGGCCAGCGACCAGTCTTTCCTTTGCATCCTCACAGGCGGACTGCTCAAGATCCAGCAGTAATACTTGACATCCAGCGTTTGCGCATACTCCGGCAATACCGGATCCCATGGTACCGGCGCCGAGCACCGCAACTTTATTGATTTGGCTCATTCTCGTCTACTGATTAATGTAATTTAGGAATTCTTCAGGCCTGACCGTTATTGATCAATTCCCTTAAGGCGAATTTCTGAATCTTTCCGGTAGAGGTTTTTGGCAATTCCATAAAAACCACTTTACTGGGTCGTTTATATCCGGCCATGTTGTCTTTACAGAAGCCGATGATTTCATCTTCGCTCGCATCTTCACCCGCTTTCAACTCGACAAATGCGCAGGGTGTTTCACCCCATTTCTCATCCGGCTTCGCGACCACCGCGGCGGCGGCCACCTTGGGGTGTTGGTATATAACAGATTCAACCTCGATCGAGGATATATTTTCACCACCGGAAATTATTATATCTTTCAATCGATCCTTGATCTGAATATAACCGTCTGGATAGACTACGGCTAAGTCGCCACTATGAAACCATCCGCCTTTAAAAGCATCCGAGGTAGCGTCTTCATTTTTATAGTAGCCTTTCATTGTAGTGTTACCCCGCAGCAGGATCTCTCCCATAGTTTTTCCGTCGGCGGCAACTTCGTCACCAGAGTTAACATCGACTACGCGCACAGCATCCATCATTGGGAATCGTATGCCTTGACGTGACTTGATTTCAGCCTGCCGGTCAATAGGCAGTGCATCCCACTCTGGATTCCAGTCGCAATACACCACATGACCATAGGTTTCGGTGAGGCCGTAAACATGAATGACATTCATATCGAGTTTCGCCACTTCCTCTAAAACTTTACTGGGCGGCGGTGCGCCTGCAGTCATAACCTGTACAGTATGATCCGGCCTGAACTTGACCTCGTCTGAGGCGGCGGCAAGCATTGATAGGATGATCGGTGCGGCGCCGAAATGCGTAACATCATGCTCGCGAATGGCTTCAAATATGACTTCCGCGGAAATTACACGATTGCAGATAAACGTGCCGCCCATGATTCCCATCGACCAGATATGGCCCCATCCATTGCAGTGAAACAGCGGTACCGTATAGAGATAAACTGGGTGCTTCGGTATCTGCCATGCCGCAATCGTTCCCATTGACATCAAATATGATCCGCGGTGGTGGTAAACCACGCCTTTGGGGCGGCCGCTGGTGCCAGAGGTGTAATTGAGCGTTAGCGCATCCCATTCGCTTTCTGGATAACCCCAGCCTTCACTGGTAAATCCCTTTGACAACAGTTCTTCATAAGTCAGTTGGCCAAGTTTTTCGCCATTTCCCTCGGGTGCCTGTGACTGGTCGTCAACAATGTCGACAACCATGGGTGGGTGATCCAGCTTGGTGAGTGCCTGCTTTACTGTCGCTGAGTAATGAGTGTCGCAGACCAGAACCTTGCAATCGCTATGTTCCAAGATATAGGCCACCGTTTCCGCGTCGAGTCTGACGTTAATAGCGTTCAACACGCCACCTGACATTGGCACCCCGTAATGGGCTTCAAGCAGCTCCGGAGTATTGCCGGCCATAAACGAGACGGTGGAGCCTCGCTCAACCCCGAGAGTTTGTAAACCGGTGGCTAGACGCTTAGCTCGAACAGCCAGCTCCGACCAGGTGTACTTTCTATGACCGTAGATGATGGCTGGATGCTTTGGATAAGCATCGCTAGCGCGGGCTAGAATGGAGATCGGGGTCAGCTCGACGTAATTCAGGCCGCTGACGGCGTCGAGAGCATCGTAGTTTTGTCTCATGAGCGGGGAGGGATTATTTTGTCTGAGATTATCATATCCAGTTGGGAGGAAAAACCGATATGATTTGGTCGTTTTTCTGGCCGGAATGTGCCACTTAATTAGGTATCATCCGCGCCGATTTAGTTGGCAGTATTATCATGAAATCATCAAAGCTCGCATTGTCGCGCCGAATTCGCACTACGCCATTTGAGAGTAGGGTCCTGGAACAGGGGCCTAAGGTGTTTAGCGTTTATAACCACATGACATTGGCATCGGTTTACCGGTCACCCCAGGAAGACTATGAGCACCTCTGCACCCATGTGCAGCTTTGGGATGTTTCCGTGGAGCGCCAGGTAGAAGTGGTTGGTCCAGATGCGCTTGCCTTGGTGGAACTGATCACACCCCGGGATATATCCCGTTGCGCGATCGGGCAGTGCGTATATGCCCCCCTGGTGGACGAGCATGGTGGCATAGTCAATGACCCGATTATTCTTCGTTTAGCCGATGATCGCTTCTGGATTTCTATCGCAGACTCGGACGTGTTGTTGTGGTTAAAAGGTATTACTTATGGGAGTGGCATGGAGGTCAAGGTGTTTGAACCCGATGTCAGTCCGCTGGCAGTTCAGGGGCCTAGAGCGGATGAATTGATGGCTGAGGTGGTCGGTCCGGAAGTGCGGGAGATAAAATTCTTTCGTTTTATTGAAACAGAGATTGTCGGTACACCAGTGTACCTCGCCAGATCAGGCTGGAGCGGCCAGGGTGGATTTGAGATTTATCTGCAGGATTCAAGCAAGGGAATAGAGCTGTGGGATGCGATCTGGAAAAAAGGGCAGGCCTTTAATATTCGAGCCGGATGTCCCAATCTAATTGAGAGGCTTGAGTCAGGATTGATGTCTTACGGCAGCGATATGACGCTGGAAAACAACCCGATTGAGTGTGGATTAGAGCGCTTTCTCAACCTGGATAAACCCGCCGAATATATGTCCAGGGAAGCGCTGGATAAAATTATTAGAAATGGGGTAGATAAACTTAAGGTAAATCTGATGATCGAGGGGGGCCCGCAATCTGCGCCACGTGCGACATTTGATGTGGTTAGCCAAGATGGGATTAAAGTGGGAATAGTGACCAGTCTTGCTTATTCAAAAAAACATGCGGCAAATCTTGCTTTTGCGGTAGTGACTACTGAATTTGCCACGCCTGGCTGTTCGTTGAAAGTAGTGACAGAGAAGGGAGAACGTGTGGCGATCGTCAAGGATCGGAACTGGAAATAATTCCTGGCGTTAGGTATCCATTACACTGATTTTTATCTGGCGTCTGCAGCGTTTGTCGTGTGGGAAACCAGTTCCAAGGTCTTTTCAATTTTTAGTCGTCGTGCCATCTCATCGTATTCATCTGGGGACTCCATATCGTTTTGGGTCTTTACCACTATACGACTAGATCCGTTGGTCATCAAAATACCGGATTTACTTGTTACTTATCTATTTTATTTCAATGAGATATGGTTAAATTCTCAATTTTTACTGAAGACCAGATTTGGTCGCAGCTCTTCGTATAAAAGATAGTGAGTCGGCGCCATACCTAGGGCCTGGTAAGTATGCTGAGCCGTCGCATTTTCCTGTTCAACGTAGAGTCGAAATCCGCATACATTTCCGTCTTGATCCGCTAGCGACTTCACTTTTTCATACATCAGTCTATACAGTCCTTTGCGGCGCCAGGCAGGCAAGACATATACGCTCTGGATCCACCAGAACATGCCATTTCGCCAATCACTCCACTCAGTAGTGACCATCAGTGAAGCCGCGATTTCAAGTTTGCCCTGATCACAAACCGTGACGACTAGATAAAATCCTCTATCCGGATGGTTGACCATATTCGCCACACCATTGGTAATTACATCTGGAAGCAATTCCAATTTTTCGGTTTCCATCGCCATTTGCATGTTGAACCTGGCGATTTCGTCAATGTCCGAGGAGATTGCCTGACGAACAGTGAAGTCTTGAGTGTCGCCCATTGTGCTCTAATAAGTATTTCAGTGGCTAAGCTTACCATCGGCTGTGCACTATCGCCCATAGTAGAAGACTTGAGCGTCTTCGGGCTATCTTAGAACAGGCGGGCGACAGAGAAAGAATGCCTGCCGCCGGGAAACAGGTTTAGTTCTCAAGCAGCGCCGGCCACCTGGCGTCTGCCTTGGAAATAAAGCTTTCCTTGTCTCGCAGCCACTTATCCTTTACTTCCTGGTCGAAATTCAGATAAAGCTTACCGTCATGCAGGCTCCAATATTCCGGGTCACCTTTGTAGGTGTCGCCCCGTGCCGCAGCCCATGCGCAATATCCGCCATATTGAGGCGCATATTTTTCTGGATCCTGGATAAACTTATCCAGATTTTCCTGGCTCGCAAAGAGCCATGTGGCACCCATGTACTCCGTTTGAAATTTTTTGTTTCCCTTGACTGGTTTCATATCAGTGAAATATGCGGTGACATCGTATCCGCCTGCCGCATTGCTGGAAAACAGCGAGGTGTAGATGGGATCTTCCGCTGCATTAGCCGGGTTGCAAAAGGCCAGCACTAAAATGAGTGAGCTGATAATCCGTGACAATTTTTTCATTCTAACTACCGCTTAAGTCTATATTCGAGAGTACTACAGAGAACGCAACAAAATCGAAAAGTTCCCTTGACGGGTGCATTCCTTAAGGGCAATCATACTGATTGTTGGCGCCCAGGGTTCGCTGATATACACTTCTGGCCATTGTTTATTGTGCCGGGCCCTGTCGCTATAACGATTATAGCGGCGGCCGCTGATTTTCTGTCAGAGTCATTCACGCAGCCCATGACCCTCAGTCTGTATTGGGCGTGAATATAAGGAGGATGTGTAATATTTAGTAAACGAATTTGGGCAAGTGCTTTCTTTTTTCAAGGGTAAACTGAGAACAATATCGGATCTGCAGAATGAGCCAGGAATTTGACTACATAATCGTGGGAGCCGGATCCGCAGGCTGCGTGCTGGCAAACCGCCTGACTGAAGATCCTAAAACTTCGGTTCTTTTGCTGGAGTTCGGGGGATCGGATAAGAGTATTTTTATACAGATGCCAACAGCGTTGTCAATTCCGATGAACACTGACCGATTTGCTTGGCAATTTCACTCAGAGCCTGAACCTTATTTAGATAATCGGGAAATGCACTGTCCCCGAGGTAAAGTGCTGGGTGGTTCTTCATCCATCAACGGGATGGTATACGTGCGTGGCCATGCAGCCGATTTTGAGCAATGGGAGCAAAACGGTGCTACCGGCTGGGGGTATCAGAACTGTCTACCGTATTTTCATAAAGCAGATAACTGGAAATTCGGCAGCGACGTCTACCGTTCACAGCAGGGCCCATTGCACGTAAACAACGGCAATAACATGCAGAATCCGCTCTATCGCGCTTTTATTGATGCCGGAAAACAAGCGGGTTACGGTGTGACTAACGATTACAATGGCGCAAGACAGGAAGGATTCGGGCCCATGCACATGACGGTTAGGGATGGTGTGCGCTGGTCGACCGCCAATGCATATCTGCGGCCTGCACTGTCTCGACCTAACTTGAAAGTAGTCACTCGTGCTCGGAGTCGGCGAATTCTAATGCATCGAAGGGTTGCGACCGGGGTGGAGTACCAAATCGGCAAGCAAGTTCAACAGGCAAAGGCGCGCGCAGAAGTAATCCTGTGTGCGGGGTCAATTGGATCTCCGCACCTTCTGCAGTTATCCGGGATCGGTCCAGGTGAAGTGCTGAATGCGGCGGGTATACCAGTACAACATGATCTGCCGGGTGTCGGTGAGAATCTGCAGGACCATCTTGAGTTTTACTTTCAATTTCGTAGTAAGCAATCCATTACTCTTAACGGAAAGCTGGGTTTGTTCAGCAAATTTCTGATCGGTGCACGCTGGCAATTATTCAAATCAGGGCTTGGTGCCACCAACCATTTCGAGTCTTGTGGTTTTATTCGGTCTGAAGCTGGACTGGATGCGCCAGATATTCAGTACCATTTTCTGCCCGCAGCAATGCGCTACGATGGCCGCGCGGCATTCGACGGACATGGATTCCAGCTGCACGTTGGTCATAACAAGCCCAAAAGTCGGGGAAGAGTCCATATACGTACTCCAGATCCCACGGACACGCCTTCCATTTTGTTTAACTATTTGAAGCATCCCGATGACGTTAAAGGATTCCGTAAGAGTGTGCATTTAAGCAGAGAAATTATTGCGCAGGCAGCGATGGATCCCTTCAGGGGCGAGGAAATCCAGCCCGGAGTCGATATCCATTCTGACCAGGAAATCGACCAATGGATTCGCCAGGGCGTGGAAAGTGCTTACCATCCATCTTGCAGTTGTCGAATGGGTACTGATGATTTGGCGGTGGTGGATCCTGATACCCGGGTTCGTGGAATTGATCGATTGCGAGTCGTAGATTCTTCTATTTTTCCAGTGATCACCAATGGAAATCTCAACGCACCTACGATCATGACCGCGGAGAGAGCGGCTGATTTAATCAAAGGCAAAGGAATGCTCGCCCCCCCAAATGCACCCATTGAACTTGCCGATAACTGGCAAGACACACAAAGAGAAAGTTCGCCTGAACGCACCGGGTAGTCATCCGCATTGCAATGATTCCTGTAACCTCTCCCTCCAATGCTGCAGACGTTTGCAAACTGCCAGCTGTTTCTATTGGATCGATCAAGACACAGTTAAGAAAGTTATACGGCTTCGAGGGAGAAATAAAGCCACTAAATGGAGAGCGTGATCGGAACTTTCTGATCACCACCCTCGATCAGGGCAAGAGCAAGCGGTTTGTGTTCAAGATAGCGAACCAGCAGGAAGATCCTGCGATGTTAAGTTGTCAGGAGCAAGTGTTCAGTCGTTTATCATGCGCTGAAGAGATCGAAACAATTGAGGTTGTTCGCTCTACTTCGGGCCAAACCATTGAGCGGATTGTGGGTGATGATGGGGTGGAATATCGTTGCAGGTTGACCACTTTTCTGGAAGGACCCCTGCTTACGGAAATCAATCCGCGTTCATCGGAATTGCTTGAATCTTTGGGGCGAACTGTGGCACGAGTGAACAAATGCCTCGACGGTTTTACTGATCCCGCGCTCGATCGGCCGCTCCTTTGGATTATGCAAGATGTGGAAGACACATTAGCCAGGTTTAAACCGCTGCTGTCGGACCCAGATCGTATAGCGTTGATTGAATCGTATCAGGACACGTTTCGTCGACAAGTGTTGGTGGTGAAAGACCAGTTGCGAAGTGGAGTGATACACAATGACGCTAATGACAATAACGTTGTGGTCGCAGATGACGGGCCATGGGACCAGAAGGTCATTGGGTTAATAGACTTCGGAGATATGGTTCACTCGTGGTTAGTGGCTGATCTTGCAATAGCATGTGCTTACGCGATGTTAGGACAACCACGTCCGCTTGATGTGGCGGCCAGTATCGTTAAAGGCTACCAAAGCGTGATGCCGCTGCGTCCGCAAGAAGTCCAGGCCATATTCAGTCTGATCTGTATGCGTTTGAGTATGAGTGTTTGCATATGCGCGTACCAGAAATCTCTGGAACCGGACAATGAATATCTTTCTATCAGTGAGCGACCTGCATGGGAGTTGTTAGAGTGCCTTAGAACGGTTCCAGAAAACTATGCCCATTACCTGTTTCGTGATGCTTGCGATATGGAGCCGGTACCGACGAGTAAAAAAGTATTAAATTGGTTGAAATCACAATCCCGTTTCGAGTCTCTGGTTGATGTTGACTTGCAACGTGATTCTTTGTTGGTGCTCGATACCAGCGTGTCCAGCCCTTACTTGAATACGGGAGACGATACGCACGATCCTGAGCGTATGACCCGAAACTTGTTTCGGGCCATGGAAGATGCCGGCGCGGTGGCGGGCATTGGCAGGTACGATGAATATCGCCTGATTTACGGTAACGAAGATTTTTCGGATTTTTCAGGTCATCGTCGCACTCTTCATATCGGCCTTGACGTGTTTCAGCCAGCCGGCTCTCAAGTTTTTGCACCCTTGTCCGGTAAAGTCTGGTCGACCTCCGAAAACACTAGCCCATTAGATTATGGTGGCTGCCTGATTCTCATTCACGAGGTGGCCGATGAGCATGGGGACAGTCTGGTCTTCTATTCTTTATATGGACACCTTGACGCTGCATCGTTTAACCATCTTCAGGTGGGGCAAGATGTGGCTGCTGGGGGACTCCTGGGGTGTATGGGTGAGATTCATCAGAATGGTTTCTGGCCGCCCCACGTTCATTTTGAAATTATCCTCGATTTGCTTGAATGTACCGACACCTTCTTCGGTGTCGGTAACCATGCACATAGAAATGTCTGGATCGGTTTATGTCCGGATCCCAATCTGATCCTGAAAATTCCGGACCTGGTGCTCGATCAACCACGCTCGGATCTGCAACGGGAAGCGGGGCCGCTACTAAAATCGCGGCAGCAACAGTTGTCCGGCAGCTTGAGCCTATCCTATCGGGATCCAATTGTAGTGGCACGGGGGGTTGGACAGTACCTGTTCGATGCCAATGGTAAAAGGTACCTTGATGCGGTAAACAATGTTCCCCATGTGGGGCACTGTCACCCTCATGTAGTGCAAGCCGGGCAGCTCGCCGCGGGGGTGCTGAATACCAACACCCGATATCTCTATCCAGGTATTACTAATTACGCAGAGCGTTTGCTCGCGACATTCCCCAAGCCACTTGCCGTGGTGTTTCTGGTGAACAGCGGAAGTGAAGCCAATGATCTTGCGCTGCGATTAGCATGGGCTCATACCAAGCGTAAAGATATTGTGGTGCTAGACCATGCCTATCATGGCAACCTCACTGCATTGATAGACTTAAGCCCATACAAACATGATGGCCCGGGAGGAAAGGGTAATCCTACATGGGTTCACAAAGTGCCGATGCCCGATGGCTTGCGTGGGCGATACCGACACACTGATCCGGATTATGCGGAGAAGTATGCAAGTCTCGTTCACAAAGCCCTTGCAGATGCAGAAAAAACAGGTGGCGCCGCAGCGTTTATTTGTGAATCGATACTGGGGTGTGGAGGCCAAGTTGTTCTCCCTGGTGGTTATCTGAAATCTGTTTACCAGAGTGTGCGTGCTCAGGGTGGAGTCTGTATTGCGGACGAAGTACAGACCGGATTTGGTCGGGTCGGGAGTTGTTTCTGGGCTTTCGAGTTACAGAATGTGGTACCGGATATTGTGACACTGGGGAAACCCGCCGGTAATGGTCATCCGCTCGCCGCGGTGGTGACAACCAAAGAAATAGCCCGGAGCTTCGTGACGGGAATGGAGTATTTCAATACGTTCGGCGGAAATCCGGTGTCGTGTGCGATTGGCAACGCGGTACTCGAGGTTATCGAACGGGAAAACCTGCAATCCCATGCCTTGGATACAGGCAATTATTTAATGAGAGGACTGGATGCACTAAAAACCAGGTTCCCACTCATCGCGGAGGTCAGGGGGGAAGGTCTGTTTATTGGGATTGAATTGGTAAAGTGCAGGGAAACGTTGGCTCCAGCCGCCCAACAGGCCGCGTATATTTCAGAGCGAATGAAGCAGCAGGGGATACTGCTTAGTACAGACGGTCCTTGTCACAATGTACTTAAGATAAAACCTCCAATGGTTTTTAACCGCGATAATGCGGACCGGCTAGTTGACGCTCTGACCTCTATTCTTGCAGAGGACTGGGCTGCGCCAGGCGTATAGAAGTCACCCGAGTTAACCCCGGGCACTGAAACTCAATTAAAGTTCGTACTCTTCGGAGTATAGGCCGCTGTTTATTTTACTGGAAAGCTGCGCAAGATTTTGAATCACATCACGGTGCTGTCGGTTGATAACCGCCATGATTTGTTTGCGACGTAATGACAAGCTTTCCTGATGATCCGAACCTCCATTAACACTCCTTCTGGTCGCTCCAATATAAAGCGCTTTATCAGACTGAGTCTTAATCAGGCCGCTATTGTCTTTGAGCTCGACCAAATTACGGCTGTTTTCATTGAGCATCGGCAGGGTGCTGCTGATGAACTTGTAGCTGTTCTTCCGAATTTCATTACAGATCATCTCAAGACGGTTTGCAAGAATGTCGTCCTGGACCGATGACATCGCCTGGGACAATTGAATCTTTACGTCAAGATAGAGTTCTGTATCTTCAAGTGTATATTGCTCGAGTACTTCCGTACTGACGTAGCCCACCGAAGAACCAAGAAAAATGTGGCGGAGGAACTGGCCCCATTGTTCAATGGAATCATTCAGGGATTGGAGATCATCCGGTTTTACCGGATAACCAGACGTGTGAAAACTGTTTACGCCGTAGACCGCTTTATTAGTGGCGGCTGACCAAGTGAATGCCTTATCTTTGACACCCATAATAATCTCCTATATCCCCTTCGGTTAAATTCCCAAACAGTCCGAGCTTTTTATTCCTTGTTTTTTATTATTAAGTCTTTGCTCGGATTGTCCCGCTTGGACGTTAATACTAACCAATGCTCCAGGCGTACTCAACTTAAATTACGACCTGAAACATTAAATTTTGTTTGTAAAATTAATGAATTGCCGCTCATCTCAGCAAATCGACCGTCCGTCATACAGGGGCTATAATTCAGCTGGATTAACTCTTTGGTCAGTTGGCTAATCCAACGTTATGTCCAAATTGCCTTACCTGGGGTAGGGGGCCAGAGAGCATACTTATTTTTCAACCACGTACCCTAATTGGAGATTAAATCAAATGAAAAAAATTCAAACTTTGCTGAGTCTGGTGCTATTGATTCTGTTTAACCATGTTGCTGTTGCTCAACAGGGATTAGTCATGGTTAAAAGTGCACACGATGTAAAGGTAACGGCGGACAAGCTAGAGAGTGTTTTAGCTGAAAAGGGCATGAAAGTCTTCGCGCGTATCGATCATGCTGCGGGTGCAGCATCCATAGGCGACTCTATAGCGCCTACTGAGCTTGTGATTTTCGGCAATCCCAAAGTTGGAACGGGATTAATAAAATGTGCTCAGAGCAGCGCCATCGATCTGCCGATGAAAGCGCTGATCTGGGAGGATCAGAACGGTCAGGTATGGTTTGGTTATAACGATCCAGGATACCTGTCGTCGCGACACGGAATGCAAACTTGCGAAAATATAACACCTCTGATTGAAAAAATTTCTGATGCGCTGACAAATTTCGCCACTGCAGCTACCTCACTTTAGAAATTAAATTGTTGACTCAGGACAGCGTTGGATAGCCTGTTGCAATAGCTTCTGTTTCAAGTCTTATCAGGACATCATAATCGGCTTCTTTGACTTCGCTAAATCGAATCAGTTTCAGGTGTTCCCGATTTGTGTCGCTCAATTGCTCGACACATTGGTTCAAGGCATCAATAAGAACAGAGCGATCCAACCGCTCGCTGTTGTGTGTGATAAAGGGTAGGCCAGTCGTATAGACTGATTGCCCCATCACTTTGACGGCATTCGCCAGCACTGGGTCCGATTTAACGATGTGGTGGTAGCTGATTGTGTCGATTGCCGCAATATCAGCATCGCCGGCCGCTACTGCGCGCATGCTTTGCGTATGCGATCCAGAAGTGTTGACGTCGCGGAAAAATCTGCCATTTGTGGCATGCTTACTCGCCTGGTAGCGAAGTACATTCATACCGCTATTTGAATTTTCTTCATTTATTGCAGCAATAGCTCCAGCAAATGACTCAAAAGATGATCTTTGGTCGTCAGATCGACAAATAAACCAACTTGAGTACTGTGTTCCGGAGCATCCGGGTATTTCAAATTCTGGTACACAGACAAGTCGGTGGGATTGTTTCCAGCGGGTCATGTATGGATAGCCGCAAGTATGTCCAAGAAAAAGCTGCGTTGATCGGTAGATATCCGAGCCGGTATCAAAACGCAGTTGCAGGGCACTGGTTAGAAATGAGTCATCGGTTTGTGCGACTATTTCATTTAGAGGTGATAGCAGGGCTGTCCATGCGTTACGTAATGGTTCTGTGAATGCATACATGCCACAAGCCAGCAGTCGTGCTGGTTGTGCAGATGACACTTATTTGACCTCTTGAGCCGGGTAATGTTTGACCGGATAAGGATAAACTGGTGACGCCACTGGATGAAATAAGAAGCGTAACCAATCACGGTATCCAGAAAAGTAAAAATTACCATTTCTCTTCAGTACCGTTCCGCCATCCTGATTGAAACGTTTTTCGATCCCATACCATGGTAAGAATGGATAGCGATGATGTGTGGCATGAAAATTGTTATTGAGAAATAGAAGTTTGAAAAACCAGCATGATTTAACGATTACTATTCTTTGACTTGGGACCTCAGCAGTGCGGTGTTCGAAAAATGAGCGCAGGCTGATTAAAGAATGCGCACCATAAGCACAGAACAGGTATATCCATAGTGGCACCGCGTAATAATTCGTCGCCACATATAAGATACCAATGGCGGCAGCAATATGAACCAACCAGGTTAGCCTTTGCTTCAGCGTGCCCGAGGACAGTTGAACCGCGCACAGCTTCAGCATTTGGACAACACTGATCATCGGACTTAGAAGCAGTCTGCCTGCAAGTGTCATGTTTACCCAAGCCACAATCCGCAAAAATTTGGTTTTCTTTTTCCAGTCTTCAGAACAATGGAAAAAACTCTCCGGATCGACACCCGGTATGGTTAAGTGGTCGTTTCGGTGATGTCTGAGGTGGGTATCTTTAAATACCGCGTAAGGATAAATTAACGCGACCGGTGGAGTACCGAGTAAGTCATTAAACCACGGTGAACTAGTAGGGTGTCCATGCAACAGTTCGTGGACCAACGATGTATGAAATGCCAGAAGCAGCATCAGGGTGGGCGTCATCAACACGGGATTGATGCTGAACTTTGAGATCACCACCCACCATGCGACGTAGTTTGCGACTACTAACAAAAGTGTCGGCCATTCAATAGGGGCAATCTCCGATTTCACGCCAATTTATTAGTTATGGTTGTGGGGATAAATATATATCCGACAGTTTCCATACCATCAATAAGGGAATTGTGCGCACATTAGTAATAAGTTAAACGAATAGTCAAGATTGTTAATTTTAATCAACTAGATTGCACTTAATCACCAATTTGGATTAAATTTGGCGCTGTAACGTCACGCGGCAAGCCGAAATGACCAGAAGATCACGACGAGTGAGAGAGAAACCGGCATTTGAACTGGAGCAGCTGCCGGTTGAGCAGCTGCGTAATCCGTTTCCTCCGATTGAGGTCTTGAGCCAAGAATCGCTTGATTTGATACACGATGGTTCAATGCGGATTCTTGAGCAGATCGGACTTGAAATTGTGAACGATAAAGCTCGTGAACTGATGGTTCAGCAGGGCGCGACGATCGATACGGATACAGGATATGTATGTATGGATCGAGAGTTGGTAATGGAAAAAATCTCAACGGTCCCGTCGGAGTTTACGCTGCATGCCAGAAATTCAGTCTATGACTCCGTGATAGGCGGCAATTATATTAACTTTACGATTGTGGCCAGTCCGCCAAATTGCTCGGATCTTGATCGCGGCAGGCGTACAGGCAACTTTGAAGATTATTGTCGCTTTCTCAAACTGGGACAGATGTTCAACGTTGTGCGGTTGTTTTCGGGTTACCCGGTGGAGCCAATCGATCTGCCTGCACATACTCGGCATCTTGATGCGTATCTTGCGTTTACCACGCTGACCGAAAAGCCGTGGCACTGTTACAGTCTTGGCAACGGTAAGGTCGAAGACGCTTTGGCGATGATTAAGATATCCCGGGGAATAGATGATCACACGTTAAAAACGCAGCCAAGTATCATGACCGTGGTCAATACTAATTCGCCGCTAAAAGTAGACGTTCCGATGCTGGATGGATTGATGTTACTGGCTGAATACGGCCAGCCAACGGTTGTGACGCCATTTACCTTGGCGGGTGCAATGTGCCCGGTTACGCTAGCTGGTGCCTTAGCACAACAAAATGCCGAGGCGCTGGGGGTCATTGCGGTTACACAGATGGTGAACCCGGGTTCACCCGTGATGTACGGTGGATTTACTTCTAATGTTGATATGAAAACCGGTGCACCGGCATTTGGTACGCCAGAATACGCCAGAGCGGTTTTAGCAGGTGGTCAGTTAGCTCGCCGATATAATATTCCATATCGAACTTCCAATGTTAATGCGTCCAATACCCCAGATGCACAGGCAGCGTGGGAGTCCGAAATGTCTTTGTGGAGTGCAGTCATGGCACACGGTAACCTGGTAAAACATAGCGGAGGCTGGCTCGAAGGGGGGCTTTGTGCATCGTTCGAAAAACTGGTGCTCGACATGGAAATGGTGCAGATGATCGCGCAGACGCTGCAGCCCATTGAGGTTACCGAGCAGGATCTCGCGTTAGATGCGATCAAAGAAGTCGGCGCGGGTGGGCACCATTTTGGTACCAGTCACACCATGTCCAGGTATAAAGACGCGTTTTATAAACCATTAGTGTCGGATTGGAATAATTTTGAGACCTGGCAGGAGAATGGAGAAAAGACCGCGACCCAGAGAGCCAACGAGTTGTACAAGCAGCTGCTGGAAATCTATGAAAAACCGCCGATTGACCCAGCAGTGGAAGAGGAACTGGGCGCCTATGTTGAAAAGAGGCGCATGGAAATTAAACCATCCTGGTGAAGTATCAAGAGAGAGTAGAAGTGTTTCGATCGCGAATTGGCGAAGTAATCGCCAACAGCGGACTTAATCATTCCCGTTTTGCGGCATCAATCGGGATTGATCGTTCAACCCTTTCGCAACTGCTGTCTAACAATAATTTGCGCTTGCCGAGGGCGGATACAATTGCGGCGATTGCTGAACAGTATCAGGTCAGCGTTGATTGGTTGCTCGGGCTCACTAACCAGGGTGTGATTGGCGCTGATGTGCTGCGAGGGCCCCTGGAATTCGAAGACTTTTCGGAATCTTCCGCTAATCAACGATTGCTTGAGTGGCACCAGGAAGCGAGTGGTTATAAGGTGCGCTATATTCCCGCCACACTCCCAGACTTGCTTAAGACCGAGCAAACGGCCACGTATGAGTTTCGCCGATACGGTCTCGGACGCACCGATCAGAGTATTCGGGATACACATGTTTTGCTGGTCCAACAAAGAAAAGCCGAGTCCGAATTGGAATCCTGTCAGTCCACGCAGGATATTGAGGGCTTTGCGCGTGGTGAAGGCATTTGGCGTGACCTGTCTCTGAATGACCGGATAGCGCAGCTTGAACATATGATTGCATTAGTCGACGAGTTGTATCCACGTTTTCGTTGGTTCCTTTTCGATGGACGGGAAATTTATACTGCAGCGTTTACTCTGTTTGGCCCAATCCGGGCGGTGGTATTTATCGGCCAGTCTTATCTTGTATTGAACAGCACTGAACACATCCGCATGTTTTCAAAACGATTTGATGAACTCATTCGGTGTGCAACGGTTCAGCCCAATGAGATCAGAGATTATCTTCGGTCATTGATAAATAAAATGAAAAAATAAAATGAAATCTCATACTCGGGTAGTGATTATCGGTGGCGGTGTGGTTGGATGCAGTGTCCTGTATCATTTGACAAAGCTGGGTTGGACCGATGTCACATTAGTTGAAAGATCCGAGCTTACTTCGGGATCTACCTGGCATGCAGCGGGAGGTTTTCATACGCTTAACGCCGATACAAATATGGCGGCATTGCAGGGCTATACCATTCAGTTGTACAAGGAGCTGGAACAGCAATCAGGTCAGAGTTGTGGTCTGCATCATGTCGGCGGAATCACGTTGGCCGGAACTCCAGACCGCATGGATTTTCTGCGCGCGGAACGGGCCAAACATCGATACATGGGTCTGGATACCCATCTAGTAACGCCAACTGAAATCAGTGAGTTGTCTCCGGTCACCAATACAGAAGGCATTATTGGAGGTCTTTATGATCCCCTTGATGGGCACCTCGATCCTTCTGGGACCACACACGCTTACGCGCGCGCGGCGAAAAATAACGGTGCCGAGATAGTATTGCGCAATCGTGTCCTGGAACTGAAACCTCTGGTGGACGGCAGTTGGGAACTCGTTACAGAAAAGGGCAACATAAAGGCCGAACACGTAGTGAATGCGGCTGGCTTGTGGGCCAGGGAAGTGGGTGCGATGGCCGGCGTCTACTTGCCTTTACATCCAATGGAACACCAATATTTAGCGACCGATACGATTGACGAGGTGGTCAATCATCCTACCGAGTTGCCCCATGTAATGGATCCTGAAGGAGAGAGTTATCTGCGTCAGGAGCGTGACGGACTGGTGATCGGCTTTTACGAACAGGACTGTGATTCGTGGGCGGTTGACGGAACTAGCTGGGATTTCGGCCATGAATTGCTGCCGGATAATCTTGAGCGAATTGGTGAGTCGCTCGCTGCAGCTTACAGACGTTATCCGGTGCTCGAGAGCGCTGGGATAAAAACAATTATTAACGGGCCGTTTACGTTTGCTCCGGACGGTAATCCACTGGTGGGACCGGTTCAGGGACTCACTAATTACTGGTCGGCCTGCGGAGTGATGGCGGGCTTCAGTCAGGGGGGAGGGGTGGGACTTACTTTAGCGGAATGGATGGTCGAAGGAGAGCCCTCAAGAGATGTATTTGCGATGGATGTATCCAGGTTCGGCGATTTCCCGACAGCCGCTTATACGCGGATAAAGGTACGTGAAAATTATCAGCGGCGGTTTTCGGTATCTTATCCCAATGAGGAATTACCCGCGGCCAGGCCCTTTCACACCACGCCGGCTTATGGATTGTGGCAACAGCAGAACGCCGTGTTCGGTTCGGGCTATGGTATGGAGCATGTGAACTACTTTGCGCCCAAAGGAGAGGAACCTTGGGAGATTCCTTCTTTTAGACGTTCGAACGCCTTTGCAGTCATCGCGCAGGAATGCCGAGCTGTGCGCAGCGGAGTCGGCATCAACGAAATCCACAACTTCAGCAAATTTGAGGTTTCCGGTAATGGGGCCGAAAGCTGGCTGGACTGGATGATGGCTGGGCGGATGCCGAAGACTGGCCGCCTGACGCTATGTCCGATGTTGAGCCCAAAAGGCAAACTGATTGGAGATTTTACAGTTTCCAAGCTTGCGCACAATTTGTACCAGCTGACAGCCTCTTATGGATCTCAAAACTATCATCAGCGCTGGTTCGAACAGCATCTTCTCAAGAGCGATGTGAAACTCAAGAATATTTCTCAGAACCGTCTGGGGTTCCAGATAGCCGGTCCTGAGTCAAGACACCTTCTAGAACGCGTAACACGAGTAGATGTGTCTAATAAAGTATTTCCGTTTTTATCGGTAAAGCGGATGCAGGTCGGAAATTGTGATGCAATCGTGCAACGGGTTTCCTATACTGGAGACCTTGGTTACGAGATTTATGTTCCTGCAAATCAACAGGTTGCTCTCTACTCTGCGTTAAGCCAGGCCGGACAAGACTTGGGATTACGGCCGTTCGGTATGCGTGCAATGATGAGTCTTAGACTCGAGAAATCATTCGGTTCCTGGCTGGCGGAATACAAACCCGATTACACTCCACTTGAAACCGGGCTCGATCGATTTGTCGCCTATAACAAGGAAGCTGAATTCATAGGTAAAGCAGCTGCGCTGGAGGAAAAAGCCCAAGGCGTGTCGCGCAGGCTTTGTACTTTTATCGTTGACGCTCAGGATGCGGACGCCGTGGCAGACGAGCCAATCTGGAAAAACAACATAGTGGTTGGATTCGTGACCTCAGGTGGGTTTGCGCACTTTTCTGGAAAGAGTGTGGCAATCGGGTTTCTACCGGTGGAGATGATTTCCCCCGGAGTACAGGTTCAAATAGAAATTCTCGGTGAAATGCGAAATGCGGTGATGATCGATCAAGTCTTGTTCGATCATAAAGCCGAACGCATGCGCGGTTAAGATCGTTTTCACCGGATTTGCCGGGTCAGCGTGCCAGGCGGATATTTGGTGTAATCCTGTCGTCTTATATCGGCAACTTCCACGGTTATTTGAATTTCCCCCCCTTCAATTGATTTTTTAAAGAACTTCTTCAAAAGTTCTAAACACTGCTGACCCATGGTTTTGCGGATCTCGTCGGATCGCCCCTCGATAAACCGAATTTCCAGGTGAGCGTATGCATGCACAGGGTCGCCGTCAGCGATAAAGTAATTCTCTTGCTCCAGAGCACGACTCTTACAGTTTTCAAGGCGGATGCCACCGGTTTGCTGCAAGATCCCGTGAATGCCGCGAAACAGTCCGGCAAACTCACCATCGTGCAGGCAATTATCGCTGTACTCTAGCGTGATCTGAGGCATTGGTATGGTGAAAAGAGAGCTTTAAGAGCCATCGATTGGCTAAAATTACTTGTAGGCTGGCAGCGCGTAACGTTCTGGCTCAAAATCTTCGAGACTATCCAGAATTTCTGTTGCGCCCTCGTAGCGGGCGCGATCCATATTTGGATCTGGGACCACGACGACCCGCATGCCCGCGGTGATGCCTGCTGCTAAACCGGAGGGTGCGTCTTCGAATACCATGGTTTCTTGTGGCTTGGTACCAAGTCGACGAGCAGCAGTTAAAAAAATGTCAGGGGCAGGCTTGGCCCTGATTACGTCAGGATCATCTCCGGTTACAGTGACATCGAAAAGTGAAAACCACTCGGTGTGCCGAGACTTTTTAATTTTGAATAATTCGGTGGTTGAACTCGTGGCTACTGCAATTGGAACGTTTTCTTTTTGTAAGTGGCGCACCATGGATTCAGCGCCAGGCATCGCGTCGCATTGCGCCAGCCCTTTGCGCAACATTTCATTTCTCTCTTGCAGATAATCTTCAGCGCTGATCGGTAGATCGAGCGCGTCCACCAGGTAGCGAGCGGATTCTATTTCTGCCCTGCCAAGCATATTGGCTTTTATTGACCAGTCGAAAGTTTTACCGAACCGTGCTGCAATTTCCTGAGTTACTTCGGTATAAACAATCTCGGTGTTAAGCAGTAGACCATCCACATCAAACAATACAGAGGTGACAGGTGTTTCCTGAGTCATACGTCTTTCTCTGCCGCTAAACGATCTAGCAGAAACCCTCTGTGCAGGCCTCTATACATTAGAAGAGCGAGCAAGTAGATGGCGATTGCAACCACCATGGTAATCTGAAAACCAAAATACACCGAGAAAATTGCACAGAAAACGCCTCCAATAACGGTAAATAGTCCGTTGAAGGCCCACGCCCAAGCCACGGTGCCTTCGGGCTTGTGTTGAACAGCCAGAATGCCGAGTGGAAAAGGCATGCCGAGGAAGAACGCAAGCGGGAAGATCATTGCTATCGAGATTAGAATTCGCATTCCAGTTGCATACTGAAGGAATTGGTCGAACAGGACCTGCTTGTAAAATATCAACAGCAAAGCCGAGATGACTATCCCGATAAATGGAACCCACCAGCGCTGCTTTTCCAAGAGTTGCATCTTTTCGGACAGCAGACTGCCAACGCCGGCAGCAAACAGAAAGGTAAAAACCACCGTTGTGTATGCATACAGAGGGTAGCCGATAAGTTTCATGAATATTTGTATGAACACCAGCTGCAGGATGATATATCCGGAACCCAGGCATGAGAAATAGACCAGAACGTTGGTTTTACCATCCCATCTTGCTCTTCCGGCTTTAGAAAAGACAAGCGGCACACAGGTAAAGATCAGAGCGAACACCAGTGCGGCACCGGCGGTCACAATCAGGTGCACGATGTCTATTGGAAACCCGGTTGATCGCTGAGAGTTCATTAAACCCGATATAGACGAATTAACAAAAACGTCTGCTTTTTCGAAGGGTAAGACATCGAGAGACTTACGCAACGAATTGAAGAAAGGCTGATTATCTGTAGGTGGCATCACCCGGTAGGGAATCTTGGCGGCCAGTTCGTCAGGAAAATCGGGTTCAAAAAACGGATCGGTTAGAAATGCGGAGTCAGGTTCAAGCGGATTGACTACAAAATCAAAGGTCTTAAGGAAGTCCTGTGTTTGACTGATTTCTTTTGCGCTCCAAGGCGCCATTTTGATCAGCAGCGTGGGTAGATTGTCCAGCTCCCCTGAAGCCTCAAAAACCATAACGTGATCACGGAAGTTGTCGCGTCCCAGGTCTGCCCATGCCTGGGCCGCTGTGGCCACCATCTTGGGATAGATATGATGATTGATGTGCAGGATGCCATCCTGACCGAGGTGACTAAAAAATTCTCGGTAGGCTTCAACAGTCTGCAGATAAGCTGACTGCATCGCACCACTGCCAGCTGCGATGCTGGAGCTCGTATGATTGCTGTTGATCTGGATGATGTCGTAGTTCTTATCGTTTGATCTTAGAAAACTTCGTCCTTCACCGGCACGAATATTGGCTCGTGGATCGTTCATGATGCCGCCAATGTAGGCGTCATAAACGGTCTTACCAAGGTCGACTACCTTGCTCACTAGCTCGATACCATCTACGTGGGCGGCATTGTAGGTAAGAGCAGCCTTGGTTTCCTGGCCGCCGGCGCTGCCGATGATCAAAACCTCTGCGTCAGTATCGGCTTTCAGGTAGTGAGAAATTGCCAGGTAGCTTTCCCAAAAATGCCTGCGAGCATTTTCAGGCAGACTGTTTCTGATGGCTTCATAATCACCGTTGAAACGATAGTAATAACTGGTCTGCGTGCCTCCGTCATAGGCGATCCACTTGAAAGTATAATCTCGGCCCTGGACTTCTCCGACTTTCTCGTAGTCGATAATGTCAATCTTAGAAATAGGATCCCAGTAGGTACCTTCTAGCGCACCCTGTAAAGAGCGAAAATTTCGCTTGTCCATATGAGGTGAAAAGGTTTGGATCTGGTCCCAGGTAAATGGTACGACGGTTAGAACGATCGCTGCCAATAAGGCCACCCGGCCCCATAGCCTGGTCCCGGCGAAGAAAGCGGAGGACAAAAGTGAGAATCCTGCCACCACCCAAAGTATCCCGACCGTGCCGAGCAGAGGTAATAATGGGATCAGCAAGATACTGCCAAGCGCCGCGCCTATCAGATCAAAAAAATACAATTTTCTTATCTGACTTGCGTAGTGCGAAAACACAAGCGATAGAGTAAAACCGGCGAGGAAGAACGGGCCACAGATCGCGAGATAAATAAAGAAAAAATTCCTAGCGGTTTTACCCATTTGATCGCCAGTAAGCTGCTGGTAATCAAATGGCAGTCGATTAATTATCGGTAGGAACATCAGAGTTGCCAGGGCCATCAGCGCCGTTGCCATAGATAGCCAGATCCAGGTTCGATCCGTCAGCTTTATCGGCCATAGAGAGAGGAATACACCGGCCAGGCCAAATGAGAAAACCGCCAGGGTTATGATCATGTAGGCCATATTGGGATACCAAAGAACATCGAAGACCCTGATCAGAACGAGTTCCAGCAATAGGGAGGCCAGCGCTATGCTAAAAACGCCAAAAGGTTTCGTGTTCATAGAGATCTTCGGATGGGTTTGACCGGGTTCCGTGAGTTCGGTGGGTCGACAAAGGCGGGTATTCTAGCCGATTTATAAGAAGCGACCGACCAGTTGCCTGGAAAATATTTTAGAACTAAAAAGCATCATTATCAGACTCGACCGACCGCTAGTGGTTACAGTCTGAATGAGCAGAAGGTTTTATGGCTGATGTACGGATTATCTCAGCCAAATTCACAGCAATTGCCTGCCAGGCGATTTATCGATCCGCTGAATTAACTGTGCATTAAGACTGGTTTGTATACTGTCCGCGTTGCACGTGCGTTTTGAACGCCGTTGTTTCAAACCCAAGCACTTGAAAATATAGGGTTTAAATCACATTTAAACGAGAGCGGTGCTCGTTTAAACCCAAAATGGTATAATTTCGATCGCGATAATGGAGCGTGACAAACACTCCATATTACATGAAATATCATTTATATATTTTTGAAAAATAACGACTTATGTCTATTACACTAACAGAATCAGCTGCCAAGCGGGTGCAGTCTCAGCTGCAGGCCCGCGGAAGTGATGAGGGGTTGAAGTTTGCCGTGAAAACCTCGGGATGCTCCGGATTCGCATACATTCTCGACTATGCGGAAGAATTGACAGATGGAGATCAGGTCTTTGAGACTAATGGCGTAAAAGTAATTGTGAACGACGAGCATCTTAAATTCCTTAATGGAACGCAAATAGACTATGTCGAAGACGGATTGTCATCAGCATTTCATTTCAACAATCCCAATGTCACCGAACAGTGTGGCTGTGGTGAGAGCTTTACCGTAAATTAAACACACCTTCAGGCGTCGATTACTGGTGGTAAGACATGCGGCTGCGCAGTCACGCGGTCAGATAAGCCAGATATCCGCCTTTGCGGGCCGACTCGCGCAGATTTAAGCCAATGAACTCTGTAAACGTTGATCTGCCAAGCTTAGGCCACTGCAGCGATTCCAGACAGTCCCTTCAATTGTCCAAGACCGTGGCGATTACCACAATGGGCTGCAAGGTCAATGCATTTGAATCAGAGTTACTATCACAGAAACTATCTGATATGGCTTATCGGCGCGTGGAGCGCACTGAATCTGCTGACGTGTTTTTGATAAATACCTGCACAGTTACCGCAGAAGCGGACCGTCAGGCGAGACAACAAGTGCGACGTGCAATTCGAGCAAATCCGGACGCTTGGGTGGTTGTAACAGGTTGTTATGCTCAGGTCGATCCGCAAGCCTGCGCACGCATTCCAGGTGTAGATCTGGTCGTGGGAAATAGCAAAAAGCTGGATATACCTGCATTGCTGGAGCCGCTCTATGCGGGCGAGCTACCTCCGGTTATGGTGAGCGATGTAGATACGGAAATCAGTCTGCCTGACCAACTAGTCAGTGGCTTTGAGGGTAGGACCCGTGCATTTGTGCAGATTCAACAAGGTTGCGATCAAGGATGCACGTTCTGCATTATTCATACTGCCAGAGGGCCTAACAGATCGTTTGCGCCCACTCTGATTAAACGTCAAGTCGAGCGACTTATACTCAATGGCTACCGAGAAATCGTGCTTTGTGGTGTAGATATTGGATCTTACGGCAGCGATTTTGCTGGCAATGTTGATCTGGCAGCGCTGTTGAATGAGCTCCGAGGGCTTCCGGGTGATTTTCGGCTTCGTCTGAGCTCAATTGATCCTGCTCACATTTCGGACAGACTGATCAGCTGTATGGCGGATGATCATAAGATATGCCCGCAGCTTCACCTATCCCTTCAGAGTGGAAACACCCTGATATTGAAGAGGATGAAGCGACGCGCGACTCGAGAAGTACTTTATGAACGGATTGGGGCCATAAGGAAATCAATTCCTGAGTTGATCTTGAGTGCGGACATCATGGTTGGATTTCCGACAGAATCTGAAGCGCATTTCGCCCAAACGCTGGCCGCCGTGCATGAACTAGAGGTGCCGTTTCCCCACGTATTCAGCTATTCCCAGAGGCCTGGCACCCCTGCGGCGAGGATCCCAAGACAAGTCCCGGCTCTAGAGAAAAAGTTGCGGGCCCAACAGGTTAGAGATGCAGGAATGAAAGTCTGGCGAGAGGTGGCGCAACGGCTTGTGGGAACAACCCAGCGTGTACTCCTGGAAGACGCTGCCTCTGCTGAAAATGGCGAGATGATGAAAGCCCGTGCGGCGAATTACTTTACGGTGTATCTTGAAGGCGCTCAGAGTGACTCGAATGGCTGGCAAAATGTTGAAATTACTGGATTTGGTAAGGATTCCCTGATTGCCCGCGGGTCGACCTAAAGGGTACAATCGGCGGCGCATTTTTATCCTTTTCGGACTGTCCCAGGTTCGAAGATCAAACCCTTCTAACTGGAGTTATTAATGGCTATAGAGCGAACCTTTTCCATTGTCAAACCGGACGCGGTGAGCAAAAACCTGATTGGAAAAATTTATCAGAGATTTGAAGATGCGGGTCTTAAAATTATTGCTGCACGGATGTTGCATTTGACCCGAGATCAAGCTGGTGAGTTTTATGCTGTTCATAAAGAGCGCCCGTTTTACAATGACCTGGTAGAGTTCATGATTTCTGGACCAGTTATGGTGCAGGTGCTTGAAGGTGAGAACGCTATTGCCAAAAATCGGGAAGTAATGGGGGCCACTAATCCAGCAGAAGCTGCGAAGGGCACAATTCGCGCTGATTTTGCCGAGACTGTGGACCAAAATGCGGTGCATGGTTCGGATGCGCCGGAAACCGCTGCAGAGGAAATCGGATTCTTTTTTGGGCAGGATCAGATTTGCCCCAGAACCCGATAACGGGTTGAAATCAAATCCTTAGCCGCGGCTGATTGAAGGATGCAGAATCCCCCTATAAATTTAATGTCCATGGACCGGCTGGCAATGGACGCATTCTTTGCAGACATCGGGGAAAAGCATTTTCGCACGCAGCAAGTTCTACAGTGGATTTATCAGCGTAAGGTTATAAAAGTTGACGCTATGACCGATCTTAGTAAGGTGCTGCGACAACGTCTTGGTGATACCACATGTTGCAATTTACCAGAGATTGTCAGTCAGCAATTCTCTACTGACGGAACCTGTAAGTGGCTGCTTCGATTGCGAGATGGCAATTGTATTGAAACTGTTTTTATTCCAGAGGACGACCGCGGTACTTTGTGTGTGTCTTCCCAGGTTGGTTGCAGTCTTAACTGCACTTTCTGCGCAACCGCTAGGCAGGGCTATAGTCGTAACCTCGAGGTAGACGAAATAATCGGCCAGCTATGGATTGCTAACGACGCGTTGGAGCGAAATGGGTACGCCACAGCAGACCCGGAAAACTCCTTTGATCACCGCAGACCTGTCACTAATGTCGTCATGATGGGTATGGGTGAGCCACTGATTAATTTCGACAACGTTGTGTCCGCGATGCGATTAATGATGGATGACTATAGCTTTGGATTGTCTCGACGCAGAGTAACGTTAAGCACTGCGGGAATGGTGCCGGCGATTGATAGGTTGGCGCAAACCTGCCCAGTCAGCCTTGCAGTTTCTCTGCATGCGCCAGATGATCTTCTTCGTGATGAGCTGGTGCCTCTCAACCGTAAGTATCCGATCGAAGAGCTACTTGCGGCCTGCAAAAGATATGTCGCTGGTAGTGGTCGCCAGCGGGTAACTTTTGAATACGTCATGCTGGACGGAGTGAATGATAGCCCGTCACATGCGGTGCAGTTGGCGAAAATTCTTCGTAATGTGCCCGCCAAAGTGAATCTGATTCCATTTAATCCTTTTAGTGGGATTCCATATCGGCGCAGTAACACTGACGTTATCAATAGATTTCGCGATGAGCTTTTGTCGCGCGATATTTTTACCGTGATAAGAAAGACAAGGGGCGACGATATCGAGGCGGCATGTGGTCAGCTGGCCGGTGAGTTCATCGATCGCACACGACGTTCTGAGCGGATGGCCCGCGAATCTCAAAGGGTAATGTTGTCATGATAAATTTCAGAGGTGTTGTCCTAAGTACAGTCGTGGTGGCGTTAAGTGCTTGTACTACAACTGGTTCCCTTCCGAGTCAGCCTGAAAAATGGGAACCTGATAAGCGAGCCCAGGCTCATGTTGATTTAGGTTTAGACTACCTTCGCCGCAGACAGTTTAAGACTGCAAGAGAAGAATTTGACCTGGCATTATCGTTAGACCCGCAGTCCGATAGTGCTTACCACGGTAAGGGCCTGCTAATGGCGCAAAGTGGATATACCGAAGACGCAAAAAAGTTACTTGCAAAGGCCGTTAGTATCAATGCAAGTAATTTCCTTGCTGTAAATGATTACGGTACCTACCTTTGTGGAAACGGTGAATTTCAGAAAGGGATCGATGTGTTAAAGCGTGTAGAACTAAGACCCGATAACCAGTTGGCTGCCAATACCCAGCTTGGCCTCGGAGTCTGTAATTTTGAGCAGGGCAATATGGCTGAGGCAAAGAAGCATTTTCGTGCAGTGTTAGATGCTTCGCCAACCCTCCCTCAAGCGCTGCAACCAATGGCTGAGATCTCATTTCAGGAACAAAATTACCTTTCTGCTCGAGCATTTATCGAACGGTTTATCGCATCTGGGGTTTTGTCAGAAAAAATATTAGTTCTTGGGGTTAACACGGAACTGGAGCTGGGTGACACGGAAAAAGCGCGCCAATACGCAAGGGAATTGCGTCGATCCTATCCAACCTCTTCGGAAATCGAAAAATTTAGGACTTTGCTCACCAGCGGATGAGCAGGATTGCAGAAATTGAAATCGCAAATCTAGGGATACCCTCGCCTGGCTCGCTGCTCAAGGCTCGAAGACAGGAGTATGGTTGGTCAATCCGAGATGTAGCAGGCGCTCTGCGCTTGTCTGAGCGCCAGATCGAAGCGATAGAGGAGGATGATTACGATAATCTTCCGGGTAAAACCTACGTCATGGGCTATTGGCGCAGCTATTCTCAGCTACTGCAGATACAAATAGAAGACTCCGTGCAGGTTCATCGGGCCGACCTCTCCGGTGGCCCACGGGACATTCTTCTGGAACCTGGACACCAAAATGCACACGGAAGTGACGAACGATCGCGCCGAAGAGCGGCTTTGTTATTTGCGTGCCTGCTGGCTGTGTTTTTAGGCGCAGTCTGGTTGTGGCAACACCCGGAGATTTCCATAGGTAAGTGGATCACCATTGGAATCGGTAATTTCTCGAATAAAGAGCTTCCCGAAAGCATGGTGCCTGTTGTCGTAGATCAGCAGCCGCCGGCGAATGAAAGCGCAACAGAATCCTTCGCCGCGCAGCAAACTGAGTCCGTGCTTGCATTACCAGTTCCAAACTTTGCCGAAGATCAGGAGACAGTCGAAATCAACACCAGAGGTTACGAAGTATCCATTGCAGACCTGCCATTATCCAGGCCTAACTTGATCTATCAGTTGAAAGAGGCGCCTGAGAAAGCCCCCGAATTGAGTGCATTGGAATCTGGACAGGCTGGTGATGGTGGAGATACGAGTGCCAACTCGCAAGGTAGTGAAAATGCTGCTACATCTGTCAGTCAAAGTTCATCGCCCACCCAAGAGACAAAAATAGAAACAATCGAAGTCCAACCGTCTCAACAGCAATCAGCGGTAGCGTCAGAAAGTGGCGACCGTAAGATTGTGTTTAAAGTAGAGAAGGAATCTTGGATCGATGTCAGAGACGCCACGGGGGAGCGGCTAATTTATCGGACTGTAAATCGTGGTGAAGATATTCGTCTCCAGGGGCAACCACCGTATTCGGTGTTCATTGGCAGCGCTGAGGGCGTAACTGTTCAGTATCGGGGTCGCGAGGTACCTTTCAAAGCGCATGAAAGCGGGTTATTTGCTCGTTTTGAAGTCGGTAATTAGTCGCGGTGAAACTATGAGTCTTAAAATACAATCTGTGAAAGGTATGAATGATCTGTTACCTGGGCAGATCGAGACTTGGCACCGTGTGGAGGAAGTGTTAAGGAGCGTCGCGTGGCGCTATGGGTATCAGGAAATTCGAACTCCTGTTGTTGAAAGGACTGAATTGTTCAAACAATCCATAGGTGACCAGACTGATATTGTCGAAAAAGAAATGTACGTGTTCGATGATGCTGGTGACGTCAGCCTGGCTTTGCGTCCGGAAGCTACCGCGAGTACGGTTCGTGCCGGCAATCAACATGGATTGTTCCACAATCAACAGCAGCGGCTCTGGTATATGGGGCCAATGTTTCGCAGGGAAAAACCACAAAAAGGACGCTATAGACAGTTTCATCAGTTTGGCATTGAAGCGTTCGGTTGGCTCGGCGCCGATATCGATGCTGAAATAATTCGCGTAGGTTCCCGAATCTGGAAGGAACTGGGGGTGGAAAACGTATCACTGCAACTTAATACTCTTGGCTCGCCCGCAACGCGGACTGATTACAGAGAAGCGCTTTATCAATTTTTTAGCAGCCACCGGGACACACTGGATAGTGACAGCCAAAGGCGTCTGGAACGAAATCCGTTACGTATACTTGACAGTAAGGTCGCCTCGACCCAGGAATTAATCGAGCGGGCGCCTTCGATTCTTGATTTTCTTGATCCCGAATCGAGGCAGCACTTTGGAGATTTATGTGAATCTCTAGAACGATCAGGAATAAACCCAGAAATAAATGTGCGGTTGGTTCGCGGGCTTGATTACTATACTAGTACCGTGTTCGAGTGGGTGACTGATAAACTCGGTGCCCAAAATGCGGTATGTGCGGGTGGACGTTACGACCGCCTTGTTGAGCAACGTGGGGGGCGTGCCACACCAGCGGTGGGATTTGCGATGGGTGTTGAAAGGCTGGTGGAGCTGATTTCTGCACAAAAAGAGGATAGTAGTCATTCCATTCTGGATATCTACCTGATTTCAATGGCTGGCCAGCAAATAGCGGTGGAACTAGGAGAAACTTTGCGTGATGCTGGTATTAGAGTCTGCGAACACTGCGGCGGTGGCAAAATAAAAAATCAGATGAAGAGGGCGGATAGCAGCGGAGCGCGTTATGCGATGATTGTTGGAGAAGATGAGCTTAAGCAAGGAAATGTCCAACTTAAGGATTTACGAGGTAAAGAGGGACAGCAACAGATCGCTCGAACTGATGTTGTTTCGAGTTTACAGAAACGTCTTTCAAACTAAATGTTAATTAACGATTAGATTGAATAAGCACAAGAGTAGAATTAAGAGATATGGTAGAACAATTGGAGCCACAGTTCGCCGAGGATGAAGACCTTGAACGAGCCAAGAAATTCTGGAAAGAAAACGGCCGGTCCATTACCGCAGGTGTAGTTTTGGGATTAGGCGCTATTGTAGGCTATAACGGCTGGAATTCCTGGCAGCAGTCGCAAGGCGAAAATGCCTCGACACTATTTGAAAACCTCAGCGATCCGGCGGTAAGCAATGAGGCGGCGGCGGGACTCGCAAATGATCTGAAGCAGGACTTTAGCAGCTCTCCTTATGCTGCGCACGGCTCGTTTTTGATGGCTAAGAGAGAGGTTGAAGCCGGTAATTTAGAGCAAGCCGATACACATCTGCGATGGGTGCTCAACAATTCAAAGGAAGAGGGCATTCGTCACATTGCCAGAATACGACTGGGCTTGTTACTGCTTGAACAGAAAAATGGCGCGGGTGTTTTGGAATTGTTAAAAGATGTGGGTGGCGGTGAAAGTGGAGGCGAATTTAAGGCCCGATATTTTGAAATTGCTGGAGATGCCTATGCCATGGAGGGAGATATTGACGCAGCAGGAAAAGCCTACCAACGTAGCCAGGAGACTCAAGCGCCAGGTTCTCAAAGTGGACCTCTTCTAAAATTGAAAATTGAAAATCTAGGAAAGTTCAACTAGTGCGTTGTTCCAACCTTTTTATTTATCTTAATATCCTGCGGTTCGAGCCATGAAGAAATATTCAACAGTACTTACTTTATCCCTGCTTGTTGCCGCCTGTGGAGGCAAGGAAAAAGAAACTGAGTGGGGTATTTTTAACGAACCGGTTGAAGCAGTCGAGTTGCCAGAAACCGCAGGGGTCAATGAATTATCTGTTAAGTGGGAGCGGGACGTTGGCGAAGCGGGTGATGACGGTTATGCGATTTTAAAACCGGCAGTTGATTCTGAGGGTGTCTACGTTACTAATCGTCGCGGGGGTGTTCAGAGGATCGATTCTGAAACGGGGAAGATGGTGTGGCAGACTCGATTAAATAAAGACACCTTTGCGGGAGTCGGAGTAGGGGATGGCCTGGCAGTGGTGGCGTTAGATAATGGTACAGTAGTTGCGCTCAGGGCCGATTCCGGGGAGCAGGCATGGGAGGTGCAGATTAATCGCCAGATTTCAGCTGTGCCCGCAGTAGGCGGTGGTCGAGTGATTATCCGCACTGTAGATGGATTCTTGATGGGACTTGATAGCCTGAGTGGAAAGACTGTTTGGTCGTTACAGAGGAATACGCCGGGATTAAGCGTTCACGGGGATTCCACTCCATTGATTGCTGGCGATACAGTTATTACCGGTCTTGCGAGCGGCAAGCTGATGGCGAATGCAGTGATCAATGGGCGCGATTACTGGGAGACGGATCTTTCTTTTATACGTGGAACCAATGAACTGGAGAGACTCTCAGATATTGATTCTCCGCCTGTATTGGTTGGCGCAAAACTCTATGCTGCAACCTATCAGGGTGACGTCGTGTCGGTTGATCTGGAATCATCAGCTATACAATGGCGGAGAAGCGTATCAACGCGCTTGCCGATCTCTGTGTTAAAGGAAAAACTTGTTGTGACGGATGATCTTGGTGGGGTGTCTGCGCTAAACACCGGCACGGGAGAGGAGATATGGTCACAGCCGAATTTTAAAGGCAGAGGCATCAGCAATCCCCTGATTATTGGATCGCGTGTTGTTATTGGTGATGCAAATGGAAATATTCACATGCTTGATGCCGAAAATGGCGCACTCCTGCAGACTCAGAAATTATCCAAAAGCGCGATAACATCTCTGGTTTCAAGGGGTGAGGAATTGATCGTGTTTTCTGTAAGCGGTGCGGTTTCCGCGATAACGATTACGGAAAGCTGAGTCTAGGCTGGTGCTGACCAGGTTGATCTTATACCTGGCAGATAACTTTTAATTATGATTCCTGTTATCGCTCTAGTTGGGCGCCCCAACGTAGGCAAGTCCACCCTATTCAACCGACTGACAAAGAGCCGGGATGCTATCGTCGATGACCAGCCAGGGGTGACTCGCGATCGGCTATATGGCCGCGGGAAAATGGGCGACAAGCCGTTTCTAGTGGTTGATACCGGTGGATTGGAGTCGGAACAAAGTCAGTTCGGTGCCATGGTCAGGCAACAGGTCGAACAGGTTTTGGAGGAAGCGCAGGTCGTAGTGTTTCTGGTAGATGGAAAAGATGGGCTAGTACCCCAAGACAGGGAAATTGGAGAACAGTTGCGCCAGAGCGGCAGAGAGGTGCAGGTAGCCGTCAACAAATCGGAAGGAGAAGAGTCAGAGTTGGCAGTTTCAGAGTTCCAGGAACTAGGCCTGGGCTCTCCTTCTGCCGTATCTGCCCTGCGCGGTGATGGGATTGCCGAAATGTTAGAGCAGGCGCTGGCAGGCTTCGATGTCGAGCAAGAATATGTTGATATATTGGTTCCACGAGTCGCCTTGGTGGGGCGCCCTAATGTTGGTAAGTCGACATTAACTAACAAGTTGGTGGGTGAATATCGAGTGATCGTCAGCGAAATTCCAGGTACTACGCGTGATAGTGTGCGCGTGCCACTTCGCTTTGAAGAACAGGATTATCTCCTGGTGGATACTGCCGGTGTCCGTCGCAAATCGCGCGTTGACCTCGCGGTCGAGAAGTTTTCTGTGATCAAAACTCTACAGGCAATTGAAGATTCTCATGTGGTGTTATTGGTTCTGGACGCATCATCCGAAATTGGAGCTCAGGATGCCACCATTGCCGGGATGGTTCAGGATCTAGGACGGTCAATGGTTGTTGTGGTCAATAAGTGGGACCGACTGGAAGGGCGACAACGTCGAAAGATTAAGGATGAGTTGGAGATAAAGCTACCGTTCTTGCCTGATCCTGAGATTTTATTTGTTTCCGCTTTGCACGGTTCAAATCTGGCGGAAATTATGCCGGCAGCGCAGCGCGCATATGAGTCAGCTATGGCTGAGCTTTCGACTTCGAGTCTCAACCGAACGCTTGCGACGGCGATTGCGCAAACACCTCCACCGATGCGAAATGACCGGCCAGTTAAATTAAAGTTTGCCCACCAGGCAGGTAAAAATCCGCCAGTGGTAGTCATTCACGGCAACCAGGCGGAGAAGTTACCTGATGCATATCTACGCTACCTATCAAAGTTTTTTGCTAAAACATATCGGCTTACAGGGACACGTATTCGAATCATTCCGAGAAGTGGTGAGAATCCGTTTAAGAGATTGAGGCCTACAAAGACGCAATTTAAAAAACGAACCGGTAGGCGAAGAAAAATATAGCGATCTGTTTTATTCAGTAAGGCTCTTCGTCAATGTGTTACTTTAATGGTTGATCAGGATTAGTTAAATTTTTGTTTAAAACGTTATAAATTATTAGTACGTTGAGCCACCTCATTAAGAAATAGGTATGGACAATCGGAAATCATTGAGATGGTGACCGAGCTCGGTTGCAGTGTCATATTCTTAACAATGTTATGTAAATCTTTGTCACTACCGAGCGGATTGACCGGATTCCGAAATTTACCTTCTATGCTCGCCTTGTGACCGAACCCGAGCGCCTACCTAGAAGACTCGCTGCACTCGTATACGCAGATGTAGCGGAATACAGTCGTCTTACAGGAGAAAACGAAGACGCAACCCATCGCAGGCTGTCTGAGTATCTTGAACTGATTACGCGAATTAGATCAGGCCCCTTACAAACAAAAAGGCCACCTCGACTGGTACATCGGTGGACTCAAAAATGCTGGATTGCCCGAGTGATTATGAGCCAGGGGCGCGATCATCCTTAGGTTGAATCGGTTTAAGGCCAAGCAAAAACGGATTCACAAGAAAACCGTTCATCTGCAGTCCCCAGTCAAGCTTACCTCGTTCACCGATATTCATTTTCCGGGTAGAGCCAACCTGTTCACCGGCATCCAATGGCTGTCCTTCGTGGACAGACGCTAGCGCCAAGTGACCGAGTATCGAAAACACGTTTCCCCCATGACTGATATGTATTGTAAAACCATTGTCAGCAGATTCGATCACTTCCACTACATTTCCTGCCGCAGGTGAATATACCTGGTCGCCAGGCGTACCAAGGTAGCTGATGTAATCATGAGTTACGGTTGCTTTACCCTGAATGAGCTTTCCATAGGGCACTACTTCTCGTGAATCCACGACCGGTACAAACTCAAAATCTGGCTCTACACTGCCTGAAAAGACTGCTCTTTCTCGAGCCACTGGCCTGATGGTCGGGTTAAATAAGCTGCTGTCATCAGGTTCGACCGTTCCAACAATTAGACTTGATTGCCTTGTTACAGCATGCTGTGTTTGCTTGGATGAAGATTCCGCATTTTCAATTTGATTGGCTTTTTTTGGCGCGATCGGAAATACCGCAAGTTCAACTGATCCGATTTCTCCCTGATCATCCTCAGTTCTGACAATATAGTTACCTGGCAATACTTCGCAGGGGAGTCCAACCAGTGCTACCCAGTTCTGGTTGCTTTTTATGACGAGGAGCTCCCTGCTGCCAAAATGAGCCACAGGCCTCACTGAAGACAGCGGGGCGAGCGGTAACACTGCAACTCCACCAGGAACTGGGGAATGGATTGGCAGATCTGCTAAGGCGCCGCGTGTTACGGGCAGTGTTATTAGCAAACTGATTAATCCAACCAGCGATCTGGGTGTGTTCAATTGAAGTACGTTATTGTTGTTTAGGATTGATCTTAACGTTAAATTTTCCATCAGAAACCGTTGCCAGCAATTCTTGTCCTGATTCTACGGATTTAACTGAAGAGACAACGTCACCTTTTTCGTCTTGCAATATACTGTATCCACGATCGAGAGTAGCTAATGGGCTCATAAGGCGAAGCGTCGAAGTCAAGTGTTTCAAATTCAGTTGTAGTTTCGATAGGTGAAAAGATGATTGTTGTCGCAAGCGACGCCGATTGTCGATTACCAACCGTCGAGATTGGATAAGTCGTCGCGCGGGGCTGTTATGAGACAGGGTGTCGTGAGCTCTTTCAATATCATGATTTATTGTCGTTAAAATCTGCCTGATCGTAGCCACAAGGCTACTTTGTAGAGCGGCTCTTTGCATTCCATAGCGGTCAAGTCGCTGTGTTGGATGCACTAGCTTTGCACAAGCGTAATCGACTTGCTGGCGCAACTGGTCTAGGTGCCTTTCCGCATTGTGCACTATACGTTGTTGCAGGTATCTAAGATTTCTCGCAAGCTCGTTGACAGGGGGCGAGACTGATTCAGCTGCCGCGGTGGGCGTCGCGGCGCGTTGATCCGCAACCAGGTCGGCGATGGTGAGGTCGGTTTCATGTCCGATGCCGGTGACAACCGGAATAGGGCAGGCAAAAATCGCCCTTGCTACGGACTCATCGTTAAATGCCTGCAGGTCTTCGAGGGAGCCACCACCCCGCGCCAGTATAATCACGTCCACCTCTGCTCGCTGCGCACTTATCGCAAACATGTCGCAAATAGATTTAACTGCCTCTTCACCTTGTACCACACAGGGATAGACGATTAGGCGTGCAAGTGGATAACGTCGTTTAAGCGTGATCCTGACGTCGTGCAGGGCGGCACCTGAAATTGAAGTGATAACACCTACTGCGAACGGAAAATGGGGCGGATCCTGCTTCAGTTTGGCATCGAACAATCCCTCATTTAACAGCTTTTTCTTAAGTGCCTCGAACGCGCGCCGCAAAGCGCCCTCACCGGCAGGTTCAAGATGACTGACGATCAACTGAAGATCGCCACGGTTTTCATATACTGATATCTGACCCCGAATCAGGACCTGCATACCTTCTTTGGGTGTCTCTGAGCCTGCTCTTCGATTACGAAAGAACGCGCAACGAATCACTGCATTGGCTTCTTTCAGGGAGAAATAGAGATGTCCGGATGCTGGCGTCGCCAGACTGGATATTTCTCCCTCAATCCAAACCGATCTATAGCTGGACTCAAGCAGATTTCGAAGCTCACTTACAAGCTCTCCAACCGAGTAAATATCTGAGGACTGCGGCAACTTGACTCCCTTCGGAAGGATTTACTGCGGGTAGTAGGGGGAGGCGTTGGACTGAGCTTTCGCCTGTTCCAGTCCTAATCTGGCAAAACGTGAGACTATTCGAGCCAGCCTTATTGCTTCGGCCTCATCGCCGTCTTGATGCGCCTGTTGTGCCCTTGCAAGGATCTCTCCTAACGGTACCGGATTATGGTGTATGGTTTCTTCTCTGACCATCCATTCTGCATTCAGGCTCCTTGCCTGGTCGAGGTCGGCCTGTGCTTGCAAGATTGCAAGGTTTTCCTTGATTTCGACGAGCTGACCCCCGTCCTTGTCTGGTGAGGAGGTCGGCTGGCTGGCGCACCCGGCGATAATGAGCACAGTGGCCATAGAGGCAAGAATTTTGTGGCCGAAAAACATGGTAGTTGTGGACGGTGGAAGCAAGCTGTACCTTGATTTTATCGCCAAATGAGCCTTACTGGGTAACCGAAGCTCGAAGCTTCTCGGATATTGACCTCCGTACTCATAATTTTGTTTTTTATCCCCTTGTTTTCATGATAGAATCCGCGCCCTCAAAAACGGCTTGACTGCTCTTCGGAGACACATAACTCATGGTAACTATTCGTTTGGCTCGTGGCGGATCCAAAAAACGACCTTTTTATTCAATCTTGGTGGCGGACCAACGCCGCTCTAATCGTGGTCGATTTATCGAACGCGTTGGTTTTTTTAATCCCGTGGCTGCTGGTAAAGACCAGAGTCTCAATCTGGACACAGAGAGATATGATCACTGGGTTGGGCAGGGTGCGAGGCCAACCGACCGGGCCGCGCAGCTTTACAAGCGAGCCAAAGCGGAATCGGCCGGCGCCGTCAGCGCTGACTGATCAAGGGTATAGCGCGGCCGGTAAACGCTCAGCTTGAATTAGTTGGTAGGTGAATAACGGCGCAGATTGAACGGTAACACTCATAGTTCATCTGAGAATTACATAGTCCTGGGGGAGATCACAGGACATTATGGACTAAAGGGCTGGGTCAAGGTTAAATCCTATACTCGTCCTTGTGAGCAGATTTTCGACTACCACGATTGGTATTTATCAGCAGATAAGACGACTCTCAAGCGAAAAGGCTGGGCATTAAACTCTAGATTAGGTCCGCTCAACCTTAAGTCTGGGAAGAAATCAGGTAAAAATTTAGTTGCATGGCTTTCGGGGATTGATTCGCGAGATGCTGCCGAGAGCCTGATTGGGAAATCAATCGAGATTCCGGAGGCTTGGTTGCCGGCCCTTGAAAAGGGGGAGTATTACTGGTCCCAGTTGATTGGGCTGAAGGTAAGTAATACTGCAGGAGTTGATCTTGGACGGGTTGACCATCTGGTGGAAACCGGAGCGAATGATGTACTGGTCGTTTTGGATTTCGACCGGAAGGATAAGAGCATCGAAAGATTATTGCCCTGGACCGAGCAGGTTGTGTTAAGGGTTGATCTTGAACAGGGGACCATAATGGTTGACTGGGATGTGGACTTTTAGCTGAGACTGGCGTTGAACGGGTAAGCGGAAGTAGCATGCAAATTGATGTCATTACACTGTTCCCTCAAATGTTTGATGCGGTGCGGGAATTTGGCATTACGAGAGTGGCGCTGGAGAAAGGTTTAGTGTGTCTGGGATGTTACAATCCGCGGGACTACACTGACGACAATTATCGGACGGTGGATGACCGGCCCTATGGTGGTGGCCCAGGGATGGTGATGATGTCAGAGCCTTTGGCAAAGTGCATTGATGCTGTGCGGGAACAGAATTCTGGTCCCTTGATCTGTCTCTCTCCCCAGGGTGAGAAACTTGATCAGAAACTGGTGGCTGAGTTGGCGGAGTCATCCAATATAGCGCTGTTATGCGGTCGCTATGAGGGCATTGACGAACGCATTTTAGAGTCGCGAGTGGATCGGGAAATTTCCATCGGAGACTATGTTGTCGCTGGAGGCGAATTTCCTGCCATGGTGGTCGTCGAAGCGATTGCCCGGCTGGTGCCAGGGGTGCTCGGAAACGCGAGTTCAGCGGCCGAGGACTCGTTTACCGATGGCCTGTTGGATTGTCCGCACTATACGCGACCTGAGGTTTTTGAAGGAAGCGAAGTGCCGTCAGTATTGTTGAGCGGTAACCATGAGAGAATCATGCATTGGCGACTGAAACAATCGCTTGGAAGAACTTGGACGCGACGACCGGATCTTATCCGTGGTCGCCAACTAGATGAAATAGAACAGAGATTATTGAAAGAGTTTCAATTGGAGCAACACGATGACTAATATAATTCAACAACTTGAAGCAGAGCAACAGAAAGAGAATGTCCCTGAGTTTAACCCTGGGGATACTGTCAAAGTGCAGGTGCGCGTTAAAGAAGGTGAGCGCGAGCGCCTGCAATCCTATGAGGGCGTGGTGATCGCTAAGAAAAACCGAGGATTGAATTCGTCCTTCACTGTACGTAAAAGTTCAGGTGGGGAAGGAGTGGAGCGCGTGTTTCAGACGCATAGTCCACTGATTGCGGATATTCAGGTTGTTCGACGAGGCGACGTGCGGCGGGCAAAATTATATTACCTGCGGGAGTTGACTGGAAAGGCGGCACGGATCAAAGAAAAAATCCGAAGGTAAGCGAAGAAGACATATTGTGCTGGTGGTGAGGGTTTTACCCGCAGTGAGAACGGGCCAATTGCTGGCCCGTTTTTTGGTTGTAACCGCAGTAATTGTGATCTCCCTGGCACTGCTTGCTCCACAGAAATCGATAGCACAGACACAGAGTCAGGGCGTTATTCAGGAGGTTACGGCATCAGTCGAGTTGCTCAGGGTGCGCACATTAATTCGTGCTAATGTGCTGGATCTGGCTGAACGAGTTATGGAGCAGCAGGGACCGCCGTTATTACCAAATGGGGAGTGGCTTAACTGGGAGAGGCAGCTATGGGCACTATATCGTGCAAAGGGTAGTTGGCGAAAATTGCACGATCGAGTTCAATCGATACCACCAGCGTTCCCAATATCCGTGCGGCTTGAGGCTGATATAGAGGCGGTCACGGCACTCATTGCGTTAGGTGATGGAAAACGGGCTCGACGTCAGTTGAGGAAACACCTTTTGTCAGGAGCAATTTCTGAACGTGACAAGATTAAACTGCGGCAACAGGTGATAGAGAGCTATTTGGCGGATGGCATGCTGGCCGAAGCAAACGCCGGTGCGAGTAAATTTCAGCAAGATTATCGCCAGCAGAATAGTGACTGGTTGATACTTGATGCCAGAATTGCATTGCAGTCTGGTGATCCAGATCGGGCGGTAAATCTTCTGGCGCCGCTGGATGAACCGAAGGCAAGATTGCTTCGATCATATGCGCGGCTAAAAAACGAATCGTTGCAACCGCGACAAGTGCTGGAAAATGGCGAACGCTTCAGGGGCCAGGAAGAATACCAGAACCTCGTTAAACCGATATTGGGTGTGATGGTAGAAGCGGCCAGCCAGGCAGGCTCGACAATCGAAATGTCGAATCTGCTGGAGCAATATTTACTGGCTAAGGATGCCCCAGATCAGTCGTTAAATCGGTCAGTACCGTCCTTTGTGACAGACGACCTCGTGAAAGTTTACAGTGATATTGCCAGACAAGAAGCAAATCGTGCAGGATATCTTGGAGGCGAAGAAAATGGGTGGAGTGAATTTGCTCGGCTGATTCCGATTCGGCAAACCGACACCCGAAGTGCAGTCTGGGCCTACATCGCATTGCGTTCGGATAGTTCCCTGGCACGCCAGATTGCCATAGATAATTATGTAAATACACTGATTGATGCGGATCGAACGGCGCTTATCCATCATCTGTTTGGGGATGATAAACCGCTAGGTAAATTGCTCTTAACCCCGATTACCGGTCTTCGGCTATCTAATATTGCGATCGAGCAGGGTGATGTGCAGTTAGCGGCGGACGCCAATGCTAACGTTTCGGGACCGCCGCCTGGAATGGCCTACGATGAATGGTTAATTTACACCGGTCGAATTGCGATTATTGCTGGACGTTATCAGGAGGGTGCATCCCAGCTTGAGAAATGGATAACTTCAAATCAACGTTTGACTCCGGAGCAGACCGACAAGGTACTGCAGGCGATATTTGACCTGCAAACTGTTGATCAGCATCAGCTGGCGATTCCGTTATTGGAGCAGGTCAATCAAAGGTCGCCAGGTGGAAATTACCCGCGGGAGATCGCATTTTGGATAGCGGAATCGTATAGCGCTACCAGACAACATATTAAAGCCGCTGACTACTTTCTTTATTCCGCGATGCAGAAAAACAATGGATTTGATCAATGGGGCGAATCTGCACGTTACAAAGCCGCAGATGCCTTGTTGGAGGGTAATTTGTTCAGTGATGCGAGAAACTTATTTGAAGATTTACTGAAACGTGCTACCGAGGATTCTCGGAAGCACGCTTTGCAGCAAAAGCTACAACAATTGTGGTTGAAGGAATCCAGTCTGAAGCCAACGGCGGCAAGTGCCTCACTCAACTAAAATTAGCACGGAAGACCTGAGGTTAATTGACGGCTTCTTGGATACTATTTGGCTTGAATCAGGCTTGAGTGAAAACACCATCAATTCATACCGCTCTGACCTCAAACTCGTTGCAGTGCATCTGGCAAACCTCGATCAAACGTTATTCTCGACCGATCGACAGACACTAAGAGACTACCTGGACAAACGTGGTGCTACAGGCAGTCGGCGCACAGTTTCTCGAAGTCTGTCGACACTCAGGCGCTTCTACCGTTACGCATTAACAGAGGAGCTGACGGATATCGATCCCAGCGCTGATATTGCCGCACCGTCACTGGGTAAAACACTACCTAAAACCTTATCAGAGACACAGGTCGAGGATCTGATCAAAGCGCCGGATATAAGCACTGATCTTGGTCTAAGAGATCGAGCGATGCTCGAAATGCTGTATGCGACGGGCCTTAGGGTAAGCGAGCTGATCACACTCCGTATGAATGAAATTGACTTGGTTGTGGGAGCATGTAGGGTTTTAGGGAAGGGTGAGAAAGAACGACTGGTGCCACTAGGAGAACAAGCTCTAGGTTGGATAGAAAGGTATATTTCCGAAGCTCGTCATTGTCTGCTCGGGCAGCGGGTAAGTGAAGTAGTCTTTGTCACGCGTCGCGGGGTCGGGATGAGCCGACAGGCATTCTGGCAGAATATTAAACGCTACGCATTGGTGGCTGGAATTACTTCTAGATTGTCTCCTCATACATTGCGCCATGCCTTCGCAACGCATCTGTTGAATCATGGGGCCGATTTGCGCAGCGTGCAGATGCTGCTGGGACATTCGAGTCTTTCCACTACGCAAATTTATACTCATGTCGCCAGAGCGAGACTTCAGTCCTTGCATAAAAGTCATCATCCGCGAGGATAGATATGATCGAGATACTGAAAGTTGCGGCAAAAGGTCAAGGATTGACCGAAGTCACTGATGCAATCCGCGGAATTTTGCAGCCGAAGAGTATTGCAGATGGACTTTGTACGATATTTATCCAGCATACTTCGGCTAGTTTGCTGATACAGGAAAATGCAGATCCAAGTGCTCGCAGAGACCTTGAGAATTGGCTCAATCGACTGGTTCCTGAAGATGATCCACTCTATACCCATACAATGGAAGGGCCTGACGACATGCCTGCACATATAAAATCGATGCTGACACAGTCTTCGTTATCAGTGCCGATTATAGGCGGAACACTCGCGCTCGGTACCTGGCAGGGAATTTTTCTTTGGGAGCATCGACATGGTGATCACCAAAGAAGGATTGTTGTGCATCTGCAAACGTCTTGAATTTGATGTTTCTCAATCTTAAGCCGGGTGCCGCGAGCTTGAATTAAAATCTTATAGAGGATGAGGCAGCCAATTTTTATTTCTACGTTGCTTAAAGAGATCTTGAATCAGGTGCAGGATGACGAGGAGTTGGAGAAGAAATCTAATCGTGAGGAAGTTTGATTTGTATTTTATAGGCCACATTTATGGCTCACTTTTGGATTTTGCACGAATACGCCTTATTAGCCACCGAGTAACGCTAAGCGGGTGATGTAGCAGTTTTGTTGATAAGAGAGAGCTATTCGGGGGCACGTTATAATATCCGTGGAGCCACCAATCCGGCGCTTGCAGCAGTTTTTGAATGCGTGGCAGGGGATATTTTTCGTTGGCAATAGTATGTGACATTGGCGTGTATCCGTAACCGACACCACGGGGCGGGGCGGCGGTCGGCGGTGCCACCCAGGTCCTCAGGTTCTTTGGCAGTGGAGAAAGGTAGTGCAGCAAGGCGAACATATTTCTGACGAATGGATAGCGAGAATCGATTGCCACGGTATCCAGCTCATCACGATAGCGCGCAGCATAACCATAGATATCCGCAATAGCCCCGAGCTTTATTTCTTCGATTGGCTCAAGGGTGTGGTGACATAGATGTCTCAACATGTCTATATGTCCTAAAGTCTTGCACTGGATACCTTCAATTTCAAAATCGATCAACGGGCTGTAAAGGTTATCCAGTCGAATTGAGTCGGTTACGTCACCCGATAATGCGTCATGATGGATTTCGACATGGATGGAAATTCCCTCAAGAGAGAGGGAAGCCATGGGCAGATGATGGTGTTCAGATAAATATCCCGTCTTTCGTTGTTCCGCAAAATACCCCAAATTGCGCAAGCATTGTTGTGCATGCTCCGCCTGGTCGGCATTTACTAACACATCGATATCGCTCATTGGACGCAGTTCAGGGGACGGGTATAGAACGTGAATCAGGGCGGCGCCCTTCAGTAATGCGGACTCGATCTGATGTTGTGACAGGACTTTCACAATTTCTCGCATCGCTTTAATACGCGCCTGATTGGCTCGGCGATGCCGGACCCGAAGGGACAGCAATTGCTGTCGAGCGGTGTCAGGTATCTCGATCCCGAGGCTTTGCAGATGGCTGTATAAAAGACCAGAAAGTCCGTGCTTTTCCGCGCACATAACTAAATCTTGCCAGTTCTCCAAGTCCGACACCAGATCACGAATTGCTGTGCAGGCGCGGTGGTCTGGTTCGATAACTGCACATCGCCTTAGGAGAGCAATTTGAGGGCTGGGGATAGGATCTAAGTTCACAGCGGAAAAATACGGAAAGAATCAGAACTCAACTTTGGCAAAACAATCCTGCAGGTCGTCAAAATGCTGATAATGCAAACGGTACCCCGGAATGCTCCTCACCAGTTGGGTCACACTGCGAAACCCGTGCCCGGGGAGATTACGTGCAATTACGTTGCTGCGCATCAGTTCAAGCCCCGCTTCAGCTCCCGAAATGCGTTTAATGCCGGGTTCGGTATTGGCCGTATAGTGCGGGAAAACAATTGCACCGAGCTGTGGGATGTTAGGTATGTAGTTTGGATTAATTAAGCGATGGGGAATCATCGTAGCTATATCGCAGGATCGCAACTCTGATCGATGACTATCAATATCGAATATCTTTGAAATTGGTTCGATCCCGCCAGATTTGATATTTAACGGCCTGGTAAAAGCTCTGAGTTGGCCGCCTTGCAGATTGATTATGACCAGTTCGTCCGTGTGGTAGTGCCAGCCCTGCGTCAGTAACCATGTGGTAACCGAGCTTTTGCCGGAACCACTGTCTGCGGGTAGCAGCATACATCCTCGATCGTTTGAAACCAGACCGGCGTGAATCGCCATACCTGTCTGATTGTTCTCGATCAGACTGAACAATACTTCACCCGCGAGGACATTTCCCAAATCGTTCAGGTTCTCGCCCTGAAACATCTCGCATTGATTACGAGTGAGTTCCCATAGTGACTCGGCTGACCGAAATTTAATCCCAAAAACAGCTTCTACTGCGAATTTCCCTTGTTTCTCAAGGTCACCAAATAAGAAATCAAGCAGTGGATCAACCTCGTCTTTTTCGAATTCAATCGAGACGGTATGACCATCAAACGTAATCTCCCGGGACATCACGACATTGGAAACTGCTAATCAGGTCTCAGGAAACCTGTTCAAGCTGGATGGCGTCGTTATCTACAAACAGCTGGATTGATTTCGTAACGTCCTGCTCGATATTCTGTTCTGCCTCTGGAAAGGCCTGTTTCAGCTGATCCACGATTTGCCGCACATTATTTTTGCCATCACACAGGCGCCAGATTAATGAGGCAGTGGAATTAAGGTAGACAGACCGTGTCGAGGAAGGTGAATACAGTAGAATCTCACCGTCAATTTCTTCTAGTTCGAATCCGTCTTTAGCGCAAGGTATTTTTTCCAGCATACTCGTGTTGAATTCAGATAACAGTTGGACCGAGTCCGCGTTAAAATTAGAGTTACGAATTATAGCCTTTTCGGCCACATGATGATCGCAAATCCGAGAGCAATTCTAGACATGCCTGATGCAGTCAACGACTGCTGTGAGTGGCTGCGTTCGCAGCCGGGTATAGACAGTGATGAAGTAAACCAGGGGCTTCAGGCTGTCACGATTCTGCAGACGCTAGGTATGGATGATCAGGGCTGTGTGGCGGCGCTACTCCATTGTGCTGTTCCGATCGAATTTGTCGATACCGCTGAACTAACGGAACGGTTTGAGCCACCGATAATCAGTCTATACCAAGGTGTCCATCAGCTGCAGAAGCTATCTTCTTTTTCCCGCCTTGGCGACGGCCATGTTGATTCTGAGACCAACGAAGATAATCTGCGCAAAATGCTGATTACCATGGTGGATGATGTGCGCGTAGTGTTAATCGAATTGGCGGACCAACTTAGATTATTGAGGGGAGCGCGTGACAAGAGTCGTGAGTATCAGAGTCGTCTCAGCCAATTGACACTTGATGTTTTTGCGCCCCTGGCTAATCGATTGGGCATTTGGCAGCTTAAATGGGAAATGGAGGATTTTGCTTTAAGGTACAGGGACCCTGAAGTCTATCGTCAGCTGGCGGCGCAGCTCGATGAAAAGCGTGAAGCAAGGGAGCACTATATACAGTCACTGATCGACGTGCTCAGATCATCTCTGACCGACATGGGGATCTCCTCAGAAATTTATGGGCGCCCCAAACATATATATAGTATCTGGAAAAAAATGCGACAGAAGGGACTGTCATTCGAAAATCTATGGGATATTCGCGCGGTCAGAATCGTAGTTGAATCCGTTGCTGAATGTTATTCAGTGCTGGGGGTGGTGCATACCTTGTGGCGTCACCTGCCGGGTGAATTTGACGACTATATTGCGACCCCGAAAGCTAACGGTTATCGATCCATTCATACTGTAGTCATTGGTCCTCAAGACAAAAGTGTCGAGGTTCAGATCCGCACTCGGGAAATGCACGAAGAAAATGAGCTTGGTATCGCGGCTCACTGGCGTTATAAAGAGCGTCGTCACCAGGAAGAAAGTATCGATAGTAAAGTGCTTTGGTTACGACAACTTCTGGAATGGAAACAGGAACTTTCAGATACCGAATCACTCGCCGAGGCGTTTAGAGAGACTGTTGAAAATCGCCGCGTATACGTATTTTCTCCTAAGGGTACGGTGATCGATTTGCCTGAGGGTGCAACCCCGATTGATTTTGCTTACGCAATTCACACTGAAGTAGGCCACTCAACACGCGGTGCCCGGATAAACGGTAAGATGGTGCCGCTCGGGTATCATCTTAAAACCGGTGATCAGGTTCAGATTCAGACCGTTAAGTCCGCGTCGCCGAGCCGCGATTGGTTACGTCCGGATCTTGAGTACATTAGAACACAACGCGCTCGGACGCGAATCCAGCAATGGTTTAAACATAAGGATTACGACCACAATCTCGCTGAAGGGCGCAGCATGCTGGAACGAGAATTAGGTAGACTTGGCCTTGAAGACCTTGGTTATGACCGGGTTGCTGAACATACGCCGTTTGCCAAAACGGAGGATTTACTCGCCGCACTGGGCGCCGGGGATTACAAACTATCCAGAGCGTTGCTCCCGTTCAAGCGTGAGCTGGAGCGTCGGACCGAACCGGTTGTAGAAGAAAGGCGCAGCAAACCGGCGGCACGCAGCAATGCATTTCGGGTAAATGGCGTTGGCAATCTTCTTACAACTATGGCTCGTTGCTGTCAGCCAGTGCCCGGAGATCATATCGTTGGATACATCACAGCTGGCCGTGGGGTGACGATTCATAATCAGAGTTGTCGAAATATCAAGGACTTACCGAAGAGTTCTCAGAACCGGCTCATTGAGGTAGAGTGGGGCGGGGACGCCGCTTCAGCGTATCCAGTTGAAGTGCTCCTGTCCGCGTATCATCGGAGCGGAATATTGCACGATATTACTCAGGTGTTGAAGGATTCTAAAATAGACTTGCTTAAGGTCAATATGGAAACCGATAGTGAAAACATCGCACGTGTAACTCTGCGGTTGGAAGTTTCAGGGCTTAAAACTCTTAGCCGAACACTGGGGCAGTTGTCCAAAATTCAAAATGTTCTCGATGTAAAACGTGTAACGAACTAATCAAAAAAATGAGCAAAATTAAACTGGCGAGCAGGCTGTCCAAAGTGCGTGTGTCTCCCACAGTAGCCATATCCAACCGCGCAAAGGAATTGAAGGCGGCGGGGCGGGACATCATCCCGTTATCCGCAGGTGAGCCGGACTTTGATACGCCAAGCAACGTCCAGAGGGCCGCCCAGGCGGCCATAAACAGGGGCGAAACGCATTACACTATGGCTGAAGGGATTATTGATCTGCGGCAGGCGATATGTAACAAGTTTAAACGCGATAACCTGCTTGAGTATCAGCCTGAGGAAATTATTGTTGGGGCGGGCGGCAAGCAGGTGATCTTTAATGCGATGATGGCAACCCTCGAGCCAGATGATGAAGTCATTATTCAGGCGCCTTACTGGGTCAGCTACCCCGATATAGTCTTGCTTTTTGACGCTAATCCAGTGATTGTCGACTCGACGGAAGATAACGGCTTTCTCATGACGGCCTCTCAACTGGAGGCTGCGATCACGCCGCGAACGCGCTGGGTATTTATCAACTCACCCTCTAACCCAACCGGCGCAGTTTATTCTGAAAATGACTTTAAGGCTCTAGGTGAAGTATTACGATCCTACCCTGATGTGTGGGTAATGTCGGACGACATATACGAATCTATTGTGTTTGAAGGTGCTCGCTTTACAAGTTTCGCACAAGCAGTTCCAGAGCTTAAGGATCGAACACTCACGGTTAATGGTCTATCCAAATCCTATGCCATGACCGGATGGCGCGTGGGATACGGAGCTGGAGACAAAGATTTGATAAAGGCGATGACAAAAATTCAGGGACAATCTACTTTGCATCCTTGTTCAATTACCCAATGGGCTGCGCTAGAGGCGCTTGAGGGCCCTCAAGAAATTCTAAGTGAAATGTTGGCGACGTTTGATCGTAGGCGAGTTTCTACTATGGCAAGTTTGAATGCTATCAATGGTCTTCACTGCTTTGCCCCAAGCGGTGCTTTTTATCTTTTCGTATCAATACTGGACCACCTTGGCAGGTCCAGCAGTTCGGGCTCTGCACTTGACAGTGATGTCGACTGGGTCATGGCGCTGATGGAGGAGCAGGGCGTATCTGTGGTGCCTGGCTCTGCCTTCGGAACCGATGGATACTTTCGGTTGTCTTTCGCGGCGTCAGATGATGATCTGGCGCGAGCCTGCGAGCGCATTGCGCGTTTTGGCAAAAGCCTGCAATAGAGGTCGAGAAAAGCTGTTGGCGGACACACATCCAAGCATTCCTGCCGAAGTCTAGCGCCCCTCAGGACGCTCTTCTTTCGCCCTGGATCTTTTTATACCTCGATATCAGAATAGCCACACTGTTCCGCATTCGATCGAAGTTTTTAGCCAAGTCCTCTATCTCATCATTAGACTGAATACTGATTGTTCTTGAGGTGTCGCCTTTGGCAACTCGCTCAGCGGATTCCTGTAATTGGTTGAGCGGGTTGATAATCCCACGCGCCAGCATATTTGCCATCATCAAGGCTATCAGTGCAATCACGCCAATTGATATCCCAATTACCAGCAGTGTGCTTTTTCGAGATTCTGCAAGATTTGCTTGCACTTGGCTAAGATTACGAATGGGTGCCAGAGCGACTTCAGTCGGCTGCTGCACCAAAACCAACCAATCAAATCCGCTGAATCCTTGAACAACGTTTCCGTATAGATCGGTCCCCGCGGAATGTGCATAACCCAATACGTATGTGTCTCCAATGGTATAACCGCTCCCTGTTTCTTGCAGAGCATTGATAATAGAGGAATCACTTACAGTGTTAAGATTGGCCCCGTCATTCATGATCCGGTCTTCATCGTGCCTCGTAGCCGTTTCAGCGAGCAGCAAGCCTCGGTTGTTGGCAACCGTAACAGTGCCTCCGGATACTTCGTTAGCGCGGCGGTCCGCAACTTCCTGAATCAGACTTACTCCCAGTACGGATTTCATGACGCCAAGCCGTTTGCCGGTTAGATCGTCATCAATTCTAACTGAGATGTCGATAGACCAGATGCCAGCTGATGAGTCAAATTCAACCTGACCGACCGAGATTCCATTGTTCATGGCGGTCTTCCACCATCCTTCATCGCTCTGTACGAAATCTGAGGTTGGATTTGTCAGCGCTACATTAAACCCGAACTCATCGGTGATAAATACCTCACCAAAGTGCAGTGAATTAGCGATCTGGGTTCTCAAGTATTTATCCGTTACAGGATAAAGATTGAGGCTCTTTTGTGTCTCGAACTGGGCTTCAACTTCTTCAATAGTCAGATCAGGTAAACCCTTCTCGTTATGGACTGCGGCTGCCTCTCGAGCTGCGCTTATCACTGTCGGCGCCGATGCCCATGTGACTGCATCGGAGATTCGCTCGAGCATAAATCCATCGAGCTGTTGCACAACTCGATTCGCTGTCGCACTCAAGTTAGCCCCGACCACCTTATCAAGAAGTTCAGACCGGCTTTCTTCCAGCCCCTGATCCGCTTCCTGGATCAAGCGTGATAAGCCTGCATAAGCGAGAATGCCGATCAGCACGATAGGCAAAATTCCGAGAACCAATGCGCGATTAGTAATCTTACCGCGCAGACTATTGAAATAAGACCGTTTTGCCATAGCAACTCCCCCCAAACCTAAGGCGTTTTTATTGTAATTGTAGTGAAAAGTAACGAGTAATGGCTCCTGCTAAATTTTATTGTACCAGTGCCGCCAGAACCCCTGAATATTTAATACCACGGATGTAATTAAGTTGCAAATCCTTTGTAAGCCTTAAAGCAACTGAAAATAACAAAGTTTTGCCCTAACTTGAGTGAAAAACTCAATTAATCCTTATAATTCCAGGATGCGCGGTAATCATCCTCAGCCAGTGTTCTATATTCCGCATGGGGGCGGTCCATGTTTTTTTATGGAGTGGAATTGGGGACCCGCGGATACCTGGAATTCCATGGCAGACTGGCTGTCATCCATTGCCAAGACGCTGCCGCGAAAACCGCGTGCGATACTGGCTGTTTCCGCACATTGGGAGTCCCCTAGACTTGCAGTAACTGCTAATGACAATCCCTCGCTAATTTATGACTACTATGGATTTCCGCCCCACACTTATAAGCTCCAGTACCCGGTGCGCGGCGATTCGGCTGTAGCGGAAACGGTTGGCGAATTGTTGCTCGATCACGGTTTGGAAGTTGTGCAGGACCTGGAAAGAGGACTGGACCATGGGGTGTTTATTCCATTTAAGCTTATTTATCCTGATGCTGATGTGCCAATTGTTCAGCTGTCTCTGTTATCAGGGCTTGATCCTGCAACGCACCTCGCGATCGGCGAAGCGCTCTCACCGTTACGTGAACATGGGGTGCTGATTGTTGGTAGTGGCCTCAGTAGTCACAATCTTTCGGTAATGATGGATCCCGAGGCGGAGCTTTCGGGATCTGAGGAGTTTAACGATTGGATGGTGAAGGCGTGTGCTGAACCATCCAGAGAGAGAAGCCAAAGCCTGATCAACTGGCTTGCAGCGCCCGCAGCTCGCGAAGTCCACCCGCGTGAGGAACACTTGTTACCCTTGATGGTCGCATCGGGAGCGGGGAGTGGTGACCATGGCCATTGCGTCTTCCGGGACCAGGTCATGGGTGCCACCGCTGTTGCAATCCGCTTCGGATAAAAACTTACCTTAGGTTAAAAGAATATGAGTTTTACCACCGTACCAGAGCGGGAATTCAGATTGCAGCGCAGTGTCCTGTCCGTACCCGCAATTAATCCTAAGTTGTTTGAGAAAGCCCTGGACAGTGACGCCGATTACATCATGCTGGATTGTGAAGATTCGGTTTCTCCAGCGGACAAGCCTAGTGCGCGCATTAATGTGATTGCGGCGTTAAGGGAAATTGACTGGAAGGCCAGAGGTAAAATACTGATGGTGCGGATTAACGGTCTAGACACTCACTTTTCTTATCGCGACGTTGTAGACATCGTAGAGCAGGGAGGTGCCGCAATTCGAAGTATGATGTTGCCCAAGGCCGGATGCGCAAGTGACATCTATGTTTTAGATTGCCTGCTTTCGCAAATTGAAACTGCAACTGGTTTGACCAGTCGTATTGCCATTGAAGCAATGATTGAATCTGCTTCGGGAGCGGCCAACGTGAAAGAGATCGCGGCCTCGAGTGATCGTTTACAGGCGCTTCATTTCGGGGCTGGGGATTTTGCCGCCAGTTGTGGCGCCCGCACGGTTAATATTGGTGGACTCAATCCTGATTTTCCAGGCGATCTCTGGCATCCTGTGCTACAGGATATTGTGGTGGCGTGTCGAGCAAATGGACTGCGACCAATTGACAGCGCGTTTGGAGACTATCAGGATCGTGATGGATACCTGGCATCGGTAAAACGCGCTGCGGCACTTGGATACAGTGGTAAATGGGCTATCCATCCATCACAAATTGAACTGGTAAATGAGGTGATGACGCCATCTGCGGAGGAAATTGAACGCGCGCAACGAATATTGCAGGCGATGCAGGAAGCGCAAAATGAAGGGCGCGGTGCTGCGGCTCTTGACGGTAAGATGATCGATATCGCCTCGATTCGAATGGCGCAGAATATTGTTCGACTCGATCAGGCAATCCAAAAAACTAAAATCCTCTAGTATTATTTTGCTGTATCTACTGAGGCCGGTTTTAATTTGATTGTTTTAACAACTGTCAAACCTAGTGCTGTGACTACCGTAAGACTGTCACGACAAACACTTGGAATAGATTTTGCACTCACTTTTCTGCACCAACTAAAGACTGTTCCGGCTATTTCTGTCAGAGCCGATTCTATTAGGATTATTCGAGCATTTTATAGATGGCCGAAAAGTCCAGATCGCCATTGCCATCATCACTGAATTGCTGGTACAAATCGGCCGCGATCGGTGCCATGTCCAGGTCAAGGCGTTTCTGTTGCGCTGCGTTAAGCGCCAGACGCATATCTTTTAGCATCAAATCTGTTGAAAACCCGGGGCGGTAATCATTATTTGAAGGTGAAACTTCGACTATCCCGGGTATAGGGCAAAATGCGGTCAGAGAGAAACAGTTGCCTGATGAACTGGAGGCTACCTCATACAGCTTTTCATTGCTAAGCCCAACTCTTCGCGCAAGATGGAAACCTTCGACTACTGAAGCCATTTGAATGCCAAGCATCATGTTATTGCACATTTTGGCCGCTTGTCCCATACCCGCATCACCACAGTGAACGACTCTGGCGCCCATCGCCGAAAGCGCGGGAGAAGCCGTGTTTAGCGCATGTTCACTTCCGCCCACCATAAAGGTGAGGGTGCCGGCAGCGGCGCCAGCGGTGCCGCCTGACACCGGGGCATCAATCATCAAGAATCCCTTATCCTTGGCAACGACATGCACAGCATGGGCGTCATTGAGATCTATGGTAGAACTGTCGATGAGTATGCTTCCTGCAGCCGCATGTTGCATTGCCTGCTCAAAGTAAACTTCCTTGACTTCAACGCCTGTGGGTAACATGGTCAGAATTATATCTGCGTCAACGACTGCACTGCGATGATCTTCAGCGGCAGCAATGCCGTGGACCTTAAGTGGCGCCATCTTTTCCGGGACGATATCAAACACCTTGACATGGTGTCCCGCTTTGGCCAGATTGATAGACATTGGCGCACCCATGTTCCCGGTTCCTATCACTGCGATATTCAACATTTTATGTGCCTGTGGTGTATGTAAATTGTGAAGCCCCGATCTTGTTATTACTGCGATTCGTCATGATAATAGCATCGTAATTTGCAGCCGTCGTGTTTAGCGTTACCATGAATCAAATTGAATATGGTCGAGTCCATGTGGGGGCTGACCGCACTATTGGGTTTTACCTGGTTGATTCGTTCAACATGCTGCCATTTATCTCTGCGCTTGAGCCCTTGCGGATTGCAAACCGTCTTTCTAAAAAACCGCTTTATCAATGGCGAATAATCAGTGATGACGGTCAGCAGGTGACTTCCTCTAGTGGCATGATCCAGACAGCAGATATGTCGATAGCCGATGCCCAGGAGTTTGCGATGCTGGTGGTGTCGGGTCCTTTTCATCCGGAAAATTTCGCAAATGAATCAGTTATAAAGTGGTTGCACGATGTTGGTGAAACTGACACAGTGATTGCCGGACTGGAAACTGGCTGTCACCTGCTGGCACAAGCGGGATTACTTGAGGGGCTGCAGTGCACCACTCATTGGGAAAACATGGGGGATTTTAAGGAGGCCTGGCCTGAGTATAAGGTTACTTCCGATGTCTATGAGGTCGATCAGCGTCGATTGACCTGTTCCGGAGGTGCGGCCTCTATGGATATGATGCTCTATGTTATCGAGCAGCATCATGGACATGAACTGGCGGCATCGGTAGCCGACAGTATGATTCATCCGCACATTCGCAATGCAGGGGAGCCTCAGCGAATGGACATCAAATCACGTACTGGTGTTACCCATCCTGATCTAATCGAATGTATTGAATTGATCGAGGCAAATATTGAGCAGCCACTTACACCAGCAGAGCTCGCAGATCTGGTCGGAATTTCGAAACGGCAGCTTGAACGGCTGTTTCGTCGTTATCTAAATACTACGCCGGCAAGATACTATTTAACCCTTCGACTGGAAACAGCCCGTCGCATGTTAGAGAAAAGCTCGATGAAAATTATCGATGTGGCGGTAGCGTGTGGCTTCAAATCCGCCGGCCATTTCAGCAGTCGCTACTACTCGAGCTTCGGGGTTACGCCCAGAGATAGCAGAAAAACCTGATTGTTTAATATCTGCTTTTAAAAACCGAACGAAGGCGCGAAACAATCATTTGCAGTCGTAAATGCTGAGACTTGATAAGCCTAATTTCTTAATACTTGCCGGAACTACACCCTCTAACTATGGCAACCTAACATATGGCAAGTCGAAGAGCCGGGGGCAGGGTAGCGCGTAAAGCGTTACGGGCTGCCCCACTGACGGAAGAAAATAAGCCCGTGCGCCCAGGGATGGAGGGCGGACGATACCTCCCGCTTTCAGAAGGAGATATCGCGCGCATTCAAGAGACAATTCTCGATCTGCTTGAAAACGTCGGATTTTCCAGATCGATACCCAGTTGTATCGAGTACGTCACCCAGGCGGGCGGTGTGTTTGAGGACGGACGGTTAAAGTTTCCACGTAGCCTGGTTGAAGATACTATCGCCAATGCCGCGAGAGACATCACGTTATACGCGCAGGACCCGGTTCACGATATGCACCTCAGTAATAATAAAGTGCATTTCGGCACTGCGGGTGCAGCGGTACATGTGGTTGACGAGTGGAAGACCCATGAGGCCTATCCAGGAAAAGGAATGTACCGTGAGTCGACAGTTTTGGATTTATACGATGCCGCGAGACTGGTCGATAAGCTTGAGCATATTCACTTCTTTCAGCGTTGTATGGTGGCGAGAGATATTGAGGATCCAAGGGCCATGGATCTCAACACAACTTATGCATCGGTCATGGGTACTGCTAAGCATTGTGGTGTCAGTTATGTAGATCCGGAACATGCACAAGAAGGCCTAAATCTGCTGTATGAAATTGCCGGTGGTGAAGCGAAGTGGCGTGAACGACCGTTTGCCAGTGTCTCTTGTTGTTTCGTTGTGCCGCCAATGCGATTTGCGGAAGATGCATGCAAAGTCATGGAGGTATGTATCAAAGGCGGTATGCCGGTGTTGTTGCTTGCTGCCGGTCAGGCCGGGGCCACCAGCCCGGCATCCCTGGCCGGAGCGGTGGTGCAGGAGTGGGCCGAGGTTCTGGGGGCATTGGTTTACGCTAATGCGATTGTACCAGGGCATCCGTGTATCGCGGGTCCGTGGCCATTTGTGTCCGATCTGCGGACAGGTGCTATGAGTGGCGGCAGTGGAGAACAAGCGGTGCTTATGGCAGCCTGCGGTCAGATGGGTAGATTTTACAATTTGCCTACGGGGATTGCTGCGGGAATGGCAGATTCAAAAGTACCCGATGCGCAGTCCGGTTATGAAAAGGGATATACCCTGTCCTTGGCCGGACACTCTGGTGCTAATTTGATATATGAGTCTGCCGGTATGCAGGCGAGTTTGCTGGGTTTCAGTTTCGAAGGCTGCACCATTGACAATGATATGCTTGGCGCGATTAATCGAAGTATCCGTGGAATTGAGACGGACGCCGAAAACCTTGCGTTGGAGACCATCACTGACGTGTGCCTGAATGGGCCAGAGCATTTTCTAGGTCATGATGCGACCCTTTCCAGAATGCAAAGAGACTATGTTTATCCTGATCTGGGTGATCGGCTGACACCTGCCGAGTGGATGGAATTGGGCGCGAATAAAATCGAAGTGAGGTCGCGGCAGAAAACCATGGAAATACTGGAAACCTACTTCCCTGCGCATGTTTCAGAGGAGATGGATCAGCGAATCAGAGACCGATTCAATATTCTTATTCCGCATCAAAAAATGCGTGTAACTAATTAATATATAGATATAAAATATGACCGAATCAAAACTCCCAAGTCAAGCAAGAGTTGTCATTGTTGGCGGTGGAATCATGGGCGCCAGCCTGCTCTATCACCTTGCTGAAGAAGGCTGGACAGACTGTTTGCTGATCGAAAAAGGTGAATTAACGTCTGGCTCCACCTGGCATGCGGCCGGCCAATGCCCGAGCTTTATCGCTGACTACAATATGGCAAAGATTCACGATTATGGCGTCAATCTTTATCCCAAACTGGAACAAATGACGGGTCAGTATGTCAGTTGGCACGGTTGTGGGGGTGTCAGATTTGCGCTCAAGCCAGCCGAGGTGGAGTGGTTCGAGCGTGTTGTAAGTGTAGGCAAACTAATCGGATTTGAATGTGAGATCATCGATCCAGCCAAGATCAAAGAGCTGGTGCCTTATGCCAATATCGATGGCGTATTGGCGGGCGCGTGGACCCTGAACGACGGACATGTGGATCCGGCAGGTGTTTGCAATGCTATGGCCAAGGGCGCACGACAGTTCGGTGCCAGTATCGCGACCCACAATCGCGTGCTCGATATCAAGCCACGGGTATCAGGCGACTGGGAGGTGGTCACCGAGCAGGGGAATGTCATTGCCGAACACGTGGTCAACGCGGCAGGCTGTTACGCGCGACAGGTCTCGCAGATGGTAGGAACGGATATTCCCATGATCAACATGAAGCATACTTATATCGTTACGGACACAGTGCAGACTTTTGTTGAAACCGACGAAGAAATGCCAGTAATCCGCGATCCATATCCATCTTCCTATTATCGACAGGAGCAAAAGTCAGCGTTGATCGGCATCTATGAGATGGCGAATTCCGAGGAGTGCTGGACCCACCGCGACGGGTGGCCGGAATGGGATTCTGAGAACGAATTGTTTGATCCCGACTTCGATAACATCATGCCTTATATTGAGCGCGTCATGGAAAGGGTGCCGATGTGGGGTGATCTGGGGATAAAGCGCGTTGTATGCGGCGCCATTCCGCACACGCCGGACAGTAATCCGTTTCTCGGGCCCGCCGCAGGGCTTAAAAATTTCTGGCACTGCAACGGTGCTTCCATAGGAATTGCCGCGGGAGCGGGAGCAGGCAAATACCTGTCCCAATGGATGATTTATGGCGACGCCGAAATTAATATGGCCGGAGTGGATCCTCGACGTTTCAGCGATTTTGCGCCAGGCCAATACACTAAAGCAAAATCACACGAAGATTATGAACACATGTACAAGCTGCATCTGCCTGGGGAGGAGCGTGCAGCGGGGCGCAAATTGCGCACTACACCACTGTATGATCGTCTTTCAGATCAGGGCTGTGTTTTTACAGAAGCCAATGGCTGGGAGCGCCCAAAATGGTTTTCACTGGATGGTCGCGAAGAGGAAATCGGTTTCCGGCATAACAATGCTTTCGAGGCGGTTGCTGAGGAGTGCTGTGCTGTGCGCGAGCGCGTAGGGATTTTAGATCTCTCGAGTTTTGCTAAGTATGATGTAGTCGGTGCCGATGCGGAAAAACTGCTGAATCGAATCAGTGCCAACAAAATGCCTGGCCGCGTGGGAGGCATTACCCTGACCCATTATTTGTCGCCTGAAGGTCGTTTAAATGGTGAGTCAACCATTACGCGGCTCGCAGAAAATCACTACTACGTTCTGTCAGGTGCTAACTGCGAAGAGCGTGATTTAGCCATATTGACCCAGGGTATCGAGGATGGGGAAGACGTTTCAATACAAAACATCACAAATGATTGGGGGGTGCTGGTTGTTGCAGGGCCGCGCGCGCGAGACGTGCTCTGTAAAGTGACGGATGCTGATCTGTCCAACGATAACTTTCGCTGGCTGACGGGTCAAGAGATCACGGTAGCAGGTATCTCCGTGCGGGCATTGAGGGTGAACTATGTGGGCGAACTTGGCTGGGAGCTGCATTGCCCGATGGATCAGATGTTGTCGCTATACGATTCGGTTTGGCAGGCTGGGGAGGAGTTTGGTATCGCCAATTTTGGTACCTATGCCGTAAACTCGCTTCGCATGGAAAAAGCCTATAAGGGTTGGGGTGCGGAGCTGACCAATGAGATTACCCCAGTCGAAGCCGGGGTGGAGCGATTTTTCAACAAGTCGAAAGAATCTTTTATTGGCCGACAGGGGACGCTTAAGGTGCGGACTGAAGGACCGAAGATCAAGATCGTGTATCTTGAAGTCGAGGCGGGGGATAACGATATTGTCGGTGGAGAACCGTTGTTGGACGGAGAACAGGTGATTGGCATTACCACTTCCGGTGGCTATGGACACTACACTAAGAAGAGTCTGGGATTTGGCTATGTAGAAACTTCTTATGCGCAAGACGGGAAAAAGTTTGAGGTGGAACTGCTCGGCCAGAAAAGATCGGTAACCGTGATAACGGACCCAGTTTGGGACCCAGCTTCAGAGCGTTCCAGAGCCTGACGACTGAAATATTCTTGAACCAGTCAAATCCTGATAGCATGAGCTTCTCTAAAGGAGACTTCTGTTTCGTTAACCATGAGGATATGCTCTGGCAGGAAAGTGGTAGTGAGGGTTTCTGAATCAAACCACTGTTTGATGATCAGGAGCGAAGTCTCAGAACCTGGTTGTTGAAGGTTGATCCCGGTGCCTGCTCTCCTGTGCACGCACACAAGTAACTCGCGCAGGTGTGTGTGATCCAGGAATCTTTCTACGATCAGGACAGGGTCTATCAGGCAGCGGACCAATTTCGGCTCACTTGTTCGTTCCGGGTTTTATCTGCACCAATATGATTGCCTCCTATATGCCCGAGAAGCCAGCGGCTGCATGGTCCATCGAACAAACCGTTGACTACTTTCTTGAAAGAATGGCTGCGAGAGATTTTTATGTGCTATGTCCAGATAATGAGGTAGCCCCTGAGCGAGATGGACATAGGTTAGAATGGTCTACGCAGGACGTTATTCTAGATCGTCCTGCCCTGTCCCGTTGGCACCCAGATTTTCAGGCGGAGTTTGGCGAGTTCGAGAATTTAACTGAAGGACCTAACTGATTCTCTGAACCAAATGCGAATCCTCAGCAATGAGAGTTCCATTTTGGGAACATATCGGAATGCGAATGGCAACTTTAGATATGTTTCAACAATTCTAAAAATCGATGACTGTCCATTTAAGGCGCTAAGATGCCTTCTGCTTTTTCGAGCCGAAGGTCGACAACGGAGCAGCAGCGGCTGTTTTAATTAATCCGCTTAAAAGTCTCAGAAATAATCACTGCGGTCCTTCGCAGGATCATTACGGTCAGATTACTAAGATTGCTGCGTAAGAATTCCAGGCGCCATTCCGCTTCAATATGTCAGGTCTGCCAATAAGGTCGTGCCACCATCCGTATACCTGCCGGGCTTACGATAGTCTAAGCCGACACTTCTTCACCCCTTGTTACTTTCAGAATAAATCAGCGACCGCACTTCGCTGCTTTATGGCCCATTCTGGGCAGAGATTTACGGCGGCATGCATCTAGGTACGATCAAGTCGTTGTCTACGGAATTGATGGTGTTGTTTACTGCCATAGCCCCACTGTTGCTGGGTTACTGCATCGATCGGGGAGTAAGCATCAATATACTTTGACTGTGGGAAGTGGGGCAAGTGTTAGCGGCCTCATCTCTCGCCTTCCATGACTGCCAGTTGACGCAATCGACTCTAAGAGATGATCTTTAATTCTCTTGATGCGTGCTTTCCCTGGCGACTGTTAGGAGTTCGGCAACGCGGGGCTACTTTGTATTCCGACGGGGGCAGAATTCACCTCAACAATCTGTTTCTGGTTCAGTCGTCGTGACCTGAATCCGATGGAGCCGACTTCGATTTTCGTCAGCTCATGAGTCTGTTGTCAAACGGATAATGAGTCAATAGCTCATAACCGGTCTCGGTGATCAGTACCTGGTCTTCCAGTTTAACGCCTTCCTTGCCACCAACTTCGCCTAGATAGACTTCCGCAGTGAGCGTCATGCCGGGCTGCAAAACGCCATCATAGCCACCGCTTTCCCAGTCTTCCGGGTACATGATCGCCGGATATTCATCGCACAAACCGACGCCGTGGTACTTAACACCATATCGTTGAGCCCGGTATTTTTCCGGCAACCTGTGCCCGCCGAAAGTGAGTTCCTTGAATGTCAGGCCCGGCTTTAATACGTCCATGTTCTGCATGATATGTTCGTGCGCCAGTTGATATAACTGTTTCTGCTCGCGGGTGGGTCTGCGGTCTCCCGCCAGCCAGGTACGGGAAATATCGACGCAGTAGCCATACACTCCCACCAGGTCCGTATCCAGACCTACGATGTCACCATTTTGAATGATGCGTGGGCCGCACTCGGCCATCCAGGGATTGGTTCTCGGCCCGGTCGATAATAATCGAGTCTCAAGCCAGTCGCCGCCATAACGGATATTACCCCGATGAAAATGAGACCACAGTTCAAGCTCACTGATTTCTGGAGTGATGGCGTCCTCCATTTCGCGCATGGCTATATCACAGCATGCGACCGCGCATCGCATTGCCCGCATCTCGTTCTCGTTCTTGATTTCGCGGGCAGTTTCCATCAGCCCCATGCCGTCCATGATTTCCAGATTGAGCCGATCAAATGCACGCACACCGTGGATTTCAATCTTATCCACTGCAAGTCGTCGATTTCCCGCTCCATGTCGGCGAACCAGGTCATCCACTTCGTCGGCGAATTTGGCGGCAAATTCTTCGCACCGGCTGCCACCGATAAAATAGAAAAACGGTGTCATGCTCCTGACTTCGTCGATCAGCGGCAGATGTGCGTTCAAGTGTCCACAACCGTGAAAGTCAAACATTACCACCGGCCCATCGGTGGCAATAAAGCAGGCCCTGGCCTGGTTGTGTGTGATCCACAATTGCATGTTGGTGCTGTCAGTGGCGTAGCGCAGATTAAGTGGATCGGTCAGCAGAATGCCAGCGTAGTCGCGCTCGCGAAGTTGCTGGCGCACCCGCGCCAGCCGGTATTCGCGAAGGGCAGGCACGTCCGGTGCTTCCAGCCCCAACTCGGCCCATAGCTCGAATGCTTTCTGACTGGGTCCGATTTCAATCCGATCGTTGTTGTCCGGAGTATTGTCGGGCTTTCGGCGAAAGCTCTTGGTTAACGCGCCTTCGAACGCAACCTGCGGTTTAGTCATGGTGGGCTGAATTGTATTTCACTGAAATATAGGACTGACCTATTTTAGATGGAGATTGATAAAA
>JAHEGU010000091.1 GCA_024644945.1 Gammaproteobacteria bacterium | reverse complement strand
CATTAGATGGGTCTGTCTCATCTCCGTCTATCAGTGATACCGCATACATTTCGTTTATCCCATGGTTGAGCGGTATTTCAAGACTAAATAAACCATCGGAGGTTGATAACACGCTGCCTGCTGATTGGCCATTTGAATAGATTCGAACGAGGGTATTAGAACTTGCAACCCCTTCTACGACAAACGGATTTTTCGTACTTGCGCCCGATAGTGTAGAAATGGAAGGTGGAAAGGTATCGGGAGGTTCGGAATCATTTACCGCAATAGTGGTCGACAGTTGTGCCGTGCCTCCTGCATTATCCGTAATAACCAGGGTCAAAGTAAAAACCCCAGGATTTACATATTCATGGCTCGTGGTTATGCCAGATCCAGTAAAACCATCCCCAAAATTCCATTCGTATGTTTCAATCGTTCCATCCGGATCTATTGATCCATTGCCATCGACCTGAACTAATAAGGGAGTTTCACCACTTGTTGGATTAGCCGTGAAGGAAACCGTTGGGGCCTGGTTCGGCAAGGTAACCGTGATCGGTAACGTAGCCTGATCGCTCGCACCATCGTCATCGGTAGCTGTCAGCGTAAGGGTATAACTACCTGCACCGGTATATTGATGGCTCGTTGACACTCCGGTGGCAGTATTACCGTCTCCAAAGTCCCAATCGTAGTTTGTAATTGTGCCGTCACTATCGCTGGATCCAGTGGCATCTGCATTAAGCGTCAGCGGTGCCTCACCACTTGTTGAGTTGACTGTAAAAGATGCGGTAGGCGCGGCATTTGATTGCGCGGAAATTGCCAGATACGCGACTTGCTCAGAGGTGTGGTTGCGTTCAGTATCTCGGATCTGGTCTTCATCTATCGCCAGCTGGATAGCGGAATCCGAGACCGGATCCGCGCCAAATAAGACAGGCCAGCCCCCATCTCCACCGTCCATTGCCGCAGAACTCAAAATTACGATTTCTGGATTCGCAATATTAGAAATGGCATAACTATAGCCTGTTGCACTATTTCCAACCCCGCTGACATTGTCAGCGCCGACCCCTGCCAACAAACTCGTTCCGCCAATGGTATAAGCTCCAGCTTCCAAAACGATGTAGCCGAAAAGTTCATCATTGCGATTTGAAATAACATCTTCGCCTACATGTTTTCCGGATGCCAAACTTACGCCGTTGGGTATATTCGTCCGGCTGGTGTCTGACGATGCCCAGAAAACAGACCAGTTTGGATCGTTTGCGGACATCACCTGCCCAATCACAACTGGGTTGGTGTAAGTATTGTAGAAACTACTAACTTGCCGCAGCCAACTGCCCTTGCTTGCAGTGATCGTCGAATTGAGCTTCACAACCTCCATGTTAATCCCATGTTCCATTTCGTTATACAGCCCTTCTTCCGCGACGACATAGTGAACACTATAGCCACTGACAGGCAAGCCTGAGGGATTCTCTAACTTGATATCAAATTGATTACCAGTCGCATCACGAATACGAGCGACCGCCGGCACCGAAGTTTGATCAGGTAATACTACCGTCGCAACCACAACCATTGATGTATAAGTGTCTGAAAGCATTACGGTTTGCCAGCTGTCAGTAACTGCATGTACCGATCCGCTGCTCATAAGCACTTGTCCTGGCACAGGCGGATTAACTGTGAGCTGAAAGGTCGTTTGGTCTGTTGCGCCTCCGCTGTCTTCAGCGATTAGAGAAACAAGGTAGGAGCCTGGTTGTGTGTAACTATGCGACACGGTAGCGCCGGTATCGGTGTCACCGTCGCCAAAATCCCAGGTATAGCTCGAGATCGTATTAACACCGCTTGAAGCTGATCCATCGAAGAAAACGTCAAGCGGTGCATTGCCTGATTCGGGAGTTGCCGCAAACTTCGCCGTGACCGGATTAGGATTCGCATCGCGCGTGCCGAGCAGATTCTTTTCATCATTCGTAACGCTGCTTTCATAGTAAAGAAAAATCGGCTGACTGCTCTGAATGGAAGCGCCGGCTGAAACGTGCACACCGTTCTGATCAGAACCAAAAAACGCCTTCCCCGGAAATTGTCCCGTCCCATCACAATTTTGAATTTCAGGAGGATTGGCACCATCCGTTAAGGTCACTTCGGTGTTTTGATCAGGACATACGATCGAAACATACTGGGAATCGATGGGAATTCCATAATTAACCGCTAAAAACGCAGAAGGCCACGCTGCAGTCGTCTCTGATCCATCACCATCCCCATAGACTATCGCGTTAACAGGCTTATCGGACTGTACGTATATCGCGCTGCCATTCCCTTGATCTATGTTGAATCCAATTGTGATTTCAGCACGCTCGCCAGCCTGGAGGTTAAACACTTGCACCTCGCCAGTGTCGCTAAATGCGGTAGCTGTAGTTCCATTCTCCGTAGCAGCAACATAGAGACTGCTCGATCTCACGCCCCATTGTTCATTATCGGCAGGTGGAACTGGATACGCATCATAACGAACCCCGGCTCCCAGCGCAGAAGTAGCGCGATGATGGACGTAGATCAAATGACTGGATTTGACCAAGCCAGTTATTGAGTTATCGTTTCCCGCGACAAACGAAGTGACCTGCCCCTCAACCAAATTTACTGTTTGAGTACTTGCACCTAATGTGATTTCAACAACCGCGTCACCAACGGGGCTGAATAGATCGTAAATGTGATGACCCCGGAGATGTGGAATCGCAAACTGTGATCCCAGAAACAAGCTGGGCACGGGCAGATCTGTCCCATCCCCTACCGAACCGACATCAAAGGCACCAGTACCTCGAAGCTCTCGACCCGGAGCTAGATCGGTTCCAGCGGGAATTACGCCCAACTCATTTTTATTCAATACGATCGATGTGGCACCAGCGTCAACTGTATTGTTATCGTCGAGGCTGACAATCGAGAGTGCCGAAACCCCAGTCCACGGGCTCAGCACCCTATAACTGTGTTTGTTTCCCAAGAGTTGCTTTTCTTCGTTACCTGCTGCGACCTCGATATACGTAAACACAGGTTTAGAACTTCGAATATATGCACCCTGCGCCACATTCGTCCCGTCGGCAGTCGAGCCAAAGTATGCCTTTCCCGGAAAGTTTGCGGGCACACCATTACATAGCTGAGTTTCAGGAGGATTGGCACCATCATACAAGGTGACTGATGTATTTTCGTGAGGGCATGTCACCGCAATATATTGCGCCCCAACGGGAATCCCGAAATGATTCGATAGATAATTTGTCGGCAAAAAACTCGTTGCCTCGCTGCCGTCACTGTCGGCATACTGCACTGCTGATATGGGGTTGTCCGCGACAATATGAATGCCATTGCCAGCACCTTCCGCAGCGTTGCTGCCCACGGATATTAACTGGCGATCACCTCTATCAAGCGAGAGCACCTGAGTATTACCGCCACTCGTGTAAACAGTTAACGTGGTATTGTCGTTAGCGGCACCAATCAAAGTATTTTTTGAACGAACGCCCCAAATCTCTCGAGATGTTGGCGGCACGGGAAAAGCGTCTAGACGCGAACTGCCGTTTTCAGCAACATGCGTAATCAGAATAGGAGTATCCGATTCAATGATAGTTGATACCGTATTATCAGAGCCGAGGCTGTACTCAAAAACATTACCTTGGGAAAGTGACAGGTTATTCACCACCCCACCCGTTTCTACCGTTACCGAGGCATTGTTGGATAGGCTGCTAAGGTAGATTTTGTGTGTGTTTCTGATGTGAGGGACGATAAACTGCGTACCAAGAAAAGTTGAAGGAGACGGGGCATCAACGGTTTGACCCTCTGAACCAAGTACAAACGGACCAAGTCCTTCTACTTTTGTACCGGGCGCCAGATCAGCACCAGCAGGAATTGTGCCAAACTCATTTCGCTCTAAAAGAAGTGTTATTGATCCAGCCCGAACGATATTGCTATTTGAGAGGCTGTATACCGTCAGAGGGTGATTCTGTGTTTCAGGATCAAGGATATAGTGTGTAGTTGAAGGAGGGTTTGCAAATAAAGAGTTTGAATATACTGTGCAGACAATCCAGACGAGAAGTCCGGCGAAAATCTTTTCCTCCAAACGCATAAACACCACCTATTTTTATTGTTTTTTATAGCCATCGAGTTAATTGCTCTCTCGATCTTGACGCATCGTTTTACAACTTCAACCTAAATGCTATTTCATCCTCCGAAATCTTTAACACTTAACTCGACGAGATCAAAATACTCGAATTCGTATTAAGTTGTCAAACTGTTTAAACGAACAACATATCTAAATCATTCCTATAACGCTTTTGAAAAAATCTTTCAGCTCTAACTATTAATGAGTTAGCTGCTACAATTAAATTTACTCTCTTTTCAGCGGGTCTTAATTTTTCCTGCACACCGCTTCGGATTTTATCAATGCCAGATAAATTAATTCGTTTGGAATCTCTTACTAATCCAAACTCTTCGTAAAATTGTATACTCTGTATTAAAGTCTCCGAATCAAAATGTATAACTCGGTGCCGACGAAGTGTGTTGTACGTATATTAATATGCTGATTTGATTTCAATAAATCTTCTAACGAACTGGTTTAAAATATTTTTGAAATTACAGTTTTCAAGACTTTGTTCTATGCAACTAAGAGTAATTTTTTTCTGATTATCTGATCCATTATCGGGCTATGGGTTGTCGAAAACCACAGCACCCGACCTGCTCCCTGTATCGGCTGCAAGCTCAAGAAGCCAGAGTTTTCTAGAAATAGGTGATCCTGAATCAGGACCCGGTTCAGACGCAAATCGCAACCACATTCAGTTGGTACAACTAGCGCGGGATTCACGAAATAATTATTTATTTACCTATTTAATAATTTAATATCAATTATTTAAACAGTTAATAGTGTAGCCGCCTACTTCACCGTGCGCCAATCCAGAGCCGTCCTAGGACGGCTTGTCTATTTTTATCTAGTTACATTATCTAAATTGCACATCCTAAGAATAGAATCCCAGGCACATGAAAATATGCTCGAACAATTCAGTTCAACCATTTTCGGATAAACCTGTAAAATCAGATTAGAACTCGCGTCTGAGAATTCAGCAATAGTAGTAAATAATTACAATCAAAAAGTATGAAAGTCTTAATCGTCATCGTCAATTATAAGGTTGCGGAACTGGTCGTAAACAGTCTGAGCGCTTTAGAGCCAGAGTTAGAACAGTTACCGAAAACAACAGTTGTAGTGGTTGACAACGCCTCGAACGATCAATCGGTTGAGCGGATTAGAGACGCGATCGAAGAGAACGCTTGGGGTGACTGGGCATCTGTTCTACCTTCCGATCACAATGGCGGCTACTCTTACGGAAACAACCTTGCAATACGAGAGGCCCTCAAGCAGGCCACTCCTCCTGATTTATTCCACCTGTTAAACCCGGATACACAGATAAGGCCTGGCGCAGTTCGTGTGCTGGTGGATTTTTTAGAACAAAACCCAACTGTGGGATTGGCGGGAGGTGCGATTGAGGGGCCGGATGGCACACTGTTTAAATGCGCGAATAAGTTCCCTAATATATTAAGTGAATTCGACAATGCTCTGCGCCTTGGCATTGTCTCCAAGCTCGTGTCTCCATGGACCAAGGTCCAGAGAAATGGTGACGAACCCTGCGTATCCGACTGGGTTCCAGGAGTAAGCCTGATGATTCGTCGTGAAGTATTCGAAGCTGTCGGCTTAATGGACGAGGAATATTTTCTGTACTATGAAGAGACGGATTTTTGTCTGCAAGCCAATCAAAACGGCTGGGCCTGCTGGTATGTGCCCAAAAGTCAGGTCTTACATTTCTCAGGTTCAAGTACTGGGGTAACCGGAAAGAAAAATAGACTTAACAGGCTGCCGGACTATTGGTTTGAATCCAGGCAAAGGTATTTTGTGAAGAACCATGGATGGTTTTACGCCGCTTGTGCTGATTTACTCTGGATTTGCGGAATTATTCTTTGGAAGATTCGCAGAATCATTCAGCAAAAGGAAGTAATTGACCCACCTTTTATGCTGTGGGACTTTACTAGAAATAGCGTCTTTGTTTCCGGCTTTAAAACGCTCTGGTCCAAAGTTCGGCCACGTCCGCCAGGTAGCAACGTTTATGAGAGCTAAACTGCAGTTCATTCAGTGTTTTGCAGTAACTCCTCTATCTTCTTACCTAACACCGTTACGTTTGGTTTGTGCAGCATTGTGGAATGACCGCCTGGGATATCCTCTAGGTGAACACCTCGCGTAGCTCTCTTGTTCCACCCGAAAGTTGGATCGCTAGTAATTTCTCTCACCGGCGTATCATCAAAAGGTACATTTTCATCTTTAGTAGCCTCTGTTGCTCGAAACAAAACCAGCTGTCCTTGATAAATTCCCGGAAAATACTTCTTTCGTGCAATTCTATAGACCGTAGCAACAGGTATGGATTTTAGAATTTGAGGCAGAGCACGTTCCGCGTCTATATAACGCTTGTAATAATTGACTCTAACTAAGTCGTATATATTTTTACTCCGTGTGGAGATTTCATAAATCAGGGCATTTTTTATTTTCCCTAATAATGTGGGAACAGTGTTCTTATCCAGTAAAACTTTTCGTAGACCTTTTTCATGTATAACAGTCGAAACACTGCCAAACCGACGATCCCAAATACTTCTAGACGGCTTGGTAGTTATTTCTAAGGCATCTAGGATTGCTACCATTGGCACGTCATCTCCGCTATCTTGGAGCTGGCATGCCATCTCGAACGCAATTACGCCGCCAGCGCATAATCCACCGACATGATAAGGTCCGTTTGGCTGGATTTGCTTGATTTCGTCTATGTAGTGAGCGGCCATATCCTTGATCCGCGAATGTAAAATCGGACATTCCGCTGTACCGTATGGGCGTAAGACATATACTGGGCGGTCTGGACTGATGCTGTTGGCTAAACCATGATACAAAATGGCCTCGCCGTCCACGTCATGTACGAAATAAAATGGAGTTTCCTTGTCGCTACCCGATCTAACGCAAAACAAGGACTTCTGCACTGTCGGATCTTCTTCAGCGTTTATGATCCCAGCCAGTTCTTCTATCGTTGGTGACTCGAATAACGTAACTACTGGCAGGGTCTTCTCAAAGGCCTGATTAACCTTTGATATCAATTCTACCGCCAGTAGAGAATGCCCTCCGAGGTCAAAAAAATTATCGTCGGTACTTATGAACTCGGTTTGCAGAACGTGCCGCCACAA